>CAIKND010000157.1 GCA_903828675.1 uncultured Acidobacteriaceae bacterium
AGGACCACGCTGTTTAACGGGCTCCAATGGAAGCACCAATGGCTATTTCGGACTACTTGCCGTCAACATGACAAAAGTAGAATATCCCTCAGACAAATGGTCCTTCCCTCATCGACCTGCCATTCGCCGGTCGTTCGCTGTCTAGCCCATGAGGGAAAGCTTCTTCCTCTATACCGTCAGGAAAAAATTCGCTAATAATTTCAAGCGTGCATCAAAGCGCATCCGCAAGCGCGGCGCCCGCCCACACCGCCACCAGCCCCAGCACAACGCTGCCCCCCGCATAAAGCGCGCCCAGCAGGAATGCTCCCGAGCGCAGCGTCGAAAGCGTCTCCCACTCGTACGTCGAGAAGGTGCTGTAAGCGCCGATAAAGCCAACCGCGATCAGGTATCGCCACGCCGGATTCAGATCGGCCCGTTTGCCCAGGGCCGTGAGCGCGAAGCCGATAATCACGCACGCCGTGATGTTGATGATGAAGGTGCCGTAAGGAAATTTCGCGCCCAGACGTCCGGAGATCGTCGAGCCCACCCAGTACCGGGCAATCGAGCCCAGCCCCCCGCCCAGGGCAATCAGCAGATATTTCTGCAAGGCCTTTCTCCTCTCAATCAGGTTGTAGGGAGAGATCGTGAGGCGGCAGGACTCCGCAACAGGATTTCCCTGTCAGGAGTCATCATCTGTCAGGCGTGATTGCTGAGACAGCGGTTCTAGCAATTCCAGGATTGGCATACCTCGAAAGCAATACAAAGTTGACGCGAACCTCAGGAAGCGGCAACCTCGCATGAATTCTCCAAGGTTACGGTAATCCTGGATTTGCTCTAAGGGTGAACTCCATCACCACAACCAACAAATCAATTACAAGACGGGGTGCAGTGGCGTGTCAAGCGCATGAAAGATGCGCCGGCCCTTTTCGGACCGGCGCATCTTTCATCGAAATGACATTTCAATCCGTTCGTCCTACCGGTCGGTGCAGGAGTAGCATGGGTCGATCGACGCCTGAATCAGCGGCGTATCGGCAAGCCGCGCGCCCAGCACCATCCACCGGATAGCCGGCATGGTGGCAAACGTAGGCGTGCGCACATGCACCCGGGCCGGGTTTCTCGCCCCCTCTTTCCACGACACGCTATACATCACCTCTCCGCGCGGTGCTTCCACGCGGCTGGTGGCGGTGCCGGTCACGAAGGTGAATTTGTCGCCGCCGCTTGCCAGTTCGCCCGGAGGCATCTTGGTCAACGCCTGGCGAAGAATCTTGCAGCTCTCCATGATCTCGAGCGCTCGCACCAGAAGGCGGGCCTTTACATCGCCATCCGGCTGCACGGGCACTTCGAAATCCATCTCCGCGTATGCCGCGTAAGGAGCGGCCTTGCGAATATCCTGGCCCACACCCGAAGCGCGCGCCACCGGGCCCACTGTGCCGCAGGAGATGGCCTTCTCGTGAGTCAGAACGCCAATGCCCGCGCAGCGCGACCTCGCCGTGGAACTGGTCGTAAAGATGGGAATTACTTTCTTCACCATCTCCCGCTCCAGCACGTCGATCATGCCGAGCAACGCAATTGGATCTTCGATATCGCGATTGACGCCGCCGATGCGGTTCATCGAGTAGTTCACGCGATTGCCGCTGATGGCCTGCAACACATCCATCACCTTTTCGCGCAGTTCAAAGCAGGTCATGAACATCGTCTTGAAGCCCATCAGCTTGGCCGCGATCCCCGCCCACAGCACATGCGAGTGCAGCCGCTCCAGCTCCGCCATCACCACGCGAATATACTGTGCGCGCGGCGGCGGCGTCAGCCCCGTCAAGCCTTCCATGGCCTGGCAAAGCGTCAGCGTGTGGATGTTCGAGCAGATGCCGCACACGCGCTCCATCAGCGCGATCACTTGAATATAGTTGCGGGTTTCAGCCAGGTGCTCGATGCCCCGAAAGTTGAAGCCGATATGCAGCTTGGCGTCCGTAACCGTCTCGCCGGTGCAGATCAGGTCCAGCTTGTAGGGTTCTTCCAGAGCCGGATGGTACGGCCCCATGGGGATCTTGTAGCTCATTTTTTGACCTCCTCGCGCAGGTTGACGCCCGGCGTCTCCCCCTCGCGCAGCAACAGCGGTTCGTACTCGCGTCCGGTGAAATCCACCGCGAAGCCTTCGTGAATCTCGCGCTCGATCCAGTCAACGGCCTCGCTCAGGTCATAGATGCTTTCAATGGTGTTGCCGGCAAGCAGAAAGGGAAAGCCCAGCAACTGTCCATCCAGATCCCAGTGGTACTCCAGCTTCAAGCCCTCTTCTTTAGGCAGCTGATACGCGGTAATCGTGATAAAGCGCGCGTTCAAGGCAATCATCGCCTTGGCCAGTTCGCGCACGCTTAATGGGGAAGGGTTCAGCCAGTGCACGCCGCCCTTTTCTAGCCAGGGTTCCGTGACCCCGAGTTTCTCTTGGATGGTTTCAAATACGCTCATTGTGCGGCTCCGGGGGTAGGGTTTGGGTCTGGTGCGGCTGCCTCCGGCGGTGTTGTCGGGGTAGCCGGTGCGGCCGCGGCGGGCCTTGGTGCGGGCGGCTTGCGTGCCACCGTGTAGGAGTTCTTCAGTTCGCCAAGGGTCAGGTACACTGGCGGGCATTCAGCGTCCTGGTGAATCGCATGGGTCTTGCAGCCCTCGATGCAGCGCCCGCAAAAAGTGCATTGGCCTGGATCGTAGCTCCACGTGAATTCGCCCTTGCCGCCTTTAAAGTCGATAGCGCGCGACGTGCACCGGAACTTGCAGATGGCGCACCCGGTGCAAAGCTCCGGATCGAACGTCACCCTGCCCCTGAAGCCCTTGCCCTCCGTGGGCTTCAACGGAAAACGCATGGTCCGCGAGCCGCCCCACAGGTTCTTCCACAGCATGGTCAAAATGTTCATGATCTGAACCTCATGAAGAGCGCGGACGCAACGGCCAGGACCGCGAAGATGAGCGTGCACTGCCAGTAAAAGCGCACGGTTGTGTCAATCTGCAAGCGCGCCGTTGCCGAGGCAACCACCGAGAGCAGCAGCACGATGCCAAACGAGAGCGCCACGAACACCAGCGCGGCCAGCCACCACGTCGTTATGACCGGAGCGGCCAGCGTGGCCACCAGGCCCGTCGCCGCCACCCATTCCAACCCATGCGACAGTTCCCACATGGCCAGTTCCGGGCCTGCGTATTCGGTCATCGGGCCGGAATAAATCTCCTGCTCCGCGTTCGGCAGCGAGAAGGGATTCAGATGCAGCTTCGCGGGCAGGCAAACCAGCAGCGCGAGAATGCCCAGCACCCGCAGCGGCGAGGCCGGCAGCTGCGCCAGCGCTTCCAGAGAGAACGTATGCTGCGACGCTGCGATCGATACAATCGCGAGCAGAAACACGATGTTGTAGCTGACGCTCAACACAGCTTCACGAGCCGAGCCGATTTCGCCAAAGATCGAACGCGAGCTGAAGCCGGCGGCGATAATGCACATCGACGGCAGTTCCATCAGCGCCAGCAGAAGAATCAGGTCACCCTGAAATCCGCCCGAAGAGGGCAGCACCGGCAGCAGTCCCACAGCGCCGGCAGCCGAGGCAACCGCGATCAGCGGCCAGGCCCTCATCAGCATTCCGCCTATCCCGCTGCGCGGAGGCGTGCCCTTGCCCAGCAACTTGATGAAGTCGTAGAAAGGCTGCATGAACGGAGGCCCGATGCGGCCCTGCATCATGGCAACGGCTTTGCGTTCCACCCAAAGGAAGAACCACGCGGCAGGCACGGCGAACAGCAGTCCCGGAAAGATAAGCAGGCGGGCTAAGGCAGTCGTCATATTCATTGCTGCACCTCGCTCGCTGCGTCACTGCTCGGAGTGGAACAGGTTCCGCCGCCACATCCGCAAGCGCCGCTGCATCCCGGTCCCACCAGCGGCATCACCACCGGGGCAATCGGCTGCTTCTTCGCTGCTCTCTCGGCCAGAATCCCGGCCGCCATGGCCACACCTTGAATAATTGCGTCAGGCCGCGGCGGGCAGCCGGGCACAAACACGTCCACCGGAATATGCTTGGTCAGCGGTCCAGCCAGCGTGCGGCTGTCGATAAACACATTCGTCGTTGCCGGGCAGGAGCCGATGGCCACCACGGCCTTGGGTCCCAGCACCTGGTCATAAACGGTCTTGATCGCGTTTACCGCGTTATGCGTAATCGGCCCGGTGATGCAGAGAATATCGGCATGACGCGGGCTGCCTTCTAGCCGCACGCCCAGCTGCTCGGCGTCGTAGCGCGGAGAAAGGCTCGCCACCAGCTCGATGTCGCAGCCGTTGCAACTGCCCCCGTTCATGTGGAAGAGCCAGGGGCTGCGCCGCCGGCTGTAGCACATCAATTTGTTCCAGAGATTCATGGTCTCCCCCAATGGAGCATCTGCAATACGCTCGGCCACACCCCGGCTGCCAGAATCATCGCAACCAGCACGACGACTGTGGCTTGCACCAGGAACGGCTCTTTGCTCTCAGGCGAATCTGTTTTCTGTTGGGCGGCAGGCTCACGGCCCGGTCCCCACCAGATGCGGGTCAGCGCCAGCACGTACGCAATCAGCGCCAGGATGGACGAAACAATGAAAACCGCGGCCAGAGGCCAGCCTATCTGCACTGCCGCTTCGTAAAGCCTCCAGCGCCCCAGGAAGCCGATCGTCGGCGGAATCCCAAGCATCGCCAGCATGCCGAACAGGAAGCCGAACGCGCTCACCGGGTAGCGAATCGCCAACCCCAGCGGTTCGCTGTCCAACTCGCCCGCGGCTTCAGGGCTGCTCAGGCAGATGAACAGTAATGCCTTCGCCAGCGCGTGGGTGGTTGCGGCAATCAGCGCGCCGGTGAATCCCAGGATGTTGATCGAAAATACGCCCAGCAGCAGGAATCCGGCATCCTCGATTGTCGAGAGCACCAGCAGCCGCTTCAGGCTGCGCTGCGAGATCATCAGCAGTGCGGCCACGAACGATGTTGCCGCCGCCGCGTAAAGCAAAATCGGCTGCGGTGTCAGAGCGCTCGGCATTAACTGCACGCTCATCGAGAACTCGGCGAAGGCGGCCATATCGACCACCGCTATGATCAGTCCGAGCACCAGCGCGGGCAGTTCGTCCGCCAGCGACAGCAGCCAGAACAAGAGCGGCACGGCGGCCAGCTTGACGAAGACGCTGGTCAGCAGAAGAGCGCGCGTCCAGCCCTGATCCTGCGGGTTGTAGAGCAGCTCACTCCCCACCAGCGATCCGGCGGAGATTAGCACCACAGCCAGATAAACAAGCTTTGCAGCCTGGGAGCGTGCCGTGATCCAGACCCGCACCACGGTCAGCAATGCGGCCGTTTCCAGCAGCCCCAGCCGCCACCAGGGATTGGCAACCACAAGGCCGGCTACCGAAAGCGATCCGACGATCAGCATGCAGGGCCACAGCGGAATCTTGCCCTTTGCGCCGCTCACCAGCGAGGCAAGCAGCAGCGCCAGGGCGGCAATGCCGATACCCGCCACCAGCATCAGCGGCGTTTGCACTTCACTTGGGAGTGTCACACCCCCCAGGTACTTCGTTTGCACCCCAGGAACAACCCAGCGCGCCAGCACAAAAATCATGGCCGCGAACACAACCACCAGCGCCAAGGCCTGCCGCTCCATCCACGAGACGGCAACGCCCAACCCGCGCGAGAAAGCCAACACTCCATCCCATACGCCCAGGTAGAAGCGGTCCACATTCGTCCAGCGGAAGAATGCCTTCCAGTTCTGAAGAAAGATATCGGAGAAGTCGCCGGCCGTAAGGCGCCCCTGGTCCGAAAGCGGTTCGCCGCCCGTAAAGATGCCGCCACCCGCAGCCATCAAAGCGCCGCCGCTGGTGACCGTTGTCGCCACCGGCGTCTGCCGTGCCGCGTAGGCAATCGCGTAGATCGCGCCACCCACAATCAGCGAAACCAGCGCCAGGATCAGCCCGCCCGTAGTCGAGAAGCTGCCCGCGTCTGCCGTCATGCCCAGCCAGGTTACGTGCACCCCGGCGCCCATGCCCAACGCGCCCAGCACAGGATTCAGGAAGAGATTCACCGCCAACTGCGGAGCAACGCCCAGTACGATGCTGCCCACCGCCAGGAATCCCATGCCCCACACCATCGTCGGAGGAGATTCATGCGCGTTCTCGGTTGCCTTCGTCGCCGGTCCCAGGAACACCGCGCTCGTCGCCTTCGCGCCCAGGAACACCGTGCCCAGGCTCACCGCCCACGCCACCACCGCCGGAACTGCCCATCCGGCCTGCAATGCCGCCGCGTAAAGCATCCACTTGCTGGCAAAGCCGCTCATCAGCGGAATGCCCATCATGCTACCCACGCCGATCAGCCACGACAGCGTTGTGCGCGGCATCTTCTGCGCCAGCCCGCCCAACTGATTCATGTCGCGCGTACCCGCCGCGTGCTGCACCGAGCCGGCCGTCAAAAACAGCCCGCCCTTGAAGAATCCATGATTCAGGCAATGCAGCAGGCCGGCGGTAATCGCCAGCGGTGTGCCAATCCCGATGCCCATCATCATGTACCCGATCTGGCTTACCGTCGAGTAGGCCAGCATCCGCTTCAAATCCGTCTGCACCATGGCGTACATCACGCCCACTGCCATGGTCACGGTGCCAATCCAGATCAGAGATCCGCTCCATGCCGGCTGCCACGCGCCAAAGCTGTGCATGCGGCACGCCAGGTAGACGCCCGCCTTCACGTAACAAGCCGCGTGCAGCAGCGCGCTCACCGGAGTAGGAGCCGCCATAGCCTCCGGAATCCACGTATGCAGAGGCACTTGCACGCTCTTGGCCACCAGCGCCACCAGCATCAAGACAAAGATGCCGCCCGTAAAGCTCTGAGCCACATGCGGGTCCGTCCACAACGCGCTGCCCGTCCGGTGAAAAATCACCAGGATGGCCGCCAGCAGTCCGTAGCCCGCGATGTGCGTCATCAGCAGCACTTTGCGCGCTCCGGCCACCGCCTCGCGGTTCGTATACCAGAAGCCCACCAGGCTGAAGGAGCACAAACCAACCAGCTCCCAGCAAAGATAGAAAACAAACAGGTTGGCGCTGTACACCAGGCCGACAAAGCCGGCGATGAAGATCAGCATCGAGCAGTAAAATCGTGTGGCGGCCTTGTCGTGCGCCATGTATCCAATCGAATACAGCAGCACAAAGGCGCCCAGGCACGTCCCCATGAATGCGAACAGAATACTCAGCGCATCCACATGAAACACAAGCGCTAGCAGCGGGCCATCCCACTGCAGCAGATTAACTTCGACGGCCTGTCCGCCCTGAACCAAATGCACCATACCGAGTACGGCAAGCACCGCAGGAACACAGGAAAGAAAAGCCAGAATCCCCTTCGTTCGGGCAGAACACAGCCGCGAAACAAGCAGCTGAAGCACTGCGCCCAACAGAAGCGAACATGGAGCAACAAGGATAAGGGTCGCACCTGTCATGCCATCCATGTTGAACGTCTGATGTATCTCCAAGATGTGATGAGGCTCACGTGCGAAGTTTCATCCGTTCAAAATACGGGACAAATTACCGTAATGCGGTATATTGCTCCCGGCCTCGCCTAATGCCCCGTCATCGGCCAACAATGACCGAAATCTCCCATCGCTTTTATCGAAAAAATCCCCTGCGGCGCAACCCGACCGTTTATCGTTGACACCGATGATTCATCACCCTCATTCACGTCCGCAGGGAACAGTGCCGGCCCTACGCCAGGAGGATCTTCATGCCTTCAAGAGACAAAGCATCACTGCCTTCTACCATGTGTGCGCTCACCATCCTGGCGCTGGCTCTAAACGCGACATCCGCACTCGCCCAGCCCGCCAGTTCCGCCGCACCTGTAACCCCGGTTCCTCTCTCCAGATCGGCTGCTGAAACTCCCGCGGCCCCGCCCGCCTCTCCAGAGTACAACCAGGTGCAGCGCCGTCTCGCCCAGGGATGGAACACCTGGGACGTGAACAGCGTCACCACCCATGTCCTTCTGCCCGAGGGCCTTGCCATCCACCTCGGCCTCAAGCACAACACCACCGAGGGCAGCGATGCCTTCCTCCGGAACATATTGATAGGCAGGCTCAACCCCGGTGCCGAGCAGGTTGTCCCCGGCCAGCACGCCTGGAACGGCGACTACACCGATCTGCGCGTCACCTGGAATGGCCATAGCTGGCGCGTCCAGAGCGGCACTGTGGGCGGCGATCTGGTGCTGCTGGCCACGCCGCTGCCCTCCACCGCCGTCTCCGCGCTTCCGCCCACCCTCGTCGTCTCGGTCGACTTCCTCTGGAACCAGCCTGGCACCGCCCTGCGCCGCCCCGGCCTCATCGAAACCCACGGATCTTCCGGCGACGTGCCCGTCTATTGCACCTGCTCCGAGCCCTCCGCCCATCCTGTGCAGGACTACGCCGATATTCCCTCCGTTGGCCCCTACTTTTCGGTGGACTTTACCGCGCCCATCGGCGTCAGCACCGGCAAGCGGCGCACGTTGGATGAAATCACCGCGGCCCTTCAGGTGCAACACGCCGCCTATGAACAATCGATCTCAGTGGCAGGCAAACTCGGCACCGCCGGCCCTATCCTCGACGCCATTCAAACCACCCTCGGCTGGGACACCATCTACGAGCCCTCCAAGCAGAGAGTTATCTCCCCGGTCAGCCGCGTCTGGAGCATCGGCTGGGGCGGCTACGTTCTTTTCGATTGGGACACCTTCTTCGCCGCCACCCTGGCCGCCATCGGAGACCGCGATCTGGCCTACGCCAACGCCCTCGAAATTCTCCGCGAGTCCACTCCCCAGGGTTTTGTGCCCAACTACGCGCGCCCCGGCGGCTGGAAAAGCTCTGACCGCTCCGAGCCGCCCGTCGGCGCCATCACCGTCCTCGGCCTCTACTCCCGATTCCACGACCGCTGGTTCATTCAGGACGCCTTCCAGCCTCTGCTCAACTGGAATCGCTGGTGGGCTCAGCACCGCGACATGCAGGGCTACCTGGTCTGGGGCAGCGATGCCGATAACCAGCCCGCCAACCTCGACGACCATTCGCGCGGAACCCATCAGGGAGCCGTCTTCGAGTCCGGCCTCGACAACAGCCCCATGTACGACGGCACCGCCTACAACCCGCAAACCCACCTGCTTGAAGTTGCCGACGTCGGCCTCATGAGCATGTACATTGCCGATTGCGATGCCCTCGCCCAAATCGCCGATGCCCTTCAAAAGCCGGCCGAATCCAGGGAACTTCGCGACCGCGCCGCCCGCTACCGTACCCAACTCGCCACCCTGTGGAGTGAGCAGGCGGGCATCTTCCTTAATAAGGACCTGCACACCGGCCAGCCCAGCCTCCGCCTTTCGCCCACCAACTTCTATCCCATGCTCGCCAGGGCGGCCACCCCGGCCCAGGCCGAGGTCATGGTCCGCAAGCACTTGCTCAACCCCGAGGAGTTCTGGGGCCCGTGGACCATCCCCTCCATCGCCCGCAACGACCCCGCCTTCAACGACCAGAACTACTGGCGAGGCCGCATCTGGGGACCCATGAACTACCTCGTCTACCTGGGCCTCTTGAATTACGACGACGCGGAAACCCGCCGCGCCTTCGCGCAAAAGTCCTACGACCTCTTCCTCAAAGAGTGGACTGAGAAGGGCCACGTCCACGAGAACTACAACGCCATCCTAGGTACCGGAGACGACGTCGCCAGCAGCGACCGCTTCTACCACTGGGGCGCGCTCCTCGGCTACCTCCAGTACCTCGAACAGGCAGGAATGAAGCACGAGTAGGGTACAGTGCCAGGGAATAGGAATAGGAACAGGGAACAGGAATTAGTTACTAGTGTCAAGGATCTGGAGCTCGCACCAGAACTGCACTGTCATCCCGAGCGAGCGCAGCGGGTCGAAGGACCTGCCCTGAAAATAGGAGCCAGTGGACGCGATTACTTGTCCCGGAGGGACCAAAGGGAAATAGCCCAGGACGCAGTCCTGGGAAGATGATGAAAGAACGACTCAAGCCCAGTAGGGGCGCCGCGAGATCAGGCAAATATTTTCATGGCCTTGGGTGGCGCCAAGCGCCATGTATGACTGCGGCTGCTTTTTCGGGCGCCTGGCCATCGAACTCCGCCCCGTGCCCCATCCATTCCGCGCTCTTCAGCGGAATGGGTGGGACAGCAACCAACTCAACCCCGGCGCCTTCCTATTCCCTGGTCCCTGGTCCCTATTCCCTGCTTCAACGTGTTACCCTCAACCCAATCCAGTGGCCACTCTCAAAAACCAGCTCTATTACGGCGATAACCTCGAAGTCCTCAAGATGTACGTCAAGGACGAATCCGTCGATCTTGTCTATCTCGACCCGCCCTTCAACTCCCGCCAGGACTACAACGTCCTCTTCGCCGAAAAAGACGGCTCCCAGTCCAGTTCCCAGATTCACGCCTTTGAAGACACCTGGGAGTGGAACCTCGACGCCCAGCGCGCCTACGAGCAAATCGTCGAGCAGGGAGGCCGCGTCGCCGACGCCCTCCGCGCCTTCAAAACCTTCCTCTTCAACTCCGACATGATGGCCTACCTCGCCATGATGGCCCCGCGCCTCGTCGAACTCCGCCGCGTCCTCAAGGAAACCGGCTCCATCTATCTCCACTGCGACCCCACCGCCAGCCACTACCTGAAGATTCTGATGGATGCGGTGTTCGGGCCGCAGTTCTTTCGCAATGAGATTGTTTGGGAAAGGACGACGGGTCGGAAAGGTGGACGCCAATTTGGAAGAGTCCATGACACGCTTTTGTTCTTCAGTCGTGGAGACAAGACCACCTGGAACCCACCCACAATCCCACAGACTGAAGAGACAGCAAAAGGCCATGATCTGATTCGTGACGAGGAGGGACTTTACAGACTTTCCGACTTGACTGGAGCAGGCCAGGGGCCTACGCGATCATTCGGTGGAAAGATCATCGAGCCGCCGCCCGGACGGCATTGGCAATTTGACCAAGACGGAATGGATAAGCTTTGGAACGAAAAGAGAATTGCCTTCTCGAAGGGTGGAAAGCCAAGATTAAAGACCTACGTCAAGGACCTCAACGGTGTCGCAGTCCGCGACATCTGGACTGACATTCGCCCGCTTAACTCAGCAGCCGCAGAACGTCTTGGATATGATACCCAAAAACCCGAAGCCCTCCTCGAACGCATCCTCAAAGCCAGTTCCAACGAAGGCGATGTAGTCCTCGACCCGTTCTGCGGCTGCGGCACCACCGTCCAGGTCGCCCAGCGCCTCAACCGCCGCTGGATCGGCATCGACATCACCCACCTCGCCATCGGCCTCATCAAGAAGCGCCTCTCCGACGCCTTCGGTCCAGAGATCAAGCAGACCTACGACGTCATCGGCGAACCCACCGACTACGCCGGAGCCGCCTCTCTCGCCGCCGAAGACAAGTACCAGTTCCAGTGGTGGGCATTGGGCCAGGTGGGCGCGCGTCCCGCCGAGCAGAAGAAAGGTGCGGACCGTGGCATCGATGGCCGCCTCTACTTCCACGACGACGACTCCGGCCAATCCAAACAGATCATCTTCTCAGTCAAGGCAGGCGGTGTCTCCGTTCCCCAGGTCCGCGACCTCGTCGGTGTTCTCACCCGCGAAAAAGCCGAGATCGGCGTCTTTATCTGCTTTGAACCGCCCACCAAGCCCATGCTCAAGGAGGCCGCAGAGGCCGGATTCTACAAATCCACCGACGGCACCACCTATCCGCGCCTACAAATCCTCACCATCCAGCAGATTCTCGATGGCCGCCAGCCCGAATACCCGCTCCACCGCCGCGACGCCACCTTCAAAAAAGCCCCGCGCAGCCGACCCGCCAAAGCCGAAAACCTCACCCTGCCCCTGCTCCCACCTGACTAAAGCTCTACCGGTAAAAAATGACATGTGCCAGAAAACTGCGGGCGCCCCATCCATTCCGCGCTCTTCAGCGGAATGGGTGGGACAGCAACCAACTCAACCCTGGCGCTGCATCGCCCACTGCCCACTGTCCACTGTTTGCATATAATTAACCCCATCCGGCGCACAATGCTAATAGAGGACAAAAGATGAAGGTGCGCCGCAGATCTCAAGCCCGAAGAAGCCCCGCCCGAACTGCGAAAACCACCCTGCGGGCCCCCACCTCCACCCCCCTCCCACCCCTCCCTACCCACCCCCCCTCCCCTGCCTCCTCTCAAGCTCATCCAGTCCGCTTTACCTTCCAGGATCCAAGCCTCCTAAAACAGATTGGCCCAGGTCCCAAAAGCGAGACCCAGGCCAACGCGTTCGTATGTTGTTGATAAATATAAACAATGGGCGATCCGCCCTTCGCTCCTCAGGACTGGCTGGAAGTTAACTCCTGCACAACCGTCGCCGCCAGCTCCTTTGCTGCCTTCCGTCCCAGGCGGATGCAGTCTGGAATACCGATGCCGTCGTAGGCGTTGCCGACGAGGCGCAGTCCCGGAAGTGTGTCTACCCGCGCGGCGATGCGGGCGATGCGGTCCTGGTGGCCTACGGCGTACTGAGCCATGGCGCGACGCCAGCGGGCCACTTGCGTGTACTCCGGCTCAACTGCAAGGCCGATGATCTTTTCGCCTAGAATCTCTCTCAACTCGCGGCGCACAATCGCCACGAGCGTTTCGTCCGACTCAGTGAGCAGAGCTTCGTTCTTGGTGCCGCCCAGGAAGGCGCGGATAACGGCTTTTCCCGGCGGCGTGCGGCCCAGAAACTTGCGATGGACGAAGGTTGCGGCCAGCATCGCGCGACCTTCACTTGCCGGAACCAGGAAGCCAAACCCATCGGGCAGGCGGCCCAGCTTGCTCTCGTCGTAAACAAGATTCACGGTGATGGACGAAGAGTAGGGAATGCCGCCTAGTTCCTCGCCGAGCGCAGCGTCCACAGGGGCCAGAAGCACACCGGCTGCCCAGGCGGGCGAGGCAAAGATAACCGCATCGAAGGACTCGACAACGCCGCCGGACTTCACTTTCCAGCCGTCCGCGGTCTTTTCGATAGCGGCCACAGGCGCGCTCAGCCGAATGGATGCGTGCGCAATGCGTGCGCTGAGCGCGTCAATCAACTGCTGCATTCCGCCTCGCAGGGATGTGAAGATCGCCCGAGGCGCAGGACGGGCGGCGGTCGGAGCGGTACCGTTCTTCTTCGCCGTTTCCTTTGCCTTGGCGCGCATCTTGGCGTGCGCGGCCAGCATGCCGCGGGTCAGCGAGCCGTATTCGCTTTCCATCTTCACCAGCGCGGGCAGCACGGTGCGGGCGCTCAACTGGGCAGCGTCGCCGCCATAAATCCCGGACAGCAACGGGTCGGCGAGCCGGTCCACGGCTTCAGCGCCAAAGTGGCGCTCCACCAGCGACGCCACCGCTTCGTCCTGCAAACCGCTGGGGCGCGGAGGCAGCAGCAGCTCCATGCCCATGCGCAACTTGGTTTTGATGCTGAAAAGACGCGTCAGGGCGGTTGGAATCAGCTTGGTGGGGACGAGGAACATAAGTCCATCGGGCAGTGGGACCAGCCGGTTCCGCACCAGGATGTAGGTCTTGCGCGCCGCATCGTTTGAAGGCAGCAACTCGGCGCCGAGTCCCACCTCGCGGCACAACTCGGCCGCAGCGGGCTTTTCGGTCAGGAAGGAGTCCGGACCCTGCTCGATGACCGCGCCGTCAACAACCACGGAAGACAGGGATCCGCCCAACCTGGCGCGCGCTTCAAACAGTGTGTATTCGAGCGGGTTACCTGCTGTACGGGCCTTTTCCAACTCATAGGCAGCAGCCAGCCCCGCTATTCCGCCGCCAATGATTGCAATCCGCATCCTGGACATTACTCCATCATTACAGCAATTTCCGGGTTGCAACGCATGCGTTGAGGGGAAAGTGAGAGCCTCGCCGGAAATGTATGCCTGCAGGATTGGAATCAAGGAGCTGGCTGGGTGTTGCATGTGATCTGGTTCACCTGAAGAGCTACAATGAAGCCCGCAGGTCTTGTACTTTCTAGCAGGTGCAAAACCGGCCCGATCCGCCTTCTTTCGAAAACTCTTCCCCTAACCCCAACCTCCGAGCGGTTTGTTCTTTTCCCCCGGACCTTCCAGCACCAGGAGGCACTGCATGAGCAGTGAACTGATCCACCGGTTGCACTTTGCCTTCACCATCACCTTCCACTACCTGTTCCCGCAGCTCACCATGGGGCTTGGCCTGCTCATCGTGGCCCTCAAGACAGTCGCGCTCCGAACCGGCAGTGAACAGTGGGACCGTGCGGCCCGCTTCTGGGGACGCATCTTTGCCATCAACTTCGTCTTTGGCGTGGTCACCGGAATCCCAATGGAGTTCGAATTCGGCACCAATTGGGCGCGATTCTCACGGCTTTCGGGCGGAGTGATCGGCCAGCCGCTGGCCATGGAAGGCGTCTTCAGCTTCTTTCTGGAGTCGGCGTTTCTGGGCCTGTTTCTCTACGGAGAAAAGCGAATCTCAAAGCTGATGCACTGGTTCTCGGCGGTGATGGTCTTTGTGGGATCGTGGATCTCAGGGTTCTTCATCATCGTGACCGACGCGTGGATGCAGCATCCGGTGGCCTATGATCGCTTGCCCAACGGGCAGTTCGAGGTGCTCAGCTTTTGGCAACTGCTGCTGAATCCCTGGGGCCTGCTCCAGTACGCGCACAACATGACCGGAGCGGTAGTCACCGGATCCTTTGTCATGTCTGCCGTCGGCGCCTTTTATCTATTGGAGAAGCATCGCGAGGAATACGCGCGGATCTTCCTCAAGGTAGGCGTGATCGCCGGCGTGGTCGCTTCTGTTCTTATCATCTTTCCCACCGGCGATCTGCACGGAAAGTACGTGGCGCACTATCAGCCTGCGGCCATTGCCGGGATGGAAGGGCTCTTCAAGACCGAGGCCGGCGCGGGGGTTGTGCTCATGGGCCAGCCCAATGAAGAGACCGGCCAGATCGATAACCCTATCGTGGTCAACGACCTGTTGAGCTTCTTGATTTACGGAACCACCAAAGCCGAGGTCAAGGGCCTTGACCAGATTCCGCACGACCAGTGGCCCACGGCGCTGCCGCTGCTCTACTACGCCTACCACATCATGGCTGGGTTGGGTACGTGGTTCGTGCTGCTGATGGCGGTGTCCGCGTTCCTGCTTTGGCGCGGAAAGCTCTACCGTTCCCGCTGGGTTCTGTGGGCGCTTCTGCTGAGTTTTCCGCTGCCCTACATCGCCAATACCGCTGGCTGGATGACCGCCGAACTGGGCCGGCAGCCGTGGCTGATCTATGGGCTGATGCGCACCAGTGAGGGCTATTCGAACACCGTTTCGGCGAGCAACGGGCTGTTTACACTGCTCGGCTTTATGGGGCTTTATATGCTGATGGGCCTGCTGTTCACGGTGCTGATCTATCGCGAAATCAGCCAGGGTCCCGAGCCGAAGATTGCAGCCGCCGAGGCAGTCCACGCCGATTGAAGCCGGGCTCGAAGAGCCTGAACGGAACATGCTGAACAACAAGGAGCCTGGCGATGATGGGATTTATCTGGTTTTGGCTGGTTGCCGTGATGATTGTCGGCTACGTAGTGCTCGACGGCTTCGACCTGGGAGTGGGCGTGCTGCATCTGTTTCTGGCGCGCACGGAAGCGGAAAAGCGGGCAACCCTTAGCAGCATCGGCCCAGTGTGGGATGGCAATGAAGTGTGGTTGCTGGCCGGCGGAGGCACCCTCTACTTTGCCTTTCCGCTCCTCTATGCGTCGGCCTTCAGCGGCTTCTATCTGCCCCTCATGATCGTGCTTTGGCTGCTGATTTTGCGCGGGATAAGCCTGGAGTTGCGCAACCATATCGAAGTGGGCGTGTGGCGCGCGTTGCTGGACGGTGTGTTCGGAATGGCAAGCGCGCTGCTGACCATCTTCTTTGGCGCGGCGCTGGCCAATGTGCTGCGCGGCGTGCCGTTGCAGGCCGACGGATACTTCTTTCTGCCTCTCTGGACCAACTGGCAGCCGGGACCGCATCCGGGCATTCTGGACTGGTACACGGTAATCGGCGGACTGGTTGCGCTCACCGCGCTTACTCTGCATGGGGCGCTGTGGCTCACCATCAAAACCTCGGGCGACCTGGAGCAGCGGGCGCGCAGGATTGTCACGCCGCTCTGGCTGCTGGTGGCTCTGCTTACGGTGGTGAGCTTGGCGGCAACCATGGTGGTAAGGCCGGCCAGCCTGAACAACTATTTCAACTATCCGTTCACGTTTATTGTTCCAGTTGGGGTGCTTGCATCTCTTGCCGGCGTCTGGCTTTTTAACCGCAAAACGCAACCGGTAAAAGCGTTTCTCTCGTCCTGCCTCTACCTTTTCTTCATGCTGGCCGGAGCGTGTTGGGGCCTTTATCCCACTCTGCTGCCCGCCACCACGGGCGCGGACCGCAACATCACCATGAGCAGCGCTCTCTCCGGGCCGCACACCCTGGCAGTAGGCCTCGTCTGGTGGGGCTTCGGCATGGCGCTGGCCGTGGGGTATGTGGTGTTTGTGTATTCGAAGTTCAAGGGCAAGGTCGACTTGGAGCCAGCCAAACACTGAGGCTTGCCGGCGCTGCCTTACCCGCCAGGCTTTAGTGCCACGCGCCCAGCAGTCGCCGCAACAGCACCATTTCGCCCAAATGGTAGGCATTATGGTCGGCGGTGAGCAGTGCCTCCCGCAAAATGGTCTGCCCCTCGCCGTGAGGGATCTTTGCGAAAAGATCTGTGGCTTCGGCGGTCACCAGATCGCACATCCGCTTAAGGTCTTCGCGAAAGCTCGTGACGCTCCGGTCCCACTCTGCTTCGCTTGCCGGGGCCTGTGTTTCGGGCCAATATCCTTCCGGCCAATCGGGAGATTTATGCTTCGGGTTCACGGAGAATTCCAGGATGTCCCACTGGGCGATTCTCAAATGTTCCAGCAACTCCCAGGGCGAGTGTTCGGCGCCCTTGGGCGTCTGGCCGCGCAGGCTGGCCGGCAGGTCTTTGATCGCCGCCTCGAAATCCGCGTGCGCTTCCTTACTGGATAGCAGACTCACCAGTTGCTTTCTCAAAATGGCTTGATTGGGCATCGTCTCGATCTCCCCTTGTCACGGTGTGCGTACCCCTGAATAGATGCAGAAAGTCGAGGCTCGCGGCGCAAATGTACCGGCAAGCCATGGAATTACGCTGAAATCGCTTCAATATGGATCAGGCCGCGGGGGGATTTGGTTTCTATTTGCGGTAGGTTGAGCGGGACGGTGGATTTCGACGCATCGCGCGCATCCAACCCCTCGGGCGGACAAACTGGCGCGTGGCCCTCGATAAGGACGAGTCGGCGTGCCTCGAAAGGTGTACAAGGCATGGGCTTATTCCTTCTTCTCATTCTGCGGCTGGGGCATCGGATAGAGAGACTTCAGGTAGTACTCTCCATTGGGTCCATCCTCGCCGATGACGACCTTCAGCTTTCCGTCGACGACTGGATCTTCCTTGATGGTCAATTCCGCCAGCAGCAGGCTGAAAAGCATCGCCGCTCCATCCTGGCTGAATTTGGGCGACCCCTTCACATTTCTTTGGTAGGCGCAGGGCGCCAGTTCCCGAACAGTTGCGGCAATGTCGAGGAATTTTTGATCGGCGTAGTAGCCCATGCACCCCACACCGCCGGGAAGCAGCCGGTTGAGTGGGATTATGAACGAGAATCCTTGTTTCGGCCAGTACTCGGCCACCACCTGAAACGGAGTTGGACTACCCGGTGAAGAGTAAGTGATGGTTCCCCCTCGCTTTCCATGCTTCTCAATGTAGGAATAGAAGAGATGGATTACGCGGCGTGCTACAGAGTCGAATACAGCGCGTGTCTTGAACGCATAAGAGTCGCATTTGGCGGGGTCATTCATCAACATCAAGGTGATGGGACTGACACCGATGCAGCGGACGCGGAGGACCATCTCCGCGGTGATATTCGCAGCCGGGAAGACTTTCAGTTTCTTGGGATCCATCAGGCTCTTGATCTTGATAGATACCTTGTTGATTACTCTTCCTTTCGCGGTGTTATCACGGAAGTCAGTCAGCAGCTGGACGCAATCGAGGTTGGTTTTGAACTGCTGCATGCAATGATGCTGAAGTCCGTGGCCAGTCATGATCAACCGTTCGAAGACCGCGTTTCTTGTGGTCTTATCCACAAACAGAAGCGACTTTTGGTCGGTGGTGGGAAGAAGCGCAAGCAGTCGGCCTCCAAATGCAGGCAGCCTTGCGAGATCTCCGAGCGGAAAGGGAGGGGGCGACGAACACTGGATCACGCTCTGCGCCTGGAGCGGTCGAGTGGAATCGTCACCAGCGAGCGTAACGGGGAATCCCAAGGCACAACAGGCCCCGGCCAGCTCGGCTTCGGCTTCAAGAGCAGCATCGTGGACGATCCGGCAGGTGCCGGGCTGTACGGGGACCAGACCGTGGCGCTGCTGAAGGACGTGGGCGAGTTCGTGTCCGAGGAGTCGCAGACCATCGGGCCGCTCAGGTGCGAAGAATTCTGGCGCGAAATGCAGATGGGACCCGTGTGCGAATGCGGCGGCGCCAAGTTGCGCGGCTTCCGGCCCGATATGTACGATGACCTCGCCAAAATCAGCCGAGAACAGCTGTTCCATTTGCTTGCGCAGGGCGTAGGGCAAGGGGAAGGAGCAGCGCGACGTCTGCACCGGCGCGAAGCTGAAGTGATAAAGAGGCAGATTGCCGCCGGAGACGGAGGCCCCGGACGCAGGGGAAGGGAAACTCATGTGATACCTCGCCGTAGACCGTGGATGGGGAATTGCCAAAGTGCTGGCGGTGTGGGCAAGTGTAGCACAGAATGTGATGGGTATAGGTTGCGCGGTCTGCTGCGGGATTGGGCCTGGATTCGGGGCTCACAGGCCGCGGATCCAGTAGGACGAGCAACGCCAGCCGAAAGCTCAAAATGCGCCAGACCAACCAACGAAGCGCGGACAGAAGATCTTCCGAACTTCGTTGGCTGGCGGGGTGCGGTGACTTTACTGCGCCACGGCTAGAGAAACTGGTTACAGCGTGACCAGGGTTCCTGTCGGCGCCGCTTCGCGGAAGGCTTCTGCCTCCTGCTCCAATTGCGCGTCCCAGTTCTTGGGCTGATAAATACAGCAGGGCTCCTGGGCAAGCGGATCGCCCGTCACCGCATAGGCGCGCGCGCGAGAACCACCGCAGATCTCCTTATACTCGCAGGCTCCGCACTTGCCTTCAAGCAGGCTGGTGTCGCGCAGCGATTTGAAAATAGGCGCGTTGCGGTAAATCTCGGCCAAGGGCGTCTGCTTCACATTCCCGGCGTGGATGGGCAAAAATCCGCTCGGGTATACGTTACCCACGTGCGAGATGAACATGAAGCCTTTGCCGTCGTTGACGCGGCGCGTGGCCCAACTAGCGGTGCGGGTCTTGGCGTCGGCGGTGGGTGCGCCGGGCTCATAAGCGGCCGAGGCAGCGTGCGGATGTCCATGGCCGTGGCCCATCTTGCGTTCTTCCAGGTTGTGCTGCAAAAGGTAGCGCCGGTAGTGCATGGCCTCGGTCGTCTTGATCTGGAAGCTGACGCGATGCGAAAGCTCGTAGATCTTTCCGAAAACCTGCTCGAATTCGTCTCCCGAGAGCAGATCGTCCAGCTGGCCGCGGCCCACCGGAACCAGGAAAAACACGTTCCACATGACGATGGCGAGCTTCTCAAAAAGAGCGCAGAGACTGTCGAGGTCGTGCGCGTTGTGGCGGCTGATGGTGGTGTGTACCTGGATCGGAATGCCGGCTTCGTTGGCCCACTCGATGGCCTGAATGGTGCGCGCATAGGCGCCCGGAAGGCCGCGGAAGGTGTCGTGAATCTCGGGGGTCGAGCCGTCCAGCGAGATGCCGAGCCGGACCAGGCCGGCCTCTTTGAGCTTGAAGATGGCTTCGCGCGTCAGCAGCGGCGTCGCGCTCGGGGTCAGTGCCACCTGCACGCCCTTGTCGGCGGCGTAGTGAATCAGCTCGAAAACGTCTTTGCGCTTCATCGGATCGCCGCCCGTAAACACGAAGATGGGAATCTTCATGTCAGCGATCTGGTCAATCAGGGCCTTGCCTTCGGCGTTGGAGAGCTCGTCAGGGTGTGCCATAGGCTGGGCTGCGGCACGGCAGTGCTTGCAGGCCAGGTCACAGGACTGTGTGATCTCCCAAATTGCGAGGAAGGGTGTTTCGTCAAAATTAAGCCCGCCACGAGCGGGAATATTGGTCATCGGCTGCATACGGCCTCCTGGGAATCGCGGCATGCCGGCCCGGGAACGGGTGCGGCACTGGGGATGGAGCGGTTCTCGGTTCCTAAAGAAAACAAAGGCACTGCCGAAAGACTCTAGCAGTACCCTGAACTGGAATACCGTTCCAGGGGGCCACGATTCCACTCCAGAAGATCAGGAATGACACAGAATGGGATGTGATTGGGATCACTTTACCTGTCGACATGGCGGCCCCGATTGTTCCGTATGGACAAAATTTCGAAAAGAGGGCACAATTTGGGTCCGGCTAACGAATGTACTGCAATGCGCATCTATGTTGGCAGTGGTTGCAGTGCCGGAGTATTGGAAAGCCGCAGTATCGTCTGTGGATCGAGTGAGCTAACTCACAGCCGCGTGTGCGGCCGGGCACCGCAAAGCAAACTGCCGTTTGTCATAGTTTGACCGCACCTCCAGGAGGTTCCCATGGCAGTCGTAATGAAGCCAGGATGGAGCAAGCCCTCCACCCTCCTCTTTGCCTCAGAGATTCCCGCAAATGAAAAGGCGTTCAGCTTTGCCCTGGCGCAAGCCAAGGAGTTTGGCGCGGATCTCATTATCTTTCACGCATATGACACGCTGGTGGTGGCCGCATCGGAGACCTCGGGAATCCGCTACTACGACTATGCGGCGGCCGCCCGCGCTGAAAAGCATCAACTTGAGCCGATGGCAAGGCGCGCCCAGGAAGCAGGGATTAACTGCGAAATAGTCGCACGGCCCGGATTGGCCGCTGACCAGATCCTGGCCTTTCTGCGCGAGCGCGAGATCGATCGTATCGTCATGGGCACGCACTCTCCTGGGCCTATCGGCAAACTGCTGGTGGGTTCGGTGGCCGAGGCCGTTTTGCGCACTGCCAAGACGCCGGTCTTCATCGTCGGGCCAGACGTTGTGGACGGTTCGTATCGCAACTTCGCCACACGCACCATACTGTGCGCCGTAAGACTGCAGGAGGCCAGCAATGTGGTGGCCGGCTTTGCCGCGGAGTTGGCAGCCGAGCACAACGCCCGCCTGATTCTGCAGCACGTGATCCGCCCCCAGGAGCGCGCGGAGATTCTGGCCGGTCGCTCTCTGGATGACATTGAGAAGGACCTGATGAAGCTGATTCCGGCCAAGTTGCAGGGAAAAATCGCGATACAGACGATCGTGGTGCCCGGCGACCCCACTGAGGAATTGCTCTATCAGAGCAGGGCTCAGCAGGCGGACCTGATTGTGCTGGGTGCGCAGGGTGCATCTGCCTTTGCCGCCATAACGCGCCACGGCGTGGTTTACAAGGTGCTGGCCCACACGCAATGCCCGGTCATCACGCTTTCGCCGGTGGTTCTGGCCGCGTGCGGCGCAAAGTCGCAGAAGACGCAACCGGCCGAAGCCTACATGGCCGGCGTTTTCTAGATTGTTGATTTCAAAGGGTGGATCATCCTCCCAGGGATGATCCGCCCTTTGCGATTTTGACTCTCTATCGATCACATGCGCGTTCCTTGTCTCCCGCACTCAATGCTGCTGCGCGCCTTTGCTCCGGATGCTATGGGGCTGAGCTAAAGCATGCAGCTACAGCACTCTTGCTCAGGCTTGATCCGTTCTCGATTCCCGCCAGCCTGTAAACCTCAAAGAAAAGGATGACCTTCCGTGCGAAATCGCGCGCTGAGCAATCGATGTGGTCCATTTGATACGGCGGCCCGGTGGGACTTCGTGAGGAACTGACAATATGAGGTGGAAAAGATGAACAACGACAGAGTAAAGGGCGCGATCGACGAAGCAGTGGGAAGCGCCAAGCGTCACGTTGGCAGCATGACTGGCAATACGCGGATCGAGGTAGAAGGCGCAGTTCAACAAGTAAAGGGCAAATTTGAGACGACCGTTGGCAAAGTGAAGGATGCGGTTCACGAGGCCAAGGACCACATCGTTGCTCAGAACAGAAAAGACGAAGAAGCCAAACACGCTCATGACGAAGTCATCCTCGTGAAGGAAGCCCCCATTTTTTAGTCCTGGCAGGTATCAGGCCGGGAAAGGCATATTCAATTGATCCATGAAGTGAATGTGCTTTCCCGGCACCACAACGGATGAGGTCATTTCCTGATAAATCCTGCCTGAACTTCGGCAATTCCCGGAGATGAGGGGATGAAATGTCATGGAATCGCAATATGTGTCCGGGTATACTGTCGCTAGGCAGCGTGCATTTGCGGCGCTTCCCCAAGTGAGGTGCGTCTTCCGCAGGGACTCCGGTTCACTGACGTTCGACGTTCCGCCATCGGAGATTTCGCGGTGGCGCGCTGTGGCTCGCGTGCTTCGAAGTCCCATGGATGCCCTGGGTTGTGCCCTCCTCCCGGCCTCCTGTACTCTCTGCGGCTCCCCTCTGCCGCAGATCTCTTCCGTGCCAATTTGTGATGTTTGCTGGACTGAGTTTCCTGTCCAGAATGACCTCGTGTGTGTGCGCTGCGGCGACACTTTGCATGCGCCAGCGGAAATCACAGGCTTCGTGTTATGCCGGGCTTGCCGCCTGGCCCCGCCTCCTTTTGTACGCGCTGTTGCCTACGGACCCTATCAGGGGCGCATGAAGGAGGCCATCCACGCGCTCAAGTACGACCGCCTGCACCCCACGGCCCGCGGGCTGGGCCGCATGCTGGCCGAAGCCATCTCCCAACTGGCTGCGGAGGCGCCACCCGAGATGCTGGTGGTTCCGGTTCCGCTGCACCAGTCGAAATATGCGCAACGAGGCTTCAACCAGGCGCGGTCGCTGGCAGAGTATGCACTGGCATATTTGCGCAAGAGCCATCCGCAGTGGCGGCTTACGCTGGCTTCAAGCACGCTGATGCGCCTGCGCGCCACGGAAAGCCAAACTGGACTGACACCCCGCATGCGGCGCTTGAACGTGCGCGGTGCTTTCATGGTTTCCGATCTTTCCGCCGTTAACGGGAAGCACGTGTTGGTTATCGACGACATTTTCACCACCGGCGCAACCGTTCGCGCCGCGGCCCAGGTGTTGGTCCGGGCCGGAGCCGCCTCAGTTTGGGTGGCTACGCTGGCAAGGGCAAGGCGCATCAACGACTTCAAACAAGGCGAGTTCATTCGGGGCGATTCATTTCAGGATGAAACGGACATTCAAGAGCAAGCCGGCAATTTGCCGGTAACAAGTTCGCGGGGAGCAAGCAGGTTTTCATCGCACGACCATCCATCTTTTTGACGAGGGGTTAAGAGATGTCGCTGGGAAAAGCAATGATTCATGCGCGCAAGCAGAAGTCCATGGCCAGGGCCGCGGTAATGGCCGGCGACAACGCGGCTGGACAGTACAGCGTTCAAGCCACACACATGTTGCAGATGCCGGTTCTGGTGCTCAATGCATCTTATGAGCCCATCAATATTTGTGGCGCTCGGCGGGCACTCGTACTGGTGCTCAAGGGCATTGCCCGCACGGAGGAGGAACACGGCCTCACCTTCCATGCCCAGCGTAGCCGCATCGCCATGCCCTCGGTAATCCGCCTGCTGGAGTACCGGCGCATTCCCCACCAGACACGCGCTCTCTCGCGCAAGAACATCCTGCTGCGTGATCGCAACACCTGCCAGTATTGCGGCGAGGTGCTGCCCCCTGGCGAACTGACGCTTGACCACGTAATTCCCCGGTCGCGGGGCGGCAACTCAACCTGGGAAAATCTTGTGGCCTGCTGTCACTCATGCAACCGCCGCAAGGGCAACCGCATATTGAACGAGATCGACGACATGATCCTGCTGCGCGATCCCAGGCCTTTTTCGCTGCACACCAGCCGCCAGATTATGCGCATGCTGGGACGCGGAGACGATCGCTGGCGGAAGTATCTCTTTTATTGAAGGGAACGCTTCCCCCCGGGTTGGTCAGGCCACAAGCGATTGCCTCACCACAGCTCTGTGGGTAGTTGGTTCCATTTGTATCAAGATACATAGACGCTACTTCTTCGGTGCATTGGGTTGCGGGGTTGGCTGCCTGTCCGGGTTGGTGATGTCCTGACCCTCGTAAATCACCTTGATGGTGGAGCCGTACTGCTTGTAATCGGAGTACTTGACGGTATCCCGCATGTGAACGTCGTCGGGCATATTTCCACTGCCACCGGCAAAGTGGAGGATACCCTCGCCCTTGGTGTAGACCGGAAACCAGTAGTGGCCGTCCACCTGCTGCCGCCACGTCATGAAGGGCGGATGAAGGTCCTCGCTGTTCTTGCGGGTGTCGTCAGGAACCATGCGGCCGTTGGTCACCACGATCTGTAGATCGGTTGCGTCCACCCAGATGCGGCCGAGAAAGTAGCGCATCTTCTTTTCGATCACCTTGGGAGCGATATCGAAGGCGTAGCAGTCCACCTCGTCCACCTGCTGCCTGCCCACATACTTTACGTCGTATTGGGTAATCTCCTCAGTGGTCAGCACGAAGGGGTAGCCCTTCTGGATATCCTGCAGATCTGAAGGCGACATCATGACACGCTGCAAGGTATTCTGCGGGGCGTAGACCGCCTTCTCGGTGCGCTTGCCGGTGGAGTCGAACATGACGTCGTCCACCTCGTACCACTCGCCGTCCACCTTGTTCTCATCGTCGATGGTCTGCACGCGTGCAATGCGGCGGTAGGTATAGTGATTGAGTGCCTGCTGGAACTCGCTTTCCTTGGCGGCGAACTGGCGGATGATCTCTTCCGGCGCAATGGCCGGCGCGGCGATGTCCATGTGCCCGAAGCCCGAATCAAGCGGCATGGGCGTAAAACTGTCCTTGTTCTGTGCCGATACGGCCAGGGCGCACCCTGCGGCTGCCACCAACACTATCCACCAATGATTTCTCACCCTTGTGTCTCTCCTCTCGTCGCTCGCACGCAAAAACCAATCGCGAAGGCGGGGTCCGCTGCATCAAGGCGTCAACTGCAACTTTAGACGCATATACACGGCCTTCGAGAGGTTTCAGAATCTTAGTTTGGGGTACTTTGCCGCAGTTCGATCGGCAAAAGACCCTCTGGCGGTCCGTCTACTGTAGTTGCTACACTAAACAGATCCGCATCCAAAAGGGTCAAGCCATTCACATTTTCCGTCGATGTTGACGGAAGGAGATTCACGGCTTCCATGCCCGATTATTACCACGTTCCAGCGCTTGTGCTCTCCGTACTTCTCCTCCCCGCCTTCGGGTATCTATATCTGCGCTTCAGGGATACACGCACTTTGTTGTGGTTTCTGGGCTTCCTTTTCGCCATGGCATCGATGCTCCTTCTCTACACGTCGGGGCCGTGGAGTTTAGCCGGAAGCTTACACCCCTGGGTGGCATCTGCGGGTCAGACGTCAATGCTGATCAGTTCCGCCCTGTTTCTTGGCTCGCTGTCGCCGTCGCGCTTTCGTGTCGGGCGATTCCATGTCCTCTATGTCATCCCCTATACGCTTCCGCTGGTTGCCTATTCGATTCTACTGAATGGTGTCTTTCATGGACGGCCGCCGGGCGGGCTTATGTCGCTGATTCTGCCCGCTATGGGAGTGCTCGCCCTGCTCGTCGCTCTAATTTGGAGTTCCCAAAAGGGATCCATTCCTATCGCCATGAGTCTCGCGGTGTGCGCCGCGCTCGGTGGACTGGGCGGATGGGTCTTCTTTGCACAGGAACCCGCTTGGATGCTGGTTTTTGCCGAAAGCGCCAACCTGCTAATGGCGGCGATGCTCCTGCTCTTCGTCTTCCGGCGCTTTTCTCCGGGCGTGGTCCTCAGCGTGATGGGCTTTGTGGCCTGGTCGCTCTCAGTTCTGGAGATCTTCCCCGCGATCAGCCTCAACGAACAGCTCGACCTCCAGCTGATCCACGTCATCGTGCTCGGCAAGGTGGTTGCGGCCATGGGCATGATTCTGCTGACCCTGGAAGATGAGCTGAACATAAACAAGTCTGCCCGGGAGCGCGAACACAGAGCGCGGCGGGAGCTTGAAGCCTACACAAATATCATCCTCGCCCGGCGTCGGGTGGAGGACTTCGACCGCCAAGGCAGCGACATTTGCGAGATCGTGGTGGCCAACAGCCGATTTGCACAGGCCGCACTTCTTCTGGAGAGCGGGGGCCGTTATCGCTTGGCGGGATCGGCTGGACTGGATGCGGCCACTGCCGCGGCCCTCAATGAGGTGGGCGCACGGATTCCGGCAGCAAACTTCCTCGCGCCCGGCTCCGCTCGTGCTGCCGTGGAGCACAGTCAGACGATGAGTCTCGACCTCACACCATGGCTAGGCCCTGGTGACGACCTGAAGCGGCTGCGATTCACCTCGGCCCTGGCCGTGCCCATGATTGGGCGCTCTGCCACTGAAGGCGTTCTGTTACTGGCCGGAATGCGCTCTAAAAAGGGCGGTTCCCAGGGGTCGTTTGGAGACTCGCTGCGCGCCGACGATCTGCTTCCCATCGAGATGTTGACCGCGCGTCTGCAGGCCACACGTGGCCAGACCAGGATGTTTGAAAAGCTCATTGACTCAGAAAAATTTGCCGGCCTGGGTCAGCTGGCCAGCAACGTGACCCAACAGTTAAACAATCCCTTAACGGTGATTCTGGGCTACGCCTCCCTGCTGGAAGGGACGACCTCGCTCGACGACTATGGGCGCAAGGGTGTTGAGTCAATCCTGACCGAGGCACGGCGCATGAGGTCCACTTTGGAGAGCCTGTCGCGCGTCTCGCGGCCTCAAGGCGACCAACTAACCGCCGTCTCGGTGGTGGAGTTGCTGGCCGATATGGAGCAGCTTCACAGTTCCGATTTTCTGCAGCGCTCGATAGAATTCAGGCTCAGCGTCGCGCCATCCCTCCCCAGGGTCATGTGCAGCGCCCAGCAGTTGCGCCAGGCAGTTCTGCACTGCTTGCAGTATGCGATGGCGGCGGTTGAGAATCAGGGGCAGGCTCCAGCCCTGGACGAGCCGAAGACTATCCGTCTTGAGGCCACAAGCGAGGGAGGCGTGGTGCAGATTCTAGTGGCCCACACGGGCCAGGGCTTCCCCTATCCCGAGCGTGCCTTCGACCCATTCGTCCCCGCGCAGGCCGGCGGGGAAACAGTTGGTCTCGGCCTGAGCCTATGCGCTACGATTCTGCGCGACAACAACGGACGCGCCTCGGCCATTAATCTCGAGCCTCGCGGTGCGGCCATTCTGCTGGAACTTCGCTCGGCCTAAAGGGCAGGGAACCCAAAACCCACCGCACCGTTCAATCTGCGACCTGATCTCCACCGCAATTACAGAATCCGTAGAATAGATATGGATGGCATTTACCGAACAATATGACGTGGTCGTTGTAGGCGCTGGGCACGCTGGCTGCGAGGCTGCGATGGCCGCGGCGCGCATGGGGCTCAAAACCGCGCTCATCACCATGAACATGGACCTGATCGCGCAGATGAGCTGCAATCCGGCCGTCGGCGGCGTGGCCAAGGGACACCTGGTGCGCGAGGTAGACGCTCTGGGCGGCATCATGGGCGAGGTGGCCGACGCTGTGGGCATCCAGTTCCGGCTGCTCAACACATCGCGCGGCCCGGCGGTGTGGAGTCCCCGTGCGCAGTGCGACAAGCAACTTTACCGCGTAAAGATGCGCGAGGTTCTTGAAGGCCAATCGGACCTGCACATTCGCCAGGCCGAGGTCGTAGACCTGGTAATCGAAGAGGGAACCGGGGATAGCGGGCGTCGCCGGGTATTGGGGCTTAAGCTGCGCGATGGTCGCAGGCTGCTGGCCGGGGCAACCATCATCACTACCGGCACTTTTCTCAACGGGCTGATCCACTGCGGCGAAGAGAAATATCCTGCGGGGCGCAGCGGCGAGCCGGCCTCTGTCCTGTTGGGCGAAGCGCTTCGGGCACTGGGGCTCAGGACATGCAGGCTGAAGACAGGAACGCCGCCCCGACTGGATGGACGCACCATTCACTGGGACGCTTTCGAGGAACAGCCAGGCGACGCGGACCCCACGCCATTCAGCTTCAGAACAAAGAAGATTGTGCAGCCGCAGATAAGCTGCCACATCGCCTTCACCACGCCGGAGACACTGCGCATCATCCGCGAAAACGTGCATCGCTCAGCCATGTACTCGGGGCGGATCGAAGGCATCGGCCCACGCTATTGCCCGTCTATCGAAGACAAGATCGTCAAATTCCCAGACAAAACGCAGCACCAGTTTTTCCTGGAGCCCGAGGGCCTGAACACCCATGAGGTGTACGTGAACGGCATGTCCACGTCGCTGCCCATGGAGGTGCAGTGGCAGATTGTGCACTCCATCCCTGGCCTCGATCAGGCCGAGATGCTGCGCCCCGGCTATGCCATTGAATACGACAGTGTGGACGCGACTGAACTGGACCGCACCTTGCGCGTGAAGAGCATGGAAGGCCTCTATCTGGCCGGGCAGATCAATGGGACCAGCGGCTATGAGGAGGCGGCCTGCCAAGGCATTATGGCGGGGATCAACGCGGCCTTATACCTGAAGGGCGAGCCGCCGTTCACGATGGATCGGAGCGAGGGCTACACGGGCATTCTGATTGACGACCTGATTTCGAAGGGCACCAACGAACCTTACCGCATGTTCACGTCACGGGCCGAGTTCCGGCTCCATCTGCGCATCGACAACGCCGATCGTCGCTTAACGCCCTACGGCCGAAAGCTGGGGCTCATCGGCGATGAGGCCTGGGCGGAGTACGAGCGAAAACAGGCGCGCATGGCGGTTCTGGAGCGGCTTTTGACCACGGGCAAATTGAGTGCCGAGCGACTGCAGGCTGCTGGGTTCGGTGCGCAGACGGCAACTGCCGGACTGACCTGGGCGCAACTGCTGAAGCGGCCCGAGGTAACCATCGAGCCGGTGCTTGGGGCGATGTATGAGGGCCTGGTTCAGGAACCCCTGCTGGCTGAGTTGACGGCCGCACTGGCGAGCAATCCAGATCCGAGCGGAAAGCAGGAAACTCGTTTGCCCAGCGTAATACGCAATGAGGTACGCGCTGTCGAGACCGAGATCAAGTTTGCCGGCTACCTCGATCAGCAGAAGAAGTCGATCGCGAAGCTGAAGGCTGCCGAGGCTGTAGCGATTCCGGAGTGGATGGATTACAGCTCGATCAGCGGCCTGTCGCGGGAGATGCGCGAGACGCTGGAACGGGTGCGCCCCATTACGATTGGCCAGGCCAGCCGGATTCCCGGCGTAACGCCGGCGGCGTTGAGCCTGGTTCATGTGTCAATCCGGGTGCAGGGTTCCCGGCGCGCGGCAAACTAAGGTTTGCCGCCCAAGCCATCGTGTTACACAGCGCCTTTCTGGTTCCCGGCAATTGCTTAATCCAATCTGTCTTCTGGAATGGTCCGGAGTTGAAACTGCTTGACCAGTGACTCGATGGAGTTGGCAGTGCCCAGCAATTCGCCTGCGGCCGCAACCACCTGTTCAGAGCTCGCAGCGCTTTGCTGCGCGCTCGACGCAACTTGAGATATGGTGTCGCTAACGCCGTTGGCCGCCGCCGCCTCATCGCGGGCGGCTTGGGCAATCTGGTCCACGCGCCCGTCCACTTCAATCACCAACGCAGCAATATGTTCAAAGGTGCTGCTCAGTCCAGAGATCGTTTCGGCGCCTTCAGCCGCGCGCGTGTGTGCGGCGAGGATGCTGCTGGCTGCCTGCGCCGTCTCTTCCGCGATACCACTCACGAGTGACGTCACTTGATGTGTGGCCTGGGTGGTGCGCTCGGCCAGTCGTCGCACTTCCCCTGCAACCACGGCAAACCCGCGCCCGTGTTCTCCCGCCCGGGCCGCTTCGATTGAAGCATTTAGTGCCAGCAGGTTTGTCGAAGAGGCAATCTCGTTTATGACCCCTACGATCGAACCGATTTGCCGGGCGCGCTCGTTCAAGGTGGCCACACTGTCGGCGCTGTGCTGCGTTTCCTCTGCGAGCCCACGAATCATCGAGACCGCGGATGCTACCAGGATGTTTCCCTGTCGCGCGGCATCTGCCGCGGCCCTTGCATGTTCAGAGGCGTCGTCGGTGTGGCTTGCATTGCTGACAATGTCGCGTGACAGTTGTGTCGCCGCGGCGGATGCTTGCTCCGCGCCGAGTTGCTGATCGGCCAGGCGGGCCACCGCTTCGGCAGCTATCCCACGAATCTCGTTTGATTTGGCTGTTGTCGCCGCCGAACCGTCTCGAACTTCAAGCAGGGTTTTTCGCATTCGAAGCACAAACCTGTTGAAACTTGCAGCCAGAGCGCCAACCTCGTCTTTTCGGCTGGCTTCCAGTAGCGTATTCAGGTCGGCATTGTCCAACCGGCCAGTAAGATCGCGCAAAGGGAGAATAGCGAGCCGGTTCAGCAGAATGAACTGGAGCAAAATGATCAGACCAACCAGAACGACGGTTTCCAGGCCCAATACCAGCAAGGTCTTCACCAGTCGCAAGTTGACGTCGGAATCAGGGTAGGCGGTCAGAACCGTGTAACCCCAGCTGGGAAAGAGCTCCTCATGCACGGTCCAGCCGCGTGGGTTATTGCGCAACCTTTCCACCTCAGCTTCAGAGACCTTGTCGCCGTGAAAGGCCAGCTTTCCAGAGGGCTCGATGAAAGCAACAAAGCCATGATCGAGGATGGTGGCATCCTCGATGGTCTTGCCGAGAGCAGCCACCGAATCCAGCCTGTATCCGGTAAACCAGGCCCCCACTATCTTTCCGGCGCCATCCATCATCGGCGCATAACTGGTGATGTACGGTGCGCCAAGAATGTTTACCACGCCACTGAACGGCCTTCCCTGCCTAAGAGCCGCAAAGGCCTTGCCCTTTGGGTCGAGCGGGGTACCCACGGCGCGAGATCCGTCGGCCTTCAGCACGTTAGTGCTAACGCGCGTGAAACTGCTTCCGTCCCAGACAAAAAGGGTGGCGGTGCCCTCTGCCAGGCTTTTCACATGGTCCACCACGGCATAGTTCAGTATCTGGGATTCAGTTCCGAGATAGAGATTGGGAACAGTCTCGCCGGAGACCACGGCCGTGCCCTTCAGAGAGGGCACTCCCTTGAGCCTGCCCAGCTCCTCGAGAATGTGCATTGAACTCGCGACCTGCGCACGGGTGAGCTGGTCAATGGTCTCGATGCGGCCAATTGCCGCAGACGATTGGCGGCTCGCTTCCCCGGCGGCCTCGCTATGTGTTCGAGCGGAGAAGTAGAACCACGTAAAGGCGCCAAATGCCATGCAAGCGAAAAGGACCAGAATCAGCGTAGAGACAACCAGGCGCAAGCCGAGCGATGAATGCTTCATGATGGATACCTGCCCTCCGTCCCCGCAGTGGCCTGCTCACTAGATGACCGTGGTGCCGGACTTTCCTTGGTGCTTCATCGGCAGTCCGGGGGAAGTACTTGAATGCGAGGGGATTATGGGCCAACAGAAGACGATCAACTACCAAGGGTCAGTCCACGCCCTTCAGCCGGTCTAGCTCCAGGGGATGCGGCATACGTCGAGGGCGAGTCTACGAAAAGGCGTGCGGTCACGCCTCATGCAGACTCAACCAGTCGGAATCGTTACTGTAGGCGGCGCACACAAGTCGACTCGACAAAGGCCGGAAGATCCCCGGTAGCCGGACAGGGTGGCGTTACTGATTGCTCTTGTCGCTCTTCCCGAACAACGGAATGTGGAATGGCATTTCAGCGTTGGACTGCTTCTTGCCCTTGGCGTTCGATTCCTCCCGCAGCGCGGTGCGCTGGGAGTTGACGCACACCCAGCCGCCGTGGAGGCGCTCGAAAACGTGGGTAAAGACGCCCTTTTCGTCCACCTGAGAGGAATTCACCCTGTGGTGCAGCGTGTAAGTGCCGTTGGCAACCGCAATGTCGCCCAGCATGCGCACCGTCACCACCCGCTGGGTGATGTACAGCGTCTTGTCTTCTCCAGTCATTACCTGAACAAGTTGCTGATTGCGCGTGGTAATGTCGCCAGTTGCCGAAACATCCACAAACAGGGGAGACAGCACCAGCTCAAGGCTGTACTGGTCGCGCTGGTTGACGGCGCTGGACCAGGTGTCCTCTATCTTTTGAAACTGGCCGATCTCGGGGCTTTCCGCAGAGGTCACCGCAGGCTTGGCAGCGGCCGGGCCCGCGGACGCTGCAGGATCTGGATTCTGGGCGATTGCAAAGCAACAAGTGAGGAAAAAAACAGACGGATAGACCGAAAATCGAATCATGGGCAGCATGTACTCCCACCTAACATGATACCGCCGCAAAGTCGCTGTTCCGTGAATGCGGGGCAGGGAAAAGCCGGAACCTAGAGCAGCGCCTGCAACCGGTCCGGGTGATGGATCGTCACCAGAGAGTCTTCAATCGAGATCCAGCCTTCCTTGCGGAACTGGCCGAGCGTGCGGGTGACGGTCTCCCGCGTGGTGCAGGTCATGGAAGCCATCTCTTCGTGGGTAAGCAGCAGCGGAAAGCGGAACTCGCCGCCGTTGAGATGCTCCCCAATCTGATGCGCCAACTCCAGCAGCAGCCTTCCCAGGCGGGCGGCCACAGTCTCAGAGAGCGCGATGCGGCAGGCGTCCTGCAATGCGAACCGGTATTCCTGGCAGATGCACTGGACAGCGCGCATTTGCGCTTCTTTATGGCTGCGCAGGAAGCTCAGGAACCTGTCCCGCTCAACCGGGCGCAACTGGGCGGTAGTCAAAGACTCCGCGGAGACTTCGTAGAGCCCGTGGGACAGAACCGCGTACAGGCCCAGCATGGACCCCGGTCCGGCAACACGCACGATCATCTGCCGGTCGTCCATGCGGCCAGTGGTGAGCTTTAGATAGCCGCTACATATTAGATAAAGGCAGCGGGCGTCTTCACCCTGGGTAAAAAGTGAGGCTTGGGAGGGGAGAGATATGGTGCTGGTGGCCAGTTCAAGATCGGCCAGCACTGCACTGCCGAGTGAGCAAAACCACCCGGGACGACGGTTGGAACAGGCCGCACACCCTGCCGGAACCTGCCGGGTCATGTGCCTTTGCCGCGTCTGTATTTCTGCCACTACTTGCGAATTCGCCATGGTCTTGCCCCGTCTATCGTCCATCAAGCCCATTAATCTCATCCCGTTTCTGAACTCCCGCGTCTCCGCAAGCGTTGCAGTCGAGGTGAAAACGCCCTGGGCATCCCGGGAAAGAGGCTTTTCTCTAACCTGAGTTTGCCGCAGCAGTGAAGGTAGATGATGTGATGGGGCTCACGTCTATCCCGGTCAACGCGCACAGAACCACCACCTTCGCTCGTTGGCAAGACCCTGAGCTTCAAGAGATTTCCACAGGGCCAAGATTTAATTCCGCCCTATGCCGCCCTCTAAAGACATAGGGTCGGGAAAAAAACGTTTGAAACTCCTGGGTACTATGCCCAAAACGGGAAAGGGGCTGAACTGTGATTTAGAAGCAGAGGAGAGTCCATTCCGGCCGAACTGGAAACTTGGGTCCCTGACAGGCCATATCACCCGTGGACAGGAAATTGAAACTGAAACTATTGCGTTTATGGTGTGTGATGGACATCACCGCAGGACACCATGACAAGACCGTAATCTTCACCGCAAGTAGTGATGCTCCGCACAAAGCGCAGCTTCCCGACAGCAAGGCCCAGCAAATCTGATGCAGGTCCGGCAATTCCGAAAGGAATATGTCCCGGTCAGTATCAGAATCGCTGGTAAAGTTGTCTTCGAGGGGCGCAATGAGAGCAGCCAAGGCGGTATTTTTCATGCATAAAGATAGGCCAGTAACAAGATTTCCATTCAGTGCGGCTTCGGGAAATATCCCGGGACTGCGAGCTTGTTTGATGTTGACGCTGGGCGCAGCGATCCTGTGCGCTACCGCGCTGGCTGCTCCGCCTGCAAAGGCTAAACCGGCCAACACCGATACCAAGGCTGCCGTTGCGGGGGACTTTGTGGGCTCGGACACCTGTGCAACCTGCCATGAAGCGGTAGCCAAGAAATTCGCCGACAACCCGCACACGAAGATGGCCGAGATGCACGGGAGCAACGGGGCCACCTGCGAAAACTGCCACGGCGCCGGCAAGGCCCACGTGGACGGCGGCGGCGACGTCACCAAGATCTTCAATCCCGGCAAGGCCTCAGCCAAGGAAGTGGATGCCAAGTGCCAGAGTTGCCATTCGGGCGCGCATCCCAACTTCGACCGCTCGCCGCACGCCAGGGCGAATGTGAGCTGCATCGCCTGCCACAGCGTCCATGCCAGCAAGGACGAAAAGTTGCTGAAAGCCGCAGAGCCCACTCTCTGCTTCCAGTGTCACAACGACGTCAAGCCGGCCTTCTCAATGCCCTTCCACCACAAGGTGAACGAGGGCGCGGTCAAGTGCGGCGACTGCCATGATGTGCACGGCACCTTCGGGAACAGCAACCTCAAGTCAACTGCCGATCAGAACGCAATCTGCACCAAGTGCCACATGGATAAGCGTGGTCCGTTCATCTTCGAACATGCTCCGGTCAAGGGTGAGGGCTGCCTGGCTTGCCACACGCCGCACGGCTCGCAAAACGCCCGGCTGCTGAACGCGCCGAACGTGAATGCACTTTGCAAGGAATGCCACTCGTCGGTGGTTGCAGGTTCAATGCACAACCTGAACGCGGCTGGCTCGAACGACGTGACACCCTGCATTGACTGCCACACGATGGTGCACGGCACGAACCTGGATCGATACCTGAAGCGTTAGCCGGCGTCCCGCCTGCCCCGGAACACAAGTCCGGCGCAGAGCGGGACAGCCGTCAACTAGTTTCAGACACGACACGAGACGCTACGAAGTGAGGCTTTTTATGAATACAGGCTTTTTCAAATCGTACCTACATGCACGGTCAACCCGCATGAGCCTTATGGCCGCGGGGCTGGTCATCGCCTTGCCGATGGCAGCGTGCGTCGCCCTGGCGCAGGAGCCAGCGGTGAATTCCTCGAAGATGACCACACCCGATGGCTACTCTGCGCGCCATTCGGTGGACGCGGGCGGTCGCGTGGCCAACAAGGTTGGCTCCGGCGCGATGTACGACACCCTCGTTAACCTGCAGTCCGGTCCGCGCGTCAGCGGCGAGACCATCGAACTGCACAAACTTGCCACCAACAAGCACGCGCTTGTGGACAATATGAGCGCGAGGGGTTCGGGCTTTGGCGGCGATCCGTACAACTTCGTCAAGCTCACGGCCGAGAAGGGCAAGGACTGGGAGTTCACGGGCACCTTCCGCCGCAACCGCCAGTATTTTGACTACGATCTGCTCGGAAACCCGAACAACCCCAAGGGCATCAATGTGCCAATTGGTCCCGCGTCGACCCCAACGGGCAGCTTCGCCTGGCCGCAGGTACAGCACTCCTCGTCGATGACCAACTCGGTTCGCCGCATGCTGGATACAGAGTTGAGGCTCTTCCCGGTCTCGAAGGTTGGCTTCCGCTTCGGCTATGCGCAGAACGTCATGCAGGGCTCCTCTCTGCTGCCTTCCCGCTCGGCCGGCATCATGAAGTACAGCGCCCTGTTCCAGCAGATGCAGCGCCACTCGACCGACGAGTTCACCGCGGCCATTGACTGGAAGCCGGTGAACGGCACACTCGTCACCTACGAGCAGATCATTCTCCACAACAAGGAGAACAGCTACTTTACGCTCGATCCGAATGGATTCCTGGCACAGGAAGCCGACGGAACGCCGGTCTACCTTGGCAACTGGGATCTGGTGAGCAACGGTGCGGGAACAGTTAATAGTGTGGCCACCGCCTTTAAGCCTTACAGTGCGGATCCAGTTGTTAACGCTGCCGGTGTAACCACCTCCTATTCGGCTTGCAACAGCCTCGCCGTGGCGGGCCAGATCTTCACGGCCTCGTCCAATGGCGGCTTGCCCATCATCGACCCGACCTGCGCCGTGCTGACTAGCTATACGCGCACCAACCCGACGCGCATGACGCTGCCCACCGAGACGCTGCGCTTCCAGTCCACCAGCATCAAGAACCTCAGCATTAATGGCCAGGGCAGCTATAGCGTGTCGACCGTGAAGATGCCCAACTACTTTGAGAGTGGATCTGGCCTGAACGGCGCTCTCCGCACTGAGTACTTTGGCGCCTCCGGCAGCGGCAAGCGTAAAGTCTACAATGCCGATCTGGGTATCACGTGGCAGGTTACGCCGAAATTCATCCTGTCCGACCAGGCCAGCCTGATGGCCAGCGCCCAGCCAGGCTCCATCACCTATCCCAGCTACACCAAGGTGAGCACACCCACCAGCCCCGCTACCTCTGAGTCCATCAACTACGCGGGGCCCTTCACCACAGTCACCACAGTCGCAGGCGCTTCGCTCACCAGCGGCGTGGTGGCCGGCACCTACCTCGGCACCACGCAGTCCTATTTTGGCTCCGAGCAGTTAACCAACACCATGACCGCCAGCTGGCTTGCCACGCCGAATGCCAACTTCGCGCTCAGCTATCGCTACGGCAACAAGAACATTGCCCACAACGCCTCCTTCGTGCAGGGCTATGCCATCACCAGTTCGAATGACCCGGAGCGTGACAAGACCGCGATCACCGAACAGGCGGGCATCTTCAACGCAGCCTATCGCGTGAATGCCAACTGGGACATCAACGGCACGGTGGAAGCCGCCTACAACGACAACGCGTACACCACGGCAACGCCGCGCCAGACGCGCCGGTACCGGGTGCACACCAAGTTCCGCCCGGAGAAGTGGGCCACCATCACGGCTGCCTACACCGACGTGGAAAAGCACAACAACACGTTCACCAGCGGAGCCGACATCGCGGCGGGCACCGTCGTGTACTACGGCCAGCTGAACCATGTGGATTACACCCGCACGGCGGCCATCAGCGGCGTGCTGACGCCCAGCGAGTATATCTCGTTTGACTTTGACTACGCCTACACCGACACCTACACGGCTACCAACACCTGCTATACAGCCCAGGACAGCGGCATGGTAGTCGGCACGGCAAATACTGCAACCAGCATCAGCCCGTACTTTGCGGCCGCGGCTTCGGTGGACGCCAACGGCGCTCCGCTGCTCTGCAGGGCAAGCGCCACGGCTGCCCCGAGTAACTGGTGGGCTCGCATGTACGCGGACGCTCCCACGCAGCACGGTTCGTTCGGCGTTTTGGTCAACCCCAACAACAAGGTGACGGCCGGTGCAGGCTACCGCATCAACTCGGTTGCCGGCAGCCAGTTCTTCCTCGATGCCCGCGACGTGAACGGCGCGCTGGCCTCCAGGTACCAAACTCCGTACTTCAACGCCAGTTGGAAGGCCACTCCGGCCCTGACCTGGAAGGTTGAGTACAACTACTTCGGCTACGTCGAAGGCGGACCCTCGGGCGCGAAGTATTGCACCCTGGATGGCGTTGGTAACCCAAATCTGGCTTCGAGCATCGTGCCATGCGCATCCATGACGGTTTCAACTGGCATGAACTCCTCGCCCGCCGGTATGACCGCGCCACGCGACTTCCACGCCAACAACATCTCACTAGGCTTTCACTACGAGTTTTGACGGAAACGCCGTCAAGGCTGACAATTACGGGGGTGGACCGGGATCGGGAATTTCCCCGGTCCACCCCTTTTTACGCTCCACCCTGCTCAGCAGCGCTTGACCGGCAACTGGATGGGCGTCTGAACGCAAGGCGGCAAGAGATCTACGGCTATTTCCATGCCCGTACGGGAAGGAAGAGTCGGCAATGAAATTCAGGAGTTTTACATGAATAAGTCAATTCGGTTCATACTGGCATCGGCCGCGGTATTCATGCTGGCTGGCGCTATGAGCTTCGCCCAGTCCGCTGGGGAAGCGACTTACAAGACAAAGTGCCAGAGCTGCCACGGCGCTGCCGGCATTCCAAGCCCGGCCATGGCCAAGGCGATGGGCGTCAAGCCGGTCACCGATCCAGCGGTCAAGAGTTCCACCGCGGCAAAGATGATCGCCTCCACAAAGAACGGAATGGGCAAGATGCCGGCGTTCAAGGACAAGCTCACCGATGCCCAGATCACAGACTCCGTGACCTATTTCCGCAGCTTCACTAAGTAAAAGATAAAAGGCACAGTTCCTGAGTTGAAGAAAGGGAGCCGCGCCTTTTTGCGCGGAATGGTGTTCGTATTGTTATGTTGGAAGTTGCTCCAGGGCCAGCAGCAGAGCAATTAGCCGGGAGCGAAAGAAGTTTTCATCCGGCAGGCGCCGCCAGCGCAAACCGGCAAAGAAAGAAGGAGATTCGCAATGACAAAGATGATCCGTTCCGCGGCTGCGTTTGCGGCGGTTGTTCTTCTGACCGGCGCCATGAGCTTCGCCGAATCCGGCGATGCAATCTACAAGGCCAACTGCCAGAGCTGCCACGGCGCCACCGGCACGCCTAACCCAGGAATTGCCAAGATGATGGGCGTCAAGCCTGCCTCGGACCCGTCCTACAAGACAGTGAGCGCGGCCGACATGAGCGCCGCCGTCAAGAACGGCAAAGGCAAGATGAAGCCGTTCGCGGGCAAGCTGACCGACGCGCAGATCACGGCTGCGGTTACGTTTTTCCGCACCCTGAAATAGGAAGTACAATCAACGGGAAGTGCAATCGGCCCGCCGCTTTGGCGGGCCATCCATTTGAGTGGGGAGGGAAAGGTGCCATTGCTTCAAAAATTTCGTGAAGGCTGGGTGCGCCCGGCGCTGTTTTTCGGCAACAATCCCATCAGTCTCGCCGGCGGAGCCATAACCAGCGCCTCCGGCGTGACCATGATCGGCTATTGGCTGGTCGAGTTGTTCGGCCGGTTCAATGAGAATCCTTACGTAGGCATCATCTTCTTCCTGCTTCTGCCGGGATTGTTTATCGCCGGACTGGCGCTGATTCCCGTGGGCGTGTTCATACGCCACAGAAAGCTCCAGAAAGCCGGGCAGATTCCCGCCCAGTATCCCAAGATCGATCTCAACGACAGGATGTTTCGCCACGGCCTGGATATTGTGCTGCTGGCCACTATCGTCAATCTGCTGGTTGTCGCCATGGCAAGCTATCGCGGTGCCGCCTACATGGATTCGCCCCAGTTCTGCGGCCAGTCCTGCCATGTCATGCATCCCGAGTACGCGGCCTACAAGATCTCCGCACACTCCCATGTTGCCTGCGTGGAGTGCCACATCGGCTCGGGCGCTCAAGCGTATTTCAGCGCCAAGGTGAACGGAACCAAGCAACTCCTCGAAGTCTCCTTCGATCGCTATCCCACGCCCATTCCGTCGCCAGTCACAAGTCTGCGTCCGGCGCGGGTCATCTGCGAAGGCTGCCATACGCCGGCCAAGTTCGTTGGGGAAAAGTTGCTGGTCAAGTCATCGTTCGCCGACGATGAAAAGAACACTGAAGCGCAAACTGTGCTGGTATTGCACCTGGGCGGCGAAGATTCGCTTTCCCATCTGACCGGCATTCACGGAGTTCACCTCAATCACATGGAATACATCGCCGCCGACCCAACCCGCGGCAATATTCCCTGGGTGCAGAGGCAGAATCCCGACGGCACCGAAACCGTCTTTGCCGCTTCCGCTCTGAACGGAGCAATACCCCAGGGTGAGCGCCGCACGATGGATTGCATCGATTGCCACAACCGCGCCTCGCACACCTTCCAGACTCCGGAAGACGCACTCAACCGCTCCATGGCCGATGGCGCCATCAGTGCCGATCTGCCCTGGGTCCACAAGGAGGGTCTGGAACTCCTCAAGACCACCTATGCCAGTCAGGATGAAGCGCGCGTCAAGATCCCTGCGCAGCTTGCGGCCTTCTACCAGGCGCAGCATCCCGAGGTGTTGCAGACAAAGGCAGCGCTTGTGAAAACAGCCGGAGAACAACTGACGACGATCTACACTCAGAACGTTTTCCCAGACATGAAAGTCACTTGGGGAACCCACCCCAACAACATCGGGCACATGAGCTATCCGGGTTGCTTCCGCTGCCATGATGGCGATCACGTGGCCAAGGGTGGAAAAGCCATTACACAGGATTGCGCCAACTGCCATAACCTGCTCGCTGTTGAAGAAGCAAAGCCCAAGGTGCTATCCGACCTGGGTCTTTAGCAGAGAACCAAACTGCGTCCCAAGGCCCCGGCGGCTTCAATATTCCGCCGGGGCCTTTACATTCCAGTTAACTCGGCAAGTCCTGTCCTATAAATAATCTGCTATCTGACCACGCTCAACCGCTATACAATCAAGCCGAAGCACACCGAATGCGCAGGCCCTCTGCCTAAATGGCACAGGGCATAAAGATACTTCCGTAGTGGGAGATTGGGCGTTGCCCTTTTCGTCCGTAAGGAACAATGCGCAATACTCTCGGGCTTCCAATACTAAAGAGGAACATGGCACAGAAACGAAGCTTCGGTCTGCCGCTTGCAATTCTTCTCCTGGCCAGCCTCGGAGCTGTCGTCGCGCAGACCCCGGCTAACCACCCCATGGAAAAAGACCTGTCCGTCGGGACCCCGGCTAACCACCCCACGGGCCAAAACTCGCCCTCTTTGGCCACGGTATCGCGCCTCGATGGAGATTGGCGTAGCACCTCCGCGGTGGCTGTTCCAAACAGCATCTCCCCCCTGATCCGCGCGGCTTTAGATCAGGGTGAAGCTCCTCCCGCTGAGCTCCTTGAGCGTATGCTGCTGCTGCTCGCGCCCTCCGCAGCCCAGCAGCAGGCACTCACCGGGCAGTTGAAAGACCTCGAGAATCCAGCTTCACCGGCATATCATCACTGGCTTACCCCGGCCGCCTTTGCCGACTCTTACGCCAACTCGGCCACCGATGTTACGGCAGTCGCGGCATGGTTGCAGAGCCGGGGCCTCAAGGTAGCTCCCTTGCCCGCCAGCCGCGGCTGGATCGAGTTTTCCGGGACAGTTTCCCAGGTCGAGCAGACTTTTCAGACGCAGATTCATTTAGTAGCCACAGCAGCCGGGCCCCGCCCTGTGCTGGCCGGCGGGGTCTCGGTTCCCGCCGCACTCAAGCCGTTAATCTATGGGCTCATTTCGCTGGACGGAGCCGTTTCAACTCCGGCGCTCACCGCTCCCCGGCCGGTCTCTTCCACGACCGGCGAACTGATTGCCCAAACTTCGCTGGCAACCGCTGAAGCCCTCACACCACAACTCGCCGCGCAGCTACTCCATCTCGATACACTCCAGACGTCCGGCGTAACCGGTGCTGGCGAGACCATCGCCATTGCAACGCGCAGCAATGTCGCGAGTGCGGACGTTGACGCCTTCCGTGCAGCCTTCGCCCTGCCCGCGATACCGCTCAAGGTCACTTTGAACGGCGCGGACCCCGGGTTGACGGGCGATCAGGCACAGGCAACCCTAACGGCTTCCTGGGCAGCAGCCGCGGCTCCCGGCGCCCAGATCCTCCTGGTTCCCGCAGCCACCACAGCCGCCACCGATGGACTCGATCTGTCGCTTGCGGCCATCGTCGATCAGGCATTGGCGCACACTGTGGCGGTCGGCTACTCCTCCTGCGAGGCGGGGATGAGTGCGGCGCACCAAGCCTATTACTCAGCGCTCTACAGCCAGGCGGCGGCGGAGGGCATCGCGGTGGTAGCCGCAGCCGGAGACAGCGGCGCCTCCGCCTGCCATTTGGCGGGCAGCGATGCGCCGGTCAGCACCGGTTACGCCGTCAATGCGCTAGCCTCCACCCCCTGGAACACAGCCGTTGGCGTTGCGGCTTTTGACGCCACAGGTCCGGCAGCAGGGAACACCGCACTCGCAGCGTGGTCTCCGGTCACCTCGACCGATCCGGATTATGCGAGCGGTGGCGGCCGCAGCACCTTGTATGAAGCGCCAACGTGGCAGCCCCTGCCCGCGCAACCAGCTTCGGGAGTTCCGACAATCGGCATCCACAACCGGCTGGTGCCGGACGTGGCGTTGCCCACTGCCATCGATTCGGGAGTGAATCGCGGGCTGGCCTTCTGCCTGAGCGGTTCAGCGGTTTCAAGCGATTGCACGCTGGTGCGCAGCGGCGGCAGTTCAGCGGCAGCGGCGCTCTTTGCGGGCATCGCTGCGCTGGTAGCTCAAAAGCATGGTCCGCAGGGTAACCTCGCGCCCAACCTGTATGCACTCACCAGCCGCAGCGGCATCTTCAACGATGTGCGGCAAGGTAGCGCGCAACTCAGATGCGTGGCAGGCAGCCCCGGATGCGACGCTTCGGAACAGATCGGCTTTACAGCCGCCACGGGTTACGATTTGGCCACCGGGCTTGGTACGGTTAACGCCCAGGCGCTCGTCGGTCTCTGGGGGGTCGCTCCGCAGATCGGCACCGACGCGGTGCACGTCTCACTATTGATTTCACCCCTGCAAGCCAACTCGACCTACAATCCGTCGGCCCAGGTTACGCTTTCCTCCACCGTGCTCTCCCTTACGGGCCACGGAACACCCTCCGGTACGGTGACGTTTTTTGATAATTCCACCGGCACGCCCGTCTCTTCGGCGCCTTCGGCGCTTGATGCTGGCGGAAATGCAACGCTTACCACCCAAGGTGTGTTTGCCGCGGGTGGCAATGAGATGGTGGCCATTTACAACGGCGACAACACATACGGCACTGGCACTTCGACGCCGCCTGTCAACGTCAACATCCAGGCCAGCACAACCAGCCTCGCGGTTGTGCCCTCCAATTACAACCCCGCCTCCGGCTCCACTATCTCAGTCATTGTTACTTTGACCGTGGGCAGCCCGGTTGCTGGCAGCACTCCGCCCAGCGGTTTGATTACGCTGAATCTTGACGGCTTGCCCACGACAGCGGCACTGCTATCCACTACAGGCCCCACCACCACGGCAACCCTTTCGCTCCTCATACCTGCCAGCAGTTCGCTTCACTCCCATGCGCTGCAGGCCACTTACGCGGGCGACACCAACTACTCTGCGTCCACCTCGCCCCCGGTTACCGTCAACGTAGCCACGAGCGGGACGACATCGGTTGTCACCCCCGCCACCACCACGCCCTTTGCAAACAATTCTCTGGTCTTGACCGCCACGGTTAGTCCGGGCGCTACCGGCGCGACAGCGCCTACCGGAACCTTCACCTTCACCCTGGATGGGGTAGCTCAGGGAACCGCGACGCTTGTTCCCGGCCTCCCTTCCACCGCGACTCTCGCCATTACCGTGCCTGCCACCGGAAACCACACGGTTGGGGGGTCCTACGGCGGCGATGCCAACAACGCAGGTTCAACGGCGCCTGCGGTTACCATCACAGTATCCAAAGGCCCCACGACGCTGGCTCTGGTTCCAGCCACAAGCACCCCCGCCCCCGGCGCTCCACTTCAGGTAACGGCTAACCTCAGCGAAATGTCCCCAGGCGCTGCCATCGCAACCGGCACAGTGACGTTTTCAATGGACGGCGTAACCCAGGGAACGGCGGTTGTAGTCTCGGGAACCGCGGCGACCTTGACGATTACCGCGCCGACCGCCGGAACCCACACTCTGCAAGCCGTATATAGCGGCGACGGAAACTATACTGGATCGACCGCGCCCATCGTGTCCATCACGATCTCCAAGGTGGTTACCACCCTGGTCGTTACGCCGGCCACCACCACGCCCGCGGCGGGCAGTTCCCTCGCGGTGGCGGCCACTCTCACCCTCGCATCCACTCTCTCGGCGCTCCCCACAGGAACCATTACCTACTCGCTCGATGGGGTCACTCAAGGAACCATGTCCGTGGTGTCAGGTTCTCCCTCAACTACGAGCATGACGATCACGGTGCCTGCTTCAGGAACCCACTTTCTGACGGCCACATACAGCGGCGACACCTTCTACGCCGGTGCCACATCTGCGGCAGTCAACATTACCGTCACCAAGACCGCCACCACTCTCGTGGTCGCTCCGTCCACCACCACGCCGGCCTCGGGCAGCCCGCTCCAGGTCACGGCCACCATCACGCCCACTGCATACGGTTCTACCCTGCCCACCGGGACCGTGACTTTCTCGCTCGACGGCGCAATCCAGGGAGCGCAGAACGTCACTTCGGGTACGCCCTCCACCGCGACCATCACGTTCACGGTGACATCAGCAGGAACCCATACCCTGCAGGCCTCCTACAGCGGCGACAACACCTACGCAGCCTCAACCGCGTCGTCGGTTCTCGTCACCGTTTCCAAAACCTCGACCACCCTCACCGTGACTCCAGCCACCACCACGCCCACTGCGGGCAGTGCGTTGCAGGTCACGGCCAACGTCTACCCTTCGGCAACCCTCACCACCCTACCCACGGGCTCGGTGACCTTCACGCTGGACGGTGTGACCCAAGGAACCGGGACTCTGATCTCGGGTTCGCCTTCGAGCGCGACCATTACGTTCACCGTGTCATCTTCTGGGTCGCACATCCTGCAGGCTACCTACGGCGGCGACACGATTTACTCGGCCTCGACGGCAATCTCCATCACGCTCAACGTCTACAAGAGTACCCCTACGGTGCTCGTTACTCCGGCCACCACCACTCCGGTCGCTGGCAGCACGTTACAAATATCGGCTTCCATCAGCGCCGCCACCGGCTCCACATCGCCAACCGGGACAGTGAACTTTACGCTCGACGGAGCAGCCATAGGAACCACGCTGGTTGTCGCGGGGTCGCCCTCTTCCGCGAACATCACCATCGCCACGCCGGCCATAGGAATTCATACCATCCAGGCCATTTACAGCGGCGATGGCAACTACAACGGCGTAACTTCGCCGGGCGCGACAATCTCCGTGTCCAAGGGCTCCACCACGCTGGCGGTAACTCCGGCTACTGTCACTCCACTCAGCGGGAGCAACCTGCTGGTCACCGCGACTCTCACCTCAACGGTTTCCAGCACCACCGTCCCCACGGGAACGGTCAACTTCACGCTTGATGGCGTCACCGTCGGCAACGGAATCGTGGCAGGCGGAACCACCGCGAGCATCAACATCACGGCGCCCACCAGCGGTATTCACGCCTTGCAGGCCTCCTATGCCGGCGACGCAAACTACAACGGTTCGGTGTCCCCGCCGGTAAACATCACTATCGCCAAGACTCCCACCACGCTGCTCATCACTCCAGCCACCAACACCCCCGCGCTTGGCGCAACCCTGCCGGTAACGGCCACCATTACACCGTCCGCCTTCGGTTCTACACTGCCTTCCGGAACTGTGACCTTTACCGTGGACGGAGTCACCACCAGCATTCAGTCGGTAACGGCGGGCTCTCCATCGACGGCCACCGTCACTCTCCCCGCGCTTTCTCCGGGGGCGCACACGCTTTCGGCCTTCTATAGCGGCGACACTTACTACGCCTCTTCCACCGCCGCGTCGATTGCCGTCACCGTGCCCAAGAGCCCCACCACCATGACGATTACCCCGGCCACCACCACACCCGCCGGGGGCAGTTCATTGTCGGTATCGGCCACCATCACCGCCACCAGCCCTGGCGCAACGCTGCCCACGGGCACCGTAGCCTTCCTGCTCGATGGCGCCAGCGCCGGCATCGTCGCAGTCGTGCCCGGCAACCCGGCCAGCGCCAGCATCGTGCTTCTCTCCACCACCATCACGCCGGGTACCCACATTCTGCAGGCTACCTACAGCGGCGACAGTTACTATGGCACCACCACCGCGCCGGCCGTCTCCCTCAACGTCTCCAAGAGCCCCTCTGCAATCACGCTCACGCCGTCCACTCTCACGCCCACTGCGGGCGGGTCCATGCTGGTCACGGCCTTCATCACCTCGTCGAGCCCCTCCGCAACCCAGCCCACAGGCACCGTCACAATCACGGAGGATGGCTCCACCGTAGGTGTCGGAACTGTGGTGCCCGGTGCGCCCTCCATCGCCACCATCACCATCCCCATGGTTGCCGCGGGAGCGCATATTCTGGCCGGCACCTACAGCGGCGATGTCTTCTACACGGCTTCAAATTCATCGACGGTCGCCATTGTCGCGTCCAAGGGCACTACCGTAACCACGGTTACGGCCACGCCGGCTTCCCTCACCGCCGGGGTCAACGAGACTCTTACCGCAACCATCGCTCCGTCGAATTCGATCACCGGCGTCCTCTACACCATCACCGGCACTGTAAGCTTCTACGACGGCGGGTCGACGCTGCTGGGCAAGGCAGCTGTCACCGCCAACACGGCGACTCTCACCGGCGTCGCGCTGAAAGACAACATCGACCACACCATCACCGCAATCTACTCGGGTGATAGCAACTGGGTAGGAAGCGCCTCGAGCGTGCTGCCTCTGGCCGCGACCACACTGCCCGACTACGTGGTGCTTACTTCGAACTTCTCCACCGTTCAGCCCGGAGCGGCAGTGGTGCTTACCGCCACCGTGACGCCCGCCGCCTTGCCCGCCACCACCGGCGAGCAAAACCCCACCGGCACGGTCATCTTCTATTACGGGACCACGGTAATCGGTCAGGCGGCGCTCACCGCGGTAGTGCCGGGTGACACGTCAACGGCCACTCTTACCATCCAAACGCTGCCCGGCGGTCAAGACACGGTCTACGCCTTCTACGAGGGCGACCTCTACTACGACGCGGCCACATCGAACCTACTCACCCTCACCATTGAGGACTTCACGATTACTCCAGCGGCCACCAATCCGCCCACAAACCTCAACATTGTAAAGGGGGGGGCGGGTGCCGCATCGTTCGTGATCACCGGCATGGGCGGGTTCAATAATCTGGTTCAGATCGTGTGCGCGGTTCCATCCCAGGACAACATGACCTGCACGGCGAGTCCACAGCAGGTGGTGCCCACCGCAACGGTCACCTTCGTGGTCCAGACCTTCAACTCGGGAGCGTCCTCCAGTACGATCGTGGCCCGCGGTGGGCCAAAGTCCGGCTGGCCGCACGCTGCGGGCGGCGTGGCGCTGGCCGCGCTTGGATTCTTCCTGCTGCCCTTCGGTCGCCGCGCTCGTAAGCTGATCCTCGAATCGTCCGGACGTTCCGCACAGCGCTTCTTGATTCTGCTCTTGCTCCTTGCCGGCCTGGCGGGTGCGGGCATCGGATGCACAAGTAATGCGGCGCTCATCGCAAACGGCACTCCTCTGGGTGTGGCTACCCTCAAAATCACCGGGTCGGCCTATGTGAATAACGCCGTCGTGAGTCACAGTGTTTACCTCACCGTCAACGTCATCGCTCCAGGCACAACGGCTCCATAATCAGGATTTAGGTTCAAATTTCGATGAGCGAGGGCGGCCGGGTTCCGGCCGCCCTCTCGCGTTCGTCCGGCAGAATTCCCCACGCGGAAGTGGTACGCTGGCTTGTCACACCCAAGGAGCCTTTTTCCTGATGTCTTCCAGCCAGCCGTTCCATTTCAATCTTGTCGCCGCCGCCCACGCTACCATGATCGAGCACGGATTCCAGCCGGAGTTCCCTGCGGGAACCGACAAGGAACTGGCTGCAATTCAAGCCCATCCCGCGCCGCCTTCCGTCCCTGGTGCACAGGACCTGCGCAGCCTGCTCTGGTCTTCGATCGACAACGACACCTCCAAAGACCTCGACCAGATTGAGTGGGCTGAACAACTCCCGGACGGCCATATTCGCGTACTCGTAGGCGTGGCTGATGTTGACGCCCGCGTCCACAAAGGCGCGATTATCGATGGCCACGCCCAGAGTGAGACAACTTCGGTCTACACCGGCGTCAAAGTCTTCCCCATGCTGCCCATCGAACTCTCCGAGGGCATTACCTCACTGAATGAAAATGAAGACCGTGTGGCGGTGGTCATCGAGTTTGCCGTCGATGCGACGGGCACAGTGTCCAATGGCAAGGCCTACCGCGCTCTGGTGCATAACCGCGCGCAACTGGCCTATAACGCCGTTGGCGCATGGCTTGAAGCAAGAGGCCCGGCTCCAGCCAAAGTGGCCGCCAACACCGCTCTGGCCGCGCAACTCAAGCTCCAGGACATGGCTGCGCAACGCATGGTCGATGGCCGCTTCCAGCACGGAGCGCTCGATCTGGAAACCATCGAGACTCGCCCCGTAATGCTGCCCAAGGACGCAATCGAGATCGCGCGCCTCGAGAAGAACCGCGCTACATCGCTCATTGAGGAGTTCATGGTGGCGGCCAACGGCGTCATGGCCCGCACTTTCGAGCAGGCTGGAGTCGCCAGTATTCGCCGCATCGTGCGCACCCCCAAGCGCTGGGATCGCATCGTTGAGCTGGCCGAGGGTCTGGGCACGACCCTGCCCGCGCAACCCGATTCGAAGATCCTCAACGACTTCCTGCTGGCCCAGAAGCAGAAGGACCCCGACCATTTTCCCGATCTATCGCTCGCCGTCATCAAGCTGATGGGCCCCGGAGAGTACGTGCTGGTAAAGCCCAACGAGGTTTCGCCTGGCCACTTCGGCCTGGCTGTTCAGGACTACACGCACTCCACGGCCCCCAACCGCCGCTTCCCGGACGTGGTCACGCAGCGTTTGCTCAAGGCGCTTCTGGCGCACGGGCCGCAGCCTTACTCCGAGAACGACCTCAACGCCATCGCCACCCGCTGCACCCTCATGGAAGACAACGCACGCAAGGTCGAGCGCGAGATGCAGAAACGCATCGCGGCTGTGGTCCTGCATCCGCGCATAGGCCAGAGTTTCCCGGCCATCGTCACCGGCGTCAACCAGTACGGCACCTTCGTCCGCACGCTCAATCCGCACGTGGATGGAATGGTCGTGAGCGGAGGCAAGGGCCTGGACGTAGGCGACCGCGTGACGGTCAAGCTTGTCAGCACCGACCCCCAGCGCGGGTTCATTGACTTCGCGGCGTGAGGCGGTACTATTCCTTTAAACCGCCGAAGCATCCTCGCCGTTGAATAGAGAGAGTTGCAAGAGCACGTCCGCGCTCCAACCGGATGGCGGGACAGCTTGATCAAAAACTATTCGTCTTCGCTTCCCGAAAATGCGTCTAACCATGAGAATCATGCACTTTGAGTGACATGAAGTCTCCGGAGCGCGCACATAAGCACAAACTCCGTTGACGGCGAATTATCTCAGCGGCAGTCCCCGGCCCGATCTTCCCTTCGGGGTGAATCGCGCAACTGGGTGCCGACTCCACACCTGGTGAATTGATGCGTCCTGGTTTCGGTCCAATCACTGCGGTATTTCTGTCGAGCATTGCCTCTTTGGGTATGCTCTCTCCCCTGCATTCACAGCAACCAGCCCCGGTGCTAACTGCCGCGGTCGAACTTCCTGAAGCTCCCCAACCGCACCCGGCGTCTCAAGGGGGCTCCAGTTGGCAAGTACCCTCCACGCAAACAAGCCAGCACCAGAAAGCCGACCAGCAGATCAAGGAACAGGAGCATCAGCGCGTGTTGGGGATTGTTCCCGCGTTCAATACCTCATACCGTAGCGATGCCGTTTCCCTCACCGCGCGTCAGAAGATGAGTCTGGCCTTTCATTCGACCACTGACCCCTTCGCCTTCGGCGCGGCATTTCTGGTGGCGGGCTACCACGAGGCAATGGACGAGGATAGCGATTTCGGCTGGGGCATTGAGGGATACGGAAAGCGGTCCGGCGCCGCTTATCTTGACGCCTTCGACGGCAATATAATCGGCAACGGCATCCTGCCTGCTTTGCTTCGCCAGGACCCCCGCTACTTCCGTCTTGGTCACGGAACCTTCAGTCACCGCGTGCTCTATGCTGCCGCCGCCACGTTCATCTGCAAGCACGACAACACCCATAAGTGGGAGCCTAACTACTCGAACGTTGCTGGCAACATCATCTCCGGCGCGCTCTCGAATTACTACTATCCCTCCAGCGAATCCGGTGCTGGGCAGACCATCAGCAACGGAATGGTCGTGACCGTCGAGGGCGCATTTGGTTCTGTCTTTCAGGAGTTCTGGCCGGATATCTCGCGCAAGTTCTTCCACAAGGATCCAACCAACGGACTCGATGCCGAGGTGCGCGCCGCAGACAAAGCCGCAAAAGATACTCGTAAGAACCTCAGGTAGAGCCGCGGCGTTCCTTCACATTGATAGAAAATGAGAGTGTTCCCATCACCCACTACTGTGGTCAATGCGCTTGCGCCCTCGCAATGTTTTGATATATCGTGGACAATCGATCCCACACTGGCAAATATATGTAGCCGAAGTGTGGATGCGGCATTGTTAAGGGCCGCCACGGCGGGACATTGAGACGCGCGGACTCATGGGCCCGCGGAAGTTCTTGCTCGAAGAAGGCATATCGGGAGGTGTATTCATGAAACGGCTCGCAAACGGTAATTCGATCTTCCTGCCGTATGTTCTTATCCTGGTCGCAGCTATCCTGCGGCTCACGGTGAGTCATCCTTACAACTTCATTCCGGTCTTCACTTGCCTTTTGTTTTTTGGGGCATACCGCCCCAGGCGTGAGTTTGCGATCCCGTTGCTCGCTTTGATGGGCGTCGATATATTTCTCACTACGCACACCTATGGCTATGCGCTAACCAGCGATCATGCGGTGACCTGGATCTGGTATCTTGCCGTGATGATTCTTGGCGCGGGCGTGTTAAAGAAATCGGCATCGAATCTGCGCGTAGTTTCGGCTTCGCTCACGGCTTCCGTGTCGTTCTACCTGGCCAGCAACTTCGCGGTCTGGGCTGCATGGGCCATGTATCCAAAAACAATGGGCGGCCTTGCGGAAAGCTATATCGCGGCCCTTCCGTTCTTCCGCAACAGCATTGTCTCTGAAACAGTATTCAGCCTGCTGATCTTCGCCGCCGTTCGTTCAAGCCAAGCTTTCGCACAGGCCCGGCGTTTGCAGGGAGCCTGCTCTTAGTCCCGACGCAGTTTTGAGAGGTATAGAAACATGGCGCAATCTCCTGAACTTTATGATGCAATTCTTAACGGCAACGCGAAAAAAGCACATGCCGTCACGCAGGCTGCAATTGATGCGGGCGTTCTGCCCATGGATTTGATCTCCGAGACCATGGTTCCTGCAATGGACGAAGTCGGGCGGTTGTTCGAGGCCGAGGAATACTTTGTCCCCGAGCTGTTGCTGGCTGGCCGCGCCATGAAAGGCGCGATGGAAATACTCCGTCCGCTCCTGGTTGCCGCCGGGCAAAAGCTCGCGGTGCGTGTGATTATCGGGACGGTCAAAGGCGATTTGCACGATATCGGCAAGAATATCGTTGCTTCCATGCTCGAAGGCAGCGGCTTCGAGGTTATCGATCTCGGCGCCGATGTCTCCCCAGAGAGCTTTGTGGCCGCGGTAAAAGAGCGCGAGCCGCACATTGTCTGCATGTCTGCATTGCTGACCGTGACCATGCCCGCCATGAAGACGACCATCGACGCGCTTACCAACGCCGGCGTGCGTACTAAGGTGAAGGTGTTGATTGGCGGCGCCCCGGTCACCAGTCAGTACGCGAAGGAGATTGGCGCGGATGGATACAGCGAGAACGCAAGCGGAGCTGTAAGCCTCGTTAAGAACCTTCTCGCTGTAGCGTGAAGCGGCAGTTCGGAAATATTTCACATTCGCGACCCCGGCCATGAAGAACCGGCCGCCTGCCAAGGCCTTGCCCTCCGGGCCTGTTGTAGGGAGGAAGCAGTCCGATGGATCGTCAGTTCTATCTTGACCTTGCGGCACGCGGGTTGCGTATGCCTGTCGGCACCGACCTGGTCATGAACGAAGAGAGCGAGCCCGAGAAGGTTCGCAACAATGGTGCGGCGCTTGGCCGCGTGGTTGTGCGCTCGGCTCGGCGCTGGGGCACTCCGCTTGCGATTCCCCTCATGGACCTGCGCCTTGAAAAGATGGATCTGCTGGCATTGGCAGGAATCGCAGTTACGGATGCCGAGCGCTTTCACTTTACCGCACTTCTTGACGAATCAAAGCTCGCAACCTTGTGCGCGGACCAGACCGTTGCTCTCTGCGCCGGCAGTGTCGCTCGCGATGAAGCGCTTGCCTATGTCGCCACTCAGCAAGATCTGATTCCCGTCGGTATGGCCATTGGTCCCTTCTCGCTCACTACGCGCCTGCTGGCCGACCCCATTACCGCGACGGCGCTGGCTGGCTCGGGCGTTCAACCCGAAGATTCGGACGAAGTAAAGCTGTTGTGGCAATGCCTGCGCGTTTCAGAGGCCGCGGTCCTGCGTTCAGCACGCAGCCAGATTGCGCATGGCGCACGCGCCATCATGATCTGCGAGCCTACCGCCTGCACGGCGTTCATCTCGCCTCGTCAGATCAAGGCGGGCTCCAACCTCTTCGAGCGCCTCGTCATGGAGCCGAATCTGCGCCTCAAGGCCGTACTTGACGAAGCCGGCTGCGACCTGATCTTCCACGACTGCGGCGAACTGATCGATCCCATGGTCGAAGCCTTTGCCAACCGTCTGCATCCTGTCATCCTCAGCCTGGGCAGTTCGCGCAAGCTTTGGGAAGACGCTCGCCTCGTCCCCAGGGACGTGGTTCTTTACGGCAACCTCCCCACCAAGTCTTTTTACTCCGATGGGGCCATGCCCATCGAAGAGGTGGTGCGCCGCACGGATGAGTTGATCGCCAATATGAAAGCCTGCGGCCATCCGTATATCGTAGGCTCCGAGTGCGACGTTCTCTTTGTTGCCGAAGCGCAGGAGACTATCGCGAAAAAAGTGGATGCGATGATGGCGCGCGTGGTTCCGCAGGCTGGATAGAGATGGCCTCAGCGCGGCGCTTTTCCACGGCACGATCGATTTGCAGAGGGGAAAACGATGCAGCAATCAGTGCGGCAATTCTCCAAACTTGCGATTTCCAGCCCGGATCAATTGCTTTATGGCGTCAGCCCGTATCCGCTTGCATGCGGTCTCGGGCTCACCATAGGCGGCGGCACCGTTTTTCCTGAGGTCAACTTCACCCTGCCCGCCATGAATATCGAGCTGGGCACCTGGACTGAAGTTGTGGCCCATTACGATGAGATGGCGGCCAATATCCTGCGTCGCGCAGTCTCGCTTGGCGTCCCAGGCATCGTGCTCGAGTTTGAACTCTTGCCACCCATGACCGAGCGGCCCGAGTGGGGCGCGGAGATCACTGCGGTTCTCAAGCGCCACCTTGCCGCCTGCCATGAAAAGTACCATCTGCCTTGCGCTCTGCGCGCCACCCCCACCGACATACGCGACCAACAGAAGCCCCCTCTGATGCGCACCGGCGAGCCGTGGATGCGGCTAAAGAGTTCCCTGGAGCAGTGCGCCGCAGCCGGTGCCGACATCCTTTCCATAGAGTCCATTGGTGGTAAGGAAGTTCACGATCAGGCTCTGATGTACGGCGATTTCCCCGGCATCGTCTTTGCTCTCGGCGTGCTTGCGCCTCGTGATATGTCGTGGCTCTGGGGACAGATTCGCGAAATTTGCGACGCTCATCCCGGCACGGTCAGCGGTGCGGACTCCGCCTGCGGCTTTGCCAACACCGCCATGCAGCTTGCCCACCAGAAAATGCTGCCCGAGGTTCTGGCCGCCGTAGTGCGAGCCATGAGCGCTGTCCGCAGCCTCGCGGCCTTCGAGCAGGGTGCGGTGGGTCCCTCCAAGGATTGCGCATACGAGGGGCCCGTCATCAAGGCCATCACTGGCCGGCCCATCTCCATGGAAGGCAAATCGGCCAGTTGTGCGCACTTCAGCCCGCTGGGCAACATCGCAGCCGCCATGTGCGACCTCTGGAGCAACGAATCGGTGCAGAATGTACGCCTGCTATCAGGCAACGCGCCAGAAGCCTACACCGAATTGCTGGCCTACGACTGCCGCCTGATGAATACCGCGGCAGCCGCTACGGGCGGCGCTCTGCAGATGCGCAACTGGATGACCGCATCCGACGAGTGGCTCAGCCCACAGGCAGCCGTGCTCTCGCCTCAAGCCACCATCCGCATTGCCTCGGCCATCGTTGCCGCGGATACGCCCTATCATCGAGTCATCGCCGCCGGCCGCGCCGCCGTTGAAATCCTGAAGGACGGCCTCGCGCAGCAAAAGCTCACCATCTCGTGCAAGGAGCAGCAGTGGCTCACGCGCATCGACGAGGCGCTGGATGGCTTTCCTGCCAGCGAAGAGGAGCTCACGGCCGAGATGGAGCCGCAATATGGTAGCCTCTACGACAAAGCGAGCTATGGACTGTAGTAGAAGCTGAGAGCTGCCTTTATGCGTTTCAAAGCCATCATCTGCCAGGTATTCACGCGCGAATTTGACGACGTCCTCTCCCGCACTCCGCACACTGTGGACCTGGACAACATACCCATGGGCCTGCACTCGCTCGGCATTGACATGCGCCCCCATCTCCAGGAGCGTATCGACGCCGCGGACGCGCTCGGCTACGACGCCATCCTGCTCGGCTACGCGCTTTGTGGCCGGGGCACCGAAGGCCTGCACGCAGGCAAGACTCAGCTCGTCCTTCCCCGCGCCCACGACTGCATCGGAATCCTGATGGGCAGCCGCCACACCTATCAGACCTATTTCGAAAACCACCCCGGCGTCTACTATCGCTCCCCCGGCTGGGTAGAATTCCAGACCCCCGACCTCAAGCTCGAGCCCGCCTTCCCATCGCAAAAGTCGCCTATGGGCGAAAACAGCACTCTTGACGAGCTCGTTGCAAAATATGGCGAGGAGAATGGCCAGTTTCTCTTCGAACAGTTCACCGCCTACCGCCGCAACTACTCCGGCCTCACCTACATCTCCAGCGGCATTCCCACGGACGAAGCCTGCCGCCTCCAGGCCCGTGCTGAGGCGGCAAAGGGAAACTGGGCCTTTGAGGATGTCACCGGCTCCATGGCTCTTCTCGAACGCCTCGTGAACGGCGACTGGGATGCGGCTGACTTTCTGGTTGTGCCGCCCGGCGCATCCATCCAGGTAAATCTGGGCGATGGGATCGTAGAAGCCCTATGAGCGCCGAGTTTGTCCGCATCCGCCTGGAGCCCCTGTCGGTCGAAGTGGACGTGCCCAGCGGTGCGTTGCTTGTCTCCAGCCTGGCGGACCACGGCATCGAATTCCCCTGCGGCGGCACCGGCCTCTGCGGCGGTTGCGGCGTGCGCGTGCTTGCCGGTTCGCTCCCCATCACTGAGGCGGATCGCGCGGCCTTCCCTGCCAAAGAACTAGCTGCCGGCTGGCGTCTGGCCTGCCAGGCCCGCACTCACACGCCCCTGGTGCTCGAGTGCGGTCAGTGGCACATGGACGTGCTCACCGACAATGCCGGACTCACCGGCTCGGGCAAGCGTGGCCTCGGCATCGCCATCGACCTCGGCACCACCACCATCGCTGCGCAAATCGTCGACATGGCCTCGGGCAGCGTCCTCGGCGTCGAGACCGAACTCAATCCCCAGGCCCACTTCGGCTCTGACGTAATGAACAGAGTGCGCGCCGCTCTCCACGGAGACGACCTCACGACAATCGTCCGCGCCGCTCTTGGACAGACCGTTGCGCGCCTCGCCCGAGGGCGCGAAGCAGAGATCGTTGAAGTCATCCTCGTCGGAAACACGGTCATGCACCACCTGTTTTCAGGCCGCAGCGTCGCGCCCCTTGCAGCCGCGCCCTTCGAGTCGCCGTATCTCGGAACGCAAGACTTCCGGCCCGAGGATCTTGGCTGGTCGCTGCCCGCCTCCTGCACCGTTCGCTTTGCCCATTGTCTTGGTGGTTTTGTCGGCTCTGACATTCTGGCCGGCATCGTCGCCACAGGCATGGTCCACAGCGACGCTCTGATTGCCCTCATCGACCTCGGCACAAACGGCGAAATCGCCATTGGCAACCGTCACGGAGTGGTCTGCGCATCCACGGCAGCGGGTCCGGCCTTCGAGGCGGGCTCCATCCGCATGGGCATGCGCGCAGCCACCGGCGCCATATCCTCCGTGTCCCTTTTGGCCGGCCAACTGCATGCCACCGTCATAGGTGACGCGGAGCCGCGCGGCCTTTGTGGCAGCGGCCTCGTCGATGCCGTCGCATGCGGCCTTGCCACCGGCGCAATTCTCCCCTCCGGCCGGGTCGCCGACGGCTCCAAGCAGTTTCCCGTCGCCGGCTCCGTCGTACTCTACCAGTCCGACATCCGCGAACTGCAACTCGCCAAGGGCGCCATCGCCTCAGGATTCAAGCTCCTCCTTAAGCATCTCGGCGCAGAGTCCCCCGACCTCCAGGCCATTCATCTTGCCGGCGCATTCGGCAACTACGTGCAGATTGAGAGCGCCATCCGCATCGGCCTCATTGATGCCCCTCGGAGCCTCGTCCACGCCGCCGGCAACACCGCCCTTCGCGGCGCAAAAATGCTGCTCCTTGCTGCCACCGAGCCAACCCTTCCCCCCATCGAACACATCAGCCTTGCCGCCGATCCAGCATTTCAGGACGAGTTCGCCAACTGCATGACCTTTCCAACCGAGCTCAATCCGTAAATGAGCCGTCCGAGTCATACCAGCCCCGCCGCCATTATTTACACTCAATGAGCAGAAGAAACGGGAACCCAATCATGCCTCATCCTCAGATCAAATTCGGTACAGACGGCTGGCGGGCCGTCATCGCAGACGACTTCACCTTTGCCAACGTGCGCATCGCCGCCGAAGCCATTGCTGCCTACGTCCACGCCCGTCAGGGTTCTGCTCAGGAAGACCCCTCCCGCGGCCTCTGCATCGGCTATGACACCCGCTTCGGCTCCAAAGCATTCGCGCGCACATGCGCTGAGGTGGTTGCGGCCACCGGCATTCCCGTCATGCTCGCCAACGCCGTTACGCCCACTCCGGCGCTCAGTTGGGGCGTGCGCGAACGCGGCGCAGCCGGCGGCATCATGATCACCTCCTCGCACAACCCCGCTCAGTGGAACGGCGTCAAGTACAAAGCCTGGTACGGCGGCTCCGGTAAGCCCTCCATCATCGCCGAAATCGAGTCCTATCTGGGCCAACCCGTGCCCCGCCCAGCCCAGCCCGCCGCCATTACTGAAGTCGATTTCCTCCCCACCTACCTCAAGGCCCTCGAAGACTTCGCCGACCTCGACCTCATCGCCAAATCCGGCATGAAGTACGCCATCGACTCCATGTACGGAGCCGGCGGCACCATCATCGCCGACATCTTCACCCGCATCGGCGTGCCCCACGTGCAGATTCGCTCCAACCCCGACCCGCTCTTCCCCGGCATCAATCCCGAGCCCATCGAGCCCCACATCCGCGCCCTCGGCGTGGCCACGGCCGCCAATAGCTGCCAGGCCGGCCTCTGCACGGACGGCGATGCGGACCGCATCGGCGCAACCGACGAGCACGGCGTCTTCGTCGATCCCCACAAGATCTACTGCGTCCTGCTCAGTTGGGTTCTCAAGTACAAAGGCTGGCCCGGAGCAGTCACCCGCGCCTTCAACACCACCAAGATGCTCGACCGCATCTGCGCCAAGCACGGCCGCGAGCTCATCGAGCACGGCATCGGCTTCAAGTTTGTCTGCGACTACATGCTCGAGCGCGAAATCCTCATGGGCGGCGAAGAATCCGGCGGCATCGGCTTCCAGCGCCACCTGCCCGAGCGCGACGGACTGCTCAACGCGCTTCTCCTCGCGAACGTCACCGCCCAGGAAGGCAAGACCCTTGGGGCACTTGTCGCCGACCTGCAAGCCGAGTACGGCGAGCACCAATACGGCCGCATCGACCTCACCATCCCCGAGGACGTAAAGAACGGCGCCATCGCCCGCGCCCGCGCGCTCAAGGTGGGTGACCCGGTCTTTGCAGGAATGCCCATCCTCCGCCAGGAAAATCTCGACGGCGTAAAGTTCTACCTCGCTAACCCCGAAGCCGCCACCAAGCCAAACGCCGCAGAAACCTGGCTCCTGCTCCGCGCCAGCGGCACCGAACCTCTAATGCGCATCTACACCGAGTCCTGCTCCAAAGACTCCGTAGCCAAGCTGCTCGATTCCGCGCGCGCCTTCGCGCTGAACGGCTAACTCACTTCACCCATCGAGAAAGCTCCGTGCCCCATCCTTTCCGCTTTTTCCTGCGGAAGGGTGGGATACGACCAATCCCGCCGGGTGCCCCAGGTGCCTTGCATTTGGGCACCTGGGAGAAAATCCCCATTCCTATCGTCGCCTCGCTCGAACCCGCAAGGAAGCCAGCCCCGGCAGTTAATCTACAAACAGCGTTATTGAGTCGGCCCTCAAATAAGAGCCCCGTGCCCCATCCATTTCGCAGGCTTTATCGCGAAATGGGTGGGAAGCTGTGACAGTCTTTAAGGGCCGGATCAATAGTCCCGCAACAAGGAGCCCCATGTTCATCCATATCTTCGGATTCCGCTGGAAACCGGAAGCCACCCCCATCGACCAGCTCCGCGCCAAGCAGGAGATCCTGGCCTTCCGCCATCTCATTCCCGGCCTGATCGAAACGCATGTAGGCACCAATCTCTCGCCCCGCAGCCAGGGTTTTACCTTCGCTGGAATGATGAAGTTCACCAGCCAGGCCGCCTGCGACGCCTACTCCACCCATCCCGCGCACCTCGCACTGCTCGAGTGGCTGGTGCCCCTCATTGACCCGGTCGAGCTCGATTTCGAAGCATAGGTATCCCCCCGAAGAGCTCAGAAAGGTACCGTAATATTAGGCAACTTGACAATTTGATTATGTAATAGCAACATATAGTTGTGAAGGAAAACGAACCACGGTCATCGGCTCCGGGCGAAAGCGGCCTTTACAATCGCATCGCGGTCCTGCGCGCCGAGCGCGGCATCAGCCGTCAGGACCTGGCCGATGCCATGGACGTGAACTACCAGACCATCGGCTTTCTTGAGCGCGGCGACTACAGCCCCAGCCTCAAGCTGGCCCTCTCGCTCGCCGACTACTTCGCCCTCCCCGTCGAAGCCATCTTCTCCAAACACCCCTTCCAGCCCCTCAGCGAGCAGGTCTACGGGGCAAGCAAATCCCGGCCATCCCCAAGATCCGAACCCGACATGGAGGAACCACAATGAACGCCGAACTTGTCTTTTTCGGAAAGCGCCTGAACATGGCGCAGCGCCAGCGACGGCGCATGCTGGTGGTCCTGATCTATGCATCGCTGGCGATCTTGATGGCGGCCCTTTGGCATTTCAGCCATTGGCGCGGGACCGGCGCGTACGTCTTCTGGGCGGCGATGCTCATCTGCCGGCTGTTTCTCGGCGGCTATTACGCTGGCGGCCTGGTCAAGCCTTTCAGAGGCAAAGCGCCAATGCAATCCGAAATGCCTCCGCCGCTGCTGCTGCTTAAGCTGCGCATGTACAAACCGGTGCTGGCAGACGGCGACCCGGCCTACCGCAACGACGAGCGCGACCTGCACCAGCGCGACCGCGCACACTACCTTGCCTACCAGGGGCTTGGATGGGCCGTCCTTGTTCCGCTGTTTCTGGCCACGTTTCGGCTGATCAAGCCAGCCCTGCTCGACTGGATTCCGATGGCCCCCGATGAGATGTACTACGGCCTTTTGCTGATCGCCTTGACGCTCTTCCTCACCCTGCCCCAAGCCATCATGCTCTGGACCGAACCCGACATGGAGTCCGAAGCCTAGTGCCCAGAGTCCAAAATTCCTAACTAAACGTCGGCTGTCATTCTGAAAAATCGGCTGTCATTCTGAACGAACGGGGCCCCAAGCGCTTTTCAGCTTGGGGGTGGTGAGTGAAGAATCTGCTTTTGTTTTTCGAAGAACCTCAGGCGCACCACCCTAGCCGATCACCGCCACCTTGGCCCGCTTCCCCAGACGCACCACGATCCGCGCCGGCAGCGTTCCAACCGCCACCGAACTGCAGCCCGCCGTCTCCCCATCCAGCTTCACAGCCTTCTCCGCGATCTTGCGGTTAGCCTCGGCGCCACTCGCTGCCAGCCCCATCTGCACCAGCAACTTCGGCAGCCGAATCTGGTTCGGCTCTGCCCCTGCCACATCGGCAAAAGCGATCGCTACCTCTTCCAGGTCCTCGGCGGTCTCCTTCTGCTGGAACATCCGCGCCCAGTTCTCGTCTGCGCTCACAGCCGCGGCCTCACCGTGGAACCCCGCCGTAATCGTCCGCGCCAGTTGCTTCTTCACTTCCATCGGGTGCAGGTTTCCGGCGGTCGTCTCTGCCCTCAGCGCATCCACTTCGCTTTGCCGCAGGTCCGTCAAGAACACCCAGTACTTCCACATCAACTCATCGTTGATGCTCATCAGCTTGCCGTACATCTCCTGCGGCGGCTCGCCAATCCCAATCGCATTGCCCAGCGACTTCGACATCTTCTGAACGCCGTCCAGACCCTCCAGAATCGGCGTCATCAGCACGATCTGTGGCTTCTGTCCGTACTGCCTTTGCAACTCCCGCCCGCACAGCAAATTGAACTTCTGGTCCGTTCCGCCCAACTCCACATCGCACTCCAAAGCGACGGAGTCGTACCCCTGCATCACCGGATACAGCAACTCGTGCAAGCTGATTGGTTGTTCGGCCTGGAAGCGCTTGCTAAAGTCGTCCCGCTCCAGCATCTGCGACACGGTAAAGTGCGCTGTCAGCCGGATCGTCCCCTCGTACCCCAGCTTTCCCAGCCACTCGGAGTTATAGCGAACCTCCGTCCCGCTCTTGTCCAGAATCTTGAAGACCTGCGCCAGGTAGGTTTCTGCATTCAGGCCAATCTGCTCGACGGTCAGCGGCTTGCGCGTCACGTTCCGCCCGGTCGGGTCCCCGATCAGCGCCGTAAAGTCGCCCACCAGGAAAATGACCGTATGCCCCAACTGCTGAAAGTGCCGCAGCTTCCGCATCAGCACGGTATGGCCCAGGTGCAGGTCCGGTGCAGTCGGGTCAAACCCCGCCTTCACCCTCAGCGGGCGTCCTGTTTTGCGGCTCTCTTCCAAGCGCTCCCGCAGGTCGCTCACGCGGATAATCTCCGCCGCGCCCTTCTGAAGCAAATCCATCTGTTCGTCTACTGGTAGGAATTCTTGCATGTCACAACAAGTATAAAGTTACCGGGGCCGGGTGCACCGGCAGAGCGCCCTTCCCCTTGGCCTCCGCTCTACTCTCCGCACGCCTTGGCCAGCAGACGCGCTTCCATCGCCGCAGCCGCCGCAGCCGCATCCATCGCCTTCGACATCTTCCGCGTCATCACCTGAAAGTGATACCCCATCACCGCGAGCGTCATCGCCGCGCCCGCGCAGTGCCGGTACCGTGTAGCCACCGTCAGCACAAACTTCCAGTAGCTCCAGCGCTGCCGTCCGAACACCCCTTGTCGCACAATCGACGTCACAAAGGCCCGCGCATTGGCGCGCGTCAGCCACTGCTGTTTTGACATCCGCTCGCCCGCCGGCAGCTTTCCGCCCTTTGCCTGCGTACGGCTCAGGTAGAGCTTCACGCGCTCGTAGTAGGCCTCGCAGCTGTAGATCCGCTTCAGCACTGACCGGTAGCCCTCCACCAGTTTCGCCGCATCCATTTGCGGCAGAAAATTCAGCCGGTCACAGGTGTTATCGCCCCCGCCCGCGTCCACAATCCGCCCCTCCCGCCCCAGCCGCCTGAAAAGCTGTGTCCCCGGCATGGCCTGCAGCAGCCCCACCATCGCAATCGGAATCCCGCTCTTCTGGATAAACTCCACCATGCGATCGAAGATGTCGTCCTTATCCGTGTCGAACCCCAGGATGAACCCGCCCATCACCTGCATCCCATAGCTCTGGATCGTCGCCACGCTGTCCAGCAGGCTGCGTCGCGTGTTCTGCAGCTTGTTGGCGGCCACCAGCCCCGTCTCGTCCGGCGTCTCAATCCCCAGAAACACTGAAACAAACCCGGCGTCCTTCATCATCTGCATCAGCTCCGGATCGTCCGCCAAATTCAGTGACGCCTCGGTATTGAAATCGAAGCTGACCTTGTATTGATTGCGCCACTCGGCCAGAGCCTTGCACAGCTCCTTGGCCCGCGCCTTGTTGCCGATAAAGTTGTCATCGACAATAAACACTGCTTCCCGCCAGCCGGCCGCGCGCAGCTGGTCCAGCTCCGCCAGCACCTGCGCCACAGCTTTGGTCCGCGGTCGCCGTCCATAGATTTCGATAATGTCGCAAAACTCACAGTTGAACGGGCACCCCCGCGAGTATTGCACCGCCATGGTCGAGTAGCGATTCATCTTGATCAGGCTCAGGTCCGGCAGCGGGCTTGTCGCCATCTCCGGCCGTTCCGCCGCCTGGTACACAGCCTTCGCTTTCCCCTGTTCCAAATCCTGCGCCAACTCGGCAATCAGGGCCTCGGCCTCGCCAATCACCACATGGTCCGCCTTCAACTCAGCCGCCGACAGGCTGCTGGCAATCGGCCCGCCCACCACCGTGCGCAACCCGCGCGCCCGGCACCGCTCCACAATCGCGTCCAGCGACTCCCGTTGAATGTGCATCCCGCTTAGCATCACCACGTCAGCCCAGGCAAGATCGCGGTCCCGCAGCCGCTCCACGTTCGTATCCACCAGCCGCTTCTTCCACGAGCGCGGCAGCAGCGCGGCCACCGTCATCAGCCCCAGCGGAGGCTGCGCCGCCCGCTTGCCCACAAAACGCAGAGCATGTTTGAAACTCCAGAATGTGTCGGGAAACTCCGGGTAGATCAACAAGGCATTCATAGGCCACCCCTAACAGGGAGGAAGGCTGCCACTGGATAGTCGGGAGGTCCAGGCCGTGTTTCCTCAGCAGGAAACAGTTGCGGCCACGCTCGGTGCGGCAGGCCGCTCCCGTCTCCATTTTCCCACCCTGCATCAGCATGTCTGTATAAAAGGAATCAATGCGCTGGTCAGTTTGATGAGTGCGGGCCTTACGGAAACGAGGTCCCCAGCGACAAGCCATCGTCTCTACTGGCGGAAAAGGTGGGATACCAATGGCATTCAGGGGCCATACGATTCCCAAAAACGCTCAATCCCCAGACGGAATGTTTACAGTACCATTCAGAGCCCCCAAACCGCCCAGTTTCGACTCCACTGGAGCTATACTTGCTCCCATGAGCTTCCTGAAGCGAAGAATCGACGGCGTCTCCAGAAATGTCGCGCTCAATCTCGGCATCGCTCAAACCGCGGCGGGCGGCCTTATCGTTGGAATAGCGGCAACCTTGATTGACCAGGACAACCAGCGCGGCAGCAGCCAGGGTCTGTTTGCCGCTTGTGTCGTCATGTGCTTTGGCGTGATTACGATTTTGATGGGAATTCATCGCACCCACGCGGCCGCGCGCAAGTTGCTGCTTGCGCCTCCCGATGACTCCAGTTCTATTGAGGAATGAGCCCTTTGCGCTGCCCTTCCCGTCCTCTTTTGCCTTAGACTTATCAGATGGAAGAGTTCAGCCGCATCCAGCGCCTACCGCCTTACGTCTTCAACATCACCGGAGAGATGAAGATGTCCGCCCGCCGTCACGGCGAAGACATCATCGACTTCGGCATGGGCAACCCCGACGGGGCCACGCCCAAGCACATCGTTGACAAGCTGGTCGAGGCGGCGCTCAAGCCCGCAACCCATCGCTATTCGGTGTCGAAGGGCCTGCCCCGCCTTCGCCGCGCCATCTGCAACTGGTACAAGACCCGCTACAACGTCGATCTCGATCCTGAAACCGAGGCCATCGTCACCATCGGCTCCAAGGAGGGCATCGCCCACCTCTGCCTCGCCATCCTCGACTCGCGCGACACCGTGCTGGTGCCCAATCCCAGCTACCCCATCCACATCTACGGCCCGGTCATCGCCGGAGCCCACGTCGTCAGCGTCCCCGTCCACGACCGCGAGCAGTTCCTGGCCCAGCTTGAGGACCTCATTCCCCGCATGGTCCCCCGCCCCAAGGCCCTCATCGTCAACTTCCCGTCCAACCCAACCACGGAGTGCGTCGACCTGCCCTTCCTCGCCCGCCTCGTCGAACTGGCCCGCGAATACGGCTTCCACCTCATCCAGGACCTCGCCTACGCCGACATCGCCTTTGACGGCTACAAGCCCCCCAGCGTCCTTGAAGTCCCCGGCGCCAAGGACGTAGCTGTGGAGTTCTTCACCCTGTCCAAGAGTTACAACATGCCCGGCTGGCGTGTCGGCTTCATGGTCGGCAATCCGGTGCTGGTCAGCGCTCTCGCCCGCCTCAAGAGTTACTTTGACTACGGCACCTTCACGCCCATCCAGGTCGCCTCCATCCACGCCCTTGAAGGCCCCCAGGACTGCGTCCACGACATCTGCGACAACTACCGCCTCCGCCGCAACGTGTTAGTGGAAGGACTCAACAAGTTAGGCTGGCCCGTAGCCTTGCCTAAGGCAACCATGTTTGTCTGGGCGCAAATCCCCGAGCAATACCGCAAACTCGGCTCACTCGAGTTTTCCAAGTTATTGCTGACAGAAGCTAAAACCGCCGTCTCCCCCGGCATCGGCTTCGGCGACTACGGCGACAACCACGTCCGCTTCTCGCTCATCGAAAACGAAGAACGCACCCGCCAGGCGCTCCGCGGCATCAAAGCGATGTTTGCAAAAGGCGTAGTGCCTGCATCCATCGGCTAACCAGAGTCAGTACTCAGGGTGTACACCGGTCACTGATAAAGATTCAGACCTGTCATCCTGAACGGAGCGCGTTTGGGGCCCCGCGTTCGCTTTTTGAACGTGGGGTAAGCGGAGTGAAGGATCTGCTTTTCCCCAACTCTGTGACCGGAAGCACCTCCCCGCCAATGTTTGATCCATTACTGTTTTGCCATGTGTGAGAGAACGTATTTCACCTACATCGTCGCAAGCAAGAGCAGAACGCTCTATGTCGGCGTCACCGGCGATCTAAGGAAGCGCATCTTCCAGCACAAGCAAAAGACGCATAGCGGATTTACAGCCCGCTATAACTGCAACCGACTTATTTGGTTTGAACCATCTTCGGATGTGAGTGCGGCCATCCAGCGCGAAAAGGAACTGAAGGGCTGGACCCGCGCCAAGAAGATCGTCCTCGTCGAAGCCGCTAACCCAACCTGGGAAGACCTGAGCGCCTCGTGGTATACCTCATCGATTGGCTAAGTAAACCAGCATTGAGGGCGCGCGTAAGGATCGGATGCCCAAGTATCGGATGCGCGGGTGTGCGTAATCACTTGCTAAGGTAATAAACTTGTCATCCTGAGCGGAGCGGCTTGGGGCCCCGCGTTCGCTTTTTGAACGTGGGGTAAGCGGAGTGAAGGATCTGCTTTTCCCCTCAGCCCCGTGACCGCTGAAATCGGCGTCCGGTGTCCCAGTCCCATTCCCCGCGTCTCTGGGAACCTGCCACGGCGACAACCACGCCCGCTTCTCACTAATCGAAAACGAAGAACGCACGCGCCAGGCGCTGCGCGGCATGAAGCAAATGTTCGCGAAGGGGTAAGCTTGGTTTCTCAGCGGGCTAGGCTCCACACGGCAATCTAGCCCGCCCGGTTATTGAGGTGAGAATGGTACCCTGGGCTGCAGGCACTTGAGCTTGCGGCCATGACTTCTTTTTATCGATCGAGCGTCGAAGACTTCCTCGCGCAGACAGATGAGCACGTAATTGCTCGTCTAGGAGTTGCCTACGCTAATCGCGGCTACACGAGCCAATATTCTGATCAGACAATTATATGGGAACACGATATCCATGCGCTCAGACTGTGTTTGGAGCAGTGCGTAATTAGCTCCAATTCGCCCTTGTCTTGGGGGTTGCTGCTTGAGTTTTCAATTCCTCGCAAAGAAATGCGGATAGATTGTGTCCTATTGATCCGGGATGCAATCGTCGTCATTGAGGCGAAATCCGGGAATGCTGCACTACAGGCGAAGAGGCAGATTGAAGAGTATGCACTGTTATTGCATTATTTCCATAAGGCGTCAGCGGAGCATCGAATCTTGCCCGTGCTGGTTTCGCCTGAAGCAGAAGAATCCAATCTGAGCGTCTTGAGTCAGCGCGAGCTGTTTCCTCAATTACCCACCTACTGGGTGTCGCCTGTAGTTCGGAGTAATTGGTGCCGACTGGTAAATGTGCTACTCGTGATAGAAGATACGAGCCGAGAGCAAGTTCCTGTTGGCACCTGGGACGACAGCCCTTATTTCCCTATACCAAGTATTATCGAGGCCGCGGTAGCCCTTAAGAGCGGGCTTTCTATACGAGAAATCGCTCATTCTGAAGCATCTGAGCATGAGATTGAAGATGTGCGCCATGCAGTTCAAACGTGCTTGAACCACGCTCGCACTGAGAGCCGCCACTCTATCTGCTTTTTAACCGGAGTGCCAGGCTCGGGAAAGACGCTCGTCGGCTTGAGTCTTGCTCATTCTGACGAGAATAAGGCCGATGCAATTCACTTTATGAGCGGCAATGGCCCACTCGTACAGGTTTTGCAGTTTCTCTTCACGCAGGAAAGTATGCGTGGTGGCGCGTACGCACCGCAGGCTAGAACAGAAGCTAAAACTCTCATCGAAAATGTCCATATCTTTGCTCGATACCATACCGAAGATAATCCAGGCCCGCCATCAAATCACGCAATCATCTTTGACGAGGCACAGCGCGCCTGGAACCAAGCTCAAAATTTGAAAAAATTCCGACGGGATTACTCCGAACCCGAAATGCTGCTGCGAATCATGGAGCGACATCAGGACTGGGCAATTGTTGTTGCATTAGTGGGCGGAGGACAAGAAATCAATGACGGCGAGGCTGGGCTGGAAGAATGGGGCCGAGCGCTTGCCGGCGCTTCCAAACAGTGGCTCATCTATGCATCGCCAGAGGTACTGGAGGGCGGGGCTTCTACCGCGGGGCATCGGCTGTTCGATGACCGGTCAATGCAGGACAGAGTGCAAACAAACTCTGCGTTGCATCTGCGAACTTCGCATCGCAGTTTGAGAGCCGACCAACTGGCAACTTGGGTGAATTGCGTTCTTGATGAAGATATAGATGGAGCAGCTTCCCTGCGAATAACGGACAGGTTTCCGATCTTCCTATCTCGAAGTCTCGAGGATACTCGGAAGAAGTTGCGAGAACAAACGATCGGATTGAATCGCTGTGGATTGGTGGGGTCCTCGGGCGCTGCGCGGCTGAGAGCAGAGGGGCTCGAACCAAGTTCGTCATTTCACGCAGAGTATCCGTGGGAACACTGGTATTTAGCAGAAGAAACAGACGTGCGTTCAAGCTACCGCTGCGAGGTATTCGCTACAGAGTTCGAGATTCAAGGGTTGGAGTTGGATTGGATTGGGCTTTGCTGGGGTGGAGATTTTGTTTGGGACAACTTCAACGGGTGGCAACTGCGCGTCCTTCGGCATGGTAAGCAAAGCAAATGGAGCGCGATCAAGAGTGCAGACAAAAGGATCTACAGAAAAAACGCTTATAGAGTCTTGCTGACCCGGGCGCGGAAGGGAATGATAATCTTTGTTCCCAAAGGCGATGCCAACGATTTGACCAATAGCACAGAGGAATTTGAAAGAACTGCACAGTACCTCACTCGCTGCGGAGTAACTTTGCTATGAGAACGCCCGATAACACGTGTCCCCCACCCACTACCATGACCTCCATGCGCATCCCAAGGCTCTTTTGCATCGCGGCCCTCATGCTGGCCATCCTCATCCCCGCCCCAGCCACCGCCGAGCGCAAGATTCGCGTCCTCATCGTCGACGGATTCAGCAACCACGACTGGCAGCAGACCACCGCCCTTCTGCGCACCATCCTCCAGGCTGCGGGAGGCTTCGATGTCGCCGTCAGCACCGCGCCGCTCGACCCGGCGTCGCCGGCCTGGGCCTCCTGGCGGCCTCGGTTCATCGATTACGATGTGGTGATTCAGAACTGCAATGAAGGCGCAATGAACGGGGCGCTCGCCGGCGTCAAACCCAAACCCGATTGGCCCGACCAAGTCAAAAAAGACTTCGCCGGCTTTGTCCGCAAAGGGGGCGGCGTCTACATCTTCCACTCTGCTGAAAACGCCTTTGTCGGCTGGAAAGAATACGAAGACATGGTCGGTCTTAGTTGGCGCAATGCCGACTTTGGCCCTTCCACGCGCATCACGCCAGAAGGCCAGATCGTTCGCATTCCCGCCGGAGTCGGCGAAGGCACCAATCACGGCCCCCGCGCCGACCGACTCGTCACCCGCATCGCCAATGACCCCATCCACGCCGGAATGCCGCGGGCCTGGCTCACACCGGACTCGGAAGTCTACGTCTACGCGCGCAGCCGTTCTGCCGAAATTCTCGACCGCGTCAAAATCCTCGCCTACGCCCAGGACACCAAGACCGGCCTTGGCCTCAACTGGCCCGTCGAGTGGACCACGACCTACGGCAAAGGCCGCGTGTACGTTTCTGTCTATGGCCACGTCTGGCCCGGCGATGTCCATCCCGCAAGCATGCGCGCCGCCGATGTCCAGACCATCATTCCCCGCGCGGTCCAGTGGCTCGCCCGCCGTCCTGTCACCCTTCCCACTCCGAAGGATTTCCCCAGCCCCACTGCCATTTCCGTCCGGGATACAGTCCCGTTACCCTGATCACCGCCCGTCCGGCAGCCTGCCCGTATCTCAACGTCTCCGAGCACAAACGGATGCCCGGGATCGAGCTCCTGAAACCAAGGAAGACGCGCCCTCAGCCCGAGACACCCTCCTGCTCCATTTGCAATTATGCCCGGGGGCATCGCCGCAACCAGAAATGATAAAATGCGGCTTATTTTCACATTGCTGAATTGAAAGGGCTAAGCCGCCAATCGAACTGCAGATAATTAACCTCGGTTGGCGCATACTGGTAATAAGTAAACGAGCAATCAAATCCGCATCCTGCTCTGGCCGCCGCAACTCAACCGCACGGCGCGCAATCCCGCCAGCCAGTCGGCAAGGCATACCCCCTCGCCACCCCCCTCCCTCCTCCCCTATACCCACCCCCCCTCCTTCCATTGAACCTGTGAGCAGAATTGGCCACTCGCAGGCGTAACTCCCCTCAAACCAACAAATATTTAGGCGGAATTTGCGCCCGAGAACCGGATCCAAAGCCAACTTCACTTCCCATCTGCACCAAAATTGGTTCAACTCTCGCTGGTGTTTTTCATAAGTGCACCAACCTTGGTGAAATCCACAGATTTATCGTTTTTTTGCACTTGCTTCCACAGATTGAACGGATGCAAACTCCTATCCAACTGATGACCCTGTAGGGAATTGGAAACGCAGTTCCAGCCTGACAGGACGATGCAAGGTTAAACGGAACTCGGTTGTAAACAGTCGGTTCGCCGGCGGTGGAAGGCCGAAGGAAGATTGAAAATGCATCCAGGGTCAGGCAAGAATGTGCAAGACCCAATTGGACACGAAGATTCATCCGCGGCTCGTCCGAGGATGCAAAGTTCGAGTAAAGCTGGGGAGTCATCATCGGCCCAGCCGTAGCTGTAGGAGTCGGGGCAACCCGAAGACGCAGATGCGGTACAACCGGAAGATGCGAGATTCGGGGCAACCCGAAAATCCATCGTCGGCGTAGCTGAGGGAGGCGATTCGGGGCAACCCGGAGAACCAACCGCAGGGGCGCTGGAAGATGCAAGAATCGGGGAAACCCGGGGCTTCATCGCCGGGACGCCAGAGGATGCAGTATGCGGGGCAACCTGCGGAGGCATCGCTGGCAACGTTGGAGGATGTGGGATTCGGGGCAACCCGGAAAACCGTCGGCCAGCGTGCCAAAGAAGTGAAAATCCGGGGCGACTCGGAGATTCACCGGAGGCAAAGCCGAAGGGTGCGAGAATCGGGGAAACTCGATGATCTGCCCATCGGAACAGCCGGAAGATGCGGGACTAGGGGCGACCCGAAGCCTCATCGAAAGCGGCACTGGAGCAGCGAAGATTCGGGGCAACCCGAAAATTCACACCCGGGGCAGCTTAAGGATGCGAGATTCGAGGAAACTCGGAGATCCATCGCCGGCACGGCTGAGAGATGCAGGATGCGAGGCAACTCAAACCCTCATCCCATGGCTGTAGACGGGGCGGTGCATGGTTCAAGTAACCTGCGACTTCATCATTATTGAGGCGCCAGGGACTTCGGTCTCTGGCGTCTTCGTTTGTGGCCGCTTCTTTTGAACAACATTCAGACCATTGAATTGGCCGCTGGCAGTGCAAGAACGGCTGTCGCCGTTTAAACTTGTTGCGGAGCTGGCACAATGAGACTCACGCTATTTAAGAAGACGGGAACGATCGCAGTTCTCGTAATGTTGTTTGGCACATACGCGCAGGCACAGTTTGGTGCTCCGCAAGGGATCAGCGCATCATCCGTTCCAACCGAACAGCTGATTCTGCCTGAGCAGTTGAACGACTTGCTGCGCGGCGGTGACGCAGGCAAGCCGCTGATCCTGCAGGTGGGTTCGCTCCTGATGTTCCGGGAGGCTCACATCCCCGGGGCTGAATACGCCGGAGCCGGTTCCCAGGCCGTTGGCCTGCAGCAACTGCAAGCCAGGGTTGCTCCGTTCGGCCACGAGAAGTTGATCGTGCTTTACTGCGGCTGTTGCCCGTGGAATCGCTGCCCCAACGTGGGCCCCGCGTTCAAGATGCTCCACGATCTCGGATTCACCCATGTGAAGGTTCTCTACCTGTCCGACAACTTCGGAACCAACTGGGTGGACAAGGGGTATCCAGTTGAGCGACGCCACTAGCCCGGATTCGCTTTGGACGCACCCACGCATTCGTAGTCTCTTCCTGGCCTTGCTGGTGGGAGCGTGCTTCGTTGCCGGTCCGTCCTCGGCTATTGCCGCCGCATCCCTCGTGAACAAGAAGGCGCCTGAGTTTGTACGCAGGGACTTGAGCGGCAAGCTCCTTGATCTCGCCAGATTTCGCGGCAAGGTTGTGCTCTTGAACTTCTGGGCTACCTGGTGCGCCCCATGCCAGGTGGAGATGCCGTTTTTTGCGGCCTGGCAGCGCCAATACGGTGCGCAGAGTCTCCAGGTCATCGGCATCTCCATGGACGACGACTCAGCGCCAGTGCGCAAACTGATCGCAAGGCTGAAGTTGAATTATCCCGTGGCCATGGGCGATGAAAAGCTCGGAGCGAGCTACGGGGGCGTTCTGGGGCTGCCCCTGACCTATCTGATCGACGCAGATGGAAAAGTGCGCGCTCAGTTTCAAGGCGAGACGGATCTAAAGACCGTCGAGACACATCTGAAATTGCTCTTATCTCATCCGTGAATCAAGTGCGCGCATTCGCTTCGCAGCCTGCCGCCGCATGCCTTTTGAAATCAGTTCACCTGCGGGCGACACTCAGAGAACGAATATTCTCATCTGCGCTCCAAGCACACACAGCTCTCCCGTCTGCTTGCATTTGGCAAATTACGGATGAAGACTACTTGGCCGGCGTCACTGGCTGCGGCTTGGAAAAATTACGTAAATAAATGATCAGATTCCAGACCATGTGGTCATCCGCGCGGCCTTCAGCCTCAGCGGGCATCTTCCCCTTGCCCTTGCGGATTGCGTCGAATAGTTCTCCGTCCTGCTTGCCGGCCAGCGTCTTCGCATCGGTCCAATCCCCTAGCGAAAGTTCCATGCTCTTGGCCAGGTCGGTCTGACCGTTCCCGTTGTCGCCGTGGCACATCGAGCAGTCCACGTCATATAACTTCTTTGCCTTCGCCTGCGACTCTGGCGTTGGCTTTACGGTATTCTTGGCGCCGGAAGCGGCCGGCGCGGGCGCTGGGGTGGCCTCTTGCGGGCGGGCCCCCAGAGTGGGCGTAGGAGCGAGCGTAACCAGAACCACTGCGGAAAAAAGCAGAAACGACTTCAACATAACAGCCTCCTCAATAGCAGATGTCAAACACAGGCATCTCATCGAGTTGATTGATTTCTGGCACGAATTATAGGCCCAATCGATGGGAAGGGCTACCGGGAATCCGCAGGGAGGGTCCTCCGCGCGCAGCTTTTGGCGCAACCCGGAAGCTGAGGCGGAGGGCTTTTCGCTTCAGGAATTCCAGCATCATTTCGTGGGCCCGAGCGGATGATTCCTAGTGCATCGCAGACGTTCCCGAACCTGCGCCGGGCCTGTTCTTGCTCAGCAGGAAGGCAAGCACAACCAGCCCCACCGACATCCACGACAATTCCATGTACACATCCTGATAACCCTGCATCTCCGCCTGGCGGTTGAGTTGGTTGTAGAGATTGGCCAATGCCAGGCTCGTGCCGTTGGCTGCGCCAAAGTGAGATCCGAAAAATCCTGCCATCGTCCGTGATTGCTGCTGGAATGCTATGGATCCCGGATGCATCGCGTTCTGAAGATGTTGCTGGTGCCATGTCGTGCGCGTGGTCACCTGCGCATTCGTGATGGCGATAAGGATGCTTCCCCCAATGTTTCGCGCGAAATTGATCAAGCCCGCCACCTGGTTGCTCTCTTCCCTTGGCATGCCCACGTAGGCCGCCGTAGTGATGGAGATGAAGCAAAACGGGAGGGGAAGCATCTGTACTACTCTGAGCCAGGATGCTGCCGGGAAGCTCATGTCCAGGGTGGTCGCGCTGGCCGCATAGCGAAAGGTGAGTACGAACATGCTGAAGCCGATTACAGTCAGCGTGCGTGCAGAAACCTTTCCCGTGGCAAAACCCGCAATCGGCATCACGATGAAAAGTGCAATGCCGCCAGCGGTCAGCGCCATGCCTGCGTTGGTGGCGGTCCACCCCAGCAGTTTCTGCATGAACTGTGGTTGCAGCACAGTGTTGGCGTTCAGCACACCGCCTACCAGCATCATCAGAAAGCAACAGATCGCGAAATTCTTGAAGCGGAAAAGCTTGAGGTTCATGAGTGGGTTCTTCTGACGCCACTCCCACAACACCAGGCTGATCATGCCTCCCACAAACAGGAATGCAAAGAAACAGATGAAGCCGGAAGAGAACCAGTCGTTCTCCTCGCCCTTGTCGAGCATGATCTGCAAGCCGCCCATGGCGATGGTAAGAAAGCCCAGGCCGAGATAGTCCATGTTGCGCAGCCGCGAGCGGTCGGGCTTGATCCACGGCGGATCCTCCACAAGCCGGGTGACCAGAATGAACGCAAGAATACCTACCGGAATATTGATGAAAAAGATCCACCGCCAGGAGAAGTTGTCAGTGATCCAACCGCCCAGCGTTGGGCCGATAGATGGCGCGAGCACAGTGACCAGGCCGTAGATGGAAAATGCCTGGCCGCGCTTTTGCGGCTCAAACGAGTCGGCCATAATGGCCTGGGCCATCGGTTGCATCCCGCCGCCGCCCGCACCCTGCAACACTCGGCAGACAAGCAGCATTGGCAGCGTGGGGGCCGCTCCGCACAGAAAGCTGGCAACGGTAAATACCACGATGCAGAAGACGAAGAAGTTACGCCGCCCCATGACGCTCGACGCCCAGCCGCCCAGCGGCAGCACGATGGCGTTCGCGACCAGGTAGCTGGTCAGCACCCAGGTTCCTTCATCCGTACTGGCCCCAAGCGTGCCTGCAATATGCGGCAGCGCCACGTTGGCGATCGAGGTGTCCAGCACCTCCATAAACGCCGCCAGAGCAACTGTCATGGCGATCAGCCATGGGTTCACCCGTGGCTTCCAACTCACCAGCTCGGCGGGGTTGGGGTTATCCATGCGCCTGGCCGGGCCCGGCGACGCTGGTCGCAACTCAGACAAAAGTCTTCTCCTGTGACGATCTTCGATTATGGCTGGCCGGGGGAAGTACGGCGCCGTGGGATCCGCGTGTGCGCTGAAGGCGTCCAACTCAGGGGCGCTTCAGACCTTGCTGCTCTTCCTTAGATTCTCGACCCTGCTGCCGGGGTTCATGCATTCCGCTTTGACCGCGTCACGCAGCCTTGGGCGTTCGCCAGCCCACCAAGGCAATCGCCAGCGCAGTGGCCTGCATGGTCACGATAAATCCCACGCAGGCAGGCCACCCACCCAGCGCCCAGAACGCTCCCGGAACAACCCCGGCAGCCGCGCCGCCCAGATAGTAGAAGGTGATGTACAGCCCCGCTGCCGTTACCCGCGCCCCGGCTGGCGCTGCCACGCGCAAGTGACTGCTGGACGCCGTCTGCGCAATGAAGACGCCAGAGGACAGCAGCGTCAGACCCAGAATCTCCACAGCCAGGGAAGGGGCCAGCGTAAGCAGAACGCCGGCGATGGAGCAGGAAATGGCCCCGGCAATTCCTGTACGCAAACCCACACGCGTAATCAGGAAACCGGCGGCAGGCGTTACAACAAGTCCGATCAGGTACACAAAGAAAAGCGAACTCAGCGCCGTGGTCGACAGCAGAAACGGCGCGGCGCTCAGATGAAACGTAATCCACGTGAAGACGCCCACCAGCGAGAACAGCACGTTGAAGCCAACAGCGAAGGTCGCCACCAAACGCCGATTCCGGAACAACGCTTGCACCTGGTAAAGAAATCCGACTTCAGCCATCCTGCTCGGTGAAGCACGCCGCTGTCCGCGTGGCAGCCAGGCGGCCACCGCAGCCGCTCCCGCCAGCGATGCTGCTCCCAGCACCAGAAAGCTCACCCGCCAACTGAACAGGTCGGCGAGAATTCCACTGGAGACCCGCCCCAGAAAACCACCCAGAGCTGTCCCACTGACATAAAAACTCATGATGAGGGCCACCTGGTCTGGCGGCCACTCCTCGCCGATGTAGGTGATAACCACCGCAATGATGCCGGGGACCGTGATGCCCTGAAGGAATCGCCAGAAGATCAGTTGCGCCAGCGATGTGGAAGTGGCGGCCAGCAGGGTGGGCACACTCACCCCAAGCAGCGAGAAAACGATCACTCGTTTGCGGGGTAGCCGCTCGGCAAGCGCGCCAAACACGGGAGCGGAAAGGGCCACCCCCAACGTTGCCGCGGAAACCGTCATCCCCACCCCGGTCTTGGATGCATGGAAGAGTCTCGCCAGCATGGGCAGCAGCGGCTGGGTGCAATAAAGCTCAAAGAAGGCACACGCGCCGCAGAGAATCACCGCGGCCGCTGCCCGCCGGCTCGGTAACTGACGATCAGGTTGTGAGAGAGGCTCCAATCATCAGGATAGTCGAGTGGTCTCGAAGCATCGCCGGCAAATGGTACCCCGGCGTTGAGGAAAGCGATATACCCTAAGGGCAGGACATGCATTCCCTTCCCCGAAAGCCGACCCGACGCGGCATGGAGGCCTTCGCCTCCCGTGATTTCAGACGATTCCAATTGGCGCGCGTAGCGGCCGTCCTGGGATATGCGGCGCAGTCGGTGGCCGTTGCGTGGCAGGTCTATTCCATCACTCACCGCGCCATTGACCTGGGCTATACGGGTCTCGCGCAGTTTTTGCCGGGGCTACTCTTCCTGCTTCCTGCCGGGCACGTGGCTGACCGCTTTGACCGCCGCCAGATCATTCTCGTCTGCTACGGCCTGCAGGTTATTTGCACGGCGGCGCTGCTGGGACTCGCCCGCGCGGGATTGCACAGCGTTTATCCCATCTATCTAGTGCTGTTCTTTATGGGGACGGCCCGTACCTTCTCCGGGCCGGCCAACACGGCGCTGATTCCGCACCTGGTGCCCGAGAAGCACTTTGTCAACGCGGTTACCTGGGGCGCGACCATCTTTCAGTTCGCCACCATCATCGGTCCGGCGCTGGGCGGAGTTCTCTTCACGTTGCCTCTTGTTCACTTCGTGCCTGACACATCGCTGCAGGGAGCGGGGATTGTGTATGTGTTCAACCTGGGAACGCTGGGTTGGTCCCTGGTGCTGGTCGGAAGTATGCATACGCGCTCCGGGCGCATGGAGCACCGCGCTCTGTCGCTCAAGGTGGTCCTGGCCGGTTTTCAATATATGGGCCGCTCGCCCTTGCTGCTAGGGGCGGCGTCGCTTGATCTGTTTGCGGTTTTGCTGGGCGGAGCCGTGGCGCTGACCCCGATCTTTGCCAATGAGATTCTGCAGACCGGACCGCGCGGGCTGGGAATGCTCCGCGCCGCTCCTGCCGCCGGTTCGGTGGTGATGTCGCTGCTGATGGCCCGCTATCCATTTCGGCGCAGGGCCGGACTTCGCCTCTTTATCTGCGTAGGGATTTTCGGCGTGGCTACAGTGGTTTTCGGTTTCTCGCACAGCCTGGCACTCTCACTTGGCGCGCTTTTCGTGGCCGGTGCCGCGGACTCCATTAGCGTCATCATTCGCGGATCACTGCTGCAACTGGCCACACCACCAGAGATGCGCGGACGGGTCAGCGCGGTGAACTCCCTGTTTATCGGCGCTTCGAACGAACTGGGCGAATTCGAGAGCGGCCTTACGGCGCAGTGGTGGGGCGCGGTGCGCGCCACTGTGTATGGCGGAATCGGCGCACTGGTCGTCTCGGGGCTTTGGGCCGTCCTGTTTCCGAGCCTCCGCAACGCCGATGAGCTAACTGCCGAGGCCCTCCGGCCCAAACGTTCGTCTGGAGCGGAACAGCCATCCTGACGTGTTTGGCCTGTCTCAGGCTGCCGGTGTCGCGGCGGTTTTCCAGTTGATGACGTGATAGACCGCCTGTCCTGTGCCTACGTTCCTCAGCCCGTGGAGTTGATTCGAAGCGTTAAAGATCACCGAGCCTGGACCCACGCGCTTCCACTCGCCGTTGGACAGAGCCTCAAGCGTGCCCTGCTGGATGATCATCATCTCCTCGTTGGGGTGCGCGTGCGCCGGATGCGGCATTTTGCCTGCGTCGAGCGTGGTAACGTGCAGCTCGAAGTGCTCCAGCGATACGGTGCGCGTATCGAAGAACTGCCGCGATGCGCCGTGGTCGTTGATCTTTACTGGGACCGAGTTCCAGTCAATGACGGTTGAACTCATGATCGGCCCGGGATCCGCGAGGGCGAGTTTTCCGCCAACGACAGCGGATGCGGCCATGGCTACGAGCAAATCTCTGCGGTTCATCGATAATTCCCTTCTCGGCTGAAAGTCAGCGTGTGGAGTGATGCAGGTATCGGCTATGGCATAACCAGAGTTGGCATATCCCGAAAGCAGTTCATCCAAGTCGCCGTGACCCTAAGGGAGCCGCGACCTCGCATGCATTGAACAGGATACAGTGAACTTGGTCTCGCTCCAATACTGCGGATATGCCATTTCAATCCTGCAGCGTAAGAATTGCCGCAACTTGGCTTCCAGTTGATTCAGGTGGCCATAAGATTGAGCAGGCTCAGAATTCTCGAGGCCGGTCGTATCGGGAACAGAAGCCGCCGTCCTTCAAGGGCAAATGCCCACTGATTTTGTTGACCTTATGCCATGACTGAACTCGTGTCCTGACGCAAGGCAACCGAGCATCCTGCTTTCTTCGCCACTTCAACTCATCGGGGTTACCCCAGCCAGAGGGATACATGGTTAGGCGGCATTTCAATCGCTTCTCGGTGCGGCGACGTTCTGGACTGTAAATGCCTGGAACAAAAAAGACAGGGACGCCGGGTTGAGTTGGCTGCTGCCCCACCTATTCGCCAAAATCTGAAGGAAGCATGCTCTTCAGCCAAGCTCTACCCCAGGGACGAAGACCTGTCGCCGGGGAACCCGGCTCGCTGCGCTCCGCTCCCAATGACAAAGCAATGGGGCACGGGCGGATTGCCTCGGGAATGTGCAGCGTTTCATGGTTCAGGATGAAGCTGCGAGCGCCCATCAATCTTTGCGTGACAGCGGTCACATACCAATTGCCATTCGCGTGCAAGGCTGCCAGTCAACTGCGTGATCATGCGCCCGAATCGCGGGCTTAACGTTGGCTTCTGGTTCGCTCTGCAGACGATTCGGCCGACAGGCATCTCTACCGGCTGACAGGGGCTCTGTGGCCCTTCAAGTAGGGGTGACCGTTCCGCGGGGAGGAAGCCTCATGGATTCGGTCAATTTGAACTCTGCTGCTGATTGCCCAGGCCGATGCCGTGCAAACAACGCTACAAGCAACTGTTGCAGCTGCGCTGGACGCGGAGACCGATACCCGCGCCTTTGCCATGTCAGGGGACGACGCGTTTCTAAATGAGAGGCCGGAGCGCAAATAGAAAGAGGGGCCAGTCTGTGCAACTCCCGAATGAAAGCAATGCTGAAGAACAAGGCCGCACGGTCCATATTCTTCACCTCGAGGATGACGAGCCGTACCGGGAACTTGTGAGGCTGCTCCTCGAAGAGGCAGGAATTGACTGCGCGATCACCGCGGTGCGGACCCGGGCTGAATTTGTACGGAGTCTGGAAGAGCGAACCTGGGACCTCATCCTCTCCGACCACTCTCTTCCCAACTTCGATGGGATGCAGGCGCTTGAAATCGCCGCTCACAATTGTCTAAGCACTCCGTTCATTTTTGTTACCGGCACCATTGGCGAGGATATAGCTGTTGAAAGCCTTAAGAACGGGGCGACGGACTACATTCTGAAGAATCGAATGGCGCGCCTGGGCGGGTCAGTGCGGCGGGCGCTGAACGAGCGGGAGGAAAGACAGCGGCGCGAGAAGGCGGAGGCGGATCTGAAAGAGAGCGAGGAGCAGCTTCGCTTTCTGGCCTATCATGACCCTCTGACCGGGCTGCCGAATCGCGCGCTATTCCAAGATCGATTGGCGCATTCCCTCTCCTCCGCCACACGCCGCGAGGAAAGAGTCGCACTGCTGTTTCTGGATCTGGATCACTTCAAGTTTGTCAACGACTCTCTTGGGCACTCGGCCGGAGACATTGTCTTGAAGGAGGTTGGGCGACGCCTGGAAAGGTGCGCGCGGAATAACGATACCGTCGCCCGGCTGGGAGGCGACGAGTTCGTTGTGGTGCTAACGGCGGTAAGAGACATCACCGACGCCGTAATGGCTGCCGATCGAATCAAGAGGGAAATCGCGGCGGAGCTTACGGTTCAAGGAACCCTGTTGTCAACGACCTGCAGCATCGGGATGAGTATTTTCCCTGACGATGGCAGAGACTGCGAAACCCTTCTGAAACACGCCGATATCGCCCTCTTCAGCGCCAAGGATGGGGGCAGGAACAGATGGCAGTTCTACACTCCTGAGATGAATGCCCCTGCTCTGGAACGGCTCACCATGGACAACGCCCTGCGCCAGGCTCTGGCGAAGGAGCAATTCTCACTTGAGTATCAGCCCCAGTTGGAATTCTCCACCGGCAGAATCATCGGTGCGGAGGCCCTGGTCCGCTGGCGCCATCCCGAAGCTGGCTTGATCTCGCCCAATCGTTTCATCTCCATTGCGGAAACCAGCGGAGAAATCATTGCCATCGGCGAATGGGTGCTCCGGAAGGCTTGCAGGCAAGCGAAACAGTGGCAGGATGAAGGCCTGTCTCCCATTGTGGTGGCCGTAAACGTGTCGGCGATCCAGTTCCGGCAGGAGTCTTTCTTTCAATTCGTTCAGACTGTTCTGAAGGAGACCGGCCTTGATCCGCGATACCTCGAATTGGAAGTAAGTGAGAGCGTCCTGCTCTCCTATCTCGATGTGATGGAATCGCTTGTGCACGATCTGGGCAAGATTGGTTCACATTTGGCCATAGACGACTTCGGGACTGGATATTGCAGTTTAAGTTACCTAAGGAGGTTCCAGTTTTCCAGGCTGAAGATCGACCAATCCTTCGTGAAGTCCATTGAATTTGATGCGCGAGACGCCGCGCTTACTGCCGCGATCATCAATATGGCGAACATTCTTGGCATGAAGGCGATTGCCGAGTGTGTTGAAACCGATGGGCAAGTGAGAGCCCTGAAGTCAGTTGGCTGCGACCAAATCCAGGGGCACTACTTCTGCCCGCCTCTGAGTGCATCAAGTCTTAGTGAAAGGGTTCGGTCGCATTACGCTACATTAAAAGTGTAAAGAAGTTGTGGTCGCTGGTGGGTCACAGGTGTCGGCGCTGCTGCAGATGCCGAGTCCCTGCAGTCTCTCACTCCCAAACCGGGAAAGAACTCGACTAACAGAGATACAATTCGAGCGAATCGGAAAAGGTGGGTTTCTTCGCGCCAGAGCATCCCGGGTGAATTGAGCGCGGATGCGTTGGCGGGCAGAAACTGTGTCGCTCATCTCATTTTTCGCTGATCCGCTCATAGAGGACGAAGCCATGAACTTGAACCGCCGTCAGGCAATTCAATTGATCGCTACTGCGGTGCCGGCCGTCGCTGGTGCGCGCGCGTTTGGCGCAACGGCCCAAGCCGCCGCATCCCTGCCCACCGCGGCCGGAACGAAAAAGATCGCGTTTGACGGCGTGTATGCAGAGTTCCGGATTCCCATGAAGGAACTCGGCCAGGATTCCCCCGCTGACCTGTCGCCTTATTCGCACCTGGTGATGGAGATGCGGATGAGTTCGCCGCAGCGCCTGCTGCTGTGGGTTTATACAACGCACGGCCTGCGCTCGATGGGGATCGACGGCTTTGGGCAGAATGCGTGGCTGCGGGCTTCGATTCCATTGCGGTATTTCGTCGGACACGATTCGGAAGGCTATGACTTGGCCTCGGCGGGAAATAGGCGCACGCATTCCTGCTGGTTTTCAGTGTGGGGGCCGTTCGGCGATCTTCACTCGGTCAAGTCCATCGGCATCGCCATGGAATATCCGCTTAACAAGCCCACGGTTGAGCTACGCAACGTGCATCTGTCCAAAACCGATGAAGGATCGGAGTTCCTGGAGGCGGTTCCGCTGATCGATAGTTTCGGGCAATGGGCTCTGGCAGATTGGCCGCGCAAGATCAAAACCCACGAGCAATTGACGCAGGAACTGGCGGCTGAGGAGAAGTCTTTCGGCAGCGCCGCCGACTTCGGCTACGCGCGTTACGGCGGTTACAAGAACACCCAGGCCAAGGCGACGGGATTCTTCCGCGTGGAGCAGGTCGACGGGCGCTGGTGGTTCATCGATCCGGAAGGGCACCTGTTTCTCTCGACCGGAATTAACGGCACACCCGGCGGAGGCGCCGGCTTCGGCAATGATGGAGGCTCGATTCGCGCCAACCAGAGGCTTGATTCCTGGGGCGTAACAACCGGTGGGCACGGACGTCCCGGAACGGTGATGCTTCAATGGCCGCGGGAGGTGAACTATCTTGGGCTTCCCGATGTGTACTCGCCGGAATTCGTGAAGGCGATTTACGCCGCGGCCCAGCGCCAATGCGCAGCGCGCGCCAACGACCCGCTGGTGCTTGGCTACTTTGTTGGCAATGAGCCGCCATGGAACGAACGCGAGAGTGAACTCTGCGGCCTGATCCTGACTGGGCCGGAGACAGCGACCAAAGCCGCGTTGAAGGACTTTCTTGCCTTGGTCGACACGCCGCAGCGACGCCGGGAGTTCGTCTTCGCCAGCTTCAGAAAATATCTTGAGATTCTGTGTGGCGCGGTGCGCAAGTATGATCCCAACCATCTTCTTCTGGGGATTCGCTTTGGCGGGCGCATGGCGGATGAGGTGATGATTGCGGCCGGCATTTTCGACGTTTGCAGCATCAACGTCTACGAGTACGAACCGACCAAACAGATGATTCGCGCCGCGCGCCTTTCCGGGCGTCCGATTCTGATCGGCGAGTTTCATGTCGGCGTGCCTGCCGACGGCCTGGCAGCAGGACTGGTGCAGGCCAAGGACCAGGCAGAGCGAGGCATTGCTTACCGCTATTACGTCGAGCAAGCGGCATCGCTGGAGTGGTTCCTTGGCGCGTATTGGTTCCAGTGGCGCGACGAGCCGGTGATGGGCCGCATGGATGGCGAGAACTACAACATCGGTTTTGTCGATGTCACGGACCGGCCCTATGCCGAGCTGATTGAGGCGGCAAAGACAACCCACAAGAGGCTGATGGAAGTGCATTCAGGCAAGCTGTTACCTTTCGCCCGGCATCCCTTGGCGTCAGACGCGGGTGCGCCTTCAACGCCTTGGACGGTGTGATGTAGTCGTCTTTTAAGGTATGCGGGAGGCGAGTTTGACGGCCAGTGCAACGGCATCCTGCGCTTCAGGCAGGTTTGCATAACCCGCAAGAAACTTCCCTTTGCGGAAGATGCAAATGCCGTCGAGGTATTTCGCTTTTGCCTGGAATCCTTCGTCGCCGGCTTGTGCGGGTACTGCGCCGTCAAACTTGTCGCGCAGGCTCTTCAGTACAGCCGCAGCCGCTTCCGGTGAGGCTTCCTGCACGATGAACGCCTGTCCCTGCTTGTACTTTGCCACATAGCCGCGCTTGAGCTGCTTGAGTCCCAACACACTCTCGGGAACTACGCGGGTGGAGGCCAGATCTTCCGGCGCGAACCATCCGAGCGTCTCCGGCGGAGTCTCGCGGCCCTCGATAAATTGCAGCATCTTTGCCACAAAAGCCTGCAACATCGCGGAGTTATCGCTGTCGGGGTTGGTGGCCACTTCGACCAGCTCCACGTAATACTTGCCCTTCGCAAAGCTGGCGCTTTGCTTTTGCACCTGTCCGCCCATGCCGATTTTGGCGATGGGCTGGCCGGGATCGAGATTGGTGGCAAGCATGCCATACGCAGAGTCGGCGTCGTTCATCTCGGAGACGTCGATGTCCAGCGTGTTTCCGCCGGAGGCGCAGGTAATCCCCTGCATGCGCACGAAGTTGTATTGCAGGTAGCCTTCAGCGCCACCGTCTTTGTACTCGTAGAGATTGTCGGCGACGTACTGGCGCCTGGCCCCCGACGGCTCCCAGCCCGGAACGAAATGACAGTTGAGGTAGTCCTGCGCAGCGGCCGTCCCCGTGGTCAAAAGGACGGTCAGCAGCAATCCGGCAACCTTCATGCAAACAGCTCCTGGGCCCGCGCCACACGCTCTGAAACCCTGACGCCGTGCGGACAATTTACCGTGCATTCGGTGCAGTCGCCGCATTTCACAGCGCGGTGCTCTGCGGCCAACTCCAGGAATCTCTCACGCCCCAGCGCAAACTGTCCGTACCCGTCGGCATAGGTGAGCACGCGCAGCACATCGGCTACCGGCAGCCCCTGTTGGCAGGTTCCGTCGCACTCTCCGCACATGCGGCAGTAAAGCGGACGGATCGATTCCAGATGGGCGGCCAGTATCTTTTCGTCGCCAGCCGACAGCGGATTCCCCATCGCCTTCAGGTTCTCTTCCAACTGGTCCATGTCCGTCATGCTGGGAATGGTGGTGGCGACGTTGGGATTCTTGACAACCCACTTGAGCGCGGCCAGCAATGCGCCGGGCTTGCTCAGCTTGTCATAGAGCGGGCTGCCGGGCTTAACGCTGCGCGCCCCACCCGCCATCACCTTCATCCCCACCACGCCGATTCCGGCCTTGGCGGCGGTTGCGACTGCCTGCTCCATGGCGGCGTCCATCGAGAAGTTGTAGGCAGCCAGAACCACGTCGAACACGCCCTTCTGTGCCATCCACGGCAGCAGGTCTTTCTGTCCGCTGTGGGTGCTGACGCCGGCAAAGCGGATCTTGCCCTGCTTCTTGGCAAGCTGCTGCGCTTCGATCATGTCGTCGCGAATATCGGCGGCGCTGCTTCTGCCGTGCAAATACCAAATATCTATATAGTCCGTGCTCAGCTCGCGCAGGCTCTCATCCAGATGCTTCAGCATCCCTTCCTTGTCAGGGGCGTGGGTCTTGGTCGATAGCACGATCTGCTTCCGTTTGGCTCCCAGAGCCGCGCCTACCATGCGCTCGTTGTTGCCGTGCTGGTAGCCGCGCGCGGTATCGAAGTAGTTGATTCCGGCGTCGGCGGCGCGCTCAATCACGCTTGGGTCGGAAGTGATCATGCAGCCGAATCCCACGGTTGTGACCTTCAGCCCGGTGCGGCCCAGGACCTTATAGTCGAGTTTTACAGGTGCTGCGGTAGTCGCCGCGACGGCAGCTTCCGACGGTTTCCAGAAGCCCATCTTGGAACTTGCACTTGCCACCGGAACCATCAATCCGGCGGATAGAAAGTCGCGACGAGACGTATTGGACGCCATGATTTCACCCCCATTTTCAGGAAAAAAACATCATAAACCCTCTGCGCATCCCGTCAATAGGGCAGGCATCACAACGCCGTTCAGCGAGGGGTGGCGGCGATTTTGACTCCCGGCCACAAGCCGTATCGCCGCGCAAGTTACTGCATCGCCATGCGGCGCCACAAGCTGCGGGGAAAAGGCCTGGTTTTTGGGAAAAGGCCAGAAAGGCACACCTCGTGAGCTAAAGCCCTCGTCTATTTTCAACCACTTGCGGCGCAGCGACCCAGAGGGTACCCTGGCCGCGCCCTTTCAAAACAGAGCCTTGATAAGAGTTCTTCTGCAGCCTGCCAAGCCGCATGGAATAGGGTTTACGTGCTCTCTACTGCTTACCACTTCTCAAGGCGCTTCAGAATATCCGGTTGCTCGCGCTCCTCGGCGGCGATGCAAAGGAAGAGCCCGTCGGGCTTCATCGCCGCGATAAAAGGCTCGAGTTCGCTTAATTGCAGGTCTACCACCACCCCCTTGCCCGCAGCCTGGATCTTCCTGATCACTGGCAGCCATTGCGCGATGGGCAGGTCATCGCCGACACCCTGCACCCACTGGATGGCATTGATCTCGGGAATGGCCAAAATGCGATCGAGATGGCGGAGCATACCCTTGCCGTCAAGGTGGAAGATGTTGTGGGTCATATGCGCCACTTCTTTAAGAAGAGACGGCAGGTAGAACTCGCAGAACGCCCTGTTCGAAATCATCGACGTGAAGTCGCAGCTGGGAATATGCATTTTGCCACGCGACGGAATCGCCATCCACGTAACGGAAAGCTGGCCGTGTGTTTTCAGCACGTCGTCGTAATGGTCATACAGAGCAGCAAAGTTCTGGTTGGCTGCGGCTACCATCTCGTGAACCTTTTCGGGATTGTCCGAAAGGTCGAGGCAAAGCTGCTGGGAGCCGCGCCAGTCGGCAACGCAATCGAGGCTGCCGTGCAGGTCAGTATAGCCGACCATATACCTCCCGGCGCACGTCTCTAGCGCGACGCGGGTAAGTTCCTCGATACCACGGAAGTACTCGTTCTCGCGGCTGAAGTTAATGCGCGGAATGTCTTCCCAGTCGTGGATGCAAGGATGAATCCACGAGGTAACTTCGGCATAAGTCAAGTCAGCGCCGTGGAAGGCTGCGTATACGCTTGGTCCGAGGTTAGGCCAGAAGACCGGAAAGGTCTCCCCGTAGAATTTTCGTCCGCGAATGGACTCAAGGAAGTAGTCCACCTGAAACCCGGCATCGAACCAGCGTTCCTTGAGGCCCGGCCACGAACGTCCGGCGAGCCTGGGCGAAGCGGCGTACTCGGCGTTGTGTTCGGCAAAGCGCACCGGAGGGCGATCGAGAGTCTCATGATCGAACCAGTGCTCGATACGTTCCATCGCCTTGTCAAAATCCGGTTTTCCCTCGAGTTCCACTTTGCTCCTCCGGCCTGGCGCGTGGTTCACTAGGTTCGCGCTGTCGGGTATCCACGCGAAGCGGCTGATGCTTCAAGCTGCGGCTTCCCCTGGCTTTTCAGTCAGGAGTCAATATATCCCAACTACCTTATCTCTCAAGCAATTTATCCTCGCACCAAGACCGCAAACAACTTCGAAATCATATTCACGAATCTATTCAATCTGCCGATTACACCAGTGAAGACGTTGCCGAATGCTTGAGGACGAACCAATAAAAAACGGCAGGGCCTCCCCGGAAAGTCGCCGATCAAGGGGGTCTGCGCAGGCTATCGTCCCGCTATACAATACAGGCAAGGTGTCAGCTTCAAATTGGGGGATCTCTCATCGCGAGTGAAGAAGATCAGTGCACTTAACGACACGCCTGGCTGAGCGCAGTTTGCGGCTAACCGCTCGACGTACCTGATTGCTGCGGGCTTATGGATTACGGAACATTCTTTTTCACGAACATCGCCTCAGTCACCGTATTTACGGCGTGCATGGGCGTGCTTGCGTGGCACAATCGCAGCCTGAAGGGAATGAACTGGTTTGCGGGCGGCCTGCTGGTCGGATTGGTTAAGCTCATCCTGCAAGGCCTTGAGGGGAAAGTGCCGCCGGTCGTCAGCGGCATGTGCGCTAACGAGCTTTACCTTATCTCCATCATGATGCAGTACATGGGGCTGCGCTGGTTTGTGGTTCGCAAGCCGATGCGGAGCCTGTGGCCCTGGTTTGCTGTCGCGCTTGCGCTCTCCGTCTACACCTTCATGTTTCTCAGGAAAATTCCCTACAGCGGCAATGTAGTGAATATTCCATTCGTGATGGTGTGCGGCGTTTCCGCATGGACTCTCTTCAATCACGGGAAAGGGCCGTTTCGAGCGGTGTCGCGCGTCGCAGGGTTCATTCTGTGCGGAGAAATGTGCGTGGCTGGATATCGTGCCGCGATCACCAACCTGCGCTATATGCGACCGTGGGAGACTGTCCATGCCCAGACCGATCCCCGATGGTTGTATTCCCTGGCCGGCATGGCTTTTTTGGCCACCATCATGGTGATGTGCGACCTGTGGTTCCTGGTTACGGAGTTGGGCAGGGAACTGGAAGAGCTGGCAAGCACGGATCCGCTCACCGGAGCACTGAATCGCAGGGCGATGGAAGAGGCGGCGCTGCGCGAGACAGCCCGAAGCATCCGGCATGGTCACCAACTCTGCATGATCATGATTGACGTGGACCATTTCAAATGGCTGAACGACACACGAGGGCATGCCGCGGGCGACTGTGCGTTGCAGGCATTTGCGCGCCAGGCAAAAGCGATGCTGCGTCGGCAGGACCTGCTTGCGCGCACCGGAGGAGACGAGTTCACTGTCCTGCTACCGGACACGCATGCTTCCATCGGCATTGCCGTAGCAGAGCGGGTTCGGCAGTCCATAGAAGCCCTTGAAGTGCCCTTCGAGGAGGGGATAATTAAATTCACCGTGAGTGCGGGCGTGGCCCAACTCGATCCGTTGCGCGGCGGCTGGGAAGAAATGATGCGGCGCGCGGACGCTGCGATGTATGCGGCAAAAGAAGGTGGCCGCAACGCGGCGACTTCCCAATTGCCGGAGATTCCTGTTAGTGCGGTTATTTAGAAGCGGCATTCATCCCGCTCTGGTGGTACGACTTCTTTAGAGCCTGCCCGTAAATCTTCCTGCACACCACGAACGGGAGCCCCATCCTTGCCCCTTTCGCGGCGCATTCCACTACCAGACCCCCGCATTACACTGACACAGGGAGAGGATATGAAACTCGGCCTTGGACTCTATCGCCACATGTTGAACGACGAGTACTACTCCTTCGCCGTTCAGGCAGGTTGCTCCCACGTAGTTGTTCATCTGGTCGACTATTTCAGGCAGGGCGAGGCGAACCCCTCCCAAAACCAGCCAACCGGCGACAAGGACAAGCCCTGGGGCATTGCCGGCGATCCCGACCGTCTCTGGACCGCAGAAGACTTGATCGGGCTACGTAAGCAGATTGAAGCCGCTGGACTAAAGCTCGAAGCCATCGAAAACCTGGACCCCGCGCACTGGCACGACATCCTGCTCGACGGGCCAAAGCGCGCTCTCCACATCCGCAACGTGCATGCAATCGTGCGCGCCATGGGCGAAGCCGGCATCGGCACGCTCGGCTACAACTTCTCGCTCGCGGGAGTTTGCGGCCGCGTGCGTGGGCCCTTCGCGCGTGGCGGCGCGGAGTCGGTAGGCATGGACGGGCCTGTCGACACGCCGATTCCCAACGGCACCGTCTGGAACATGATCTACGACGTGAACGCGCCTGCAGGCTTTCTTCCGCACATCGCGCATGACGTGTTGTGGGACCGACTGCAACGCTTCCTTGAAGAAGTGCTCCCCGTGGCCGAGCAGTCCGGTGTTCGCCTGGCGGCGCATCCTGACGACCCGCCCATGCCCACCATGCGCCTACAGCCGCGTCTGGTCTACCAGCCGTCCATGTATCAGCGCCTCATCGACATCTCGCCGAGCCCGAGCAACCTGCTTGAGTTTTGCCTGGGGACTCTGGCGGAAATGACGGAAGGCAATCTTTACGACACGGTAGAGCAATACAGTGCCCAGAAGCGCCTGGCTTACGTGCACTTCCGCAACGTTCACGGCAAAGCTCCGCACTATTACGAGACTTTTATCGACGATGGGGACATCGACATGCTGCGCATTCTGGCGATCCTGCACAAGAATCAGTTCGATGGCGTTCTGATTCCGGACCACAGCCCGCAGATGACCTGTTCTGCCCCCTGGCATGCGGGCATGGCGCACACACTGGGCTTCATGCGCGCCGCCATGATGGCACTCGATCGCGGATTCGCGCCAACCGGCGCGTAAGGCTCAGGCGCAACCCATCGGACAGAAAGCCAGTCCGCTATCATCGATAAGGAACCAGCGGCGGGCACAGACTGCCGCGACCCGAAAGGAAAGACTCCGCTGATACTTGATAAGTTCAACCTGACGGGCAAGATCGCGCTGGTCACCGGCTCCTCGCGAGGACTGGGCGCGGGCATTGCCGTTGCGCTGGCAGAAGCCGGAGCCAGCGTTGCGCTTCACGGCTCGCGTTCCGTGCCCGAAGCCACGCAGGAACTAGTGGCAGGAACGGGCGCGAAATTCATCGCACTTGCCGGCGATGTGGGCGATGCCGCGGTTTGCGCGAGGTTGATCGAAGAGACCATTCGGCACTTCGGCACGATTGATATTCTGGTCAACAACGCCGGCATCATTCGCCGCGCACCGGCCGCCGAACACTCTGAAGATGACTGGAATGCGGTGATCGAAACCAACCTGACCAGCGTATATCGCCTTACGCAGCATGCGGGCAGGCACATGCTGGCGAAGGGATACGGCAAGATCATCAACATCGCCTCCCTACTCACGTTCCAGGGTGGCATCCATGTTCCTTCTTATGCGGCGGCCAAGGGTGGCGTGGGGCAACTGACCAAGGCCTTCGCCAATGAGTGGGCCTCGAAGGGCGTAAACGTGAACGCGATCGCGCCCGGCTATATGGCCACCGACAACACAGAAGCGCTGCAGAACAACCCGGAGCGGGCCGCCCAGATTATGGAGCGCATTCCCGCCGGGCGCTGGGGAACGCCCGAGGATCTGGCCGGCGCGGCCGTATTCCTGGCCTCCGCCGCCAGCGACTATATGCACGGCCATGTGATGGTAGTCGATGGCGGCTGGCTGAACCGATAATGTTGTAGATCGCGGAAGAGCCCCTTCCGCTAAAATTTTCACGGAGATCCTATGAACGCAAGCGGAGTAGTTTACACAGCAACCGATGCCACACCGACATCAACGCCTGAGGCCGGAATGATTCGCCAGGTGCTGGCGTATAACCCGCAGTTGATGCTGGTTCGCCACAACTTCGTCAAGGGTTGGGTGGGCGCACGCCATAGCCATCCCCACCACCAGATGGTGTATGTTGTCCGCGGCCACATCCTCTTCGAGGCCGAGGGCAAGAGTTGGAACATGCGCGCCGGAGACAGCGTGGTTGTGGACGGCAGTCTCGACCATCAAGCCTCAGCTCTCGAAGACTCCGAAGTGCTGGATATCTTCACGCCCTATCGCGAGGATTACGCGTAGCATCACGCCCGCCTTCGATTAAAAATGGGCGGCGAGAGAAGGATAGGTAAGCAAGATGAAAATGCGGTGGATATACCCATTGGCGCTGGTTGCTCTTAGTGCCTCGTCGCTTAGTTCGTACGCTCAAACTGCCGGCGTGGCCGGAATTGGACACGTCGCTTTTCGCGTAACCAACCTCGAAAAAGAAGTCGCCTTCCTGCAAAAACTCGGCTACGAGGAGTCGTTTGGCTTTCCCGCCGGCGGCAAAGTGAACCAGGTCTTTGTGAAGGTAAACGACCACGAATTCGTGGAGATCTATGAGCGCACCGATCCCGCGCAGCCTCTCGGCTGGATGCATGTTTGCTATGAGGCGGACGACATCAACGCGTTGAATACGGCGATTGCTGCCCACGGCCTCAAACCTGCGCCCGTGTCCAAGGCGGGCGCCGGCAACCTCATCTTTTCGCTCAAAGATCCTGAAGGGCGGGTTACTGAGTTCACGCAGTACATGCCCGGCTCGCGGCATTGGCTGGACCGCGGCAGCCACCTCGGCGCGCATCGCGTCGCTCAGCAGTTGCTGGGCTTCGAGCTGCCCGTTCCCGATATGGCGGCCGACAAGCAGTTCTACACTGCGGGGCTTGGGCTAGCGGTGCAGCAGGACAAGGCGAATCTCAAGGTCCAGATCTCCAGCAAGCCTTACCCGTGGATCGAACTCCACGCAGCCAAGCCGGTTGACGCACCGCAACTCCTGTTCCGCGTGCCCAGCGCCAGCGCGGCGGCGCATCAGTTGAAGGCGCAGGGACTTACTGTGACACGCGCGAAGAAACGCATCACCGTAAGCGATCCAGATGGAAACATATTTGCCTTTGTTGAGGACAGCGCTCGCTAGATTCGAGTCTGGGCATTTGATTTTCGAATTTGTAAACTCTATGGCCTTTCCTTTGTGCAAGGATCTGCAAAGGAAAGGCCATAGAGTTCAATCTCAACTTCAAGCTGCGAGACGAGGAATTAGTTGCGTGCCGAGCGCGCCTCGATGGCCTTTTCCTGCGCAAGCAGATCGGCCAGAGCCTTCTCGGGGCATATGTGATGCACTTCTATCCGGTCCAGCTCTGCGGTTGTCTCCACACAGGATGCGACCGTCATAAAACAGTCCAAGCAGCGCGTGTTGAAACTACCGTTATCGTTTTGTGTGCGGTTATACATCGTTCCTCAGGGACACTCGGGGATTTTACGATGCTAGTCGCAGTAGAATTTTCGTGACGTGATTCACATCACTCTGCCTTGTGACGCCTTTTGGGCAGTCTTGTATCGCTATTCTCAAAAATGTTTCTTCTCCGGAAAACCGTCAGAGCGTAAGTCCCTGATTTGGATTTCGCCTCAGTTGCCAGCATGCACTCAGCCCCCCCTGCGGAAACAGGGACACGGAGCAGATTACGTCCAGAGTGCCCAGGTAGTCGAACTCCGTCTTGCGGCCTTTCAGCGGAATGGCCACGTAGCGATTGACGCTTACTTTGGAATTCGGCGAGCCACGCAACCGATAGACGGCGTAGTCGCCTCCGTAAACGGCAACGAAAACTGCCGCAAGCACCACGGCCACCCGGAACAGCCAGCGCATCAGAAACTGAATCAAGTCTCAGCCTTTCAGTGCAACGGCCCACATTGCAGGAGCGTCAACAGGCCTGGGGTCGCAACGATTGCGTCTTCAGGATATATGCAGCATGAGAGCGCGGTAGTTGGATCTCGATGCTGACCTTGCGGCATTCAGATGCGAGAGCCTTGCACTATTGATCCGGCAAGAAGACAATGTCATCTTCTTCCCACCCATTCCCGCAAAATACGTGGGAATGGATGGGGCACGCGAACAGTATTTAGTTGCCGGGTCTATAAAGCCCTCTCAACTTCCCGATTGCTAGTCGGACATTAAAAGAACTGGTCGCGGCGCACCTTCCGGCATCACCAGTTTTTGTGGTGAGCAGCAGGCTCGATCCAGCTTTGCGCGATCAGTTTGCATCTGCTTGTCGTTGCCTAGCGAAGCCATGACGGCAGCTAGAATGGACGCCGCAGAGGCATCTGCCTGGGGCACGATGCGGTAGTGCATCCACTTGCCCTCGCGGCGCGCTTCCACCAGGCCTGCCTTGCGCAAATAGGCTAGGTGGCGTGAAATTTTTGGCTGACCCTGGCGGAGAATCTCAACAAAGAAGCAGACACACACCTCGCGTCCGCCTATGAGATTCAACAGGCGCAGGCGGGTAGGGTCGGCTAGCGCCGCAAACAGCGCGGACAGGCTCACCGATTTGGCGCCCAGGCTCATGAAATTATTATATACGTGTTGACAAATATGAGAGGGCGTAATATATTTGCTAAAGCGTATATGAGGTGCACGACATGGATACCAAAACTCTAGTTCAGGAAAAGTACGGGGCCGCTGCCCGTCAGGTTACCGCGACCAGCGCCGCCGCATGTTGCAACTCGGCCTTTACCTGCTGCGATCCCATCACCGGCAATCTCTACAACGAAGCCGAGAAAAGCGGGTTGCCGGCCAACGCTGTGCTGGCGTCGCTGGGCTGCGGCAATCCAACGGCTCTCATCGAGCTCAAGCCCGGAGAAACAGTGCTCGATCTGGGCTCTGGCGGCGGCATTGACGTGCTGCTCTCTGCCAAGCGCGTGGGGCCAACCGGCAAGGCTTACGGGCTTGACATGACCGGCGATATGCTGGCTCTGGCCCGCGAAAATCAGCGCCAGGCCGGCGTCGAGAACGTCGAATTCCTCCAGGGCGAAATCGAAAATATTCCGCTGCCTGACAACTCGGTAGACGTCATTATCTCCAACTGCGTCATCAATCTCTCGGCCGACAAGGACCAGGTGCTGCGCGAGGCCTTCCGCGTGCTCAAGCCGGGCGGCCGGTTCGCCGTCTCCGATGTCGTTGCCCGCGGCGAGGTCCCCGACGAGGTGCGCAAGAGCATGATGCTTTGGGTGGGCTGCATCGCCGGCGCCCTTGAAGAGAACGACTACATGGGCAAACTCGCACAGGCAGGCTTTACCGCCATCTCGGTCGAGCCGACCCGCGTGTACAACATTGAGGATGCTCGGCGATTCCTGGAGGAGTCCGGCGTGGACGTGGATGCCATTGCTCCCCTTGCCGAAAACAAGTTGATGAGCGCCTTTATCCGCGCCACCAAACCGGTCAGCGCCTGCTGCGGCTCATCCTGCTGCTCGAACTAACCAGCTCTCAAAACCAATTGGGTACCCCATCCTTGACGCGCTCCTTGCGGCAAGGGTGGGCCAGCACAAACTCAACCCCTTCTACAAACCGAAGGCAAAACCTATGCCGACCCCTTTCAACATCCTCATCCTATGCACGGGCAACTCTGCACGCAGCATCCTGGCCGAGGCGCTGTTCAACACCATGGGCGCGGGCCGCTTTCAGGCCTTCAGCGCGGGCAGCCACCCCACGGGCCGAGTCAATCCATTTGCGATAGAGCAGGTGGAGACTCTCGGCTATCCGGTAGAGAATTTGCGCAGCAAAAGCTGGGATGAATTTGCCGCTCCCGGCGCACCTGAGCTCGATTTCGTCATCACGGTCTGCGATAACGCGGCTGGCGAAACCTGTCCCCTGTGGCCCGGCCAGCCGGTTACCGCGCATTGGGGATTTCCCGATCCTGCCGCTGTTCAGGGCACGGACGAAGAGATGCGAGCCGCCTTCGCGCAAACTCTGCATCAGATCCGAAATCGAGTGCGGCTCTTCCTCAGCCTACCTCTGGAAACGCTGGATCGCCTGGGCATCGAAAGCCGCATGCGCGCAATCGGGCAGCAGCCACTGTAACTCCGCACATCGCCGCACAGGAGACCTCGCATGAATTCCGATCCACAGCTCTGCTGCCCCGTTCCAGGGAGCCCTTCGAGGCTCTCCTTCATCGACCGCTACCTGACGCTATGGATCTTTCTTGCGATGGCCATCGGAGTCTTTCTTGGCCGTTTTGTGCCTTCCGTGCCCGCCTTCTTTCAGCGCTTCCAGACCGGCACCACCAATATCCCCATCGCCGTCGGCCTGATCCTCATGATGTATCCGCCGCTCGCCAAGGTGCAGTACGACCGGCTGGGCGAGGTGTTTCGCAATCGCAAGATCCTTGGGCTCTCTCTGCTGCAGAACTGGGTCATCGGTCCGGTGCTGATGTTTGTGCTCGCGGTCGTCTTCCTGCGCGGCTATCCCGAGTACAGAACCGGCCTCATTCTTATCGGCCTGGCCCGCTGCATCGCCATGGTGATTGTGTGGAATGAATTGGCTCGCGGAGACACCGATTACGCAGCCGGCCTGGTCGCCTTCAACAGCGTCTTCCAGGTGCTCTTCTATAGCGTTTACGCGTGGTTCTTTCTGGCCGTCCTGCCCCCGCTGGTGGGGCTCAAGAGCGTGGTCGTCGACATTCGGATGAGCCAGATTGCGCAGAGCGTCTTTATCTATCTCGGCATTCCGTTCCTGGCCGGGATGCTGACCCGCTTTGTGCTGGTGCAGGCCAAGGGCCGCTCCTGGTACCAGACGCGCTTTGTACCCGCCATCAGCCCACTGACGCTCTCGGCCCTGCTTTTTACCATCGTTGTGATGTTCAGCCTCAAGGGCAACCTGATTGTGCAGTTGCCGCTCGACGTGCTGCGCATCGCCGTGCCGCTGCTCATCTACTTTGTCGTGATGTTCTTCGTCAGCTTCTGGATGGGCCGCAAAGTGGGCGCGGATTACTCCAAAACCGCAACCCTCTCCTTCACTGCCGCCAGCAACAACTTCGAGCTTGCCATCGCCGTTGCCGTCGCTGTGTTCGGCCTGAACTCCGGCTCAGCCTTTGCCGCGGTCATCGGCCCGCTGGTCGAGGTGCCGGCCCTGATTCTGCTGGTGCAGGTTTCGCTCCGTTTGCAGCGATATTGGGTGACGCCCCAGCAGGCCGCACCAACACTACGCCAAGAGAGCCTGTAATCATCGATCGCACGCAAGAGGGCCAGCCGCAAGCGGCTGGCCCCGCAGTCTATCCCGAAAAACCCAGGCGTCAGAACTTCACTGAAGCCGCCCTCGGTGAAATCCCGCTCAGCTCGGCTGCGCGCGCCTCCGCATAAGCCGCGGCTCCCATCAGCGCCGTGCGGCTCTCCAGAATCACCCTTACCGGCATATTCACCAGCAACTGGCTCAACCTTCCCTTGTCTGTAAAAGCCTTGATGAAGGTGCCGTCCTTGAGCTTCTCCAAGATGCGCGGCGCAATGCCGCCGCCCACATACAGGCCTCCCACCGACAGAATCTTCAGCGCCAGGTTGCCCGCTTCGGCCCCGTAAGCCGAAACGAACATGTCCATCGCCTTTTCACAGATTTCGCTCTTGGCTGCCAGCGCCAACTCAGTAATTACCGCGTTCGGGTCTTCCGCCGCGATGCGCTCCGCCAGCCACGCCGGTTCTTCCAGGCCGCGAACCTCGCGCAGGAACTCGTACACGTTGGTCAAGCCCTGCCCGCTCACCACCCGCTCAAAGCTGATGCGTCCGTTGTACTTCTGCTTCAAAAAGCGCAGCAGGTCGATTTCGTCTTCGTTGCGCGGCGAAAAGTCGGAGTGGCCGCCCTCGGAGGGAAACGGATCGTGGCTGCGCCCGTTCCAGATCATGAACGCCTCGCCCAAGCCGGTTCCGGCTGAGATGAGGGCGCGATTGCCCGCCTGCCGCGCGTCACCTTCGCTCAGGGTGTAAATCTGGTCGGCCGCGAGCTCGGCAATTCCAAACCCGTTGGCCTGCAGGTCGTTAATAAGGAACACGTAATCGATTTTTAGATTGGTCGCCAGCTCTCTGCTATCCAGCGTCCAAGGCAGATTGGTCAGGCGCAGACGCCCGTCACGCACCGGCCCCGGAACCCCGAAGCACGCGGCAGTCACCTTTTCGGTGACGATGAACTCTTTTACGATCTCTTCCAGCCCTGAATACTCCTTGGCCGGATACTGCTTATCGCGGGTGTGTTCCAGTTTCCCGTCGATAAAGTCGTACAGCGCCAAATGTACCTTGGTGCCTCCTACATCGCCTGCCAGAATCATCCTTCCCTCTCCAAAAAACCGCAGCCATCCCCATCTGTTGCAGGCAGCAGCGCGGCTGCGCTCTTATCCAGAATCAATGTAAGTATACCGCTCGCAGGCCAGATTAACTGGCTAGGCAGCCGATCCAGATCTTTGGGGCCGGTCAGCACTTCTTTTAGAATCAAGGCCTTATCTGATCCGCTGGCAAGGAAAAACACTGAGCTCGCCCGGTTAATGACAGGCCAGGTAAGCGTAATGCGCCAGGCATCTTTCGTGGGAACATGGTTTGCTGTTACCAGCCGGGTCAGCTCATGAATGGCCTCTGTGTGGGGAAAAAGAGACGCAGTGTGGCCATCCGTACCCATGCCCAGAGCAATAAGGTCGAACCGCGGCAGCTCCGCACCTTCCAGCCGAAAGCTGTTCCGCAACTCCGACTCGTAGCGAGCGGCCGCCACTTCCGGCTCCAGCTCTCCCTCGATGCGATGAATCTGCCGGGGCTCCAGCGGGGCGTGGTCCAGCAGGGACTCGCGGGTCATGCGGTAGTTGCTGTCCGGATGGTCCGGGCCGACGCACCGTTCGTCCACCCAATAAAGGTCGAGCTTGTCCCAGGGCATCTGGGCTCGCCACGGCTGAAGGGGGTCGCCGAGGAGCGCAAAGGCCGCCTCGGGCGACGATCCGCCGCTGACGGCGATGCGAACCCGTCCCCGCGCGGACACGGCTTCCTCAGCCATCTCCACAAAATACTGTGCCGCTCGCCGCGCCAGCGCATCTGCGTCCGGTTCCACGTAATAGATGATCCTGAGCTTTCTGGCCATCTTGGTCGTCCCCTCGTATCTCTAAGTTACACGTGCACCGCTTTATGCGGCTCACTCATTTCTTGGTGACGGCGATCATGCCATCAGTATTGACAACAAAAGCAAGCATTTCTGCGCCAGAGTCTTCCGGCGCGCGCAAGTCCAGTCACTTGTCCGAAGGAATCATACGCTTGGCGGGTGAATTGCAGATGTTTTCTCTGGAACTGTTGCAGAGAGGCGAATTCTACCGCCCCAAATAAACGCGGTACTGCGTCTCCAGCACCCCGGAGACCCGTGCCAGCATCAGCTTTGCAAGGTTGTACTGGTACAGGCTCTCCACCAGGTTGCTTTGCGCGGAGGCCAGCGTCGCCTGCGCCGTAACCAGCGGCAGATTGTCGTCTACCCCGGCGTTCACGCGTTCCGTTTCGTCGCTCAGCGCGCGGGTGGCCAGTTCCACATTGGACCGGGCCACTTCCACCAGCTTTGAAGTCGCGCCCACATCCAGAAGCGCCGCTCTTACCTGTTCGTCGATGTGGTTACGCATGTCTGCGAGTTGCGCGTTCACCGCATTCATCTGCGCCTGCGCCGCGTCCTCATTGCCGCGCAGCCGGGCCTCGCGAAACAGCGGAACGCTCAACGTGCCCATCGCCATGAAGTTGCCGTGCGTGCCTGCCCCGTTCACCGTGCTGGTCCGGTAGTAGCTGTTGAAGCTCAGGCTGGGCAGCCGCTGGCTCCGATAAGCCGAATGGATCGCCTTGTACTCGACCACCTGGTTTTGCAGATTCTGGTAGTCCTGACGGTTTTTGTACGCAACCGCGCGCACCTCTTCCGGGGTTTGCGCGGCCAGTTCGCTGTAGGGCGCCGGGTCAGTGAGCGCGATCTTCTGTCCGGGGTCGATGCCAATCTCGCGCTTGAGCAGGATCAGGTTTTTCTCAAGGGAGTTCTGCGCGTAAATCAGCGCCTGCTGCTGCGCCTGCAACTGCACCCGCGCCCGCAGTTCATCCAGATTCGCCACCACTCCGGCTTCGTGGGCGGCATGAACGTGATCGAGAAGCGTCTGGCTCTGCGTCACCTGCGCCGTGGAGTTATCCACCTCGCTGGCCGCGGCAATCGCGTGCAGATAGGCTGTTGCGACCTGCTGCACCACCTCGCCCCGCGCCGACATTTTGGCAAAATATGCAGCCCGTAGCGCAGCGCCTGCCGCCTTCCAGCCGGAGATCACCGGCCCGGAAAAAAGCGTCTGGCTATAGTGAATCTGCCCGTTGGTGAGGTCGTCCTTGGTGATCAGCGAGATCCCCCCAGGCATCACTCCGCCTGGAAACATCGCTGCGAACTTCGAGAAAACGCCGGGCCCAAAGCCCTGCGCAGCCAGGTCATGCTGGTAGATTCCGGTGTCGGCACTGACGGTAACCGTGGGCAGAAACTGCTGCAGCGCCTCGTTCCTTTGCCCATGGATCGATTTCTCGCCATTCTCGGCTTCTTTGAGGCCGAGATTGTTCTGGAGGCCCCGCTGCACGGCTTCATCGAGCGACAGTTTCAGCGTCTCATCGGCGGCAGGCCGCGCCGTTACGCTGCCGAAAAACGGATTGTTGGCAGAGGTCGGATTCGACGTCTGCGCACACGCAGCCGCACCCGCGCAGGCCAGGCCCACAACCGCGCAAGCAACCGGCCACACCCCCAGCCGGAAGACAACATGTCGTCCTCGGTTCACTATCATCCATTCTCTCAGATGAGCCAAACGCCGTCAGGATTCAGGCGCCGGGCGAAAGAATCGGCGCCTCTCAGGTCAGGGCTTGACCGCCGGATGAATCCAGATCGCGCTTCCGCCCCCCGAGACCATGTGGACATTCAGCACGGTGGTCCGGTCTACGGTTTGCTTATGCAGGGTGGTGTGGGTGGCTTCATCCGCTGCATCGGGCGCGTCGGCGTAGATCTCGGCCTCGAACTTGCCTGCGCCCAGGAAGCTTAGCGGAACCTTCACATTGCGCTCGTCCCAGTTGGTCAGGGAACCCACAAACCAGTCGTTCCGGCTGCGCCGCGCAAGCGAAATCCACTCCATCGGCCTTCCGCCGATCGCGTGCACTTCGTCCCATGTGGGGGGAACCCGCTTGATGAAGTCGAACTCCTTTTGCCCCGCGTAATGCTCGGGATAGTCTGAAACCATCTCCAGCGGTCCCTCGAAGACCACGTAAAGCGCCAACTCCTGCGCCCGCGTTCCCAGGCTCATGGGCATGAGGTTCCGCGCCACAAATTTCTCGCGGTTGCTGTTGCCGAAGGCGCCCGGCGTGTAGTCCATGGGCCCCGCCAACATGCGCGTAAAGGGCAGAGTGGCATTGTGCGGCGGGCCAATGCGCGCGCTCCATTTCGAGTACTCCTTACCCATCACGCCTTCCCGCGTGATCAGGTTGGGATAGGTCCTGCGCAGGCCGTCGGGCTTGTAGGCTCCGTGAAAATCGATCATCAGATGATGTGCGGCCGCTGACTCGACCACGCGATGATAGAAGCCCACCATCCACTGGTCGTCGCGGTTCATAAAGTCGATTTTCACCCCGGCGACGCCCCACTTCTCGAAGAGCGGAAACGCCTGGTCCATGTACTTGTCTACAGAGGTCCAGTGCGACCACAGCCACAGCTTTACGTGCTTCTCTTTGGCATAGCGCAGCAGTTCCGGCATGTCGACCGCCGGGGTCACCTGAGTAATGTCGGCCAACGCCGAGTAGTCCTCCGGCCCCTGGCGTGACGGAGCAACCGCCCAGCCCGCATCGACCAGCATGTAAGGGAAGCCCGACTCCGAAGCGAAGTCGATATAGTGCTTCATGGTCGCGGTATTCATACCGGTCTTGAAGTTCACGCTGGGCGCAGCTTGCCCTGACCACCAGTCCCACGCCGACTTGCCGGCCTTGATCCAAGATGTATCCGCAATCTTCGACGGCGGATTCAGATTGAGAATGATGTTCGACTCGATCAGACGGCTCGGCTCGTCGGCGATCATGAAGACGCGCCAGGGGCTGCTGGAGGGCGTTGCGGTCTCGACAGCCAGGCCCGGCGCATCCACATGCGGCGCCAACTCGGCCCTAATGTTACGTGACCCGAACTTGCTGTCCTTGCGCAGGTACATTCCCGCGTAGTTGTCGATGTGCGCCTCGGTAATCGCCACCCAGCCGATGCCGGGCTCCTCAGCCAGATACGGCAGCCCGATGAGCCAATCCGGATGCAGTCCGGTCACGTTGCGCAGCTGGTAGTCGTCCTCGTAGGAAGACTGGAATCCGTCCAGAATCAGCGGATAGGTTGCCGCATCCTTTACGTAGGAGAACTCGGTCAACTCGCCGGAAATACGCACCTGCTTCAGCGCCGGCTGCTCCGGAACCACGTAGCGGAAGGCCACTCCGTCATCGAAGGCCCGTACTTCGATGGTCAATTTGCGCCCGCCGGCGTCTTCGAAATCGGCGCGTACGCCGTTGTAGTGGTCGCGCACGGTGCTGGTTTTGCCCACAGGGATGGTGTAGCTCTCATCCACGCTCACCGGTTGCTCGGCCGCTTTGTGCATCCCAGGGCCCAGCGCCGGCTGCCCGGCCAGATTCAGCCCCAGCCGCGCCGTATCCATCAGCCGCTTGCCGTGGAACTCCACCGCGTAGCGCAGGTCGTCTGCTTGCCCGACCCCTGGGGTAGCCCCGCCATCGAACAGCAAAAGAGTGATCTGACCATTGGGCGAAGTGACCTTCGTTGTCGCAGCGACCTCTTGGGCGGCTAGAGTCCCAACGGTGATGAAGGCAAGCAGGCAAAGCAACAATGCACGCAGATTCGACATGGATTCTCCCTACGGACCGGATTGAAGGTCTTGCTTCCAGCGAACGCCAGTATACTGCCATCCGCCGCAGGTCTCTCAAGCCTGGGTTGGCACAGACTCAGGCCCGGCCAGCCGTCTACGCTGCTCGTGGTAGATCACGGCGAATGTAACCGAGTAAGCCGAAGCCATGCCGGCCATCCAAAGGAACATGGCGGCAAGCAGCAGGAGCGCTGCCGCGCCAAGAGCCACATAGCCCCACATGGCATTGAGATGGAGCATCGTCATGACCAGCATCCCAACCGCGCCCACCGCGAAGACCACAAGCTCGAGAACCAGAATTGCCGCATAGCTGATGGCGTAAATCACCAGCGCAACCAGAAAAATCTTCCCGCGCACGCCGCGCGTCAGTTGTAGACTGCGGCGGATCGAGGCCCACGCCGTTATCCCCTCTGCAACGCAGGCCGAATAAGACAGGGCAAGCCATAGCATCGCCAGCACTATATAAACCAGAGCACACACATAGAGCAGCATCAAGAGCGGGAACAGCAAGTACAGGCCGCCGGGCTGTATCTGCCCCTTGCCCATCAAGGCAGCCATGGCGGTGCCGCCGCCCACAAGTAAACCCAAGAGAGCAATGGGCGCCATGACGGCCAATATCCGCAGTACCATCAGCCACGTGTACCGCCCGGCCTTGTCCCACGCTCGCGCCCAGGCTTCGCGCACGGTCACCCGGATGCTGAGATCCGCCTGCAAAGCCGCATGGCTGGTGGCGGCTTCATACAGCGCGTACACAAGCATGAAGGGAATGCAGCTCAGGAGCATGACTACTGACAGACCTATCGATGTCGCGGGATCGATGTGCGGCGGATTCTGCGGATGAAAGGGATTCACAAGGGAAAGAATGGCAGCCAACATGAGCGCATACAGCACGACCATGGACGCCGTCGGGACCGAAGCGATGCCCATAAACAGCTTGAAGTTCGTTCGCACCAGCCGGAAAACGCGGTCGAGAAGCTGCCCGAAGGTCAACGAAGCCGGGAGAATTGGACTAACGGACACCGGGACAGACGGCGCGGCAGAAAGTTGAGGATCGGTCGATTCGTTCATAAGATCTCACCCCATGGTGTTGTTGAAAGCGCTGCATCTTCGGATTGCTTCTCCCGCTCGATGACGAACAGGCGTTCCCACGCAGGGCGCACCGGAAGCTGGCATTGATCACTTGGCGGGATGGTAGCACAGGCTGCAAATGCCCCGCCGTGACAAGGTGGATTTGCAACGAGAAAGCGGCGGCCGCCGGGTCAGGCTTGTTCACCGCCCTCCCGCGCACTAAGATTTGCAGCAGAGCTATGAGAGGTCTATCCATGTCCGCTTTACCATTGTTGTCTTCCATCGCGAGATCGGGAGCCCTGGCTGGGTTCGCACTCGTCTACGTTGTCGCATCCGCACAAAACCAGCACGTGGGTCTGTTCACGAGCCACCAGGACGTGGGCACGGTGCTTCATCCGGGCTCTGCGGAATACGATTCGGAAAAGTGGAGTTACACGGTCAGCGGCAGCGGCGCAAACATGTGGTTCGGTAAAGACGACTTCCACTTTGCATGGAGAAAGCTCACGGGAGATATTGCAATCTCCGCCGACATTGCCTTTGTGGGCGCAGGCGGCGATCCCCATCGCAAGGCGGTGCTTATGATCCGCCAGTCTCTCGATCCAGGCTCGCCAGCGGTCGATATCGCCGTTCATGGAGTCGGCCTCACGTCGCTGCAATATCGCGACGCTGCCGGCGCAAACATGCATGAAGTTCAGGCGAATGTATCCGCCCCCAGGACGGTTCGCCTGGAGAAGCACGGCGACTTCTTCTACGCGTTCGTCACCGGAAAGGACGGCAAGGTGGAGCCTGCCGGCGCGGCTACCAAGATTGCGTTCACCGGTCCGTTCTATGTGGGCATCGGCGTCTGCGCGCACAACAAGGACGTCGTGGAGAAAGCGGTGTTCTCTCGCGTGCAGTTGCAACAGCTTCCACCCTCGGCCGGAAAGGCCGTTCTCCTCAGCTCGCTTGAGACGATTGCTGTCGCTTCCACCGACCGGCATGTTGAATACACTTCGACCGCGCATTTCGAAGCTCCCAACTGGACTCGCGACGGTTCCGCTCTCATCTTCAATCAAGAGGGCACTCTTCGCCGCCTCACGATTGGTAGCGCCGACCCCGTGACCATCGACACGGCTCCGCAGATTCACTTGAATAACGACCACGGCCTCTCGCCCGACGGGCAACTGCTGGCCATTAGCGACCGCTCGCCTGAAGACTCAAAGTCGCGCGTTTACGTAGTGCCGCTGGCCGGTGGCAAACCACGGCAACTCACCAACGATGGGCCTTCGTACTGGCATGGCTGGTCGCCTGACGGCAAGACCCTCGCTTTTACCGGCGAGCGTGGCGGCAACTTCGATATCTACACAGTACCGGTCGACGGCGGCTCGGAAACCCGCCTGACCACTGCGCCGGGCCTCGACGATGGCCCCGAATACTCGCCTGACGGCGGGTGGATCTACTTCAACTCCGAGCGCACCGGACAAATGCAGATCTGGCGCATGAAGTCCGACGGCAGCCAGCAGGACCAGGTTATCTTCGACGACAGCAATGACTGGTTCCCGCACATCTCGCCCGACGGCCAATGGATGGTCTTCATCGCCTACGAGAAAGGCGTCACCGGCCATCCGGGCGAGAAGGATGTCGAACTGCGGCTGATGTCGATGAAGGACCAGAAGGTTCACCTACTGGCAAAACTTTTCGGAGGCCAGGGAACCATCAATGTCCCATCCTGGTCGCCGGACAGCCGCAGGCTTGCCTTCGTAAGTTATGAATTGCTGCCGGAAGAGACGGTCAGTAACAAATAGCGGAGCGGCACAGCCTAGTGTCGATTTATCAGGCGTAATCGAGAGCCGCCTCAGCCCAGACCACGGCCTCATCAAAGCAACGGACGAGGTCTTTCTGCTTCAGTCCGCGCATTTGAACGATTGCGTCGCATGCCGCCCAGTCGCCATGCTCGTGCCGCACCAGCCACTCGAGCAAGCTGCGTTCAGGCAGGTCCGCACCCAGCAGAGACTGGCGAATCTCTTCGCGCAGTGGGAGCGATGGGGCCAGTTCTTCCATGGGGAGGCGCAACATGGCCGGGAGCAGGCTAAGCATTCCCAGCAGGTACTGCTCGGTTGAGTCCATCCCGCACAGCCCGGCGGCCAGCTCGCAGAACCGTGCTCGCACAAACGCCATCCGTAGTACTTCCGCAGGCCCATCGGTATTGAGCTCGCTGGTTATCGCCAGCGTGGCAATGCGGCGAAACGCATCCTCCCCTACGGCAAGCAGCGCCGCTTGCACAGACCGCACCTCTTGCCGCACCGCGCACATCGGCGAGTTGATGAGCCGCAGCAAGCGGTAGGTAAGCGAGGTGTCGCGCTTTACCAGGCGAGTGAGCTTGCGCAGATCGATCGAGTCATCACGCAACAGCTGCAGTATTTCAATATGGGAGAGACGGTTTGCAGGCACCTTTCGGTTTTCCAACAGCACCGGGCGGCAGAAATAGTACCCCTGAAAGAGCGTGAAACCTTCTGCACACGCCTGCTTGTACTCCTCCTGCGTCTCCACCTTCTCTGCAATCAGAGCCACCGCGTAGCCGGACAGGTGTTTCAGCAGTGCCTTTCGCTCCGAAGGCCCCGTCAGTGTGAAATCCACCTTGACGTAGTCGGCCAGCGCTACCAGCGGTTCAAACTTAGGCGACCAGACAAAATCGTCCAGAGCAAGGCGAAAGCCCGAAGCCTTCAATTTGCGGCAGGCCTCAATCAGGCTGGGGGTGGGCTCCAGGGACTCGAGGATTTCCAGGACCGTCATGCTGGAGGGCAAAACATCCACCAGCTTTTCCGTCAGAGACTCCCTGGTGCAGTTCACAAAGGCCGTGGCGCCCCCCGTCAACTTTTCCATCCCGAAAATCACTGTATTGTCGAGCATTGTGCGGGTGGCCAGGTCCCCGTCACCCCGAAACGCCAGCTCCGGGCCGTTCCTGAACAGCAATTCGTACCCGTGCACCCTGCCGCGCAGGTCCAGAATGGGCTGGCGCGCCACATAGCGCAAGCCTCCGGCCAGTTCGCCCTGGACTCCTTCGATTAGTTTCTTGGGCGCTGCCAGTGTCGCCATGTGTGCCTTCTTCATCCGTAAATCCCTATATCGGATGATCAAAGGCATAACTTCAATCAGTGAGCGCAGCCAGGGGTGTGCGTCGGCGTCTTCCACGCAGGGCGTCAGCCGCCCATAAACATTCCGCCGTTCACGTCCAATACATGGCCGGTAATGTATCCCGCCGCATCGGAAGCCAGAAAAGCCACAGATTGCGCAATCTCGGCATCGGTTCCCGCGCGGCCCAGGGGAATTTGCGCCATCATCGCCGTCCGCTGCTTTTCGTCTAGAACCGCCGTCATTGGGGTCTCGATATATCCAGGAGCCACCGCATTTACCGTAATCCCCCGCGACGCCACTTCGCGCGCAATGGAACGAGTCAGTCCGATCAGACCTGCCTTGCTGGCCGCATAGTTCACCTGGCCCGCCTGGCCGGTCCGCCCCACCACGCTGGAAATGTTGATAATTCGTCCCCAGCGGTTCTTCAGCATCGGCCTCAAAAGCGCTTGCGTCAGCAGAAAGGCCCCCGTCAGGTTGGTTCCCAGCACGTCGTCCCAGTCGGCCCGCTTCATAGACATCATCAGCCCGTCTCGCGTAATGCCGGCGTTGTTCACCAGGATCTCCACCTTGCCGAACCGCTCCAGCACTGCCTTGGCTCCGGCCTTGATAGACTCCTCGTTCGAGACATCCAGCGCAAATGCCGCCGCCTGGCCACCTGCCGCCTCAATTTCCGCAACGGCTTCAGCCAGTTTGGCTTCGTTCCGGGCTGCCAGCACCACCGTTGCTCCGGCCCGCGCCAGTTCCAGCGCGCATGCCCGCCCAATTCCCTGCGAAGCGCCCGTTACCAGCGCAATTCTTCCCTGCAAATTCGCCATCGATCTCTCGTCAATCCGCGCAAAATGCCGCGCCCTTTTGTTCCTCATTATAAGTGCGCAAGAGTCAGATCCTTACAGGTCCGCATGAACTCAAGGGAACTTGGAAATGTGAACTGCCTTTTCACCCCGTCGGCGAAACAGCCACCGCCACGGGCCGGGGCGCCAATACCGGCCGCATCAGTTCCTTGGGCCAGATGTAAACCGCCAGCCGCCGCGAATAGTGGAGCACGGGCTCGACGTTCGGCAGCCGAATTCCGATAGCACTTGCCAGGTCGTTTCGCTCAATCTCAGCTTCCGCCTCTTCCAGCGGCCACGGCACATAGTGAAGATTCGCCCGGATCGGCTGTCCGGCGCGGTTTGAACTGAACAGGCAGGTGCGCTCGGTCAGAAAGTTCTCAAGCGTGCCGCTGCGATTCTCCGCCAGTTTGCTGTTCGGCCCCAACCCCCGGTACCGCGCTTTGAAAATCACGTCCTGGCCCGAGAACCGCCTTCTGCTGTAGAAGGCAAACTCCCGCTCGGATCGCTGCTCCATCCGCATGTCCGCCCAGTAATACGGCAGGTTATAGCAGGTGCGCGCCGCTACCACCGCAAGCAGGTTGCTGGCGTCCAGTGAGAAGCAATAGACCCCCGATGTGCCCGTATATTGATCGCGCACGTAGGTGCGCAGATTGAGATCGGGAAAGCTGCGTGCGCCCGGTATCGGCGGCATGCCGCGGACTTTGATCCGGTCAAGCCAGAAGGGAACCGCGCCCAGCCAGGCCGAACCCTGAAACGTGTCAACATCGAGCCACTCCGGCAGCAGAGCCGCCATCTGCGCCACCGGAATAGGCCAATGCGCAAAAAGTAGATCGTTCCAACGCTGGGTCATCGTCCAGCGGCCCGAAGGCAGTGGTCGCGGTCTGTGCGACGTGCGTATCTGAAATTGTTGCATTGCCCACTCCAGCATATCCGGCCGCTCTTGTCTTACCGGTGCTGCGCAGTTCGGCTGTCTGCTGACTGTCGAAAATCTGTACAGTTACCCTAATGCCGTATTCTGTTCGCGAGACCTCTGCTATGTCCAGTGATTCTTTTTTGCCCCCCGGCGCCCGCAACCAGACCGACGTATTTGCCGTCCATGGCGCCGACCCTGAGGTGCTGGCCTTCGCCATGGCCAAGTACTCACGCTCCGCCCTCTCCATGCGCGAGTCGCTTACTGAAATCAGCGCCCAGCGCGCTGAGCAGTTCCTCAACACCTTTTATTTTCAATACGGCCACCGCTCCATAGCTGACCTGGCCCACGTTGCCCTAGCCGTGGAACGCCTTAGCCTGCTGGCCGCCATCGTTCTTGTGGACGAGCAGCGCTGGGATGGCCAGGAACGCTCCACTCGGTATCAGAACTTCCTTAAGTCCGGCTGGTATTTTCCGGATTTTGGGCAGGATTCCGGCTCGGCCCAGCTTTACTCAGAGACCGTGGGGAACCTCTTTGATTCCTACAAGCGCACCACGGCTGCGGTTCTGGAAGTGCTGCGCCGGCGAATCGAATGCCCTGAATCCGTCAAGACCGACTTTTATGAGCGGACCCTCAAGGCCCGCGCCTTCGACGTGGCCCGCTACCTGCTCCCGCTGGCAACGAACACCTCGCTTGGCCAGATCGTCAGCGCCCGCACCCTCGAGACCCAGGTCTCCCGCCTGCTCTCCCATCCCGTCGCCGAGGTCCGCGACCTGGGAGTCAAGCTCCGCGAAGCCGCCACCGGCCCCGCCTGGAACGTCAATGCCCAGGCAGCCGCGGCGTTTGTCGAAAAAGTCTCCGCTTCCGATTCGTCCCTTGCCTCCGAGGCCGCCCAACTCCTTACCCGCGAGGTCCGAACAGCTCCCACTCTCGTCAAGTACGCTCAGCCCAACGAATACGAAATCCAGACTCGCGCCGAACTGGCGCAGGCCGCCGCGGAAATCCTATCCGGCCAACTTATCGCCGAGTCCCCCTTGGTCGATCTGGTGGAGCGCACGGAGACCCTCGAAGTAGAACTCGCCGCAACGCTGCTCTACTCCGCCGCCCATCACTCGTATCGCCAGATTCGCGATCTGGTAGCCGCGCTCCCTGAGGCCCGCGTCAACGAGATTGTCTCGCTCGGCCTGCGCCATCGTGGAGCGCACGACGAGACTCTCCGCGCCTTTCACGCCGGCGCCGCTCTACGCTTTGACATCCTCATGGACATTGGCGGATTTCGCGATATGCACCGGCATCGCCGCTGCACCCAGATCATTCAGCCCTTCACCACGGTTCACGGCTACGAGACGCCGAGCTCAGGCGATCTCGGCGGCGACGTGGAGATACTCGCGGAAGCGGGAGTTCTCGCCGATTACCAATCAGCTCTCGCCGCCGCCCACCAGGCGAGTACTCAGATCGCAGCCAGCCAGTCGCCGGAGGCCGCGCAGTCCGCGCTCTACCTGTTCCCGCTGGCCACCCGAATTCGCAGTCTGTTCAAGATGGATTTTTCCGAAGCACAATACATTTCAGAGCTGCGTTCCGGTCCCGCAGGACACTTCAGCTACCGCCGCGTTGCCTGGGAAATGTACCTGGCCCTCCAGCGTCAGCACCCATCCCTCGCCGCTCACATTCGCATCACCGACTTCACCAAGCCCATTGACCTGCTGCAGCGGTGAACAGAAAGCGCCTTAACGGCGCGTCGGAACCGTACTCACCGTAACTATCTCTCCCGGTTCCACGACGATAGACCCGCGCGGCGCCGTATCGACGGAGTTTTCCCGGTACAGGCTCGCGCGCTCGATGGCCTTGATGGTATGTCTGCCCTCACCAGGCAGCGAAATCTCCTTCGGCGCCGTCGAGCGGTTCAGGAAGATCAGCGTCATCGCCCCTGACTTCGACCGAAACGCCGTCGCCAGCAGATCGGGATCGCCGCTGTCTGCCGAAACTCTCACCATGCCCTCGCGAAGATGGCGGCTGAAAGCTCCGAACACGCGCAGTTGGAATCCCGACGCGGTTGGTTCCAGCGAGTGAGTCCGATCCACCGTGAACAGCGAGCGCGTGAAACCGAACGATGGTTGCTCGGGATCAAGAAGCAACCAGCAATATGCCAGCGCCTCGGCGTTCGTCACCGTCAAAAGCCGATAGTAAAGCTCCCCCATCGCCAGCGCCGATTGATACGAATCCACCTGGTACGCGGAATCGTTGATCGTCAGTTCCGTTTCAAGAAAAGGCTTGCCGCCGACCGCATCATTCCACTGTTTCATCAGCGGAAGGTAGCTGTCCGGGTCCGTCATATCACTCTGAAAGTCATACACATGTGTCGCGCTGTAGTCCAACGCCTTCCATGCCAGGCTCATCGGCCGCAGAGTCTCCGCGGAGTGAATTCCCGTCTTCAAATCTCCCGCGTCCGGCATGTGCAGCTTTACGCGATTGAAGCCGGCCTTATCCAACGCGCTACGAAGCCTGAGAATCATCTCCTCCCACACAGGACCGGGCTGAATCAGTTCGTTTTGGATGCCGATCACGTCAGGCGGAAAGCCGGATTTGGCAACCGACTCCCTGCAATAGGCCAGCACCGCCTCGACATACTTGTCGGGATTGGCGTTGCCCGCCTGCGCATCCCTCGCCCACGCCGGCAGCGCCCAGAACTCGAACCAAACGTAGCCGCCAATGCTGTGGATCTGCTTGATATAAGAGAAATCGCTGATCTCGCCATTGGGGAAGTTATCTCCGTAGTAATGCGGCGACGCATCAACCAGCCGGTCGAAGTTATTCATGCCGGCATTGAGTTTTGTCCCGATGGGATATTCGCGGTGAATCAGAAGGTTATATTCCTTCAGCTGCTTCCACCACTTAGCCCTGCCCTCACTTGACATCTCTTCGTAAGCTGGAATGCTCGTGATTCCGCCAAACCCGAGCACCGTCTGATAGGTCTTCGACTCATCAATCGATATATGTGCTTTCCCGATTTCCGGTTGCGTCACTGTGCCCCGCAAAACTCCCGTCGAGGAGTCCGGTGCAACTACGAAAAGCTGGTGATGCATCAGGTCGATCAGGCATAACTCGTGAGCAACAACGTTCCCATTTACGCTCACTTCAACCGTGAGATGGCGAAGCGCAATCGTGACAGAGTTCAAGCTCTGCTCGATCTGCACGCTCGCTTGTTGCCGTGTCGCCTGCGGGAAGCGAGGCCTTGGCGGCTCGCCGCTTTCGAGTCCGAACGAGTCGTAATATTGTTGAGAAACCGTTACCGCGTGCCGGCCAATCTCAATGGAAAGAGACCCGCGCGGTCCGGTAAACAGCCAATGCAGAGTTATATCTTCCGCAAGCTCTTTTTCTAGCTTGAGAGTCCGGCTGAAGTTCCCCGGAAGAAACTCGGCAGGATAAGATCGCGGCCTCTCCGTTCCGCGTCCCCATATCTGCACGCTCGGCTTATCGAGAGAAAGCGAGAACGGCTGCGAATTGTTCGGCGCAGACGAGCCGAAGGCGATCGGGCAAACCATACCCGCAATGATCGTCAAGCACAACAAAGCCGCAAGCGAGACTCTTCGACCGTACATGAAGCCTCCTGTAAGGGCCATCCCCGCATCCATGGAATGGGCCGCCCGCATCCTTGGCTATAAAATGCGTGCGGCCTGTAAGCCTACGTATCTCACGAGACAGCCCTATGGAAGAGCCACATGATGATAGGTGACCTTTGCTCCTATCTCAATCGTGTCTTCCCACGCCGCGCCCCGGATGTGAATCTTCCCGCCTTCACTTTTCACGCTCGATATCTTCGCCGATGTCGTTGTTCCCGGCTCAAGAACCGCAATAAACTGCGCCGAAGCGCCGTGACGCCGGACGATCGTGTATGGAACCTTGACGCGCAGATCCGGCCCCGGAGCCATGCCTGTGAATACCCGGCTCTGGCTTGCAGAGCCAAGCACCCATAAGTTCATTGTCCGGTCCTTGTCCATCGTGAAAGCAGAATGGAAATTGCCCTCGATCGCAGCGCTCTGGTTGTCCGTTAGGTTCATGTAGCCGTCCCGGTCAGGAAATCCCGCGTAAGGCGCAAACGCCCCATCGGCATGTTGCACGCCGAAGTTATGATAGTTCCAGTCGAAGTCGTGCTCCTTGCCGTCTGTTGACTTAGCTGTAGTTATCTCCAAAACATAGTCTGAAGTTACAATCGAAGTCCGCTGCAAATCGACATTCTCATATACAGGGCCTGCGCTAGCCGTCGCCGCGGTAAACTCCGGCTCCGCCTGCCACGAGATCAGCTTTCCGGTCGCGGGCTTCTGCGGCGTTTGGTCCACGCTCACGGTGTTGTGCGCCACCGTCATCTTGTCCCAACTCTGATGGATCGGAATGCCGTAGAAATGCGTGCCCGGATCGACGCTCATCATGCCGCCCTTGGCGTAAATCAACTCATTCAACTTGTCGAAGTGGCCGTGGCCTCCGCCGTGCGGTCCGAACTTCATGATCGCGGTCAGGTCCCCAGTCGGGGCGCGCAGCGTTGCGTAGCCAGCATCGGGAAACACCGCGCTCTTCAACTTGGGCATCGCAACGCCGTCAATTGAAGGCACTCCAAACAGGAATGCTTCTCGATTGGCGCGCTGAACGTGCTCATCGATAGCCGCGAAGTCAGGACTCTTCAGTGCGCCGTAAGCCGGCTCGTAGAGAGCAGCCTCCTCGTAGAGATCCACTGTGTGCGAATCGTTGAAGGCCGGCAGCGTCCCGTCCGGGAACATGACGCCCAGGGGCGAAGCCAGAAGCGCGCCAAGGTTAGGCTCCTGCTTCCATAAGTCCACACCTGCCCGCGCGGACATTTGCGCCACATACTCAAGTGGGCGCAGTGCATAAAACTGGTAGCCCCACGCGCCTTCAATCCAGAAGCCGTCAATCACGTATTCCTTCATCTGCGAGCGGAATCCGCGAGGTCCATCAAGCGCCTGATCGATCAGCGTCTTATCGTCCAGCGTGTAACCCACCGTAGCTTCTGCCCCAAGAATCCACGATTGAATATTGTTCGTCGGGCCATTGTTGGCGCGGCTTACGGTCATGGCCGCAGCATAGAGCAAGTCTCGTTCAATATGCGTCCGGTCCGCCGGGGTAAAGACGTCCGTGTCGCGGAGCAGGTCGTAGGCCCAGGCCAGATCAATAAGCCAAATCGCTTCGTCCAGCGTCTGCGAATAAACACGCGCGCCAAACTGAGATTCCTTGCCCGAGTTATCGTGCATCGGATAAGTCAGATACTTATCCGCATATAACTTGAGAACCAGCGCGGCCTTCTCAGCGTCTGCGTGATTTCCAGTGAGCCGGTAAGCAAGTGCCGACGCAAGGGTCCCCTTTTCCAGAGCATCGGCGCGCAGCATATAAACCACATGGTCGTAGGGGTAGCCCTTGAAAACCTTCCCCGTGTCCGGGCATACGTTTTGGTCGGGCGGATGAAATTCCAACAGCGATCCCGTATCAGGGCAGGCGTAATAGTGCAGCCACTGTCCGCCCTCGGGAGGCAGCTCGACGGAACTTAAACCGAACCGCTTCTCATACGACTCGGGAAACGCCGCGGCCTGTTGGATGATTGCGTCGCGCTGCTTTGCGGCCCATGGCTGTTTGCGGGCTAGCTCATTCAGGCGTGTAAAGTCCGCTTTGTCAAGCAGAAGATGTGGCGGAGCCTGTGCGATCGATACGGTGGATGATAGCGCTGATGCGGCGAGAACCAATGCGAATAAATGCAGTTTCAAGATATTTCCAACTCCCAAATCCATGTCTTAGTCCTTGGCGTCGGCACTACAGAGCGCATAAGCAGCCTCCGCCCACACGACCACAAGACTAGGGAGCTGCGATTGTCGTGTCAAATTGCGGGGGTCGAAGTAGATCACAGGAAATTCGCTCTTTGCCTGCTCCGCATATTGACACGCGACCGCTGCTCTTCGGCGAAAGCAATTCACCCGGCCCTGTGAGAAAATCAGTGTTTGCATACGCAGTCCAAGTTCCGCCTGCTTGTGGTCCGCCTTGGCGCCATGGGCGATATTCTGCACGCGCTGCCCGCGGTTACGGCTCTGCGTTCGGCGCACCCTGCCTGGATCATCGACTGGGTGGTCGAGCCGCGCTGGCGTGCGCTGCTGGCCGCTCCGGGCAGTGCCGATCGCGGCCCTTCCCAGCCCGTCGTTGACCATCTTCACTTTGCGCCCACCAAGCAGTGGCGGCGCAGTCCTTTCAGCCTCAGGACGATTCGCGAAATCAAGGCCCTCCGCAGCCAGCTCCGCGCCGCCGGCTATGACGCGGTCATTGACCTGCAGGGCTCCCTGCGCTCGGCGGTCGTCGCCAAATTCGCCGGTTGCTCCAGGCTCATCGGCGAGGACCAGCCCCGCGAAACACCAGCTCGCTGGTTCTTCACCGAGCGCATCTTAACCAGTGGCGCGCACGTTATCGAGCAGGATGCAGAACTTGCCTCAGCTGTCGCGGGCGATGTCCTCGCCGCAGCAGTGCCCTGGCTGCCTGTCGACCCTGTGGCCGAGATCTGGTGCGACGCGCTGCTCAACTCTTGCGCGCCTTTGTCCACCGCGTCCAGGGCTGCCGTCCTCATCAACCCCGGTGCAGGCTGGGGCGCCAAACGCTGGCCCGTGGAGCGCTACGCCACCGTCGCCCAGGGACTTGTCGAGCGAGGCTTCCGAGTTTTCGTCAACGCAGGCCCAGGCGAAGATTCGCTTGCCGACGCAATTGTCAACGGAACCCGCGGCAGCGCCACGCCACTCAATGCCTCACTTGACCAGTTGATCGCCTTTACCCGCCGCATAGCCTTGTGCATTGCCGGCGACACAGGCCCGCTCCACCTGGCCTGTGCCCTTGGCCGCCCGGTAGTCGGCATCTACGGTCCCACCGACCCCAGCCGCAACGGCCCATTCGGAACCAGATTCAAAGTGCTACGCAGTCCCCAGAGCCGCCGCGACCACACCCGCCATGCCGTGCCTGAGGCCGGCCTGCTCACCATCCGGCCGGAAGACGTGCTCGCCGCTGCCGCTGATCTGCTCGCACAGGAGAACGCCTCATGAAACATCCTGAAAACCCGCCCCAACAGAGCCCTCAGCGCCAGGATTGGATCGCCCGCTGGCAGCGTGTGGCTCGGCGCATCCGCGTTCCGCTGGGCTTCCTTACAGCGGGCCTCTATGTCTTCGAACTTTGGCGTCGCGCCCCCCTTCCGGCCGCCGTCGCCTGGAGCCTCACGCTCGTCGTTCCCGGCGTCTGGCTGCGCGCTTACGCCTCCGGCTACGTCAAAAAGAACCGAGAACTCACCGTCACCGGCCCTTACGCACACACACGAAATCCCCTTTACCTGGGCTCCATTCTGATTGCCGCGGGTTTTGCGGTGGCTCTGCTCAGTTGGCCTGTAGCGCTGGTCCTCGCCGTCGGCTTTGGCGTCATCTACGTACCCGTCATCGCCTCGGAAGAGCGCTTCCTTCGCGCCACGTTCCCCGGCTTCGACGCCTATTGCAGCCGAGTACCTCGCCTGATTCCTCGTCTGACGCCGGCCAAGCATATTTTTGACGGAACAAAGTCACCAAAAACGGTTACTCAGGCCACTTCCGGAAGCTTCTCCATTGAGCTCTACCGCAGGCACCGCGAGTACAATGCAGGTATAGGGGCCGCACTGCTGTACCTCAGCCTGCTCTTTCTGCGGCCGGTGCTGGAAGCGATCCTGCGTGGGGCGCGGTGAGAGTTTTCCCGGTCAATTAGGTCAATCCACTAGGAGCCATACCCGACGTTGAAGACGCGCATGCACGCCGCATTCACTTTTTGCGCCCTTGTCCTGACTGCTCAGGCCGTAGTGGCTCACGGTCAGCAGACGCCTCAGCTCGCTCCGCCCCGCACCGGTTTCAGTTTTCCGCAGAAGCAGACACTCACCTACTCCGTTGACTGGCGTGTGTTTCCCGCCGGAACGGCCATCATCCACTTTGAGGCCACTGGCGATCGCGAACGCATCACCGCCAACGCCGACACCATCGGCGCCATCAACCTTCTCTTCCATGTGGGTGACCGCTTCCAGTCCACTTTCGACCGGCAAAAGGGCTGTACTTACGAGTTCGACAAACAGACCGTCGAGGGCCGCCGCCAGATCAACTCCACCCTCAAGCTGGACTACGGCCAGGGAAAGTCCATTCTGGACGAAAAGAATCAGGTTACCGGCCAGACCAAGCATCTTGAATCGTCCATCCCCAGTTGCCTGACCGACCTTTTGACCGGTGTCTTTTACGCATCATCGCAGCCCATGGAGCTTGGCCACACCTTTGCAATCCCGGTGGTCGACGCACTCCACACCGTTCCGGTGACCATGAAGGTCGAGGGCCGCGAAGAGATCAAGACCACTCTGGGGACCTTCAAGACCCTGCGCGTGCAGCCTACCGCCGATGCCGGTGTCGTCAAGAACCGGGGGAATATCTGGGTCTGGTATACCGACGACGAGCGCCACCTGCCCGTCCAGATGCGCGCCCGCCTCTTCTGGGGCACTATCACCTTCCGGCTTACCGGCAACGAAAGCAAATAGCCTTCGCTGCGCAGCCTCTTGTCGCAGTTCTTTTGGCTCTCTGAGCAAGCGGCCAAGGTTCCAATATACGGGCCTCTGCCGAGCGGCAGGTAAGACGCGGAGCCTGCGGATAATCTTCGCATTTTATTCGCCTAAAATAGTCCCTATGACAAGCCCGAATGATCGTCACCGGGTGTACATGGCCTTTCAGAACCGATACGGTTGGCACTGCCAGTTTCTGGAGCCGGATTTGCGGACACTGCTGCCCAGGCACCTACACTTCAAATCACCTGACAAAATCATTGAAATGGTCGAGCGCGGAGGAGGCTTTCCCGATCAGGAAAGTCGCCAGATGCTGGAGCATGGGATTTCAATCGGCAGGGGTGGGGTGTTCCTGAATTTGACGGAGGAGCAGTATATAAAGCTCGTACATTGAAAGGACTACATGCGGCAGTGCCGGAAGCCTGTTCATCGGTACTTTGTGTGTTCTTGAACTGAAAGACAGTGAACCATCGTAGACTCAATCCAGAACCTGTTTCAAAATGGAGGTCCTACATGAATTCACGAAAGCTCCTCTACCTTGGCTTCGCTTTGGTGGGAGTGTTTTCTGTGGCTGTAGCTGCATTTGGTCAAGTTCCTCTCGAATCCGTCTCGAAGGTCGATCTGAGCCGCTACACGGGGCGCTGGTTTGAGATCGCAAAGTACCCGAACCGCTTCGAGCGCAAGTGCGACAGTAACACGACGGCAATCTATACCCTCCGTAATGACGGCAAGATCAGCGTGTTGAATACGTGCAAGACTCGCGAAGGCAAGCTAACGCAATCGAACGGCTGGGCTAAGGTCGTTGACCAAGCGACCGGCTCGAAGCTCAAGGTGACGTTCTTCTGGCCGTTCTTCGGTGATTATTGGATTATCGACCTGGGTTCGAAGTACGAGTACGCAGTCATCGGCGAACCGAGCAGGACGTACCTTTGGATTCTGAGCCGAACTGCGAAGATCGATGACAAACTCTATAGCGAAATTGCGGCTCGCCTGGCGGCCAAGGGCTACGATGCCACTAAACTCGAACGGGGTAGGCAAACCGACTGACGTTGACCGTCGCCTTAAAGTGCAATCCGAATACCGAGCCGCATACAAATCTAGTGATGTGTTTTTCGCTATGGCCTATTCTGAGCACCTCCCTTGAGACTAAAAAAACTGCGGCCTAAGACACAAACGCCCTGCAATTGTTTGCAGGGCTCTTGTTTATAAGGTTCTGAAGGCTTTCCTTGATTTTTGGTGCCGAAGAAGGGACTCGAACCCCCACACCCTTGCGAGTACGTGGACCTGAACCACGCGCGTCTGCCAATTCCGCCACTTCGGCACAATATCCATGTCCAGCGTGGCGCGCTGAACATGACAGCAACTCTGAGTCTCGCAAATGCGGGACGTGGTGTCAAATTACCTATCCGTATTGCAGGCCGAAGAGTTAGGTCTCCGGCCCGTCTACTACGGATTACTGCTCCTGACACAACCACAAGGCGCGATCTGCCAAAAGCCGACCTGGTTTTACTCGGGCCGACTTATACGAGTTTGGCGTCGAGCAGGATTTCGGTGTTGTTCGCAAAGAGCTTGGAGATGGGGCAGCCGCTCTTGGCGTCCGCCGCGGCCTTGTCGAAGACCTCCTGGGTGGCGCCGGGGACGCTGGCAGTGGTGGTGAGAGCGATTCTGGTGATGGCGAAGCCCGCATCCGTCTTGGCCAGGGTGACGGCCGCGCTCGTCTCAATTTTCTCAGGGGTGAGGCCCGCGCCGCCCAACTGCGCGCCCAAGGCCATGGAGAAGCAACTTGCGTGGGCGGCCGCGATCAGCTCCTCGGGGGTGGTGCCGGAGTCTGCGCCTTCAAAGCGTGTGGCGAAAGAGTAGTTCGCGTTGCTCAGAACGCCCGTTGCCGTGGAGATGGTGCCATTGCCTTCCTTCAGTGATCCTGTCCAAACCGCACTTGCCTTGCTAGCCATATTCCCTCCTTGGGGGGGTTGATTTTGGGTGATTGCGAGCCTTGTTATCCGATGAGCCGGCGCGGGGAAATCCTTGCGCCGATATGGAGTTGATGCAGCAGGCGTCCGTCGCGATTCTGGCAACGTAAAGCCTTTCCCTCCATGTTAATCTGTCGGGCATGCAGCCGCAGCCGCAACCCGCCCCTGATCCCGATTTTGCAGTTGATTCCAACCGCGGAAAAGCGGGTGCGCCGGACACGGGGGACGCCGCGCAGCCGGTGGATCACCACTGCCAGATTTGCCCCAACTGCGGGTTCAGGCTCATGGGACACCGATGCAAACTGGTTTGCTCACAGTGCGGGTATTACATGAGCTGCGCAGACTATTACTGAGCTTCGCCTTCACGGCGAGAGGCCGGAATGCTAGCCACGCATGCCCACACCGGCGAGCGGGGTAATCGAGTCCAGCGGCGCGGCGGGGAACAGGCGGGCACGGGAGAGCACTTTGCGGGTGAGTCCAGTAAGGGCCATGCCCGCCGCCTCACCAAGCGGGACCCAGCGGCGCTCGCCTGCCGCGATCGCAAGCTCCTGAACGTCGTCTTCGAAAACGGTGCGAATGCGCACGTAGTAGTTGACCTGCATAATGGCGTGGCGGACGGTCATGCGCAGATCCTCTTCAGGGACGGCCGCATTGCGCAGCAGGGGCAGCTCCCACATGCCCGGCATCACCGTAACGGAAGCGGGCCGCTGCTCCAGCAGGACCTCGCGGCCGCTGGGACAGCAGGCCTTGGCGGTGTTATGACTGGTACGCACCGAAAGCGCGTGGCCGACTTCGCAACTCAACATGCGCGCGCGTGGCGGTGTCTTGTGTTCTCCGCGAGTCTTGCAAACGGCCGAGATCGGGCACGTAAGGCACTGCGGATTGCGCGGCAGGCAGACCGTGGCCCCCAGTTCCATGAGCGCCTGGTTGAAGTCGCCAGGGCGAGCGGGGTCAACGAGTTGTGCGGCCAGCGCTTCGATTTTGCGGCGGAGCGCCGTCGCTCCGGTACGGCTCACAACTTCCCAACCGGCCATGCGGCTTAGCACCCGCTCGACGTTGCCATCCACCACAGCCACCACCTCGCCGTGAGCGATGCTGGCGATGGCGGCGGAGGTGTACGCGCCAATGCCGGGCAGCAAGCGCAGCTCAGTGGAGGTAACTGGCAGATTGCCCTCACGCTGGGCGGCGACCAACTGCGCTGCCTTGTGGAGCATGCGCGCGCGGCGGTAGTAACCCAGCCCGCTCCACTGCGCGAGCACGTCCTGCTCCGGCGCCAGCGCCAGCGAAACGAGCGTAGGGAAGCGGGTCATAAACGCCTGGTAGCGATCGATAACCACGGCGACACGCGTCTGCTGGAGCATGATTTCAGACACCCAGATAGCGTAGGGGTCCTGGCTGTTGCGCCAAGGCAGATCGCGCCGGTTGCGCTCGTACCAGTCGATCAGGCAGCGGCGCAGCGCGGAGATTGTTCCGGACTCGAAGATCTGCCTGACCATCTTTCCAGCGTAAGGCATCTGCCTTTTGAATTTGCGGGCAAATGGGAATTCTACCCCAGCAGTTCCCCTGCAATCGCCGCCGCAGCCTGAAGAGCCGCGTCGATCTGGGATTGATCCTTGCCGCCTGCTTCGGCGATTTCAGGCTTGCCGCCACCGGAGCCGCCAACGAGTTTGGCCACCGCGCCCACCAGCTTGCCAGCCTGAATCCGCTTGAGCAGACCGGGCGTGACGCCGGCGATGATGGCGACCTTGCCCTCCGGCTGTGCGGAGGCCAGCACCACAATGCCCTCGCCAAGCTTCTGCTTCAGGTTATCGACCAGGGTCCGCAATTGCCCGCGCTCCAGAGAGTCGGCGCGCAGAGTGACGATCCGAACGCCCTTGACTTCCACAGCGCGGCTCAGAGCTTCGTCAAGCGCACTGGCGGCCGACTTCATGCGGGCTTCTTCCAGCTCGCGGCGCAGGCGCTTGAGTTCGTCTTCCTGCAAAGCGAGTTTGGCGCGGAAGGCGTCTGAGAGGCTGCTCCCCGCGGCAGGCGGAGCCAGTTGCGCGGCGATCTGCGAGACCGCGAAGTCCTCGCGGAAGACATTGAGCGAACCGAGGCCGCTGATGGCTTCCAGCCGGCGAACGCCCGAGGAGACCGAGCCTTCAGAAACAATTTTGATGAGGCCGATTTCGCCCGTGGCGCCCGTGTGCGTGCCGCCGCAGAGTTCGGTCGAGAAGCCGTCGGACAGCTTGACCACCCGCACCTTGTCGCCGTACTTTTCGCCGAACAGGGCCATGGCGTGATACTCGTTGACGGCCACGTCGATGGGCACATCTTCCAGCGTCTCGACCTTTGCATTGGCCAGCACTTCGCGATTGACGATGGACTCGATCTCTTCCAGTTCCTCGTCGGCCACTTGCGTGAAGTGGGAGAAGTCGAAGCGCAGCCGCGTGGGATCGACGGCCGAACCGGCCTGCTTTACATGGAGGCCGAGCACCTGGCGCAGCGCGGCGTGGAGCAGGTGCGTGCCGGTGTGGTTGCGGCGGATGGAGTTGCGGCGGTCGGCATCGACAACCGTGTTGACGTGGTCGCCCACGGCCAGCAACTGCTTGAGAATGGCCTTGTGGGCGCGGACTCCCTGAACGGGAAGGACACAGCCCTCGATTTCGGCGACGGTCGAGTTGCCGTCAGCGGTGGTGAACCAGCCAGTATCGCCGGTCTGGCCGCCGGAGTCGCCGTAGAAGCTGGTGTGGTCGAGAACTACCTCAACCGAATCGCCAGCGGCGGCGGCAGGAACACCCACTCCATCCTTGACGATGGCGAGGACTTCGGCGCTTGGGGCCACAAGCTGCTTGTAACCAAGGAAGTCGGTTTTAGGCAGGTCACGGAAGGCGGGGCTGGCCGATTTCTGGCTGCCGCCCTTCCAACTGGCGCGGGCGCGGGCTTGCTCTTCGGCGCGCGCGGCTTCAAAGCCTTCAAGGTCGAAGTTGATGCCGTAATCGCGTGCGGCGTCAACCATGAAATCGAGCGGTAAACCAAACGTCTCGTAAAGATGAAATGCCCTGTCGCCCGGGAAGATTACCGGGCGGTTGTGCTTCCTGAGCGTATCTATCGTCATTGACCGGACAATCCGCGAGTCAGGTTCGGGGGCGCCGGGTTCCCCGACTGTGATAATTTCCTTGAATCCGCGCTCCCTTGCGAGTTCTTGCTTCATGTCCTCAATTTTTGAATCGAGCGCATCAGTAAACTGCTTGGACCCGGTCGCAAGAATATTAAAGAAGCGATGTTCCTCTTGCTTGATCACTTTCTCGATGCGATCCTTAGCATCGATCAGGTCCGGATAGGCTGGCGACATCAAATCGACAACAGGCTTAGTCATGTAGTGGAAGACTGGACTCGCGGCACCGTTTATGTAGGCGTGCCATATCGCTCTGCGCATGATTTTGCGGAGTACATAACCCCTCCCTTCGTTGCTCGGCAAGACTCCATCTGCAATCAAGAAGACCGCTGCCCTAGCGTGATCGGCGATGACCCTAAAGGAAGCAGCCGACTTACCGTCCGTGGACTCAAACTGCTTTTGCTTTCCAGATGCGAAATGCACCAGGGTCACTGCTGCCTCAATTAGCGGCTTGAAAAGATCGGTGTCAAAGTTAGAAAGAACGCCCTGCAAGACTGCGGCCACGCGCTCCAGGCCCATGCCAGTGTCGATGGAGGGCTTGGGAAGCGGAGTGAGCGTGTAGCTGGTGGTTTTGGTCGCGGGGTCAACGATGGCCGCGCGGTCGAACTGCATGAAGACCAGGTTCCAGATTTCGACGTAGCGGGCGTCGTCCTCGCCGAAGGGCTTGTCGACGCCGGGCGTCTCGGCGGCCTCCATGCCCATGTCGTAGAAAATTTCCGAGCAAGGGCCGCAGGGGCCGGTCTCGCCCATCTGCCAGAAGTTGTCCTTCAGGCCGTACTCCTTGATGCGCTCCTTGGGAACGCCGGCTTCGATCCAGAAGTTCTCGGCCTCGTCGTCGCGGGGCACACCGTTGGCGGGATCGCCCTCGAAGACGGTGACGTAGAGCCGGTCCTTGGGGATGCCCAGCCACTCCTCGCTGGTCACCAGTTCCCAGGCGAAGGCGATGGCGTCGCGCTTGAAGTAGTCGCCAAAGCTGAAGTTGCCCAGCATCTCGAAGAAGGTGTGGTGGCGGCGGGTAAAGCCAACGTTTTCAAGGTCGTTGTGCTTGCCGCCCGCGCGGACGCACTTCTGCGAGGTGGTGGCGCGCGAGTAGTCGCGACGCTCCGCGCCAAGGAACAGATCCTTGAACTGGTTCATTCCAGCGTTGGTAAACAGCAGCGTCGGGTCGTTGGCAGGCACTAGTGAGGAAGAGTGCACGCGGCGGTGCCCCTTCGACTCAAAAAAGCGCAGAAATGTCTCGCGAATCTCGTTCCCTGAGCGATATTGCATGGCGTAACTAGTGTAATTGGAGCCGGGGCGAGAATGCAGCGGGGGCGGTCACTCTTCGTGGGGGTTCTCGTCGAGATTATCCAGCACGGCGAGGCTTTCTTCCGGCACGTCCCACTGTCGGAGGATCTTGTAGATGACGCCGGGCGAGAACCCGGCCGTAACCAGGCGGCGCATGATGCGGGCGGTTTCCTTTTCGTTCTCCGGCTTGCGGATGCGCTTGCGCTCCAGATGTTGGCGGGCCAGGGTCTCCTCGTTGGTCTGGCCGTAGCGGGCTTCCAGGGTCTCGGCGATCAGGTCGGTGGCTACGCCCTTCTGCTGAAGATCCTGGCGGACGCGGCGGACGCCGAGTTTTTCGTTCTCCTGGCGCAGGCGGGCGTAGGTCTCGGCAAAGGCGACGTCGTTCAGGTAGCCGTACTCGTGGAGGCGGGCCAGAACAGCGGTAATGATGGCTTCGCCGCGCTCGCCGGGTTCGACGCGCGCCTCCATCAGACGCCGCATTCCAGCCTCGGTGCGCATGGTTTGGCCGAGGGACCTGACCGCGTAGTCGAAGAGGCCGGCTTCGTTGAGGAAGGGGCGCGGCTTGCCGGATTTGCGAGGAAAAGGCAGCTTTTAGCTCCCAGCTTTCAGTTTCTAGCTCGTCTATCAAACAACTTCGGGTGGCCCAGGTCCCGCTTTTGGGACCTGGGAAAGTTGAGAATCAAACCAAATCGCCTCAAAAATCAGCCTTCGCCCTCCAACAGACGAGCTGGAAGCTGAAAGCTAATGGCTGGAAGCTGCACTTCCCGTCCACTGGTCAACCCAGTCGTTGACGGTCTTATACCAGAGTTGCGAGTTTTGCGGCTTCAGAACCCAGTGGCCTTCGTCCGGGAAGTAGAGCATCTTGCTTGGCACCTTGAGCAGTTGCAGGGTGTCGAAAAGCTGGAAGCCCTCGCTGACGTCGAGGCGGTAGTCGAGCTGGCCGTGGACGACGAGCGTGGGGGTTTTGAAGTTTTTGGCCGACATCATGGGCGCCCATTTGCGGTAGGGGTTTTCGCTGTCCGGCTTGCCGTAGTAGTCCCACGGATGGCCCTTGAACTCCCACTCGTTGAACCAGTCCTCTTCCGTCGTGCCGAAGGCCGACTCGGGGTTGAACATGCCGTCGTGGGAGACGATGCACTTGAAGCGGTTGGTGTGGCCCAGCACCCAGTTGGCCATGTAGCCGCCGTAGCTGGCTCCCAGGGCGCACTCGCGGTTTTTGTCGATGAAGGCGTAGTGCTGCTCGGCGTAGTCGAGGCCGGTCATTAGGTCGGTAAAGGGCTTGCCGCCCCAGTCGCCGTTCACTCCGTCGACGATGGTCTGGCCGTAGCCGGTGGAGCCGCGCGGGTTGATCATGATGACGACGTAGCCGTTGGCGGCGAAGAGTTCGGCGTTCCAGCGGTAGCTCCACGAGTCGCCCCATGCGCCCTGCGGCCCGCCGTGCATGAGGAATTTGACTGGGTATTTCTTCGCCGGGTCGAAAGCTGGCGGGCGAATAATGAAGCCCTGCAGCTTGGTCTTGTCGGCGGCGGTGAACCAGAAGGATTCCATCGCAGGCAGGTCGAGTTGGGCTAGGAGGGCATCGTTCAGGTGGGTGACGGGCTGGGGAGAATAAGACTTCGGCATAATGTCTTCTGAGGGTTTGTTCAAATCGGACGAGAACACGTGTATCACGTGCACGCCTTCGTCCATTTGAACGAGATCACCAAGCACGAATTCAGTTGGCCGATCGACACGCACAAGAGTTCCCGCTACGACTTCCATTCCATTCTTGAGGAAAGGACGAATATCGCCCCATTCTCCTGCGGCCTTCCCGAGGCGATCCAGATCGTCGCCGGTAATATTTGTTTCGTAGAGAGGAGCCTCTCCCTTTTCGCCAGAAACAAAGAGGATGTGTTTCGAATCATCAATCCAAGTAAACTCATCCACCCAATTATCAAAATTTGCAGGAGCCCGACTCGAAAGCTTCGCATCCTTTAGCAAATCCTTAATCGTCTTCGCCTTCCGGTCGTAAAGCATCAGCCGGAACTTGTCCGCCTCGTAGCCGGGGCGCTCCTCGCTGCGCCATGCCAGATACTTGCCGTCGGGGGAATAGGCGGGCGAGAAATCGCCGCCGAGGGAGGTGCTGACCTTGACCGGCTTGGCCGCCGGGTTGGTCAGGTCGAGGGTGAAGATGTCGGCGTTGGTGCTGATGGCCGGCTCGGGGTCAAGATTCTCGGTGAACGCCAGTTCCTTCGAGTTCGGCGCAAAGGCGAACCCGCCGCCGCCGCCGAGGGAGAAAGGCGGCACGTCGTGAGGATCGTTGGGCGCGAGGTCGCGGACTGCGCCGGTTTCCACCGAAACCAGAAACAGATGGCTGCGCTTTGCGCCGGTGTAGTGGTTCCAGTGGCGATATAAGAGATGAGTAAAGACCTGCGCCTTGACCTTGCTGGCGGCTTGGGCGTTGTCGCGATTGCCATTGCAGGTGTCGCCAGTCGAGTCCGTTGCGGTGATGGCGGGGCAGTCAGGATACACAGCCGAGGTAAAGACGATGGATTGGCCGTCAGGGGACCAGAGGGCGTCGGCGGCCTCGGTAGACATGGACGTGAGGCGGCGCGGGTTGGCTGTGGCTCCGGTGGTTGTGTCGAAGTCCGCCACCCAGATCTGCTGCGCGCCTCCGCGGCTGCTGAGGAAGAGGATGCGCTTGCCGTCGGACGCGAACTGCGGGCCTGAGTCGCCGGGTTTGGCCACGGCCAGCGGCTTGGGATCACCACCCGCCATAGCCTGCAACAAAAGCTCCGCCGTTTTGGTGTTCTGGTCCAGATTGACCGTGGTGACGGAGTAGGCCAGCCACTTGCCATCCGGCGACACGGCGGTTTCGCCCAGGCGCTTCATCTGCATCATGTCCTCAAAGGTCATAGGACGTTTGGCCTGAGGGGTTTGGGCGGTTTGGGCGGTCTGGCCAAGGCAGAACGGTGCGGCTATGGAGGCGAAAAGGAGCAAGAGAGCAGAGGCTATTTTGGGCATAAGAATCCAGTCAGCGCGCAGGAAACAAAGGCTTGCGCACGAAGAAAAAGTGTACACCGGAAGGGCAGTTCACAGTTGTCAGTTCAAATTGCTCAGTTGGTTCGAGCCGCATTCAGCAGCTCGCCCTCGAGGCTCACGACTTTGCGGTGATGGCCGGACGTACCTTCCACTTTGTCGAGAGCGCGGCCAGCTTTTCTTCCATGGTGGGCTGCGGCGGTGGAACTGGTTTGGCGGGCTTCGCGGGCTTGCCGCCGAAGCGCGCGGGCGGTTCAGACAACGCCTTGATGGAGAGCGCGATGCGCTTTGCCTTCGCATCGACGCCGAGCACCTTTACCTTGACGATCTGTCCTGCCTTCACGGCTTCCGACGGGTCCTTGATAAAGCGATTCGACAACTCGCTGATGTGCACAAGGCCGTCCTGATGGACACCGATATCGACGAAGGCCCCGAACTTGGTCACGTTGGTGACCACGCCTTCAAGCACCATGCCCACCTGCACGTCAGAGAGTTCGCGCACGCCTTCGTGGAAGACCGGCGCGACAAATTTGTCGCGCGGATCGCGGCCCGGCTTTCGCAGTTCGGCCAGGATATCGTCCAGCGTGTACGCGCCCGCGGACAGTTGCTTGCGATCCACCTGCTCAAGCAGTTGCGGCTTCTGAATAATCTCTTTCACCGAGGTGTGCAGCGAAAGCGCGATCTGCTCCACCACCGGGTAGGATTCGGGATGAACGGCAGTCATATCCAGAGGGTTGTCGCCATCGCGGATGCGCAGAAAGCCCGCCGCCTGCTCGAAGGTCTTGGGCCCGATGCCGGGGACCTCGAGGACTTGCCTGCGCGAGCGAAAACCGCCCTTCTCATTGCGATGGGTGACGATGTTCTGCGCGGTGCGCTCGGTGATTCCGGCGACGAATCGAAGCAGTGTCCACGAGGACGTATTTAGATCGACGCCGACGCGATTCACGCAACTCTCGATTACGTTCTCGAGCGATTCCTGGAGTTGACGTTGATCCACATCGTGCTGGTACTGGCCCACGCCAATCGATTTGGGGTCGACTTTCACCAGTTCAGACAAGGGGTCTTGCAATCGGCGGGCGATGGAGATTGCACCTCGCACCGTCAGGTCGAGATCGGGGAACTCCTGGCGCGCAACGTCGGAGGCCGAGTAGACGCTTGCCCCAGACTCACTCACGGTTACAGAGAAAATTCCGTCGATATTCTTTTCGCGCAAAAAATCGCGGACAAACGCATCTGTCTCGCGGGAGGCGGTTCCGTTGCCAATGGCGATGGCGCGCACGTTGTGTTTGCGCAGCAGCGCCTCAAGCTTGGGAACGGATTCGGCATTGCCGTGCTTTGATGTGTGCAGATAGAGAACATCGTGCGCGAGCATTTTTCCGGTGGCGTCCACAACGGCAACCTTGCAGCCGGTGCGCAGGCCCGGATCGATGCCGAGCACGGAGATTGGGCCGGCCGGTGGCGCCAATAAGAGGTTGTAGAGGTTATCGCGAAAGACTTGAATCGCATCCGTATCGGAACGCCGCTTAAGCTCCAGGCGAATCTCTCCCTGAATGGATGAATTCAACAGGCGCTTCCACGCGTCGTCGATTGCAAGCTCCAACTGGCGCGTCCAATCGCCTTGCTGGCGCAGCACATGGCGCTGAATGAGCGCGACGGGGCGCTCCGGCTCCACTTCGATGAGGAAGTACAGAACGTCCTCACCCTCGCCGCGGCGAATAGCCAGCATGCGATGCGAAGGGATGGTCTTTACCGGTTCGCTGTACTCGTAGTACATCTTGAACTTGTCCTGCTCGTCGACTGCGTCCGTCACCTTGCGGCTCACGATGATGCCTTCGTCAAACAGCAGCTTTCGCAGCGCCTTGCGCAGATCGGCATCTTCGCTGATCCACTCGGCAACAATGTGACGCGCGCCTTCAAGAGCCTCGTCCACCGTGGCCACGCCGAGCTCCGTGTTCACAAAGCCGGCCGCAAAATCCATCAGCGGAGCCGTTGAATTTTGTTGCGCCCAAAGGTACTGCGCCAGCGGCTCCAAACCCTTCTCACGGGCGATGATGGCCTTGGTGCGCCGCTTGGGCCGGTAAGGCAGGTAGAGATCTTCAAGCTCGCTCTTGTCGAAGGTGGCTTCGATGCGCGCCTTCAGTTCGTCGGTCAGCTTTCCCTGTTCCGTGATGGAGGCGAGGATGGTGGCGCGGCGCTCCGTAAGGTCGCGAAAGTAAGAGAGCTTCTCTTCAATGTTGCGGATCTGAACCTCGTCAAGGTTGCCTGTGGCTTCCTTGCGATAGCGCGCAATAAACGGAACGGTTCCGCCATCGTCCAATAACTCAATCACGGCCACCAGGCCATGCATGGGCAGGTTCAGGGTTTGAGCAATGTGGATGAGAAGTTCAGGAGAGAGACTGAGAGTTTCTTTCATAAGGGTCTAGACCTCATCGTACATCGTTGTGCTGTGGAGAACCCGGCTAGGCCTATCCCAAAACCGCGATTGGCGGCTCCGTCCGTTCCTCACGCGGAAGGACTAAAATCAAAGCAAGGATTGAAGTTCCGCGCAAGATTCCCCACTGAAATCACATCTCGTATTTGCATGAGGGAGACAACACAATGGCATTGATGAAGACATCCAATCCGGCGCTGAGTGAAAACACGTTTCGCAATCTTTCCGATGCGCAGTACGGAGCCATGATCGATGCTGCCGACCGGATGACGCTGAACGGAACGGTGAACAAGACCGGCATGCTGCTGGTGTGCGCAATCGCCACAGCCGCGTGGACTTGGCATCTGTTCGTTCAGTCGCGTGACATGGCCGATGTGGCGCCGCTGATGATGGTCGGATTGATCGGTGGATTCATCTGCGCGATGGTCACCATATTCAAGAAGGAGTGGTCGGCGGTGACCGCGCCCATCTACGCGCTGCTGGAAGGGCTTGCACTGGGCGGCTTGTCGGCCGCTCTCGAGTTGCGCTATCCAGGAATTGCCATGCAGGCTGTGGCGCTGACCTTTGGCACGCTGTTCGTGCTCCTGATTGCCTATCGCTCGGGAATGATCAAGGTGACGCAAAAGTTTCGCCTGGGCGTGGTCGCTGCTACCGGCGGCATCATGGTCTTCTACCTGCTTCAGATGGTGCTTGGATTCTTCGGCTTCCACTTCACTTCCATCAACGGCTCCGGCCCCATCGGGATCGGATTCAGCCTGATCGTTGTGGGCATCGCGGCGCTCAACCTGGTGCTGGACTTCGACTTCATCGAGCGGGGCGTGCAGTATGGCGCTCCCAAATACATGGAGTGGTACGGCGCTTTCGGAATTATCGTTACGCTGGTCTGGCTCTATCTTGAAATTCTGCGGCTGCTCTCCAAAATGCGAAGCAGAAACTAAGAGGCAACTGAAAGATCTTGGGCAGGGCGCGATGAAGTCAGGGACAGCGAAGATCGGTCTGGCATTTGTCTTGGGCGCATTCGCGCTTTGCATCACGGCGCAGGCCGCGCAGGTGAAGGTCGTCACAGCGAAAGGCGCAGCAGCGCGCGAGTTGTATGGCGCTGAACGGCTGCGTACCGAGCTTGCGCAACTCAAGGCCGCTCCGGTTGGGGCCAGCGTGATTGCAGGGTTAGGAAGCGCGCCGGAGTTGTCGCGGTTCCATCTGCCCGAACTCCAGGCGAAAGAAGCATTCCTTATCCGGCAGATTGGCAGCACGTGGGTCATTGCGGGAAGCGACCCTTCCGGCGTTCTGTATGGCGAGATGGAGCTTGCATCGCGCATCAAGGCAGGTGGCGCTTTACCGGGCGGCATTGACGACATGGAGCACCCGGCGCTGAAGCTGCGCGGAACCTGCATCGGGATGCAAAAACCGGAGATCATCTACGAAGATGCGGAGTACGACTACCCATATACGCCGAAAAACTTTCCGTTTTTCTATGACAAGGCCGGCTGGACTCAATACCTCGACATGCTTGCCGAAGGGCGCGTGAATACGCTTTATCTATGGAATGGGCATCCATTCAGCAGTCTGCTCAAGTTGCCGAAATACCCTGAAGCGCAGGAACTGCCGACGGACCAGTTGGACCAGAACATAGCCATGTTCAAGTGGTTGACGGCCGAGGCGGACAAGCGCGGCATCTGGGTGCTGCAAGGCTTCTACAATATTCATCTCTCTCATGCATTTGCGCGCGCGCATAATATGCCCTTTCACCTCGCTGCTCCCAATGCGGAGGCCAGCGCCTATACGCGCTATGCAGTTTCGGAGTTTGTGCGGGAGTATCCAAACGCGGGGCTGATGATGACGCTGGGCGAGGCGCTCTCACCACATCATGGCGCGGAGTGGCTGACGGAGACGATCATTCCCGGCGTGAAGGACGGACTTAAGCAACTGGGTTCAACTGTTGAGCCGCCCATTGTGGTCAGGGCTCACGCCACTGACATCGACGCAGTGATGAAAGCCGCCAAGCCTCTCTATTCCAACATCGACACCATGTTCAAGTGGAATGGCGAATCGCTCACGTGGACGGACGTGCGCGGCCCGGTGCTGGACCGCTTCAAGATGCTGGCCGCCAATTCGAATGTGGCGATCGCCAATGTGCATCTGCTCTCGAATTTGGAACCGTTCCGCTGGGGCGATCCCGATTACATAAGGCAAACGCTCACCAGCTTTCAGCGCATCGGTATTGGCGGTCTGCATCTTTATCCGCTGCGGTATTGGGAATGGCCGCTCGCGGGCGATAACACTGAGCCCCTGCTCAAGCAGACAGATCGCGATTGGATATGGTTTGAGGCGTGGTCGCGCTATGCCTGGAATCCCAATCGCGATGCGGTCAAGGAGCACGCATATTGGGTGGCGCGCTTCGCGGATAAGTTCGGCACAAAAGAGGCCGGCGAAAAATTGCTCGAAGCGTATACGCTTGTGGGGCCATGCCAGCCGCGGCTGTTGCCTCGGATCGGCATTACGGAAGGGAACCGTCAGGCATTCACGCTGGGCATGACCATGCCGCAGTTGATTGATGCAGACCGCTTCAATCCGGCTCAGACGCTTTGGACAGGTGACGCGCCGGCGGGCGAACGGCTGAAGGACTACGTTGCGCTCGAGGTGAAGAAGCAACCTCACCGGGGCGAGACGCCCGTCGGCGTTAGCGGCGATGAAGTGGAAGCGGCGCGCCAGGCGCTGCAGGCTGCCGAGGCTGCGCGTCCGTTCGTCACCAGAAACCAGGACGAATATGCAAGGGTGGTTAATGACCTGCGTGCGATTTCGTTGCTGATGCAGTTTTACGACGCGAAGACCAAGGCGGCTGTCGAGACCATGCAGTATGGCTACGATCGCGATGCGGCGCATTTGCAGCGTGCGGAGACTCTGCTGACCGAGAGCGTCGAGCGGTTCCGCGTTCTCACTTCTGTCGCAGGGCCCGCCTACCGCACCGCCACCAGCATGGAGACCATGCAGCGGCAAATTCCGCTTCGCGGCGGAGCGGCGCAGTTTCCAAACTGGCTGCAATGCCTGCCCATGTATGAGAAGGAACTCGCGACCTTCCACCACAGAATCGCCCAGCTGAACTCCGGCGCATCGATCAACGAGACAAAAGCAGTTGGCCCTTTGCCGCAGGTTGCCTTCACGCTGCTGCCCGGCGCGGGCGAGGTGTTTGCAGCGGAGAAGGGCGCGAAGCTCTTCGTGAATGGAACCGCAACCATGTCGGACATGGCGCCGGAACTGGCGGGCATGAAGGGCATCCGCATTTCACCGGAGGCGGGCGGCGTGTTGCACTTTGAACTTTCAAAGCCTGCGCAGATTCTGGTTGGCTTTCAAAAGAATGCATCGAAGAAGAACTCCGTACTCGATCCCGAGACTGAGCAGTGGAACCTGCTGCTGTTGAATGCTGTGAGCGTGGCCAAGTTGCCGGCGCTGGCGGTGTGGGCCAAGCCGCTCCCGGCAGGCGCAAACGATTTGGATTTGGGAACAGGTTCGTACGTGATCCTCGGATTCATTCCGCAAGACCTGCATGTGGCAACGCACATCAACCTCGCGCAGGCAAGGGAGGACAACGGCCCTGCAAATCTGGACTGGCTCTTCGAGTAGAGGTAAAGTACGGGTGAAGAGAGATGGGTCGAGGTTGGTGTCACCTGGTTTTAACTTCACTGCCCGTTAGGATCGCGAAGAAGCGATCTCGAAGACGTTCAATGAGTTTGACCGCTCAATCCATGAATTGAATTCTTGCCTTCAAGCAGGTACGCGTACATGCTTCTATCGTTTCGATATATCCGAAGGAAACAGCTTGCCTCCGCGCTTCTAATCGCCTCTGCGTCTCTCGTTACTTACGCTGGTGCGCAGGATTCCGTGAAGAGCCCCGTCCCTATTGACTTTTCGTATGCTGGTTACGGGACGGGCAACCACGCGCTTCCAGTCGTAAACGCGGTGCTGATGGTCAAGCCGAGCGGCGGGGACGATACCGCGCTGATTCAGGGTGCCCTTGACCGAGTCGCATTACGGCCAATCTCTGCTGAGGGATTTCGCGGTGCAGTACTGCTGGCGCCAGGCCGCTTCCGCGTGAAGGGTCAACTCCATTTGCGCGCCAGCGGTGTTGTTCTGCGAGGCATGGGAGCGGACTCGAGCGGCACTGCGATTGTGGCCGAGGGCATTGGGCGCAGAACGCTGATTGAAATCGGCGCGGAGAAAGATCCAGCGCTCGATGCGGCCATCGCAGTCGAAGGCGATGTACCTGCGGGCGGGCAACTGCTGCACTTGGCTTCAGTGTCCGGCTTGAGTGTCGGCGATCATGTTGTGGTCCGCCGCCCCAGCACCGACGAGTGGATCACCGCGCTCGGGATGTCGGGACTGCCGGGCACGTTTGCAAACCAGCGGCTCGATTGGCGGGCAGGCTCGCATGACCTGGTGTGGGATCGAATTATCACGGCCATTCATCCGCAGAACAATCAGGTCGAGATCGACGCGCCAATCACCACTGCGCTCGAAACGAAATATGGCGGAGGCACGTTGGCTCGCGTCGCGGGCAATGCACCGCTGGCGCATATTGGTATCGAGAATATGGTTCTCGAAAGCAGTTATGACAACACGCGTCCGAAAGATGAAGATCACTCCTGGATCGCCGTTCTTCTGGACCGCGTTGAAGACGCATGGGTGCGCGATGTGACGGCACGGCATTTCGTCAGCTCAGCGGTGAGGGTCAATCTGCGCGGCCGCCGCATCACCGTTGAGAACTGCCGCAGTGAAGCGCCTATTTCTGAAGGGGGCGGCTACCGGCGTCAGTCGTTTCTGCTCTACGGGCAGCAGGTGCTAGTGCATCGCTGCCATAGCGGAGCGGGCATGAACGACTTTGCCAGCGGCATGTTGGCAGGAGGCCCGAATGTTTTTCTCGACTGCGAAGCCTTGGGTTCGCTCGGGGCCAGCGGGTCGTTTGAAGGCTGGTCTTCGGGTGTGCTGTATGAGCAGGTGCATGTTCCCGCCTCGCGGCTGCAACTGATCATGGATTTTTCTCGCGCGCAGGGCGCCGGGTGGACCGCGGCGAATTCGCTCATCTGGAATTCGACTGCTCTCAGTGTTGAGGCCCTCGGTCCGCCGGATGCGCGCAACTTTCAAGTGAACTCGGCCAGCCCGCTGTATGAGGCGCAACTGGCTGCGCGCACCGGTTCACATCTAGCGCAATCGCAACCGTTGCCGGTCGACGCCGCGGAAAGCATCGCAGAGTTTCGTTCGTCCGATGTAAAGACCGTTGCCGAAATTGCGCCTGTCTCTCATCCCGTTCAGATCGTCAACGGGCGCTTCGTACTCGATGGAAAAGTTCTTTGGGGATCGTCGCAGACTGAAGCCTGGTGGAGAGGCGACACGTCTCTCTACACTGCCGCGGAATCGACCGGCTCCAGCGTAACGCGCTTCATGCCCGGCGTTACAGCGCCCGGCGAGACTGAAGATCTGCGTGCGATGGTTGCTCGCCTGAAGAGCCGCAACATCCTGTCCATTCAGGTAAACCCGGGCCTGTGGTATGAGCATCGCCGCGATTCGCACACCGTGGATCGCCGCGCAGACAGCGACGTGTGGGCGCCATTCTATGAAGTTCCCTGGGCGCGGAGCGGCAAGGGCATAGCGTGGGACGGGCTGAGCAAGTTCGATCTGTCGCGCTACAACCCGTGGTATTTCGAGCGCGAACGCGAGTTTGCAAAAGAGGCCAGTGAGGCTGGGCTGATCGTCTTCTACGATCTTTACAATACACACAATGTTCTCGAAATCGGTCCCCACTGGATCGATTACGCATGGCGTCCCGCAAACAACATCAGCGACACGGGATTGCCAGAGCCGCCTCCCTTCAAGCCGTACGGACGCAACGATGTAGCCAACGAGTTTTACAGCACGGACTACGCCCCCCTGCGTGCTTTGCATCGCGCTTACATTTTGCACACGCTGGACGAACTTGGCGATATGCCGAATGTCATCTTCGGTGTTGCGTATCAATATGCGGGGCCGCTGGAATTTGAACAGTTCTTTCAGGACACGGTACGCGATTGGGAGATGCAACACGGAAAGCAGATTCGCATCGCGCTGACCACAAGCAAGCAGACCACTGATGCGATTCTTGCCGATCCGGTTCGCTCAAAGCAGATTGCCGTCGTGGATATGCGTTACTGGGAGTACCTTCCCGACGGTTCGCTTTTCGCGCCCAGGGCAGGCGAAAACCATGCGTTTCGCGAACTCATCTCCAAAGCGTTTCCGGGGTATGGCGACACGCCGCCGCCCACCACGCCGCAGCAGGTCTATCGCGAAGTGCGTGAGTACAGAGACCGCTTTCCTGGCAAGGTGCTGATGCCGATGGAGGGCGGCGTTGGTCCTATTCCAATTCTGATGGGCGGCGCTGCATCGCAATCGGGGTTGCAGGCGCGGCCTCCCACGCGTCCCCCCACGGCTCTTGAAGCCGCAACAGCGATGTATCCCGCTCGGCCGGCCACGACGCAGGTGCCCGCGCCCGTGTCCAGCGAGGACAAGATCGTCAGCCAATTCATTCACACCTACCTCGCCGCCGACTTGATGAACATGTCGCCGAAGGACGGATGGGTGGATGCGCCGGAACGTACCTGGGTTCTCGCGGGAAATCAGCAGAATCCAGTGCTGATCTATTCGCTCTCGGGCAAGGAAATTACGCTTGCCGCATCCCTGCCAGCGAAAACATACAAAGCAATCTGGCTCGATCCCCGCTTAGGAACAGCGCAGGATACGGCCACCGTTGGGGCAGCGGCGCAAACCAGATTCACCAAGCCCGACGAGAAAGAGTGGCTGCTATTGTTGCTGCCTCAGGAATAGTGAGTTTGCACTATGCCGCTGGCGTTGACTTGCTGACCGATCGCAGTGCGATGGTTCCGAGCAATGCGACCACGGCCACAAGTGCTATCCATAGCAATGCGGGGTGCTTTTCAGTAAACGCGCGCTCATCGGGACGGGGCTGGTAAGCGGGATTTGCCTTCTCTGGTCCCACCGCAACTTGAGCCGCATCGGCCTTAGCCGCGAAAAGCGTCGCGTAGTCATAACGCGGAGCTGACAGCGCGGAATCGCCGTAATAGAGCACGCCGCCGCCGCTTGAGGCCGAGTCAAAACAGAGTTGCCGCTCCAGCATTTGCAGGCGAACGGATTCAAGCTTCAACGGCTCGTCGTCGCCGTTGTCGATGGCGATCGTCCACTTCGCCGCCATATCGAAATCCGACGCCGGCGCGTCGATGGAAAGGCGCTCTTCGTCTATCTTGCGCCCGTTCTGCACGCTGTGGATGCGGAGCAGATTTCCATTCGAAAAGACTGCGGGCTGATGATCGCCTGCTTCCGGCGTTGTCGTAACGGCCGTAACGCGGATAGCCACATCGCGGCTGAACATGGCGGGCGTAGCGCCCGGCGCAAAAACTATCCGGTCCACCGGCACGTGAGCGGGGACGGTGAATTCAACAACAGACGAATGGTCCTTCTGCATGATCTGCGAAGACTCCGCAACGGTCACATAGCTTGGCTGGCTTGCCGGCAGCCGCTCCACCGAGAGTCCCGAGATTTCTTGTGGCGACACCGGTCCCACAATTCGGAAATGCAGATATTTGAAATCCGATTCCGGTAGATGAAGAACGGTGCTGCGGCCCAGCTTTTGCTTGGTCAAATCGAAGATGGTGTACGACCCGAGCCTGGTTTCGGCGCTGCCCGCCTGTGCTCGGCTTCCGGTAACATTCACGGTAGCGATGAAGTTCTCTGCTGTTATCGCAAGTTGCAGATCGCTGTAATGCGCTTCGGGCAACTCCGCATCAAAGACGGTCTGTCCGCCGCGTATGCCCAGGTTTAGCGACGCGATGGTCTTTTCCTGGCCCTGCTCGATGGGGGTCGCCAAGTGCGTCGCATAAGGCGCTTCCACGCCGTCGCGATAGAGGCGCAGGTCGGCGAGTTGCGGTGCGGCATGGGCAAAGATTCCCGCATCAAGTGCGAGACACGCCTGCCCCGGCTGCTGCGGAAGATTCTGCACTGTCCGCTGGTAGCGAAAATATCGAATCTCCGGAGACGCCGCAACCAGAAAAAACAGAAGGGCGCCTGAGGCAAGTTTGATCACGATTCCCGCTCCTGCGCTTCGTCACTCTGGCGCTCTTCGTGGCTCCGCAAATTGAGCCAGTCGCGCTGATAAACGAAGCTGACCGTAAGCAGCAGCGCACCCAGACCGAGAAAACTCACGATGCGATAACCCTGGCTTAGTTCGCTCACATCCACAAGAAAGACCTTTCCGATGGACGCCGCCAACAGCACCAGCGCCTGCCAGCGCAGAAACGCCGAGCGCCGACCCACTCCCGCGCCCAGCAAGATCGCTCCGAAAATCATGAACCAAGCCGAGTAAGTGAACTGCGCATACATGCGATAATTGGCCTCCTGCTGCCAGTCGCCGCCCGCCCAGCGCAGAGACCACCAGTAGCCGTGGATCTCAAGGCTGATGGCCAGTAGGATAAGCGCGTTCACCGTCAGCGCCGAAGCAACGGCTAGAGCGGACCAGGGTAGTGAATGGTCCGGATCTGCTTCGCCTTTCGTCTTCCAGGCCACCCAGGCACTGAAGGCAAACACCGCAATGGCCGCGCAGTATGTTCCGAAGCGCTCGTTGAAAACTGGCGTAGTCGCCGCCGCCGGATTGACCACAAGCAATGCGCCGAGTCCGAGCGCCAGGCAAAGCGCCGCCAGCACGCGCAGAAGCAATGAATGCACACGGCTTGCCACCCATAGCAGGGCCGCGCCCTCAACGAGCCAACCGATTGTCAGCCAGCGTCCATGCGCCTTCAGCGGAATTGCGATGGTAAGAAAGACGACCGAGGCAGCCAAATGCAAACCCGAAAGCATAGCGGGGCTTGCATGCAACCGACCCTGTTCCGGCAAGCGAAGCAGCAGGAGATAGAAGCCCGCAAACGCCACCGCTAGCCACGGTTGCGCCCAGTCGATTCCAGGCCGGTCGAGCAACACGTAGAATGCGAGAAATGCCAATGCCGCATTGGCAATGGGCAGCAATACCAGCGCCAGGTTATCCCATCCGGAGAAATGCCCATCGTCATCCGCCTTGGCCTGGAAGAGCCTCGGCGCGAAGGCAAAGATCAGGAAGAAACATGTGATGAAAAAAGCGGTGGGCCAGGCTTGCGCGTCCGTGTAGAACTCAGACCACCAAGCCAAAACAAAGAGCGCCGTACCAATGAAGGCCCCGAACAGCAGCCGCGACCATGGCCGCAGCGCCACCAGCACCAGAACCGCGATATCAAGCAGCAGCAGGTAGCTGAAAAGCGCGACCTCGTGGTTCTCCCCTGTCGAAAGCAGCAGTGGTGTACTCAAGCCGCCGACGATGGCATAGAGAGCCAGCAGCTCCGCATCCTGCACCCAGGCCATGAAGCCGTTGAACGCGGTCACCGCAATCATCGCCGCAAAGGCTGCATTGGCCGGAAGCAGATGGAAGAGTGAGAAAGCCGCCCAAAGCGAGAGGTAAAGCACGCCGCTTCCCACAGCTTTCAGTGAATACGAAAAGGCCGCGTAGCCGTGGCTGCGAAAGCGCTCTGACCACGCGATGAGCGCCGCCCCTGCAAGCAGCCCGATCAGCACTCTGCCCAGCGGTCCGATCCAATGATTGTCGATAGCCAGCTTCAGAAACCAGGCCATGCCGATGAGAACGGCAAGAATGCCTACGCGGTTGAACCACTGCGAGCCGATGCGGCTTTCAAGCGAGCGGCGGTCGCCGGATGCGGAAAATCCAGAAAAACTCAGGGGCGCGGTTGGTGTCGGCACAGATGCCTGCGGCTCTGGAACCGCCCGGTCCATCGTATTCAGGCGAAGCGCGGGCGGCGGCATGGGAGGTGGAGGCGCAGGCATCGCCGGAAGCTCTGTAGCTGGCTCCGGATCCGGACGAGCCGCTGTCGGTTGCAACGCAATGCCCTGACTTTGCAGAGCCTCTTCAAGCCGGCGCACGCGCAAACGCAACTCGCCGACCTGTTCTTCAAGACTGCCAGTGAGATCGGGATTCATTGCCGTCCACTCTACATCAAGGGGGGCGGCATTTCCAGCGCAATCCTCGTTACGTCTTTGGTATGCGCTCGCTCTGAATCAGGGGGAAGCGCATGCGGATGGTTGCGCCGCCGCCCTCCCGGTTCAGCGCGCAAAGTTCGCCGTGGTGCAGCCGCACCGCCCGCTCCGCAATGGCGAGTCCCACGCCGAAACCGCCCGTGTCCGGGCTGCGCGCATAATCTACTCGATAGAATGGCCTGAAGATAGCCGCCAGCTGGTCCTCGGGAATGCCGGGCCCGTGATCGCTCACTTCGATCTCGGCCTGCCGGTCTCCGCGTACCATGGCCGTCCTCAATCTGATCTCCACTTCAGAACCGCTCTCGGTGTAGCGGATTGCGTTGCGCACGATGTTTTCAATGGCCCGGTACAGCAGTTCCTGGTTGCCGTCAATCATGCACTCGTCTTGTGCCTGGAAGTCCAAGGAGCATTGGCGCTGACGGGCTTCGTATTCAGCGTCGGGAATCATGCGCTCGATTACTGCGTTCAAAGAGACAGGCTTGAAATTCTCAACTCTCTCCAGCGCCTCCATTGAAGACAGCGTAAGCAATTGGCCGATCAGCAGGTTCAGCCGCCCTGTCTCCCGCTCAATTCGGTCAAGATGCGCTACGGTTATCGGCTCGGCATCTTCGCGAGCCAGCTCGAGCGCTACGCTGAGCCGCGCCAGGGGCGACCGAAGCTCATGCGAAACGTCGCGCAATAGTAACTTCTGCGCGCCCACCAGCGACTCCAGGCGTTCCGCCATGTGATTGAAGTCGTGAATCAGGGCGGAGATTTCGTCCTTCTCAAACATGCGCGACTTTGAGACCGGCCACACCACTCGAGTACTCAGTTTGCCCATTGCCAGTTCGCGCGCAGCCTTCCTCAGCCGAACGATCGGACGCGTAAACAGCAGCACCAGCACGAACGTTGTGAGGCCGCCGACAACAATCGCCACCGGGAGCTGCGGAAAAGAGAAATGGCGAAGATCGTCGGTCCAGCTTGGATTCATCGGCACATGCGGGCGGATGAGTAGAAACACATAGCGCTTGCCGCTGGCGGATGAAACCGGAACCCTCCAAATGTATTGCTGGCCCACCTGGCTTCCGGTGATGCGGGCAGGAATCTCCGCGTTCGCCTCTGCGCCCACGATGCTGGCGGCCGCGCACAGATCCTGTCCCGAGGCGTTTTTCAGGGCAACGTATTGTTCAAGGCTGTTGCCGAAGGCAAGCAGACCGCCACACCCTGCTGTCTCGTAGGCGCTCACGGCTCGTCTTGCATCGTTTTGCAGGCTGCTGTCGAGCGTATCGAACAACATGCGAGGGCTATCGAAATGGCGCCGCACAATCAACGCCGTCGAGATAACGAAAATGAGGCTCTGCGCAATCCAGAAAATGATGAAAATCTTGAAGAAGAGGCCGCGCATCGTTCAGTCCTTTGCCTGGTCCGTTGCCACCGGGGGATTGGAGTTCACCGCAAGTTGATAGCCGACCCCGCGAATCGTCTTAACCATGTCTTCCGGCGCGCCCTTGATGCTGAGCTTTCGTCGCAAACGGCTCACGTGCATATCCAGGCTGCGGTCGAAGGGATGAAACTTCCGCCCAAGCACGTTTTCTGAAATATCCTCGCGCGAAACCACCTTGCCCGGCGAGCGCATCAGCGCCTCCAGCAGCGCGAACTCAACATCTGTAAGTTCAATCTTTTTTCCGTCTTGCAATACCGAGCGAGCCGCGAGATTCAACTCCAGCCCTTCTGCGCGCAGCAGTGTCGGCTCCTGCTTTACCCCGGCGCCGATGGTTCTGCGAAGAATCGCGCGTACCCTCGCCAGCAACTCCCGCGGATTAAAAGGTTTTGAAAGGTAATCGTCTGCGCCGATCTCCAGGCCTACGATCCGGTCCACGTCTTCGCCGCGCGCCGTCAACAGCAGCACACTGATCGCAGAGGTCGCGCGTATCCGCCGCAGCACCTCAAAACCATCCAGGCCCGGCAGCATCACGTCCAGCAGGACCAGGGCAAACGGCTTTTCAATCGCCGCCTTCAGGCCGGTATCGCCCCGATGTACCGAGCTGACGTGGAATCCATATCGACCCATGTACTCGGTCAGCATCGAACAAAGCTCAACGTCATCGTCAATGAGAAGAATGTCGTCCACGCGCGTCCCTATCAACCCTTGCACTTAGCGTACGCCCTGCGCACTGAAACAAACCGCCGGAAATGTAACAAATGGTAACAACCACGGCGACACTTTGTTACACACCTTTACCCTTTGTGACCGCACCGCCCCCGCCGTGGATGTCTTCTGGATATGTAAGTTCTTGTTCGCGTCGAAAGGATGCATCATGACATACAAGGCCATTCTCAGTTCGATAGGCGCTCTGCTTCTGCTTTGCGGTACTTTTCCAGCGGTGACTCATGCCCAGACCGTTATGCCCGAGGTCCAGAAGCCGGCCGCCCATGTGCAAAAGGGCAGTATTCACGGCACCGTGGTTGACCCCTCAGGCGCGGTGGTTGCGTCGTCCATCATTACGCTTTCAGGTCAGGATGCCTCTTCCCGGTCCGCCACCAGCGGCGCCAACGGCGCATTTTCGATCGACAGTCTCGAGCCTGGCAACTACACCGTCGCGGTCTCCGCCGAGGGATTTGCTCCTTTCAATCCAATTCAGGTGCGTGTCATCGCCGGCAAAATTACGCTCCAGAACATCGCTCTGAAGCTGCCCGTCGCAACGCAGGAGGTTACTGTCAATGAGCAGAGCCTCAGCGTTGATACCAGCGCCGAAAACAATGCCAGCTCCACGGTGATCAAAAACAAGGATCTCGATGCGCTCTCCGACGATCCGGACGAGTTGCAAAGCGAACTATCCGCATTGGCTGGCGGCGCGGCCGGACCCAACGGCGGAGAGATGTACATCGACGGCTTCAGTGGCGGTTCGCTTCCTCCCAAGTCCTCCATCCGCGAAATCCGCATCAATCAGAATCCCTTTTCCGCGCAGTACGACAAGCTGGGCTACGGGCGCATCGAGATCCTCACCAAGCCCGGCACCGACAAGCTCCACGGCTCGTTCATGATGAACGGCAATGACTCCGCGTTCAACTCGCTCAACCCCTTTGTTACCAGCGAGCCTGCCTATTACTCCACTTTCATGATGGGCAATGCCGGCGGCTCGCTCACCAAAACCAGTTCCTGGTTCGCCAGTCTCTTTCGGCGCGACAACCAATCCAACTCCATCATCAACGCCACGCGGCTTGACTCCGCCGGCAACCAATACACCTACTCCGCGGCGGTCGCCAATCCGCAAACGCGCCTCGACTTCAGCCCACGCTTCGACTTCCAGCTGGGATCCAAAAATACGCTCAGCGTCCGCTATTCGTTCAATCGCTCGACGCAGGCCAACAGCGGCGTGTCGCTCTTTGCGCTTGAAAGCCAAGCCTACAACATGTCTCAAACGCAGAACTCCGTTCAACTGAGCGATACGCAGGTTCTCAGCGACCATGTCGTCAATGAAACGCGCTTCCAGTTCGCCGGCTCGCGCAGCAACCAGTCCGCCGTGAACAGCGATCCCACTGAAAGCGTCGCGGGCGCATTCACCAGCGGTGGAAACAACATGGGCGTGAACCGCAACAACCAGAACAACTTTGAACTGCAGAACACCACCATGATCAGCAAGGGCGCGCACGCCATCAACTTTGGCACGCGGCTCCGCTTCACCCGCGACTCCAGTTATTCAACCTCTGGATTCAACGGTCTGTTCACCTATGCGTCCCTGGCCGCCTACAAGGCCCACACGCCCACCGAGTACGACGTCACGGCTGGCAACGGCGCGGCTGCGGTCAATTACTTTGACGCGGGCGTTTTCTACCAGGACGACTTCAAGCTGAATCCCGGCCTCACGCTCAGTTACGGCGTGCGCTACGAATCACAGAACGATATCGGCGACCGGGCTGACTGGGCGCCTCGACTCTCCTTTGCGTGGGCGCCCGGCGCTCGCGGCGGCAAGCAGGCCAAAACCGTTATCCGCGGCGGCTATGGATGGTTCTTCGATCGCTTCGGCGAAAGCACGATCCTGCAAACCATTCGCCACAATGGCGTCACGCAGCAGCAGTATGTCGTCAAGAATCCTGACTTTTATCCGGGCGGCACAAAGGCAACACCAACCGCCACTGAGCTAGCCGCGCTCAGCACAGCGGCGCCGACCATCTACACCATCGCGCCCAACCTGAAGGCAGCAGTCAATATGCAGGCGGCTTTGGGTGTCGAGCATCAGTTCGGCAAGGTCGCCACGCTGTCCGCCACTTTCATGAACTCGCGCGGCGTGCACCAGAGTTACATCGACAACATCAACGCCTATGTGCCCTCCACCTATAACGCGACAACCGGCACCGGCACGCGCCCCAACGGCATCAACGAGAATGTCTATCAATACCAGTCCGGCGGCATCTACAAGCAGAACCAGTTGACGCTCAACTACACTGTCAAGGCAAAGCGCCTGTCGCTCTTCGGCTTCTACATGCTCAACTTTGCCAACGCCGACACTTCCGGCGCGGGCTATTTTCCTTCCAACCAGTCCAAACCCAGCGCAGACTACGGGCGCGCCAACTTCGATGTTCGCAATCGCTTTCTGCTCGGTGGCAACCTCCAGGCTCCGTTCGGTGTCTCGATTAGCCCGATGCTGGATGTGAACTCCGGCCAGCCCTTCAACATCAGCCTCGGCCAGGATCTGAACGGCGACAACCAGTTCAACGATCGCCCGGCGCTTGCCACCTCGACCAGCACCAATACCCTGAAGACAAGCTATGGAACATTTGACCTGAACCCCGCGTGGAACCAGGCCCGCATTCCCTATAACGTCGGCACCGGGCCCGGCCAACTCGCTTTGAACATGCGCGTCGCCAAATCCTTCGGCATCGGTCCCAGGGTCACCGGCGCCACCGGTAGCTCATTCGGCGGCCCCGGCGGCGGCGGTCCCGGCGGCCCTGGCGGCGGCCCCGGCGGCGGACTTGGACCCGGCGGGCTCAGCGGCAGCGGTGGTCCTCCCAGGCTCGATCAGGCTGTCCCGCGCCGCTACTCCCTCGCCTTCAGCGCGATGGCTCGCAACGTCATGAACAACGTGAATCTGGGGCAGCCCGTAGGCGTGCTCAGCTCACCCTCGTTTGGCAAATCGAACTCGCTCGCAGGGGGCTTCTTCTCCTCGGCTGCTTCCAACCGCAGCATCGATCTACAGGTCTCGTTCAACTTTTAAGCGTGGCCGCAGTCCAGCTCCTGAACTGGACTGCGGCCCTTTGAGCACTTCCAGGTTTACCGTCCCCTGGCAGAATTCATGCGAGGTTGCCGCTCACTGATGATTGCGTCGACTTTGTGTTTTGCCTCCGAGCTATGCCAATCTGGAGTTGCTGTAAGGGGCGTCGCCAAAAGCGATGCCCCATTTTTTGCTCTGAATTCCAACCGTCCGCCGTGCCACCTTTTCCACTTCTACAGTCCAAACCGCTACCAAGCCGCCGATGCTCTACGATTGCATCATGGCTCCTCTGCTCGACATACGCGACCTGCATATCCACTTTGGAGCGGTTGAGGCCGTCTGCGGCATCAGCCTGCAACTGGATGAGGGCGAGGTGCTGGGGCTGGTGGGCGAGTCGGGCTCGGGCAAGAGCGCGACGGCGCTGGCGATCCTCGGCCTGCTGGGGCCCGCAGCGCGGGTTACGGGACAGATTCTGTGGCAGGGAATCGACATGCTTCAGCAACCTGAAAGCGCTCTAAGGCGGCTGCGCGGGCGCGAGATTGCCATGATCTTTCAGGAGCCAATGACCGCCCTGAATCCGGTGATGTCCATTGGCCGCCAGGTTGCCGAGAGCGCTGAGGCGCATTTCCCTTCATGGACGGGCAGGGAAGCGAAGCGAAAGGCGATCGCCGCGCTGGAGGCGGTTGACCTGCCCGATGCGGCCCGGCGCTATGGCGACTATCCGCACCAGTTTTCCGGCGGTCAGCGGCAGCGGATTCTTATCGCCATGGCGCTCATCAACAGGCCCCGCCTGCTGATTGCCGACGAGCCCACCACGGCCCTCGATGTAACCGTGCAGGCGCAGGTGCTGGAACTGCTGGGCGGCCTGCAACAGCAGTACGGTTTGGCGATGCTGTTCATTTCGCATGACCTGGCCGTGGTGGGCGAGGTGGCCAGCCGCGTGGCGGTGATGCGTGCCGGGCTGGTGGCGGAAACAGGGCCCAGCGCACGACTGCTTACCGCGCCGGAACATGCCTATACACGCAGCCTGCTGGCCGCCGTGCCTACGCTGAAAACCGACCGTAACAAGCCGCTGGCGATGGTCGAAAGTGGCCGTGCGTGAGTTTTACGCTTCCACCGGCAACTCGGCGGAGAGAATATTCATGGGCGTAAGCCCGCGCTGGCGCAGGGCCCGCAAGCTAAGAGAATCGTGGCGCTTGGCCAGGCGCCGTCCGTTGTGGTCCACCACCAGGCGGCAGTGAAACCACGCGGGATTGTTGTATCCCAGCGCGCGGTTCAGCAGGATCTGCCGCGCAGTGGACTTCAGCAAATCGGCTCCGCGCACCACTTCCGTAATTCCCATGGCCGCATCGTCGGCCACGCAGGCCAGTTGATAGCTGGGAACCCCATCCCGCCGCCACACCACGAAGTCGCCAAAATCCACCCCGGCCACAAACCGCTGCGGACCGAGATTCAGATCCACAAACTCCACCACTTCCCCATCACGCACGCGGAATCGCCAATTGATGTCCCCTGGCGTCTCGATTTCGCTTGAGGTGGGACCGGGCAGTTGCGGCGTATTGCCCTGGAACCGCCTGCAGGTGCCGGGATAGATCGGCTCATCGTCGAGCGGTTCGAGCTTGCCGTTGCTTTGCGACCCGGGGCTGCCCGGCAATGAACTCTCGTGCGGAGCGCCTAACGCGCTTTCCAGGTCCTTGCGCGAGCAGCGGCAGGGGTAAAGATAACCGCGCCGCAATAGCCTCTTCCAGGCGGCCAAATAAACCGAACGGCGTTTGCTTTGAACGTACGGCGCAAAGGGGCCGCCTTTGTCCGGACCCTCAAGCCAGCGAATTCCCAGCCAGCGCAGGTCTTCAAGCGCGGCCTCGGCATAAATTGATTTGCTGCGCTCCGGGTCAAGGTCTTCCATGCGCATGATCAGCGCGCCGCCCGCCTCGCGCGTCCTCTGCCAGGCCGTCCAAAAGGTGCGCGCATGGCCTACGTGCAGATACCCGGTGGGTGAAGGCGCGAGCCGGCCGCGGTAACCCGAGGTCGGCGCTGGAGCGAGGCTGGCCATACTGGGTCAAGTGTAGGCAGCCCAGGCCTCGCCGCATATGGACAGTTTGATTCCTTGAACATCTTGATTCCTGCCGCGACAAAAATCCAGCCCTGCTAATCTGAAGCGCCCGCGCCATTTTCGCTTCTTGCATGAGAGTGCTCATAGCGGCCAATGCTCTCGCTCAGGTGGTTCGGATCGACCGAAATCTGCACCACATCCATTCCACTGCCGCTCTTGTCCACGATGAACAGGCTCATGCGCTCGCCTTCGGGATGAGTGAAGATCAGTGTCTGCTGGTTCCCCTTGCGGCTGGTTTCGCGGATCATGCGTTCCCATCCCGCGCCCAACTTCTCCTCGACCATCTGGTTCAGCTCATCGCCGTCCACCGGGTCGGAGAAGTGCTCAATCTCCGCCACATGCATGCCGCTCACGCCGTCATGCGTTGCCCCGCGCGCAATCAGGCTGACCAGGCCCAGAAAGGGAATGCGCGTGGCCTGCACATGATACCGGCTCTCGATGGAATGCACCACACCCTCAAATGCGCTTTCGCCGCTGCCTGCCAGCACCACCGCGGCGGGAACCAGCAGAACGATGAATACAACAGGAATCAGCCAGAATTGTCTCATTCTCCACCTCCCGTTTTGTCCTTGCTCTTCTCCTTGGCGTGCGGCGTATGCTGCGCGCCGCCCAGCGGGCCGAGGGCGCCGCCCAAGCCGCCAATACCTTTCAGCTTGCCCAGGTCTTCCATGCGGATCGGTCCCAGAATCAGCACGATGGTCAACTCCCTGCGCTCGGCGGTGAGAATGAACATCCCATGCGTCTCGCCGTTGACAAGCTTCACCATCACGTCCGTCATCTCGCCGCGTTCGCGCTCGCGCACTATGGGCGACCACTCGCTGGTCTCGAAATACTTGCGCAGCGACTCGACCTCATCCATCGAGTACTGCCCTTCCTTGTCGAATTCGTAGCTGCGGACGTAGATGCCGTCCAGCCCTTCAATCAACTGCCGGGTTGCGGACTCGTCCTTGTCTTTGCCGTTCATAAACTTGGCGGCAAAGCCCAGCATGCCCTTGCCCAGCGTGACCTCGGTTACATTGGAGGCGCGCGAGGCCAGCTCTTTTTCAATCGCCGGCGGCAAAGGCAACGGCGAAGTTTGAGCAAACGCCGGCCCCGCCCATGCGATCGCACCTAAAACCAAAACCAGCATCCTGTTCTTCATCGCCATTCTCCTCGTAAACTCCGCTTGCCCTTAGTTGTTCGTCCAGCCCATCGAAACCGATCCCGCATCTACACCCTGCCGCTTTACTTATTCCTGCGCGTGATCCCTTGCCGCCAATTGCGCGTTCATGTGGTCGAGCGCCTGCCCGGTAATGCGCAGAGCCGTCAGCACCTGTTCGCGGGCGGCCTCGCCCTTGCGCTGCTCCTCGCGGTTGCGCCAGGCCGCCAGTCCGCCGCCCAGCACGGCCACCAGCACCAGCGACGCGGCCAGCCGCTGCCAGATCACGGTGCGGCCCCGCAGGCGTTCGGTGCGCTGCCGGCCCCGCCGCTCCATCAACTTCCGCTTCAGGCTCGGAGGCGCAGGACGCCGCTCGAAAGCCTGCCGAAGCTCCTCTTCAAAGTCGTCCATCGGTTCAAACTCCACGTGCTTGCTCCTTCGCGCGGATGTACTCCCTCAAATGGTCCGTCGCCTTGGCCCGCAGCAGCTTCAGTCCGCGCTGCAGGTGGCTCTTCACCGTAGCCAGCGGCGCCTCCAGCGTGGCCGCAATCTCTTCCGGCGTCAGGTCTTCCTGGTAGCGAAGAACCAGCGCCGCCCGTTGCGGTTCAGGCAGCGTGGCCAGCAACTGCTCCAGCCGCGCTCCCAGCGGGGACGGCCGTTCCACCACCTGCATGCCGTGCTTCTCTTCGATCTCAACCCACAAGTCCACGCCGCGCACTCTCCGCCGCCGCAGCGCATCCGCTGACCGGCTCATCGCCACCCGGCGCAACCAGTGGAGCGCGTGCATAGGCGACTCGATCTTGCCCAGATGCCTGTCCAACTCCAGAAAGACATCCTGCGCAATCTCCTCGGCCAGACCGCGATCTCCGGTCATGCGCCAGGCCAGCGAAAAGACCATCGACTGGTGTTCGTCCACGAGTTGTTCAAAATCAGGCTGCCAGTCGTGGGCCATAAGTTTCGCTGCTACTCTCTTATCCGCAGGGATGCGGACCGGGAGATGCAGAGAGTTACGAAACTGGCAGAAAAAAGTTGCAGCGGTACGCAAAAAGGCCGGAGCGCCCTGGCTCCGGCCTCGCCTCGCAGGCAAACTCCATGCCGAACTACATGCTTTGCGGCACGGTGAGCAGAACAGCTTTCCCTTGACGCCAGATGCGGAAGCTTCTGGCCGCACCGCTGCGCACAAATTGCGTAAAGAAATCGACATCGCCGATCTCTGAGCCGTTTACCTCAACAACAACGTCGCCTGTTTGCAGTTGCATTTCCTCTGCGATGCCGCCCTTTTCTACGCCGGTGATCACAACCCCTTTGAGCTTGGGCAACGCGAGAGCAGCCACATCCGCATCCGTTACTGCGCGCACGCGAATCCCAAGGTGGAAAGCGGTGGCTGGCGCGGACTGGATTGCGGCTGGAACAGATACCGTGACCGGAGGGGCCGCATTGCGCCGGGCAAGGTTTGCGACCTGCGCCTGCAACCGGGCCACATCGGCGCTGGAAGCCGTGTCAAGAGCCTTTCCGCCCGCTACCGTGAGCGTCGCAAGGGCATCGGCAAATCCCTCGGCATCTGCCTCGGAAGTGGCGCAGATGACGTTGTTCTTGAGTCCGCTGACGTTGTTTTCGCCGCCGCCCTTGCCTTTGTGCTTGCCGGTGCTGTTACTTTCACTATGGGCGACCACCGGTACCACGCACCAGGCCTCGTGGCTGGCCTTGGTCCATGGAAAGTTCCATATCTCGAAGGACTCTATCTCCGCAAAGAAAATTGAAGTTACGACATCGCTCTTGAAAGGTGTGGCGATGGGCGCGTCGTATCCGCCGTTCCATGCCCAAAAGTATTCGGTCTTCTGCTCGACACCGCTCTTGGTGAAGAAAAGGTTGAGCCCGAGCTTGTTCTCGCTGAGGCGTTCAAGCGTGTATCCGACCCCGGAGGCAACCGCTTTTGATCCCATGCGCAGAGGAATGAGGCGGGCAGACAGGAATTGCACGCGGTTGGAGGCATCCTCAACACTGGCCATGTAGTGCGGCTGATACGCACGGCTTGTAACCCTGGCCGCGAACGCCGAAGACAACGAAAGTGCGACGCAAAACGCCGCCGTGGACAGAATCCTTTTATTAAACATCTTCGATTTCCCCTCTCTGTGCGCAGCAATCCCGAGTGGCCTTGACAGGCTCGGTCAGCCTCAAGCAACCACTGAGGGGAAGTGGTCAGCGCTGTAGGCGGCGAAGGAGCAGGCCCGGCATAGCTCGAAAAGCATTCTATTCTCTTGCGCCATCCATGACGAAACCGGCTCGGCCTCAGAACAAATCCGGAATGCTGTGGAACGCAATACGCGTGGGCGCAGCCTTGAACGCGGTCAGCATAGTTGCCGGAGCCAGCGTGCTCATGCCATATTTATTGTTCAGTTGGTCCATGGCTTCGAGCAGCCGCGTGCGGCTCTGCTCGTCCTCGCTCCCTTCGAACAGGTTGAGCGAGTGCAACCTGTCCGGCACCAGGCCGTTCAGTTGCACGCCGATAAGATAAGGCTGATCGAACTCCGGCCCCGCCGGCTTGCTGGCCCACAACCGGCTCAGCGCGGCAATCAGTGTGGGATTGTCACGGCATTCGCTCAGCCTGATATCCTCGTGCCACCCGCGCGTCGGAACCCCAAAACGGCTCACCGGCCTTTTTTCGCCACGCGGCACCGCGAAGCCCACCGCCAGCCCGATGCTGCTGGCCCAAAGCCCGTTGGCGCGCAGCCGCATGGCCGCCTTGTGCAGCAGCTTATGCGCCACCGCCCAGGCCTTCTCTGCCGTCCGCATATCGGGCGCAAGCACGTGCGAGTGGCTGATGGACTTCAGGTGTTCCGTCTCCGACATGTCGAAGTCTTCGCCCTGAAGCCAGTGCCACAGCCGCTCGCCCCACACCGAGCCCCACAGTTGGCCGGCCTGCTCGCAGTTCAGCGCCATCAGCTCCTTCATCGTGTGGATGCCCTTTTCGTTCAGCCGCTTCTCTGTCCGCGCTCCGATGCCGGGCAAGTCGCGCAGTGTGAGTTGACTCAGTGCTTCGGGCAGCAGGTCCAGCGGCAGCGCCACCAGCCCGTCGGGTTTTTCCATGTCGCTGGCTACCTTGGCCAGGTAGCGGTTGGTTGCCAGGCCCACGGAACTGCGCATCACCGGACCCACCCGCTCCAGAATGCGCGCCTTCACCTCGCGGCCCAGCTCCATCGCCGCCAGCAGCGGCCGTTCCCGCCCCATTAGGCGGCAGGCCATCTCGTCGATCGAGAGCACGGCCGTCACCGGCACGCAGCTTTCAACGGCCTCCACAATCCGCCGATGGTAGTCGACATAGATCTCGTGACGCGCCTCTACCAGCACCAGTTCCGGACACATCTTTTTCGCGTCGCCCACAAGGGTCCCGGTCTTGACTCCAAACGCCTTGGCTTCATAACTCGCGGCAATGCAGCAGGTTGTATCGGCCATCATGGGCACGATGCCCACCGGCCACCCGCGCAGCTCCGGTCGGACATCCTGCTCCACTGAAGCAAAGTAGGAGTTCAAATCGACGAACAGCCAGTTCACGCACGGACCGCTCACCGGCTCCGGCGGCAGAGGCTGGGCTTTTTGCCGAAGTTTCAGCAGTTCTTCCGGCCACTCCTCCGGCTCTGGAATCGGGTCTTGGTCCACTGCCGGGATGGTACGATTGTCCATGTCGGAACCAGTTTCGCCTTTTGTTCTCCAAAATACAAGTAAATACTGAACAGCTTTACTCGCGGCAGCACGTTACGTGCGGGGATGAACGGCCGCCGTCTACCTCGCAACGAAGCCCCGTGCCCCATTCATTCAGCGTTTTTTGCGGAACGGGTGGGACAGAACAACTCTCAAACGGGCCGTTCATTAGGAGACAAAAATGAGTCATAATAGGATAGCTGTATCAGGGTTGCGTTAGACCCTCAGTCGTGAAGCCTGCCCCGGGTGTTCACTTCGCGACAAAGTTCAGCATCGCTTGTAGATGTGGGAACCGAACGATGAATAGCATCTTTCATTGGTTTATGGTCAACGCGAGCGTTCTCTCCGTGCTGATCACGGTAGGCGTTGCCGTTCTCCTCGTTTGCTGCCTGGAGTGCTCCGACTGCTCCTGCCGCGAAAAGGACGATCTGTTCCATCGCCACGAACTGTAGTCGCTCGCGATGACGTTCAACTATCAGGCGCGCACTCTACCCTTTTTTTGTTTTTTCAATCCACAGATTCACTGCTGATTGCTTACTGTCCCGCCGGCTTCAAATACATCTCAAACTGCGCCAGTATCCGGTTGAATAAATGTGTCCGCACGTCCGGCCCGGCAATCGAGTGCGTCTTGCGCGGATAAATCTGCAGGTCGTACGGAATCCCCGCCTCAATCAGCTTTTGAATAAACTGCACCGAGTTCTCGATATGCACGTTGTCGTCCCCGGTTCCGTGCACCAGCAGCAGATGCCCTTTCAAGTGTGCCGCTGAATTCACGACGGAAAAATCCTTGAACCCCGCGGCAAAATCTCCCGGTTCGTTCATGTAGCGCTCGGTATAGATTGAGTCGTAATTATGCCAGTCGGTCACTGGCGCCACTGCAATCCCGGCGCGGAAGCGGTCAGAGTGCGTCATGGAATAGAGCGTAAAAGTCCCCCCCCAGCTCCAACCCCACCATCCCAGGCGCTTCTTGTCCAGTTGCGGAAACTTGTCCAGCGCCGCATCCACCACCGTCAACTGGTCTTCAAGCTGCACGGGGCCAAAGTTGTGATAAGCGGCCTGGGCAAACTCGCGCCCGCGCCCGCCGGTGCCGCGATTGTCGGCGTGCAGCACGGCAAATCCGTGTTGCGCCAACAGCTCGTCAAACAGGATCGAATCGCTCCAGCGGTTGGCTACAGTCTGCGGACCGGGGCCGCCATAAGGGTTCACGATCATCGGCACCGAGCCCGCACTTGTCGCACCCTCGGGCAGCAGCAGTGTGGCATACAAAGTCGTGCCGTCTTTCGCCTTCACCTCAAGCTGCTCCGGCGCGCGCAGATGGTAGGGTTCCAGTGCCCTGGTCTGCCAAAAGACGCTGCACTGGCCCGCGGCCTGGCAAAGCCGCAACACCGGCGCACCCAGCCGCGCCGATTGCCGGTCCACATACGCCCCGCCAACGGGAGCGAAGTTGCCCGTGTGAAACCCGGTGCCTGCGCTCAGCGGCCTGCGTTGACCGTCGAAGCCCACCTGCCACAACTGCTGGTCCAGCAGGTTGCCTTCGTTTGCCGCAAAGTCGACAACCTTGCCTTCGAAATCGACGGTATAAACCTCGCCCACCTCAAAATCGCCCTTGGTCAGTTGCCGCTCCAGCTTCGCCGCAGTGCTCGCGGGCTTGGCCTGATCGTAACTGTAGAGATAAAGATGGTTGTGGCCGTCGGCCCAGTTGGTCAGCACAATCGAGCCCGCGCCAACTGAAACATCGTAGCCATCGTCGATAAACTTTTCGTCGGTCAACTGCAGCACCGGATGCGCCTGCCCGTTCGACGCCTCGGCAAAGTAGAGATCCCGGTGCTTGTGGTCGCGCGTCAATATCTCGATCCACAGCGTCTTGGCGTCCGCCCAACCGAAGCGCGGAATGTAATCCTGGCCGGCCTGAATGGGCAGCTTTACCCAAACCGTCTTGCCGCCGGACGCGCTCACCACCCCCACCCGCACATCGGGATTGGGATCGCCGGGCTGCGGATAGCGCTGCATGTCCACCTTCGCATGGGTGGGAATCCAATCCTCGATCGGATACTGCGGCACCTCGGTCTCGTTCATCTGCAGGTAAGCCAGGTTCTTCGAGTCCGGCGACCAGAAGTAGTTGCTGCGGGTCTCCAGCTCCTCTTCATACACCCAGTCCACCGCGCCGTTCATCGTGGCCGGATTGGGCGCGGCCGCCACAACCATCGTTGGTGTGCCGGCGTCCCGCAGCCGAATCACACTGAGGCCGTGATCGCGGATAAACGAGATCGATTTGCCGTCGGGAGAAAACTTGGGGTCGTCGCCGGAAGCCGTTCCCGTAAAGCCAATCTGTACCCCGGTGCCGTTGTGCAGATCGTAAATCCAGAGCCGCCCGTCGGAGTCGAACATCAGGTGCGCCGAGTCAGGCGCCCACAGGTAGCTGGCCATCTTGTAGCGGTCGCGATGGTCGCGGTCTGTCTCCGATTCCTTGGATCCGGACAGCGCGGTCAGCTTGGCGCGGCTTACCAGCACATGCGGCTTTCCCTTGCCCGAGTCCTGCGCCGTCCCCAGTCCTGGCCCCAAATCGACCAGCTCGCCTCCATCTATATAGGTCAGGTGCTTTCCATCCGCCGACCAGGTCAACTCTCCTGGCGGCCGCCCAATCAGCGGGCCATGCGCATAGATCGCCTCCACGGTGAGCGGTTTCTGCGCGTCCTGGGTGTTAGCGGAAACTGAGGCAAGCGGAAAGAAAACCAGGGCCGAAAGCAGCAGAGCTGTGGCACGCGTCAAAGGGAATTCCTCCGGAGGCTAAGCCCGCGCCGGCTTTTCAGATTGGGATAGAGCGTTGCGGGGCTTCCAGCGAAAAGTGTAAATCAACGGGTTTCCTGTATTGCAGGCAGCAGGCGGAGAGTGTATGTTGCGGCTATGCACTGGACACCCCCGGAAGAGCGGCGCGCTCTTGGCCAGGCACGGCGCAAGCAAGTGGGCCGCCAGCAACACAGCGAACTCAAGCCCAAGGCACGTCGTTCGTCTCCCATCGAACTTCTTGCCCGGTCGATGCGCGGTCGCGTCTCCTCGTTCATCAAGCTCAAATTCGAACTAATGGCGCAGTCGCCCTTCGGCTACTTTCGCGGCGCCGCGCCGGTGATGGCCGCGGATCTGGCCATTCTGCCCTCCACGGGCATCGTTTCGCAGCTCTGCGGCGACGCGCATGTGCGCAACTTGGGAGCCTATGCCGCGCCAGACGGCCGCCTCGTCTTCGACATCAACGACTTCGACGAAACCATCCGCGGACCCTTTGAATGGGACTTGAAGCGCATGGCCGCCTCCATTATGCTGGCCGGTCGCGCCTCAGGTCATAAGGATGCCGCAGCGCGCCAGGCTGTCGAAAAGTGCATAGGGCGTTATTGCGGACTGATGCGAACCTTTGCCGCGATGCCCGCCCTCGAAGTGGCGCGATTCCAGGTACACCGGCTAGGCGGAGTGCAGCCGGTACATGAAGCGCTGGTCAAGGCCGAGCGCGCCATCCCGCAGCACACCTTGGAACAACTCACCGAGCCAACATCCGCCAAGCCCGGTGCGCCTCGCCGTTTCAAGGAAGCGAAGCCCTCCCTTACCCGCGTCACCGGCGCGCAAGCCGCGGCGGTGCTGGCCTCGCTCGCCCCCTACCGCCAGATGCTGGAGCCGCAGAGACAACATCTTTTGTCGTTCTACCGCCCCGTGGATGTGGCCTTCAAAGTGGTGGGTACTGGCTCGGTGGGCCTGCGCGACTACTGCGTCTATTTCGAGGGAAACGGCCCCGGCGACGCGCTGTTTTTGCAGATCAAGGAAGAGCCCGCTTCGGCCTACACCGCCTACCTGCCCGATGCGCATCCCGCCGCCCACAACGGCCAGCGAGTGGCCGAGGGGCAACGCGCCATGCAAATGCAGTCCGACCCGTTCCTGGGCTGGACGCACATCGGCGCCCGTCAATATCTCGTCCGCCAACTCAACGACCACAAAGGCTCGGTGGAGCTTGAAGACCTGGCGGGCGGCGCTCTCGAGGCCTATGCCGAGGTATGCGGCGAACTGCTCGCCCGCGGCCATGCCCGCTCCTCCGACCCGCTGGTGCTGGCCGGGTACCTGGGGTCCGGCGACACATTTTCCGAGGCCCTGGGCAAATTCGGCGCGCTCTATGCCGATCAGACTGAAAAAGATTGGCAAGAACTCCGCCGGTCCCGCAAAGTAGGGAAGAAGGTCTAGCCCCGGCCATTTTAGCGGCGCAGGTAAATATCGTACCCACGCAGCTGCGCCGACAAGGTGAAATCGCCCAGCAGAGCCGTCAGCGTGGCCTCGCGCTGCGGGGTCGGGTCCTCTTTGATCTGCAACTCGCGCTTCACAACCAGCCAGCGAATCTGATGCAGCCGCGCTTGTTCCACCACTTCAGCAGGAGAGTAGGGATCGGCGGCCGGATCGAACAGCAGCACCGGGAACTGCGGCACGCGCCCAGTCACAAAGTAAAACGGATCTTCGCCGGGCAACAGGATCAGTCCGTCAGATGCGGGAATATTTGCAGCCGCGAATGCTAACAGCTCCTCAACGTCCGGCAAGTACGGCCCCGGCACGGCCATTCCCGCAAGTTGCGGAAGTGCGGAGTGCCGCGCCGCTTCCTCCGGCAGCTGGACATACGAGAGCCGCTCCTCGCTGGCAGTATAGAAGCCGCCGCAGATCAACAACGTTGCCGAGACCACCCCGGCCATCACCAGCGCCAGCCTTGAACCGGCCGCGAAAAAGCTTGTTCCACCCAATGCATTCGATGGTTTCGTATCAGCGCGCGACTTCAGTCGTGCCGCAAATGGCAGAAAATCAGCGTGGGTCTCGTTGGCAGCGGAAGAACTCTCTCTATCAGAAATGAACCAAGGCTTTGTGTCAGGGCACGACTTTAGTCGTGCCGAAAACAACCGAAAATATACGGGGGCTTTAGCCCCTGCGGAAAGGCTCTCCCCGGAGGGAGGCGGGGGTTTTAACCCCCGCATAAAGCCATCGAAAGGAACTTGGGCTTCAGCCCCGGAGCGCGCCGACAGAAACGCAATCAGCTCCGCGATCAGCAGAATCAGCTGTGGCCAAATCGCGTAGGTCGATCCCCAAAGCTGCTGCGAAAGCAAGGTCCCGTTGATGGTGGCCAGCAGAACCACAGGCAGCAGCACACGCAAACTCAGGCCGCGCCAATGCCTGAACAGGTTGAACAGCACAACCGCCGCCGACAAAATGAGCAGCAACGGCCACAGCGCCAGAAGACTGTCGCCACGCTCATCGGCATCGTCATAGAGAAACAGTGCGCAGAGGACAAAGAGAAACGGTGCGGCCAGCAGGATAAGCGCTACAATCCTCGCCCAGCGCGCCTTCGCCAGCGAACTGCGTAGCAGCAGCAATGCGGCGATGACACAAGGCAGCGTCCACAGCAGCGCCGGATCGAGATAGACGCCCATCATGTCATGCAAGCCCGGCAGTCGGCGTTGCGCCGCGAAGCCGATCGTCCAGTACACATAGTTGCCGACGCCCACTGTGAAGTGAAGCAGCGCCGCAGCCGCCAGCAGCGTCCCGGCCGCGCCTCCCAGCACTGCCAGCAAGGTTGATGCCCCATCGATTCCGCCCATTCTGGAGACGGCGAATTGGGTGCCCCATCCTTGCCACGCTCTTTGCGGCAAGGGTGGGGTAGAACAATACTCATCCTGAGACGGATAAACCGGGCTCGCCGCGTCAGGCCTGCCGCTGCGCATCAGCCCAGCCACGAATACCACCACCACCACGGCAATCACCGCAGCCAGAAACGGCATTCCGATGTTCTGCTTGAAGAAAAGCGGGATGCAGCAGGCCGTTCCCGCCGCGATCCCTCGCAGCAGCCCTCCGTCAGGCCTGTCCTCCAGCCTCTGCAAAAACCACACCGCCACAAGAACCGCAAAGGCGCAGTCGCAGTCGTAGGAGGGATGCGGAAGGATGCAGTAGATACCCAGCACTGTCAAGGGAGCCGCCAGCAAAAGCGCAATCGTCCAGGCCGCCTCCACCCGCCCCCGCAGCGTGTGCAATGCGATGCGCCAGGTGAGCACCGTGCCCAGACCGCCCACCGCCGCCGCATATAGGACGTGATGGAAGAAGACGCGCCCGCTCAGGCGGATGATCGCGGCCTGAATCAGAAACGTGAGCGGCGCGTGGGCGAAGGGGAAATCACGATACGGCAACTGCCCCGTGGCGATGCGCGCGGCGCTGTCCAGAACATAGCTCAGATCCCACAGAACGGCCAGATGCGCGTTCTGCCAAAGGATCACGCTGGCCGTCGCCAGAAACAACCCGGCGGCAGCGAGCCAATCCCCTAGATTCCAGCGCGGCCCGGACAAGCCGGCCCCTGGCTTTACCATCCCCGGTGATAGTAGCGGACATAATAAGGCGCCGAGCACACCGCCATCAGGAGCGCGATAAACCAGCCCACCACCGTCCAGCCAAGAAAGATATTCAGCAGCAGGATGCCGGTGGCGTTGTGGGTTTGCCGCGCCGCCGCAACAATGGCGGGTACAAAGTAGAGCGCGATGGCAAAAATCAGGAAGTGCATGGAAGCTCCCGCATCTGTTACCAAATCGTTACGCAGAGTGTACTCCCGCGGTTCCCGGTTTTCATAGAGTTTTTGGCCGCATGGCCGCGCTGCGTTGCTAGGCGTCATCCAGGGCATTTGCGTGAATGAATTTCGCCGCTGAATTTGGTTCCTTCCCTCGCCGATCCAGAGACGCATGCCCCCGTCTCCCCGGAGGGGAGATACGAAAATGGCCCAGGATGGAGCGTACCGGGGTCCCCAGCGACAGGTCTTCGTCGCTGGGGTGGTGTACCGGGGTCCCCAGCGACAGGTCTTCGTCGCTGGGGTGGTTTGGCGCAATCCTGGGACTCCGTTCCGGCCAGGTTTCGCGCCCCGTAGGGGCGCTGCGAAGCTATCGATCGGCCCTCAGATCGCATTCATGCGATTGCCCTGGACGTCATCCTCTCTGGGCACACGCTCCAAACGCCGTTAGTCCTACAATTGACCGGTATGCCCACTGCCGTTCGCTCCCACGCAAAGATCAACCTTGGCCTCGGCATCGGTGCGCCCCGTTCCGATGGATTCCACGCCCTGGCCACCGTCTACCAGACCCTCGAGTTGTACGACCTGGTCATGGTCACAGCCCGTCCCGCTGCGGCAACTGCCCTGCGCCTCACCTCCAATGACACCCGCGTGCCCACTGACGCTCGCAATACCGCGTGGAAGATGATTGCCCTCGCTCTGGAAGCCCTCGGCCTCTCTGCGGAAGTCGATATCCACATCGAAAAGCGCCTGCCCGTGCAGGGCGGACTCGGCGCGGGTTCGGCCAACGCCGTCGCCGCGCTCATCGGGCTTGAAGCGGAGTTGGGTATTCCAGAAACGCGCAGCAGCGCCGCTCAGTGGCCCGCCCGACGCCTGGAAATCGCTGCCAAAGTCGGTTCCGACGTCCCCCTCTTCCTCATCGGGGGCACCATTCTCGGCCTCGACCGGGGCCAGCAAGTCTACCCCCTGCCCGATATCGAGCCGGTCTGGTGTGTCGTGGCCACGCCCGAGGTTGGCGTCTCCACCCCGCAGGCCTTTCGCGACTGGGATGCGCTCTGCCTGGCCGAGGGTTTGACCGCCGAGGCCGGTACAGATAAACTAAATGAGTTGAGCCGCGCCTATGCCAGCGCCTTTGCGGGAGAGATCCCCAAAGGACAGCAGGGAGCAGGCTCCTCCGGTGTCCTCGCATTCGGCGAGGGCCTGGCCGGACCACAAGAGTCCGCGCTTGTCCGCACCGGGATCAGTAGCTGGATCCAGAACGACTTTGAACGTGTCGTCTTTCCCCAGCATCCTTCCCTTGCAGAGATCAAGCGTCTTCTTGCGGCTTCGGGCACCCCGGAGGCAGCCCTCCATGCCTCGTTGTCAGGGTCCGGTTCGGCGCTCATCGGGTTGTATCTGACCCGCGAAAATGCAGAAGCGGCTTGCGAACGTTTGCGGCCGGCCGGTGTTCGGAGCCTCTTGACCCGCACCATGCCGCGCTTATCTTACTGGAACGAAATGCTCTTGCAATAACCAGGTTGACAGACGTCCGTTTTGCGGGAGAAACTCGCGAACGGCTGTCGAGTTGGGCGATCGTCTAATGGTAGGACAGTGCCCTTTGGAGGCACTTGTCCAGGTTCGAATCCTGGTCGCCCAGCCAAGTTTTTAGCGGTAAAACCCGAAGCACAGCCAAAGCCAACCAGCTTGGAGGTAGTCGGACATGGAAGCGGGAATATTGACGGTGACAGCGGAAGATAAGCCGGTGGAAAGCGGACCGAATGTGCAGCGCGAGAGCGCGGCCAAGGAGTTCACGCCCAAGGAGCCTCTGCAGGGCGCCACCGCGGATGCTGCCAAGGCGAAAGATGCCAAACCGGCCGCTGAACGCAAGCGGACCCGCAACCTGAGCGAAGACAAGCGCTTCAAGCTCTTCAGCGGCACCGCCAACAAGCCGCTGGCTGAAAAAATCGGCGTTCACATCGGAGTACCTGTCGGTGAGTCGAAGATTCAGCGCTTTGCCGATGGCGAGGTTTACTTCCAGCTGCTCGAAAATGTGCGCGGCGTGGATGTTTTCGTGGTGCAGCCCACCTGCTATCCGGTGGACCAGCACCTGGTGGAGTTATTGGTGATGATTGACGCGCTCAAGCGGGCCTCGGCGGCCAGAATCACGGTGGTGGTGCCCTATTACGGGTACGCCCGCCAGGATCGCAAGGATCGCCCCCGCGTCGCCATCAGCGCCAAGCTCATCGCCGATTTGCTCACCACCGCGGGCGCCAATCGCGCACTTTTCGTAGACCTGCATGCCGCCCAGATTCAGGGATTCTTCAACATCCCCGTCGATCATCTCTTTGCCAGCCCGGTGCTGGTCAGCTACTTCCGCGAACTCAACCTGCCCAACCTGACGGTGGTTTCACCCGATGCCGGCGGCGTCGAGCGGGCCCGGTTCTTCGCGCAGAAGATTGGCGCGCCCCTGGCCATTGTGGACAAGCGCCGCACCGACATGAACGTCACCGAGGTGATGAATGTCATCGGCGACGTGAAAGGCAAGAACTGCCTCATCATCGACGACATCATCGACACGGCCGGCACGCTGGTCAAAACTGTCGATGCCCTTTACGCCTCCGGCGCGGCTGCTGTTTATGCCTGCGCCAGCCACGCCGTGCTTTCCGGCCCGGCCATTGAACGTATCGCCGCTTCGCGCTTGCAGGAACTTATCGTCACCGACACCATTCCTCTGCGCGAGTCGGCCCAGAAGCTGCCCAAGATCAAGGTGCTCTCCATCGCCGGCCTGCTGGGCGCGGCCATCGAGAGCATCCACATGGAAACCAGCGTAAGTTCGCTGTTTAGCTGAGATGCCAGTTCGTAGTTCACAGTTCATAGTTCGCAGATTACTGCTGGCGATTGAACACTGAGAACTATGAACTGAGAACTATGAACTGCCGGCCAAAGGCCGGCCCTCACAAAGGGAGCGGACTCCCAGCAGCCCGTGCCCGATACCAAGGAAACGAGAGACCGAATGCCAGAAGTAGTGATCGCCAAGGCCCGTGAGGGCAAGTTCAACAAAAACGCTGCGCGCCGCGTGCGCGTCGCAGGCAAGATTCCTGCCGTGCTCTATGGTTCCGGATTTGATCCGGTCGCCGTCGAAGTGGATCCCAAGCAGATCTCCCGGATACTGTTTTCCGAGACCGGCCACAACACCATCTTCGACGTCGAGATCGGTGGCAAAACCGAGGCCAAGGCCATGATCGTCGACTGGCAGCGTGAGCCCATCAACGACCGCCTGATTCACATCGACCTGAAGCGCATCGCTCTGGACAAGCTCCTCCGCGTCAAGGTGCGTGTCAAGCTGCTCGGCATTCCGTTGGGCGTCAAGAACTCCGGCGGCATCCTCGATCAGGTTATGCGCGAAGTGGAAATCGAGTGCTTGCCGGCAAACATCCCCAACCAGATCGCCGTGGATGTCAGCGGCCTGGAGATGTATGGTGTGCTTCGTGTTGCGGATTTGCCGCACTCCGACGCCATCACCTTCCTGAATGCTGAAGATGCGACCGTGGCCCACGTGGTCTCGATCCGCGAAGAAGCGCCGACCGCCGCTGAGACTGAAGCAGCAGCCGTCGCCGCAGCAACAGCAGCTACCGCCGCTGAGCCTGACGTTGCCAAAAAGGGCAAGACAGACGACGCCGCCAAAAAGCCCGAAGCGAAGAAGTAACCCTTGGCTGAGGCTAGTGAATCCGCAGGCCGCCGTGGCCCTTTCCTTATCGTCGGAATGGGCAATCCCGGCCCGGAGTATACATGGACCCCGCACAACGCGGGGTTCATGGCCATCGACCGCATCGCCCAGCAAGAGGGCGTTGTGGTTCAGAACCGGCGCTGCCGGGCCGTTACTGCAACCTGCCGCATGGCCGGTCGCACCGTGGTCCTGGCCAAGCCGGAGACATTTATGAACCTGAGCGGAATTGCTGTTGCCGCCCTGGTTCAGGAGTTTGAGGCGGACCCGGCCAAGGATCTGCTCGTCATTTACGACGAGTTGGATCTCAAGCTGGGGACCTTCAAGATCAGGGAGCGCGGTTCGCCGGCGGGACACAACGGAGCCCGCAGCGTTACCGGCGCCCTGGGTTCTCAGGAGTGGTTGCGCTTGCGCATTGGCGTGGGGCCCGACCTCCCACCTGGGGTTGTACTATCCGGAGTCGCAAAGCGTCCGGGCAGGGATTTCCTGCTCTCGCCCATGCGCAAGGCGGATTTGACGGTTCTGGACGAGGTGCTGGACCGGGTGGCAACCGCCACGTGGCGCATCGTAGAACAGGGGCCGGCAGTCGCGATGAACGAGTTCAACCGCCGGAGCGAAACTTCCCCGGCGGAAGAGTAAGGGGCACGGAACAGGCAATAACGGCCAGCGAATAGGCCAGAAAATCCTGAATCCATGCGTAATAAGGAATGGCTGCTCAAGTGGGTGGCAATGGCTGGAGCCGGCAAGGCTTCGGCGGAAAAGGAATGCTGATGTCCCGTGTATATGAGGTTATGTTCATCGTTCGGCCCGACGTGGCCGAAGAAGATGCCGACAAGCTGATTGCCGGCTTCACTGCCACCGTCACGGCTGGCGGAGGAGCGGTCAAGTCTGTCGAGAAGATGGGCCGCCGCAAGCTTGCCTACATGGTGCGCAAGTTCAACGACGGCAACTACGTTCTGCTCACCATCGAGGCCGATGGAGCGGGCGTGCTCGAGTTGGAGCGCCGCCTGCGCGTCACTGAGCCGGTGATCAAGTTCATCACCGTGCGCATCGACGAAGAAGACAAGCGTCTGGCCAAGGTGAAGGCCCTGCGCGGCGTGCGCCGGAAATTGACCCCAGAACCTGTAGCAGCCCCAGTAGCAGCTCCCGTGGCCGCGCCAGTTGCGGCTGCTGTCGCCGCTCCTGTTGCCGCGCCCGTCACGGCTGAAGTTGTCGAGCCCGCCCAGGCCGCCGTTTAGCAGCGTTCAAGTCCATCGCCGCTGCCCGCCCAGGTTGGGCGACCGGCCTCGGCCAGATCCAGTGCTCCGCAACGCCTCATGGGCGTCCACCGGAGCCGAAGAGAGTAAAGAGGAAACTGTATGTCTGAAGACACTCAAGCAAAGGCACCCGAAGCGGGCGCAGCAGCACCCCAGGCCAGCTCCGGTTCTGAATCCGGCTCCGGCCCCAGTTCCGGTTCTGGTTCGAGCTCCGGCCACAGTTCATCCGGTCCCCGCCCCGGCGGACGCCCTCAAGGCGGCCCTGGCGGTCGGCCCTCCGGTGGACCCGGCGGACGCGGCAAGTTCTTCCGCCGCAAGAAGGTCTGCAAGTTCTGCACCGAGAAGATTGACGCGATTCCTTACCGTGATGTCCGGCTGTTGCAGGGGTTTGTGGCCGAGCGTGGCAAGATCGTGCCCCGTAGACTCACCGGCGTTTGCACCACCCACCAGCGCCGTCTGACCCGCGCCATCAAGCAGGCCCGGAACATCGCCCTGCTCCCGTTTGCCACACGGCACTAACCATCGGCTGCCGTTCCGCCCACCTTGGGTGCCCATCCGCTTCTTTTGAAGGGTGGGAATCAAAGGCCTTTGGCGGAAGGCAATATTGTGGATGCCGAACTAGAACCGGGCGCGGCACGCCTTGGCTTGTCCCTTTCGTCCCAATGGACAGGGCGAGCCTCAGCGCCGGCCGCACCACTGGAGAATCACCATGGAAGTTATTCTGAAGGAAGACGTAGCCAATCTGGGCAACCGCGGAGACGTGGTCAAGGTCGCAGACGGCTATGGCCGCAATTTTCTGCTGCCCCGCAAGCTCGCGCTGCAGGCTACCCTGGCCAACAAGGCCGTTATTGAGCAGATGAAGTCTGCCTCCGCCCGCCGCACTGCGTCGGAGAAGGCCGTGGCCGAAGCGTTGGTTGCCAAGCTCGAGCCGATCGAGCTCAGCTTCACACGCAAGTCAGGCGAAGCCGGCCATCTCTTTGGCTCTGTCACCTCGGCTGATGTCGCTGCCGCACTCGACGCCAAGGGCATTGAGGTCGATCGCCGCAAGATCCAGTTGCCCGAGCCTCTCAAGAGCGTGGGCGACTTTACCGTGGCCATCAAGCTCCATCGTGAAGTTACGGCGCACGTCAAGGTCAAGGTTTTGGCCGAAGCCACTGAGGAAGCGGTTGCCGAAGTTCCGGCTGCCGTGCCCGCCGTGGAAGAAGCCGCAGCCGAATAGCTGCAGCCCAACCAATCAATGCGCTCGCCGTCTCTCAGGCCACTGAGGAGCGGCGAGTGTATCTTCGCCCGGAACTCGTCCACAGAGTTCGTTTCGCTTGTCGCGGATGACAGGTGTGCCTTCGGCCAGGTTGACCTTAGCCTGAGGATCTTCACTTCAGATGCGATGCGAGCGGCGATATCTTTCGTATCGCCTGTCCCTCCTGGACCTCATAAACAGCATCTGCATTTACGTCGTGAAACTCCTGAACCAGTCCGCTGGGCCACCTTACCTCGATTCTCTTTATCATCGAGTCGCTACCCAGTCCAAAATGCAACCGCGAATCGCTGGTTGAAAGGTAACTGCTGCCAGCGCGGATTTCGTCAGTTTGAGTCATGTTTCCGGCAGTTACAAGGACGCGAGCGCCAATGGCGCCCTTATTGCTCTTAATCCCTGCCAGGCGGATAAGTACGCCGTGGTTCCCATTCTCCGTCTCGTTGAGGAATATGGAGGGCGGCCCGCCAACATTGAAGACCACAACATCCAGCTTCCCATCGTTGTTGATATCTCCGATAGCAGTGCCGCGTCGTGACTCCATCCGCCCGTCGTTGAGGCCGGCAGCATCTGCAATCTCGATAAAGGTTCGGACGCCTAGATTGCGGAACAGTTGAATTGGCTCCCGAAAGCGCGGTTCAGTCGGTAACGCATCCAGCAGCGAGGAGAAGTTGCCTGAGACCATTAAGATGTCAGGCCATCCATCGTTGTCGAAATCGCCGAAGTTCGCTCCCCACTTTACCGGCGTGAATGTCTTGCCCGCGATTCCCGTCTCTGGGGCGATATCGAGAAACTCATCCGCACCTTCATTCCTATAGAGACTGGCTGGCTGCTGCCCATACCTGGTTACGAAGATATCCAGCTTTCCGTCGTGATCGAAATCGCCAAAATCCGCGGCCATATTGCCATAAATCTGCCCATTATCTCCAGCAGCGGTTCCTGACAGGATGCCGATATTCTCGAAGGTTCCGTTTTTAAGATTGTGATACAGAAAGTTATAGCCACCGTCGTTGGTTACGAACAGATCTGGCCATCCATCGCCGTCGTAATCGCCCCAGGCCACTCCCATCCCGTGCAGTCTCTGGGGATCGTTTACGTGCGCCTTCACTGATGCATCCTCGAAGGTTCCGTCGCCGCGATTTCTAAACAGAAAATCCGATTCCCCTTCCATGCCGTCCGGCAGTTCCACCAGCACGTCCTTGTAGGCAAAGGTGGTTGCGGGCGGCAAGTGGCGGGCGTTCGTCGAGATATAGCGCGCCACAAAAAGATCCACATATCCGTCACGATCGTAATCAGCCCAGGCCGCACCCGCGCTGAATCCGCCCACCTGCAACCCGGCCTTTTCGGTAACATCCTGAAACTTGCAGCCGCCCAGGTTGCGGTAGAGCACATTGTGCCCGTACCCGGTTACATACAGGTCAGGCAGACCGTCGTTATCGAAATCGGCGACGGCAAGGCCTGTGGCCCAGCCTTTCGTCAGCAGGCCGGAAGATTGAGTCACGTCGGTAAAATGAACCGTGCCAGACTCGCCGTCCTGCCGATAGAGCGTGACCATCAGATCGCCGCCTTTCAGGTATCGGTCGATTGACGAGTCATTGACCACTGCAATATCGAGCCTGCCGTCCTTGTCGCAATCAAAGAGCGCAACGCCTCCGCCGCTCATGGTGTCCACGATATAGCGTCTCTCGGCGGTCGTTTGCGGCACGGTGGTCAGCCCGGCCTGCCGGGCGATATCGTGAAAATGGATGGGTGGTTTTGCGGGCAGAGCCGACATCGACGGCTTTTGAGGATGCGAGAGTTCGGCCCCGGGGCGAGATACCTGCGCATACGCGCCAAGGGTTGCCAGGATCACAAGGAGCGCGATCAAGAACCGAACCATACGCACAAGTGTACGTGAACCCAAAAGGTCCCTTTGCTGGCTCGCCTAGGTCATCCGGAAAAACGGGCAGGACATGAGTGTGCGGCGGCCCCACGCTTCACCTCGCGGCCAGCCGAATCCCTGAAAACTGCCAACGCGTCTCCGGTGCAAAGAAATTCCTGTAACTCGCCCGAATGTGCCTCTGCGGTGTCACGCATGACCCGCCCCGCAGTACCATTTGCCCGCTCATGAATTTCCCGTTGTACTCGCCCAGCGTCCCACCCAGCGGCTGGAACCCCGGATAGCCGAGGTACGCGCTCCCTGTCCACTCCCAGCAATCCCCGTAGAGTTGCGAGAGGCCATCGCCCGGCAAACACTCCGGGTGCCCCATCCTTGCCGCGTCCTTGCTTTTGCGGCTAGGGTGGGATGGCATGCCGCCCGCTTCGAAGGCCCCGTCAAAATGCCCAGCCCCAGCAGCCGCGCAAGGCGTCAACATCCCCGAATCCAGCAGATTCCCGCCGATAGCGGTGCCCTCCCCCGCAGCCTCCCATTCAAACTCGGTAGCCAGCCGCCGCCCTGCCCAGCGGGCATAGGCGTCAGCCTCATAAAAGCTCATATGGCTCACCGGCGTCGCTTCCAGGTCTTCCAGCGGTCTCTCGCCTCGTAGCGTAAACGCGCTCCATGCCCCATCGGTCTTGGTCCAGTAGAGCGGCGCGCGCCAGCCCTGGCCTTTCATCGTGTCCCACCCCGCCGAAAGCCAAAGCTCTGTCCGGTCATATCCTCCATCAGCGATGAATTCGGCATACTCCCCGCACGTCACCAACCGCCTGCCCAGCGCAGACGGCTCAAGCCAAACCCGGTGCCGTGGCAGTTCATTATCAAAGCAGAATCCATCGCCCCCATGCCCAACCTCCCGCAGCCCGCCCGCAAACTCCACAAATTCCATCTTCATGCCGGGTGCCCCATGTCTCGCGTTTGAGACATGGGATTCATCACCACTATCTCCCGCATAAACCGGCCTCAAAGGGTTGGTAAAGAACGCATTCAAAATATCTGTCAGCAGCAATTCCTGGTGTTGCTCCTCGTGGTTCAAGCCCAACTCGATCCGCCGCAGAGCCTCCGGCTCCGCGCCACGTTCCAGCAACCGCCCCACTGCCTCGTCCACGTGTTCCCGGTACTTAAGAACCTCCTCCAGTCCCGGCCTTGAAAACGACGAACGCAGGCGTTTCTCAGGGAACTGGGCAAAACTCGCGTAATAGCTGTTGAACAGCCACGGAAAATCCGCGTTGAACAACTTGTATGCAGGCGAAAACGCTCCCAGCACGAACGATTCGAAGAACCACGCCGTATGCGCCAGATGCCATTTTGCCGGGGACGCCTCAGGGCATGACTGTACCATCATGTCCTCGGCCGTCAGCCCGGCGCACAGGGCCAGCGTCCGCCGCCGAACCGCTCCAAACCGCTCGCCCATCTCCACCTGCGCACTCTCCACGGCTGTCGTCCTCATTGCGTCACCTCCCGCTCTGGCAAGAGTGTACCGCGAACCCCGCCCCTTACTGTTCATTGCATCTCCAACCGGAGTTTCCGCGCAGTAAAAGGATTCTTTGCTCATTCACTCGCTCTCCGCCTTCATTTGGTGGTTTAATTTCATTGGATGGTACGACCCGGTTGATCGCCCCTGAGTTCCTTCACCAGGAGAGAATCATGTTGAGGTTCGATACACATCGCTGGCTTCCGGCTCTTGCCCTGCTCGCAGGCATTGTGGCATCGCCCGGTTCTTCCCAGGCTGACGACCACGCCCAGAATCAGGCCCAAACTCCTGCGCCCGCTCAGCCCAATCCCCAACCCGCTCCTCTGCAACCCGCTCCGCCGCAAACAACCGTTCATGTGCCGGCCGATCCGCCCACACCCGAGCAACTCGGCGATTCCCTCGTTATGCACCAGCGGTATCAGGCCGCCATTGCCGCCTATGCCAATGCGCCGCAAGATTCCGCCGCCGTCCTTAACAAGTTGGGCATCGCCTATCAGATGATGCGCAATTCCAAAGATGCCATCCGCTGCTACAAGGCATCCCTCAAAATCTCCCCAAACAGCCCGCGTGTCATTAACAACCTCGGCACCGTCTACGACTCACTCCAGCAGTACGCTCAAGCGGAACGCATGTATCGAAAGGCGCTTAAACTCGATCCCCAATCCGCCCTCATCCTCAAGAACCTTGGATCTGATCTGCTCGCTCAACACAACTTCAGAAAGGGTGCCGAAGCCTACAAGCAGGCCCTGGCCATTGACCCCAACATATTCCAGGACCGAACCAGTTTAAGAGTCGAGAACCCGGCCTCGGCCCATGATCGCGGCGCCATTAACTACTACATGGCCAGGGGATGCGCCCACTCCGGCCTCACCGATTGCGCCATCCAGTACCTGCGCATGGCCCTCAACGAGGGCTTTACCACCCCCAAGAAGCTCGCTGTCGACAGTGACTTCGCAAGCCTCCGCGAACTGCCTGCATTCAAGCAGCTCCTCGCCGCCCAGAGCGCCCCCTAATGAGCCGGCCCTCAAATAGAAGCCCCGTGCCCCATCCATTTCGCAGGCTTTATCGTGAGATAGGTGGGATACCTAATCACTCTTGGGGGCCGGATCAATAGCTAACTCCGCTCTTTGCTCTTCGTCGACCTTCCTGGCTTTTCCCCCGTCTATACTGCATAAGGCCGTTTCCCCGGCCGATCAGGAGTTTCCATGAAAGTACGTCTCTTGTCCGTGATCGTCTTCTCGTTAGCCCTCACCGTCGCCAGCGCTCAGGATGCAAATCCCGCTCCCCCCGCAGCGCAGAACTCGGGGGCTCCCACAGGAGCTTTCGGCCAGCGCTCAGGCCGTGGCGGCGGTATGGGAATGGCTGGCATGAGCATGGGGCCAGGCCGTGGCCTCATGGGTACTGTCACCCAGATCGCCGCCGACCACTTCACCGTCAAGACCTACGCCGGAGAAACCGGCACCGTCAATTTCAGCGTCAACACCCGCTTCATGAAGCAGCTAGCCGGCATGGGCCAGGGTATGGGCGGAGGCATGGGGCGAGGCCAAGGCCAAGGGATGCCCGGCGCAATGCCCGCCGACGGTGCCGGGGCGGCCCCCCAAACCATCAAGTCCTCTGACATCAAGGTTGGCGACGACATAGCCGCCATGGGCGAGGTAAACGCTGTCGCACATTCCATAGGCGCTGTCATGGTCGTCCAAATCGACCCCGAGCGCGCTCGTCAGATGCACGAAATGCAGGCCAACTACGGCAAAACCTGGATCATGGGCAAAGTCACTGCCATTGATGGCGTCAAGGTCACCATCTTCGGCTCAGTAGACAGCGCCCCTCACGCATTCGTGGCCGACGAGAATACCACCTTCCGCAGGCGTCGCGAGCCAGTCACAATGGCTGATATTCATCTCGGAGACACCCTCCGCGCCGAGGGTGCAATCGAGGACGGCGTCTTCACCGCAACCGCGGTCAACGTCATGGGAATGCCTCCGGGACAAACCCCCACCGTTCCCCGTCCTGCCCCGCCCAGGTAGCCTCCTGAAGAAATGCGCGGGAGCGCCAAAGCAAGCTCCCGCGCATCCCGTCAGTCCAGGCTTCGTGTGTCAGTCTTCTCTACCAGGTATTCACAGCCACAATCGTTGGCGCGCCCGTCTTTCCATCCACCACGCCCACCTTCAGCACAACCTCGATATTCCGGCTTGCGAAGTCACTGCCCACCTGCTCCCTCAGCAGCTGCATATAGTGCGGATTCACGGCAAACTGGGTGGCCGCTTCGGTCCCGTTCCGGCCCAGCCCGGCCAGCACCACCACCCAATTATCGGTAGTCGTGTCCCAGAACCGCGCCAGCAGAGCAAAATCGTCCGCGCTCGAGTACGGAATCTTGGTGTCGCGTACCCACCGCACTTCCGGTTGCTTCCCGTCCACAATCGAGTGATCCGGCTTGTTCTCAGGCGAGAAATGGAAGCGGTGAGACTCTACCAGCCGCAGCGTCCACTGGTTGTTAAACGCGTTCAGCAGGATGATCGGATGCTCGTGCAGCTCCGGCAGCGGAGTGGATGCCGAAAATTTGAACAGTGGCGTTGAACCGCTTCGCTCAATCAGCGCACTCAGCAGCGTGGTGGAAACCTCGGTCTGCAGCGAAAAATACGGATAGTCGGTCTCTTTGTCGGCAGTGAAAAATCCCGGTACGGGGACCTGCGCGTAGGTGTTGCCGCCGGCGCAGATCAATATCGTGCCCTTTTCCCGCAAAATCGGTGCCCAGAACTGCCTGACTGCCAAGTCCGGCACCGCACGGTGCTTCAGCAGAATCCCCGCCAGCACCGCAGCCAATACCAGAACCGGCACTCCGATCAGAACCGGCCATTTCAACCAGAGCCATAATCTCCTGCGCGATACTGACTCTACCCTTGCCTCCGCAACCGCGCCGCCATCCACCGCGTGCGAATCAGGCGGAGCCTTCGGCGGAGCCGGTTCGATAGCCACCGTTTTCGCCTCGGCCAGAAAATGAAACTCCGGCAGGTAGCTCCCCGAGGTCAGGCTGATCCTCACCTCAGGAACCGGGTGCGGTTCCAGATAGTACTGCGCCAATCTGCGCCGCACATCGTTGGCTCTTACCCTGACAATGGCATCTGTCGCGGTTTCGTAGTCGATTGGCCTGCCGAAAAGCTTGGCGCCGATAAACCGCTCTGAGAGGCTCTCCGTATCCCCCTCCAGCGCGCGAAGCACCACGAACTCAAGAAAGTCGTGACATCGCTTGCTGCCGGAAAAGTGGACACTCTTCAGTACCACCTCGAGTTCAGACTTGACTGCCGCCGTCTGGACTGAAGTGAGTCCGCCCGCGCTGGCTTGCGCTGAAGTTTGCGTCATACTGCTTTTTCACCAACTACGAAATGTATTCTACTACGCACCGTAACCTGCACCGTAACCTTTAATTAGTATATATGTTTTCAATAACTTGCATCGGAACGCGAAGGTGAACTGTTCCGAACGTTGTAAGCGCGATAACGGTAGCTTAGATTTACATCCGATTCAAAATAGGCAAGCTGCGTTCATCCTGATCAGGATTGGTCGGCGTCTGTCGACTCGTCCTGTACCGAGTTGTGCGCAAATATGTTCGGAGAAATTGGTTCACTTCCGGGCAATTCCGCATTTATTAAGATGCGCCGGTTTTGTTGATCGGCCACCTCCGCCCTGACCTAAGTTGTGTCAGACAGCATGCGGAAGTTGCTCACCAGACCGGGTGCAGTCGCGTTGCAAGTTTTACCCATAACCCTGGCCGGGGATTAAAAGGCCGGGTAACGTGCACAGCAAGTGCGCTTCAACCTTTAGGAGATGTTATGCAAACTACCCATGCGACAAGGCGATTTATGGCCATTGCCGTCCCCCGCCTCATCGCGGTCATGCTGATCATTCTGGGCGGAGCGATCTTCGCCTCTGCCCAGCAGATCACCGGTACCATCGCCGGCAACGTCAAGGACGAGTCGGGCGCCATGGTCAACACGGCCACCGTCAAGGCCACCAACAACAACACCGGCTTCACTCGCTCCGCCGCCGCGGATAGCGAAGGCAACTACCGCCTCACGTATCTGCCCGTCGGCACCTACACCGTCGAAGTGGTTGCACCCAACTTCAAAAAGTTCGTGCAGCAGAATGTCACCATCAGCGTCGATCAGACGGTGGCTCTGAACATTGCCCTTGCCATCGGCGCACAGACCCAGACTGTCGAAGTCACTGAGGCCCCGCCGCTGGTTGAGACCAGCACCGCAGAACTCGGCCGCAGCGTCTCGCCCGCGGAGATCATTTCGCTCCCGCTGGTCAACCGCAACGCCTACGCTGAGCTTTCGCTCACCCCGGGCGTCATGTCCAACAGCGCCAGCGCGCAGAGCAATGCCAACGGTACCCCGAACTTCCAGATCGGCGTTCCCTCCACGCAGGTCACTGTCAACGGCGGCATCGACGCCGGAGTGCCTACCGTCAGCTACTACCTCGACGGCGGCATCAATATGACCGGCCTCCGTAACTACGGCAACCCGCTGCCCAATCCCGATGCACTTCAGGAGTTCCGCATCGAGACCAACAACTTCGCGGCCCAGTATGGCCGTATGTCGGGCGCCGTTGTCACCGCCGTTACCAAGTCAGGCACCAACCAGTTCCACGGCTCGCTCTTCGAGTTCAACCGCAATACGGCGCTCAACGCCATGCCCTGGGGCCAGACCACCGCGCAGCACTATCGCCGCAATATGTTCGGCGGCGCTGTGGGCGGTCCCATCAAGCACGACAAGGCGTTCTTCTTCTTCAGCTATGGCGGACTCCGCCAGGTTGTAGGCCAGGCTCTCAGCGGCGGCATCGTCCCCTCGGCTAACATGCGCCTCGGCGACTTTACCCAATTGCTTGACAGCAAGGGCGTTCAGGTTCCCGTCTATCAGCCCGGCACCAAGATCCAGTATCAGGGCACCAACAGCTCGTCGAACTGCTCCATCCCTACGCTCAACTGCGTACCCACGGCCGCTCTCGACAAGACCTCTTCTGCCCTCATCAATAAGTACGTCCCGCTGCCCACCAACACCACCACAAACGGCTATGCGGGCTACTTCATCGGACCCACCAAACAGGACGAGTATCTGGCCAAGTACGACGAGCAGCGTGGTGATAAGGACCACCTCGCCGCCAGCTTCTTCTACCTCAACACCCTCCAGAACGCCTACGGCGGCGGCAGCATTCCGTACATGACCACGCAGTCGTTCTCCAAGCAGTACAACGTCAACATCAGCGACATTCACACCCTCAATGCAACTACGGCCAATCAGGCCTGGCTCACCTTCACCCGCGTTGCCGGTGGCCGCACCAACGTGCCCACCGTGGGCATGGAAGACTTCGGCTCTACGTTTACGACCCAGGGCCCCAAGACGCTGCCTAACCTCAACGTCACTGGTTTCTTCTCGGCAGGCGGCGGACTCGCCGGTCCGGTCAGCGACACGGACTTCTACTCCCTTCGCGACGTCGTCAGCAAGACCGTGGGCAAGCACCAGCTTGACCTCGGCGGCGAAATCTCGCTCGAGAAGGATATGTTCCGCGGCAACCTCTACAACTTCGGCATCTTCGGCTTCAGCACCTCGGCTCCTACCACCACCGGCAGCGCCGTGGCCGACTTCATCACCGGCCAGGTCAATACCATGGAGCAGGACACCCCATACAAAGGCTTCCTGAGCAACTGGTACTGGGCCGTCTTCGCCCAGGACAACTACCGCATCCTCCCCCGCCTGACCCTCAACCTGGGCCTCCGCTGGGACGTGCAAACTTCGCCGGTTGAATCGCAAGACCTCGCCGTCTCCTTCCTGCCCAACGTCCAGTCCACCAAGGTTCCCTCGGCCCCCAAGGGCCTGGTCTTCCCGGGCGACGCCGGCATCCCGCGCGGTCTCGCTCCTAACCGCTATCACCACATCTCGCCGCGTTTTGGCATCGCATGGGATCCGTTCGGCGATGGCAAGACCGCCATCCGTGCCGGCGCCGGTGTCTTCTACGGCTCCGTCAGCGCCAACGAGTGGAATCAGCCGGCCAACGCGCAGCCCTTCGCCATCAGGCAGACATTCACCTCCATCACCTCGTTCTCCAACGTCTATGGCAGCGCGGCTTCATTCCCCAATGGCGATCCGTTCCCTTACACCTTCGACCCCTCCAAACCCCGCTTCCTTCCAAATGCGGCCGCCGAGACCATGTCAAAGGACTATCAGTGGCCCTATAGCTATCAGATCAACGCGGCCATTCAGCGTCAGTTGCCCAAGAGCGTCAGCCTCACCGTCGCTTATGTGAGCACCCTTTCGCACGACCTGCCTTACATGGTCGACATCAATGCTCCGCAGTGGGTCACAGGCGCTTCCACCAGCACCGCAAGCATCAGTGCGCGGCGTCCGTACAACGACGGCGGCGCTCTCGGCCAGGTCACATACGGCGAATCCAACCAGACGGCTTCTTACCACTCGCTCCAGATCTCGGCTAGCCGTCCCCTCACCCACAACATCATGCTCAGCGGCTTCTACGTCCTCGGCAAGGCTTTCCAGAGCGTCAATGAGTCTGCTGTCGGACAGGCCGGCGCGCAGAACTTCTACGCTCTGAACGAAGAGCGTGGACCCATGGACAACGACCGTCGCCACATGTCCTCCATTTCGGGCATCTGGAAGGTCGACTACTATAAAGGCTCAAATTTCTTCATGAAGCAGATCGTCAACGGATGGACCATTTCGCCCATCATCACCATGAACAGCGGCACGCCATTCAATGTCGGCACCGGCTCTGACAAGAATGCTGACTCCTACGGCAACGATCGTCCCAACTTCGTCGCCGGCACCAGCCCATTCCTGGACAGCACCCGCTCGCGTACGGTTAGCCGCTACGCCTGGTTCAACAAGGCGGCCTTCACCGCCAACGGCCCTGGAGTTACCGGCGGTATCGGACCCGGCGGCGCTGACGGCAACGTGCCGCGCGACTATCTGCGCGCGCCCGGCTACCGCAACGTCGACCTCGGCTTGCTCCGCGACTTCCGCCTCGAGCGGGGGATGACCTTCCAACTCCGCGGTGAAGCAACCAACGTATTCAACATGGTCAGCCTGAACGGACCCAACGGAACTCTGTCTTCGGCCCAGTTCGGCTGGATCACCTCCGCCGCCACGCAGCGGTTGCTGCAGGTCGGAGCCCGCTTCACTTTCTAACAACTTTCAATCTTGCTGTTCTGAAGTCTGAACCAATTCAAAGGGGCGCCCTTCCGGCGTCCCTTTCCTTTTCTCCTCAGGCCAAGAAATGAGATTAGGCTCTGTAACAGTCCCTCACTGGCGAAGCCGCCCCCAGAGATGAAATATAATCCCGTCGTCGTTTCATCGGAGGGAGCAGGGGCATTCATGCCCCTGAATTGAGCCCGTGAATGCCACGCCTTCAGGCGCGGGCTATCATCCTCTGCAATCAAAAGGTCGAATAAGAAGTCCGTAGACGAGCTTTGTGTCAGGGCACGGCTTCAGCCGTGCCGCAAGTGGCAGAAAATAAACGAGAGCTTTAGCCCCTGAGGGAAGCTTATCGAGCTTTCGACTCTCGATCAGGCCTTCTCCGCAGCCTGTTCAGCCCCAACTCCATCTCGATCAGGGCCTCGACTCAGACTTAGGCCTTCTTTCCGTAGCCTCTATAGCCCGCAATCAGACCCGTTTGCATATAATTACCCCACTTCGGCGCACAATAAATACAGATCGCTCTAAAAAGCTCCGTCCAAACTACCCTACTGGAGCCGGATGCGGCTGAATACCCCCCTCCCCACCCCTCCCTACCCACCCCCCCTCCCAAATTGAAGGTGCTGGGCTATAAATCTGTAAGCATTTCTTTATAAAAGACTTACTCTAGATTCTGGATTTCGGTCCCTTCCGGAACCTTGACCACAAACTGATCGTCGTTCAGCGTCATGTTCTGAGTCACCTTATCGATCGTCATTACAATCTGCTTATCCTCCTGCGGACGCTTGATCGTCACCAGGCTGGGAAACTCGCCGCCGCCGAAATCCTGATAGTTCGAATAGGTTACGTGCGTCTCCAGGTTTCCTTCGCTGTCGTAGATATCCTGCTCATAAGGCAGCAGATCGCTGCGATGGAAGGTCACCACGCGCACCGGGATCAACTGCTGGCTGTCCGGCTTCTTGCGCGTGATATTCAAGATGTACTCAGGCACGATGAAGAGGTGCTTTTTGGCCGCATCCTCCACCGTCTCCGTATCCGCAACTACAGAGTAGAAATCGTCCGGATCAAGCCCGCGCACCATCATCGCTTCGAAGAAGAACGCCGGCCGCAGGTTCTCAAGCGAGTTCGCTGACTTCTTCCTCAGGACGTTGGGGCCCTTGATCGCCTTGTTCTTCGACGGAATATAAAGCGTGAAGTTCTTCCCGTCGCTGGCCATGTCGAACATGGGTATGCGAATCACCGGAACCCGCGCATACACCCGCAGAGACTCCGGCTTGCGCATAAGGATAATCGCGGGAAACGTAGTGTAGTCCTTGGCCACGCCTTCCGTGGTCTTCAGCGCGCTGGCTTGAATCTCAACGCTGGCGTTCAGAGTCTCAAGCGCCTCCCAGCGCTGGTTTATTTGCGCCACCAGCACATCCGGGGTCACCGTCTGCAGCACGTTCGGAGCCTTCGGAATAGGCAGCCTGCGCGTCGTGGAAATCACAAAACAGCCCGAAAGCAGCAGCGGTAGAGCCAGCGCCACAACCGGCGCAAAACGAGCGATTGCCCTCATCGCGCCCCCGCCTTCTTCAACGCGTGCCTGTATCCCGCCACATTGCGATTGTGCTCATCCAAGGTGCTCGCAAACCGCGACCGCCCCTGCGCATTGGTACCCGCCGCCACAAAATAAAGGTAATCCGTCCTGGCCGGCTCCATGGCCGCGCGCAGAGAGCGAATCCCCGGATTCGCCACCGGACCAGGCGGCAAACCAGCGTGCAGGTAGGTGTTGTAAGCCGTATCGTGGGTCAGGTCGCTCGCGTGGATTTCGCCACCCCACCGGCCCTCAAGCTCCAGCCCGTAAATCACCGCCGGATCAGTCGCCAGCGGCATATTCTTCTTGAGCCTGTTCGCAAAAACGCTGGCCACCAGAGGCCGCTCCGCATCCACGGCTGTCTCACGCTCTACCAGCGAAGCCATTGTCACAACCTGGTGCATGTTCCCCTTCAGCCCAAGTTGCCCCGCCACAGCGCGAAAACGCCGCACCATCGCCGCTGCAATCTGCGCCGGACTCGCCTTGCGAGAGAAACGGTAAGTGTCCGGGAACAGATAGCCCTCCAGGCTTCTTGCCGCAGGGTCCAGATCGGCTACCAACCCTGTCTGTTGCTTCACGGAATCCAGAAAATCCTGACGCGTGCCCAGCCTCGCCTGCTCTATGCGCGCGGCAATTTCAAAGATGCTCGCGCCCTCGGGGACCACCAGTGTCCGGGTAAAAACGTCACCGCGCGCGATCCGCCCATAGACTTCAAGAATCGATTCCGGCTGATCGAAACGGTACTCGCCTGCCCGCAGCGTTCCCCGCTTCCAAAGACGGACTAAATCAAAGGCGTACCGATTGCGTACCACCCCTGCCTGTTCCAATTGCTGCCCGATCCGCACCGTAGAAGAGCCCGGCGGCACTTCTACAAATGTCTCGGTCTCAGGCCCGTACGGCGTCAGAACCAGCCATGCAATTGCACCGGCCACACAGATTGCCGCCAGGACAAGGCCCAGCAATACTCCCGCCGCACCGGAAGTCTTCTTCTTTCTGCTCGTCCGTCTGCGGCGCACCATCCGTTGCTTTCAACCCTTCATTCATTAAAGACGCGTAAAATCCTCGTGAGGACTCTATCTTTACGATTGTATCGGGAGTGCTTCGGGACGACGCACATTTCGTTCATTGCGAGGAGCTTCAGGCTGGAAACAGGCAATCATCTTCGATATTTAGGGCTTGATGTGGGCAACCGCCGCATCGGCGTCGCCGTGTCGGATGAGCTGGGGTTGACGGCGCAGCCCGTGCTCACCCTGGAGCGCCGGCATAATTCCAGGGAAGATTTGCGCTCCCTGGCCCGGCTGGCCAGGCGATTCGCCGTTGCGGGCATCGTGGTGGGCAACCCGCTCCACCTCTCCGGGGAACTCAGCCCGCAAGCAGCCAAAACCCAGGCCTTTGCCGCCGAACTGGGCCAGTTGAGCAGTCTCCCCATCCACCTGTGGGACGAGCGGCTCACCACCCGCGAGGCCCACCAGATCCTCTATGAGGCAGGCCACCCCCGCCAGCAGCACCGCAAGGTCGTCGACCAGGTAGCTGCCACACTCATCCTGCAGTCCTTCCTCGACCGCCAGAAAGCCGGGGACACGGGATAGGTGCCTTCACCCTATCCCCTGCCTCTCCCTCACCCCGCGTATAATCAGTGCTGAACGAGAAATTTCTTCATCACCCGCGGATTGAGCAACCCCGCTCCCCGCCCTGGAAACTGGATGCCCGAGCACATAAAGAAACAGCTTCTTGCCGAGATCGAAATTCTGGAGCGCGAGCTCTCCCACGAGCTTCCCGCTGAGATCAAGAAAGCCGTGGCCATGGGAGACCTCTCGGAAAATGCCGAGTACCACATGGCCAAGCAGCGCCAGACTTTTGTGGATGCGCGCCTCGGCCAGCTCAAGCGGCGCATGGCCGAGCTTTCCCTGGTGAACCTGACCAACATTCCCAGAGACAGGACCGGCTTTGGTTCTACGGTTGTTGTGTATGACTCAACCAAGGAAGAGGAGATTGTCTACCGCCTCGTCACCAGCGAAGAGTCGGACGTCTCCAAGGGCTTGATTTCAACGACTTCGCCGATTGGGCGCGGCCTGGTAGGCAAGCGGGTGGGCGACATCGCCACTATCGTCACCCCCAACGGAAAGCGCGAACTTGAAATCCTGAAACTGACCACAATTCACGATGAAGCCGCCGCGGCAGGCTCTGAAAGCACTGGCGCGACGAAGCAGTAGCAAGGAAGATTGCAATGACCACCTGGACCAGCGCTTTCGGCCGCGCCTGCGGCTGGCTTCTTGATCGAATCGTGCACGGCTTGGCGCTCACCCAGATCTCCCCCAATGTCCTCACCTTCATTGGTTTGGTTATCAACATCGCCGCCGCGTTTCTTTTTGGCCATGCCAATGCCGCCAACAGCGACCGCATGTTCATCTTCGCGGGCATGGTGATCTTTGGCGCCGGCATATTTGACATGGTGGATGGACGAGTGGCCCGGCGCAACAACAAGGTGACCGTTTTCGGTTCCTTTTTCGATTCCGTGATTGACCGTTACTCGGATGTGGTGCTGTTCTTCGGCTTGCTGGTCTACTACGGTCGCATCAACAGGTTTCGGTACGTCGTATTGGTGGCCTTTGTCATGGTCACTTCGCTGATGGTCAGCTACACGCGCGCCCGCGCTGAGGCTCTCATCGGTCAGTGCAAGGTGGGTTTTCTAGAGCGGCCGGAGCGCATTGTGCTCATCATCATCGGCGCCGTTTTCAACCACTGGGGAGCAATGGCTCCAGTCCTGTGGGTACTCGCCGTACTCTCCACAATTACCGTGGCCCACCGCATCATCTACACCTACCAGAACACCAAACAACTTACCCCGATTGCCTGAGCCGGCTGCGAGGAGTCTTTGGGGCTGCGAAAAGCAACCTAAAAGGCCAAAGACGCCCATTTAAAGAGCTAACGCTGCCCTTTGTTCCATTCCTCTTTGCTGATGCGGGGAATGGTCATGAACGCGTCCCGTGTCCGCACATAATTCCCCAGCCCGTTCATGCGCCCGATAGCGTGCAGTTCCTCCGCTTTCACATACGGCCCTTCGGCATCAACAAACTGGTCTTCCACATACACCGCAACAACGCGCCCGAGAATAATGCGCGACTTGCCAATCTCCATGGTGGTAAATTCCACGCATTCCAGAGCGGCGTGAGCCTGCTCGATGCGAGGCACCTTGACCTTTTGCGACGGCGCGGTCGTCAGACCGGCCAACTCCACTTCATCCATGCCCGGAGGAAAATCAGTAGCGCAGATGTTCATCTGCTGGGCAATATCTTCCGTAACAACATTCACTACGAACTCGCCGGTACGGCGAATATTGCGCGCCGTGTCCTTGGGCACAAAAGCCTCCCCCGACCGGTTGGCCACGCCGACACCGATAATCGGCGGGTCGGTGCAAAGGTAGTTGTACGCACTAAACGGAGCGGCATTGAGCCTGCCTTCTTCGTCAAGACTGGTGATGAGCGCAATGGGCCTGGGCGCAACCAGGCCAACCAGAAGCTTGTAGGCGTAGCTGTGGGGCAACTTCTCAAGATCGAATTTCATCAGGGAACTCCTTACTTCAGCAAGCGGCTATATCAGTTCCAGGATCGGCATGCTTCGAAGGCTCTACGCAATGTCGACGCGACCCTCAGAGAGCGGCAACATCGCATGAATCTTGCCAGCGTACTGTAATCCTGGAATTCCACGAAGACACCGATGCGGCATGATGCTTCGGCAGTCTTCGATTGGTCATGGGCTTGAGAAGGGACATTAGCCTAAGCCTAGCAGTTCACCACCACGGCAGAGCATCCCGCCCTGGTCGGCTTCCATTGAACAAGGAATTGGGTGACCGCCGCAGCCTGCATCCGGCGCATGGCCTCAAACTCGCCATCCTTCTGGCTATAGAGCAGTCTCCCGCTCTCGCTCAGCACGGCCATCGCGGGAACGCCCTTGTCCAGCGGCACGCTGTACTTTTTGGCGATGTCCAGGTTTACATCCATTGTTCCAATGTTTACGTGGACCAGTACAAAATTTGCCTCGAGGATGGACCGGTTGGCTGGGTCGTGAAGGTAGATGTCCAGAACCTGGCAATCGCCGCACCAGTTGCCGCCAAAGTCCAGCAGGATGCGCTTGTGCGTGGTCGCAGCGGTCTTCAGCGCAGCCGACACATCGGCCTTTGCCTGGGCGGGATTGGGATAGATATCGCGCGTGGCGGAGTTGCCCGCACTGGTGGCAAGCGCGAGCAGAGCGGCAAGAGCCACTAGTTTGACTGTTTTCACCTGGGTACTCCCACAACTGCTTCAAGTCTGACACAAACCTGTATCGGTGTGCCATTTTCATGCGTTGCCAGTGCGTGTACTCTGTAGGTTGCATGAAGAACTCCACCGAATTACGTAAACGTCTGGAATCCGCCGCCTTCCCGGACTTGGGAGCGATGATGGAGGGCTACGCGCAAGCTGCGGCGGAGTTGGGCAAGGGCCAGTTTCGGCAGAAGCTGGATTTCACTGCGGAATCGGTTGACGCGCTGGACGACATCCTCGTTCAAGTGGGCGAAAGTCCGGAACTCGATCTGGACTTCGAGGTGCGGCTCTGGGGAAGTTACCTGGGTGAAGTATTGCGGCGGCGCTATGTAGGCTTCTGGGAGATGACCCAATACCCAGGCGGCGTCATGGCGGTCCCGGCAGTCGATGTGCGCGGTTCACGGCTGTTCCCCCTCATGAAGGTTTACCGCAGGCTCACCGAGGGCGATGAGGAGGACCTGTCTGCCTTCTTCACGATGGTGACGGAACGGCTGGGCAGGCCGGCGCAAGTCAACTGATTGTTTGACTTAGTACAGACTGGCGTACGGCAACGCGTAATCGGCCTGCCGGGGACTGCGCGGACATACAGTTATGTGCGACAATAATCGTTGAGAATGCGTGTCGGCGAAGTGCGGCGCGTGGAGGATGAAACAATGGGCGATCTATTGCAACCAACGCACCTGATTGTGCTGGCCGTGGTGGCATTCCTGCTTTTTGGAGCTAAACGGCTGCCGGAGTTGGGCAAGGGGCTGGGCGAGGGCTTGAAGGGCTTTAAGGAAGGTATCAGGGGCATTTCGGATCCAGTGCCACCGGCGCCTACCGTGCAGCAATCTGCGGCTCCCGTACCACCGGCTTCGACACCTGTCGAGCCCAAATAAATCTGCTGGTAGAGCGTTGTGCGCTTAAGGGTCCAGGCTAAATTTTCAGCTTGGGCAGGCAACTCACCCTTAGGTCGCGTACACAGTGATTTCCGGGCTTTTCAAGAGACCTGCGCATCAGCGCAGGTCTTCGTGCGTCCGGGCAAGAACGCAGATATTAAAGACTGAGCAGCATTACAGCGGTCAATGCCAGTCCCATCCCGGCCATTTGGCGCCGGGTAGGCCGTTCATGCAGCACAAAAGCAGCCAGCAGGATGGTTCCGGCAGGATAGAGCGAGCAAACCACCGCTGCCACGTCCAGCCGGCCAAGTTGCGTGGCGCGGAGATAAAACAGATTCCCAAGGGTGTCCAGCGATCCAGCCACAATACCCGCTAGCCAGAACCCGTTCCAGGCTCCTTTGGGCGGCATCACCAGAATCAGCAAGACCATGGCTACGCTGCCGGCTGCTCGGGCGGAAGTCATGGTCCAAAGCAGTCCGCCTTCGCCAGCCATTTTGAAGAGGATCAGCTGCATGCCAAATCCCACTCCGGCAAGGCAGCCAAGCAGCAGAGCCATCGGCGGAGTTGCAGGGGAGTTGGCGGTTGCCTTGGTAATCAGCCAGATTGCGCCCAACCCCATCGCCAGCCCCGAGGCCGTCAACGGTGTGGGCAGACCGTCGTGAAATAGTGAGTAGACAACTGGCACCAGGGCGGTAAGCAGACCGGTCAGAGCCGCTGTCAGCCCCATCGAGCCCATAGCCAGCGCGCGGTAGAAGAGAGCCAGCGCCAGCGAGCCTTCAAAGCCGCCCAGCGCGGCATAGAAGAGCGAGTGTGTGCCGGGCACAGCCAGCCTGACTCCCATGCACAGAGCCAGCAAAATGAAGAAGGAGAAGATGTGCCCCGACGCAACCACCAGAAGGGCAGGCGCGCGTCGCGCGCCCATGCCGCCTACAAAATCCGAACCGCCCCAGGTGGCGGCTGCCACTAGCCCTAGACCGGCCGACGCTCCCGATGAACTCACCTTTTAGCGGTAATCCTGAGCCGAGGGGTAATAGCCGTGCTTCGCAATCACCTCAAGGCCCGGCCGGTCCACGCGTACATCGATCTTGCGGAACTTGCCGTCGTAAATCGATTCGTGGCTCAGATAGCCCAGCGTATACTGCGTACGAGCCTCTTCGGCGATCTTGGCATAGCTCTTTTCTATTCCGTTCAGGCCGCGTTCCGAGTCCAGCGTTCCGCCCGTTTCCAGGGTGTACCTGGCCAGGATGTTGTCGTACATAGTGAAGGGCAAATGGACGCGGCTAACGTAGCCTTCTCCCCAGCGGGCCGAGTCGCCAACGCCGGTGGCGTATACGGCGATCTTGTTGGTCTGCAGGTAGCGGATCACTTCCTTCAGCGTAGCCTTGCTCCCGTATTCCTTGCCGTCGGAGATGACGTAGATAATGCGGCGGCGAGCCTTGGGACGGGTCGACAGTTCCTTGGCGGCGGCGAGGATCGCGTCGTTCAGGGTATGGATTTCCTTGGGGATGTTCATGAAGTTGCTATCCCCTGCGGATTTTCCCTGCTGCAGGTTGGGGTCGACGCAGTTGCCGTTCTGGCGGATGTTGCAGCCCGCCAGCGGACCGCTATTCACCGGAACCAGCATCTCCGTGCCCGTCGCCTTGGCCAGGGCCAGCACCGCCGGCAACCGGTTGCTCTGAGCACCGGTAAAGCCGGTCCATTCTTTTGCCCCATTGCTGTAGGTAAAAACCGCCGCTTCGTCATAGGGGGTCAAAGCGCCTTGGATAGCGCCAAGGGACTCATTCACCTTCGCCATCACATCCCTGGTCAGGCTCTGATCGATCACAAACGCGATCGAAAGCGGAAACGGATCCACCGTAAACAGGCGTAATGGCTCGCGGCTCTCGTTCTCAAATACCTTGAAATCGCGGAAAGTCAGACCGGCAACCAGATTTCCCTTGGAATCCTTCACGGTGACAGGAACTTCAACAAAGTTGACATTCACCTGGATGGTCGCCGTCTTGGATACCCCTTCTCCGGCCGCTGGTAGTTCTGGCGGAGCCGTCTGCACGGTGTCCTTGCCCTGGCTCGAGGGCGCTTGACTGCTCGGTGCGCTCTGTTGCTCGGCCGGCGAGTTTGAAGAAGAATTGGGCCCGGCTTGTACATCTCCGGCACCCTTGCCGGGCGTGATTGGACCGTCCACGCCAGACAGCTTGGGGGCCGCTTGGGGAGAGGGGGCGTCGGGGACTGTGGATTGCTGTGTTTGGGCCAGAACCGCCGTATCAAGATTCAGACTCGAACTCAGAAGTGCTGCCACCGCCATTGCTGCCAAACCTAATTTCACAGGTATTCCGTCCTCCCAGACCATTGCATCTTGCTTCTGTACCGCCTGCGAATGCACTCCGCACCGGCAGGACCAGCCAGAAAGGCTGCACCTGTCAGAGTATCAGACGCGCCAGATCCCGGCTGGTTGGCCCCCAGACTCGAAAGAGTTCATCTATGCTTTCCTGAGCAGCGTGCCTCGCGGCAGCGCGTTACGTCCGGGGATGAACAGCCGCCGTCCACCTCGCAAAAAAGCTCCGTGCCCCATCCATTCCGCGGCCTTTGCGGAATGGGTGGGAAAGAACAACACTCAACCGGACTGTTCATTCGGAGAGATACGATTCCGCCCGGATATCGTCTAATCGACTAGTATGCACATTCGATCTGGAGTTGCCGCCCTTTTGCTTGGCCTGCCGGTGTTGCCCGTAGCCGGTTGGGCGCAGCTTGCTCCATCGCCAGACGCACCTCCGGTTAGCACCGCGCCGGCCCCGTCCCCCGATGAACAATCGGTGGCGACCCTCAAGGTCACCGTAAACCTCGTGGACGTGTTTTTTACCGTCAAGGACAAGAGCGGGAACCTGGTCCCCCATCTCACCAGGGACGACTGCTCCGTGACTGAAGACAAGGAACCGCAGACGCTCAAGAGCTTCGTGGCCGAGACCAATCAACCCCTGACGCTGGGCATCCTGTTGGACACCTCTGGCAGCCAACAGCAGGTATTGCCGCTGGAGCAGGAAGTGGGAGCCGAGTTTCTCCAACGCGTGCTGCGCCAGAAGGACGAAGCCTTCCTGCTCTCGTTCGACGTGAACGTGGACCTGCTTCAGGACTTCACCAATAGCCCCAGGACACTTGCACGGGCCATGCACAAGGCGGAGATCAATACCGCGGGTGGCAACGGAGCGGCGGGTATTCCGGGAGCCGGCGGAGGGACCGTGCCCACCATTGGGGATCCAAAGGGAACCCTGCTCTACGATTCGGTCTTCCTCGCCTCAAACGAAAAGATGAATCAGGAGACTGGTCGCAAGGCCATGATCATCCTTACCGACGGCGAGGATCAGGGAAGCCGAACCAAGATCAGCGAGGCGGTCGCCGCGGCGCAAAAGTCCAATGTGATTATCTATGTGATCCTGATCGCGGACACCGGCTTCTACGGGAACTGGGGCTACAGCGGGTACTCCGCCGCTAAAAGATTGTCGGATGAGACCGGTGGCCGCCTTATTAATGTAGGCAACAACAGCAAGAAACTCGAAGCTGCCTTCCAGCAGATTGAAGATGAACTGCGTACTCAGTATGTGGCAAGTTATACCCCCAGCAACATCAAACTCGACGGATCGTTCCGGCGGCTCGCGGTAACTTGCCGCGGAGATGGAATGAAAGTCCAGGTCCGGAAAGGCTATTACGCGCCGGCAAAGTAATTGCGTGATTTCGCAGTAACCTGATCCAGTAACAGAAGAATTAACATTCCAAATGGTACTAGAGCAGCAGACTGTCTTGTTTTCGGGCAGCTAATTACCTGCGTACAGTCATTCGGTAATCTGGTGCATTAGAGAGGTCTTAGCTAACATCGGCACAGGTTGGAAAAACTTGAGGCAATCTTCAAAAATAGTTCAGCCTCAGATACTCCAACACCGAGGATCTTGCCATGATCACCAACTGTATCGCCAATGAAGGCTATGAAATCAGTCCCCGATTTCGCCAGACCGTTGAACAGCGGATTGCGCGGCTCGAGAAAGATGCGGGAAACGACGAGGCGCAGGTCGCCTTGCTCGAGAATGGCGACCATATCCGGAGGCAGATGCGCCTGGTGGCTGTGCAGCGCGCCGAAGCTCTGCGCATGAGGCTCTTTCTCGATCGCGCAAGAACTCGCCTGCCACTCCCACTCATCGCGCTCTAAGTAACTCTTCAGCGGCTTGCGGGTAAGTCCCGCACTGCCTGAATCCGCCACGTAAAGACGGCGCTCCCCGAGGGGATTTGCGCGGCCCTTTAATTTTGGAGCACCGGGCGGGGGTCGAACCCGCGTATACAGGTTTTGCAGACCTGCGCGTTAGCCACTTCGCCACCGGTGCCGATGAAACCTACTGAGCGTTGCCGGCTTTCAGTTGTTAGTTAGAAAAGTCCCGTTGTCGATCTACCATCTCTGCCAACTTACAGCTGAAAGTGAAAAACCCACCTCGCTTGTGAGCGGGTGGGTTGCTTTTAGACTTATTGCTATTCAGCAAGTCAGCCTATAGAACACACCCGCGCGGAGCAGCGCTGACAGTAGCAGCACATACAGATCGCGAGAGTGGAAAAATAGGCCATCAAATCCTCTGCCAATGTGCGCATTTACCTGCATGCGGCCCACCGGGTATTCGTAGATTAGAGATTGTTCGGCACTATGTCAAGCGGCTAAGAGCTTATCCGTAAATAGAAACGGTCTTTCTCCAACAGATGAGGGCGGCGGCAAGGGATAGGAGCCCGTTGTAGCTGGCCTGGGTTTTCTCGAAGCTGACCAGTAGTTTGCGGAAGCGGTTGAACCAGGAGTGCGTTCTC
>CAIKND010000158.1 GCA_903828675.1 uncultured Acidobacteriaceae bacterium
AGTCGTCTTAACCGAAATCGCACCGAAAAACACACTGTCATCCGCAAACCGGCTCACCACCTGCGCGACACACTTCGAATACCTCCCCGGCAAACCGCTAAGTTGGCTTTTGCGAAAACGCTATGACCGACACACTCCTAGTCTATTTTTGGTTGTGTTCTGTCGAGACGGGAAGGGCTTCTACGTCTGCAGCCGGGCATTTTCGGGCTTGGCTTTTCATTACGGCCAACCTTGACCAGACCTGCCTTGGCGCACAGCTGTAAGGCCTGCAAGAGCAACCCGGCAAGCGCTGTCAGGTGCCGCTTGCGGAACTCGGCCAGCGTGCTGTGATCGAGATGTTCGTCGGCGGAGAGAAAACGAAACGCTACATCATCGTAGTTCTTGGCCTGGAGCTTGCGCGAACTGTAAACCCCGGTCGCGTAGCCATAAAGCAACACCCGCACCATCATCACCGGAGCATAGGCCGCCATGCCGCGACCATCCTTCTCGTTGTAAGAAGAATAGATCGCATCCAGATCCCGTGCACTCACAACATCCGCAAGAAACCGGGCCCGATGATTGTCTGGAAGCCAATCATGAAGTGAAGGGGGAAAAAGCAAGGACTGATTCAGTTCGTCGGCGCGGAAACTCTTACCCATGAACACATCTTAAAAGCGAATGAAGAAAAGGGCGACGCCTTTCAGCGACAGCTCAATCTATCCCCGACAGACTCCTAGCGATCGAGCATCATCTAGCGTGAAGATCACCTCATGGTTCATGCGGAAGGGGTAGCTCCGGAGCGGCGTGCTCGGCGGTGGCGGTCGGTCTCAGAGAAGCGTCAGATTGCGCAATTGACGCTGGAACCAGGCGCGAGCGTGGCCGATGTGGCACGCGCACATGGCGCGAACGCGAACCAGGTGTTTGGGTGGCGCCGTGCATTCGAGCGGGGCGAGTTGACCGAGTCTTGTGCGCTTCTGCCGGTCACAGTGTCTTCGCGGCGGCTCGATTCACATCGAGTTTCCCGGCCGGGCGATGATCAGTGTGGAGCGTGGCGCTGATCACAAGCCATTGCGGTCGATCCTTGAGAGCCTGAGCAAGTGATCTAGCTTCTGGCATGGACGAGGATCTGGATTGCCGCTGGCGTGACTGACATATGTCACACGCCCCTGCGCATATCTGTTGTTCCCGCCACAAGCCAAATCTATGTGTTGGCTGGAATCATCCGCGCAGACCTTCAAGAACCGTGCGAATGAACATCGCATCGATGGCACCTTCGAGGCTCACCAGTGCACAACCAGGAATCTCAATGTTCATCGTCAGGCGCGGAGTCGAGTCTTGATCTGTTCCGCTGCCAAAACTTCATCGTCAGCGACTGAGATCGGAAGCAGTTGAACACTTCGCGGTCGTTCTCTGCTCGGATCCTCGCACAACTGCCCAGCGCGGTAAAGCTTCCGCCAATAGAAAAGCTGGTTCGCGTTCAGATCATGTTCCCGAGATAGTGATGCCATCGATCGGGCCAGTAACAGCGACTCTTCCACGATCCGGCGCTTCTGGTTTACAGTCTAGTGTCGCCGGACCCGAGAAGAGCCTCCGCCAACCTCGATCCCTGTCTCCATCAAAGCTCCCCAGTGGAAACATCATCACCACCAATCGAGCTTGACTCTTCAGAAGGTCCCAGGCAAGGCGGCCAGAAATCCACGCTTACCACTCAACAAGTGCCGACCAAAAACAAGTGGGCACTTGTTGACACACTAGAACACCGTCAAGTGGGGCAGGCCGTACGCTTACGATTCAGAGCCTGGGCGGAAGCCATCTAACTTAGCTCACAAACAGAATCGCAGTTGTTGATTCAAGGCCTTGTCGGCCCGAAGTCAACAACTGCGATTGATGTTGCTAGCAGAATACGTGGAACTGGAAGAACCTTGCTTGAGGAGAACCTCACGCCACGCCAAGTACGCGTGGCGTGAGGTAATCAGGTTGGTTACTTTGTTGTGTACGTGTAGTCTTGCGTATACCAGACGTTACTGATTTCCCAGTAGAGGCGGGCATACAACGTTTTACCGGCTGCTGGTAAGGTAATCGACGCGGTTGAAAGTGCACTTGTCACGCCGAGTCCATACACGTTGTTTGAACCTAGGACGGTACCCAGCCTGAATTGATAAGCCTGGATTCCAGACCCTTTTGTCCAAGTAAACACTTGGGGCGATCCGCCAGTAAGAGCGGTGCCCGGTGTGGGTGTAGTGAGAACAGGAATTACAGGAGTTCCCGGCTCGATGAAGGTGTAGTCGTAGCTTGTTGTGAGTCCGGCCGAGATCGAATACAGCCGAACAAAGAGAGTGCCCCCGCCAACCGGCAAAGTGATGGAAGGCGAAGTCGTTACGTTAATTTGACCCGAGTTATACGAATTGCTTGAACCGACGCCTGTGGTGCCCAACATCAACTGATACGCCGTAAAGCCGGCCCCAGTTGACCATTTGAAGATCTGGGTTGCGCCGAGAACGCTGCCTGCGGGTAGAGGCTGTGTTAGATTTGCAGCTACCGGCACACCCGTGCCGCTAAGTGAAACAGATTGGGTGCCGACCGGCGCAGCAGCAATAACATTCAGTGTGCCAGCGCGAGCACCGCTCGCGGAAGGAGTGAATGTCACGCTTACCGTGCATGTTGCACCTGCCGCAACCGTCGCTGGGAATGCTCCGCAGGTATTGGTGGAGGCAAAATCAGCGGCGTTCGTCCCGGTGCGTGTGATGTTGGTGATCGTCAGCGGCCAAGTGCCAGTGGCGTTAGACACCGTGACCGTTTGGGCAGCGCTAGTTGCAAGCATGTTCTGGTTGCCGAATGCGAGCGAGGCAGGCGACAAGGTCATTACCTGCCTGGCACCCGTCCCGGTCATTGAAATTGCCACTGTCGGGTTGGCTGGATCGTTTGTAGTAATGGTGTATGTGCCTGTACGAGCGCCGGTTGCAGCAGGAGTAAACTTCACGTTAATTGTGCAGGATGCTCCGCCAAGCAAATTTGTGCAGTTGTTGGTCTGCGAGAAGTCGGCTGCATTTGTGCCCGAAGCCACAATACTGACGAGAGTCAAGGTGCCGCTACCTGCGTTGGTCATCGTAATGACCTTGGCAGCGCTGGCAACATTGATGAGCTGATTGCCGAAGGCGAGCGAGGTCGGAGTAATGCTCACCACAGGAATTCCTACGTGGACAATATTGGACCACGCGGAGCTGATTGTTTTGATTAGCATGGCGCCAGTCGCGTCATACCCGTTGAAGGCGGCGTTGTTGATGGCCTGCACGGCATAGTAGTAGATGTTGCCGGACGCTGCCGATGTGTCCGTGTACGTAACTGTAGAGCCATAGCCGGTCACTCCAGCCACGGGTATCAGCACCGGATTAGCCATGTTTGCAGTGGTCGAACGCTCGAGGATGAATCCGGTCTCGCTGAGCGAGTTGTCAGTCCATGTGAGAACCGGATGCCCATTCCCAATCTGCGTGGCAACCAGGTTGGTCGGAAATTCCGGCGGAACCTGGAAGATCATCGGGCGCATCATGTCGTTCTCTTCGTGACCGAGCAGATGGCAATGCCATACATACTCCTGACCGAAGTTGATGTTCTCGTTGGCAACGGTGGTTGGATTTCCATTGAGGCTATCGATTACGGCGATTTGCGCGTCCTTGGGAGAAGTCACATCCTGAAGGCGAATGCTGTCAGGAAGCGGCCAGGGCAGAGTCTGCTTGACGGGACGCAATGCAACGATCACGTCTTCCAGCGGATTCATGCGGACTGTTTCTTTCCATCCGAGTTCGTTGGCATCGGGAACGCGAACGGCACCGTCCCAACCAACGCGGTTGATGACCTGCACGTTGAACAGATGGAAGTGGATGGCATGGGTATCCACGCCGTTGTGGGTAATCTTCCATACCTGGGTTTCTCCGTCTCCGAAGTTTTCAGTCGGAGGATCGATGTAGCCCAAGGGGATGGTGGTCTGGGTGGTGTAGTTGGTGAAAGCCATTTCCGTTCCCAGAGTGGCGTTCATTCTGCCGTAGTTGAGTTCGAAGAGTTCCTGAATGGTCTTGCGTAGCATTGGAACGCCGACAGCCACTGCAACCGCGCCCTTGCCGCCGCCACCAGAGATGGTAACCGTCGGTGTGAAGGTGTAGTTGGCTCCGGGGGTAATGAGGTTGATGGAGCTAACGGAGCCGGCTGTGATTACGGCCGTCGCAGTAGCACCTGAACCGCCGCCGCCAGAGATGGTAACCGTTGGCACGGAGGTGTAACCCGCGCCGCCAGCCGTGACCGAGACGCCGGTGAGGGTGCCCTGGAACAGCGAGGTGTCCTGGATGCGGGAATAGCTGTTCTTGTAGGTGGTGTTGTAGGCGGGGCCATAGGCTGCTTCCGTAATGATGGGAGCGTCCTGAGAGGCCGCGAATGCCGCAGGCATTGCAGCAATCAGTGCCGTAGGATCATACGTCGCCTGGTTTGAAGTACCCACCTGGATCTGCATGACGGTGCGGGTATTCGGGCCATAGCCAGCCAGCGTGGTGGGTGCTCCACCCGTGGTGGTTTGATCCGCATCACCGGTGTAGTAGTCGTAACGAGTGTCGAACGCCGGAACCGGCGCAGGAGAATCGTTGTAAAGGATGAGGGTTTTGCCAGCGAACGCCGAGAAGTCAACGATGACATCACCGCGCTCGGCGGGTCCGAGCAACAGATTCTTGTCCGCGATGTTCAGTACGACGATATCGCGGCGATTGTAGTTGTAACTGATTGGTGAGTTGGTCAGAATGACCGGAGCCGGAAGGAAACCACCCTCAGTGCCGATCTGGATCATGTTCGGTCCCTTGGTCAACGGGTCCGGAATCGGTCCCATGCTGGCAATTCCATCGGGAGGCGTTACGAACTTGACCTCAGTGCATGTGGAGGGCTTGCCAGAGGCAACGTTCGGTACCGGAGCGGTGCAGGCAGTACCGGCGATGTCATCAAAGCCCTGATAGAGCGACAGGTTGAGCGTGCGGTCGTTGGAGGCATTGAGAATCCTCAACCGGTAAGGCTTCGGATCGACCTTCACATAGGGGTATGCCGTGCCATTGACAACCGGGGTATCCATGAATGCTTCCGGAACGAGGGAAGGATTCGGGGTGCCGGGGCAAACCTGGTCGGGGTTGGTCGCATTTGGGCAAGGAACTTCACCCTGCAACAGCGAGCTTGGGTCCATCGGCGGCCAGAACCACGGACCCCAATCCCAACGGCCCATCGCGTTGACGCCGGAGAGATCAGAAGGATTCTGGTTGGGCATATAGGTATGCGGGAACCACAGATTGCCACTGAGGAAGTTGCCGCTGCCGTCCTTTGGTCCCCAATTCCAGGTATTGTCCTGGCCTGTCAACTGGGCAGGGCTGGGGATAAAGGTTTTGTCCTGGATAACCAGGGGAAGCTGGTCGGCCGGGATGGTGCCGGGAGGCACTGTTACAGCCGGGCCGACGGGCGGCGTAATGGTTCCGCCGTTGACCAAAGTAGCCTCGACCGTGTCCTGAACCAGATAGCCCGCAGCCACGCCAGCATAGACATTGAGGCGGGTAACGCCGTAGGCGTGGTCGTGGTAGAACATCAAGCGCGCGCTCTGCTGGTTGGTGTAGTAGAACGTCATTTCGCCCGGGCCGGTGGCCGGCATATCGGGCACATCGCGGACGCTAACGCCCTTGGGATAGTTGGTAGATGCACCCACCGGGGTGGTCCACTGGTGCGGCGTGCCGTCACTAATCCAGGGAGTGGCGCCACCATGAAGGTGGATGCTACCACGGTTTTGAAGGTAGGGTGTTCCATCTGGCCCCATTCCGGAGCCCATGACGGTTGTGTCAACAGGAATGAAGAGATCGCCACCAGCGCCGGTAGGAAGATGATTTGTAAACTTGACGCGGACCGGGCGGTTCTTCTGGGCGATGATGAGTGGTCCGTCATACTGAACCGCTGCGGGGGCAATGGTGTTGTTTCCGCTCCCGTCGGTGCCGGAGTTGGTCTGCACGTAGCCGCGCAGCCTGGTGGGGTTGGGCAGATCGGAGTGCATCTGCTGGGTGTACTCAACCTCAGAGATCTCGTAATAATCAGAACCGCGATAGGTTTTGGTGTCCGGGTGCGCAACGGGAATATTGGGGAGCGGATCGATAAATTTGCGCATGCCGCCGGAGATATAGGCACCAGTGACCAGATCCGTTACAGGAAGCGGGCTGTTTGCATAGTTCGCCATGCAACCGGACATATAGTCAGGCATGCCGCCGGGGTTGTTTACTGGCGTATAGCATCCGACGAGTTGTGGGAAAAAGGGTCCCGCCAACGCATTCGGCTTGACGCCCGACAACGATGTTACGCCCTTGCTACCAAGCTGGGGCAACGCGACAATCGAGCGCCCGCCCAATGTTTGCGCAACAGGCGGCCGCTTTGAAGCAACTCGCTGCGCCGCAGCCAGCCGATCGGCTGCGGTTACGCATCTCATTTGCCCTTTGGCACACGCCGCGGAAGGCGACGGGGGGGTGTGCCGGACAACAGAGGTGCCCACGGCTGCCTGTGACTGGGCCAGACACAAAGTGCCTCCACAGAACACAAGAGCCAGGAAAAGACCAAGGAAAAATCCTACTTTGGACTTGCTCATGCTATCTCTCCTCATGCACGTTCAAACCTTAACTTGGCGCCCAATGGAAACCACCGATGACAGAGGGCACCGAATCCCTGTCCAAGGCTACCGTCGTGATATTTTTCAAGGTGAGAAACCCCTGCACTGCGGGCAGAAATACCCTGCCGACAGCCCATCAGCTATCTTGCCTTCGCGAATCAGCGTTGCTACTGCCGGGTTTTTGAGGCCTGACAGTGCAAACACAGTCCCCCTTAAGGGATGACGAAGTTCTGAAGTCGGGGCGGGGAAGCCGCCGAAATTTCCGACATAACGTGCACAGAACAACTAAAGAGCATCTTGCTACTCTTCAACGTCTTACTAGTTCACTTTGCGTGTCTAGGATGTGTTGAAATCCTAGCACGCTTTTCTATTAAGCAACAGGACTATTAGGACTGCTTAATAATTTCCAGGCTGTGATGTCACGCACTGCGCTATGTGACCTAAATCACATTTTATAAATGTGATTTAGGTCACCATATTTAGCCTTATAGACTCGCTAAATTTTCTATGTGATGCAGGCGCCTATAACTCCGTTTTGTGATTTAAATCACCGAGTACTTAAATAGGTTCGGCAGATAGGCAGTGGCTCACATGACTGACAGATTCACGCTAGAATTGCCCGATTTTGATACATGCTATCCCCTCGTAACCGCAAAAGGCGATCTCGTCGGGCGGCTTGCAGGCCGGGCGTGGAGAGTGGTTTTTCCACAGAGGCGAAAACAACCGTGCGTTCAACCAGCTAACGGCGAAGACGATTAAGGCACTCGCGGTTTGAAGAAGACCGGTGGATGCGCCGGGGAATTGTCATGTTTGGAGATGTAAGTGGAATTCAAAACAAAGGGCTCGAACCACAAAGTGAGACGGAAAGGATCTTCCAGTCTGTAATTCTATGAACTTCTGATCGCCGTTTTGGCGAAAGGCGAAATATTCCGCTCAATCCGAAATCTGCAAGGCGAATCCCATGCTTGAGCCGGTCACTTGTATCTATATATATGGGAGAGTGTCGGCTTTAAGGGAGAGTGTCGGCCACAATTTGACTCCCTTCGCCTTGGACCGCGAGGCAGTTATGCCAGCCGTGGGGTTCGGCCCTGCCGGCAGTTGCTTGATTCAAGGAAGCAATGAGCATTTCTTTCATTTCGAAGCGGGGCACAGCACATCAAGGCAGGATCGAATCATGTGGGTATGGACAATTGTACGATTCGATACCAGCTGATTCCTGTTTGGCAATTCCCTGTTCGCCAGACTTACGCAACGGCTCCAAACAGCCATCCGACGCCTGCGGTCATCGCCATAGCCAGTCCGCCCCAAAACGTCACGCGAACTGCGCCTATCACGACCCCCGCACCACCCGCGCGCGCGGCCAACCCACCCAGGAGTGCAAGCAGCACGAGAGAAGATACCGAAACAAGCGGGATCATTCCATGCGCCGGACCTATGGCCGTAAGCAAGAGGGGTATTACTCCTCCGATCGCAAAGCTGCTGGCTGACGCCAATGAAGCCTGAATCGGACGGGCACGGAATTTCTCGGAGATGCCGAGTTCTTCGCGAGCATATGCACCCAATTCGTCAAAAGCGATCAATTGACTTGCGACCTGTCCCGCCAGAATCGGATCAAGTCCGCGGGCAACGTAAATTGCGGTGAGTTTATTGTTCTCGACCTTCTTGTCGGTTTTGAGTTGCGTGCGCTGAAGGGCCAGTTCCGCTTCTTCTATGTCCGCCTGGGAATGGACGGAGACATACTCACTGGCAGCCATCGACATGGCTCCAGCCACCAAGCCGGAGATTCCAGCGACGAGGATGCTACGTTCTGTCCCATGAGCGGCAGCAACGCCGATCAGCAGACTCGACGTTGACAGGATGCCGTCATTTGCACCCAGGACAGATGCGCGCAGGATGCCAATACGTCCGGCATGATGCGCCTTTTTGTTGGCGACAGGCATTCTGAGGCCAAGCCGATCGAAGAGGCATCGGAGACGTCGAGATATATCCATGCCGGAGGATCGCCCCTCGCATTTGTTCCTGCTTGAAAGCGCAGACGACTTCAGGTGGTCTATATCCATTTCATCCTCAGTAACCAGACTTTGACAGACTGCGTAAGACCCGTATAAGCGACAAGAGTGAGCAACAGGATTGGCCAGTACATCCCCGGCAGGTGCGCCATTCCCAGAGAAGGCGCGACAGGGGAATATGGGAGCCAGGCTCCGAAGGCCATGATGGAAAGCGTTGTAACGGTCAGCGGCCAACTCGCGCGGCTCTGGAAGAACGGAATCTTGTTTGTGCGAATGATATGAATGACCAGAGTCTGTGTCATGAGCGACTCGACGAACCAGCCTGTTTGGAAGACCGAGGTGCGTGATGGGTCCCAGCACTTGAATATCCAGAGCATGACGAAGAACGTAGAGTAGTCGAAGATGGAGCTGATAGGTCCAATGCAGAGAATAAACCTCTTTATCTCTCCGATGTTCCAGGGGCGCGGGCGCGCCACCTGTTCATCATCGACCGCATCCGTGGGGATGGGTACCTGCGAGAAGTCGTAGAGCAGATTGTTGGTCAGAATCTGTATCGGAGCCATTGGCAGGAAAGGAAGAATGGCGCTCGCTCCCAACACGCTGAACATGTTTCCGAAGTTCGAACTGGCTCCCATCCGGATGAACTTGATGATGTTGGCAAAGACCTTGCGTCCCTCGATGACGCCGCCTTCAAGCACCATGAGGTCTTTCTCGATAAGAATGAGGTCCGCCGACTCTTTGGCAATGTCGGCGGCAGTGTCGACGGAGATTCCAATGTCGGCAGCGCGTAAAGCTGGAGAGTCATTGATTCCATCTCCCATGAATCCAACAACGTGTCCTTTGCCGCGGAGAGCGCGAACAATCCGTTGCTTGTGGGCGGGAGACAGCCGGGCAAAGAGTGTTGTCGCCTCGGCAGCCGCGGCCAGTTCGGCGTCTGACATTTTCTCAACCGCCTCGCCCAGTAACATCGGGTCCGGGAGAAGTCCCACGTCTTTGCAGACCTTACGGCTGATCAAGTCGTTGTCGCCGGTGAGAATCTTCACGGCAACGCCATGCTTGCGGAGTGCCTCAATTGCATTTGCGGCCGTGCGCTTGGGCGGGTCAAGAAACGCAACGTATCCCTTCAAAACAAGATCGTGCTCGTCATCTTTGGAACAGGCAAGCTTTCCTGAAAGATCCTTGATCGCGACCGCCAAAACACGAAATCCATCATTACTCAGACTCGCGTACTCATCCTTCAAGCCTTTCATCAGGGCAGGGTCCATTGGCGAGAGTTTTCCATCCAACTCGAATTGCGAGCATTGATGAAAGATCTCATCTGGGGCGCCTTTGGTAAGGAGAATGGCTTTACCTTCAGGATTCTCGACGAGTACAGACATCATGCGACGCGTGAAGTCAAAAGGGATTTCATCCAGCTTTTTGAACTTGCCAACCAGGTCTTTCTGGCGAAAGTCAGAACTATTGAGAATTGCCGTGTCAAGCAGGTTCTTGAGACCCGTTTGAAAGTGGCTGATGAGGTAACCATCAAGTAGCACTTCATCCGTTTCGCGTCCGGCCACGTTGCAATGCCGCTGCAGTACGACCCGGTCCTCCGTAAGCGTGCCGGTTTTGTCGGTGCACAGAATGTCCATGCCGCCAAAGTTCTGGATGGCGTTCAGGCGCTTGACGATGACCTTCTTGCGGCTCATGGCGAGTGCGCCTTTGGCGAGGCAGACGGAGACGATCATCGGCAGCATCTCAGGGGTCAATCCAACGGCAACCGCCATCGCAAAGAAGAAGGCGGCTTTCCAATCGTGCTTTGTGAAGCCGTTGATGAGGAAGACCATGGGTACCATGATCGCCATGAGCTGAATCATGAGCCAAGTAAAACGGGAGAGGCCCTGATCGAAGCTGGTGGGCGGCTCATCCTCGGTGATGGAACTGGCCATAGTGCCGAGATAAGTGTGAATTCCCGTGACCACTACGACAGCGGTAGCCGTTCCACTTTGCACACTGGTCCCCATGAAGCAAGTGTTCTTGAGTTCGACCGGCGAGTCGGCGGCTTTGTAATCGAGGTCGTGGAACTTCTCCACTGGAAGCGACTCCCCAGTAAGGGTCCCCTGACTAACAAACAGGTCCTTTGCGGAGATGACTCGCACATCGCCGGGAATCATATCGCCCGCGGAGAGATTGATGATGTCGCCGGGAACCAGATCCCGAAGTGGAAGCTCACGGGCTTTGCCATCCCGAACCACAGTGGCGGTGACGTGGATCATTGCTTTGAGCTTCGCGGCTGCGCAGTCGGCTCGCGATTCCTGCAGGAAGCGAAGCGCTACGCTCAGTACCACCATGCCTGCCATGACGCTTCCTGCGCGTGCGTCCCCGGTGGCAAAGGAAACGGATGAAAGTACAGCGAGAAGAATCACCAGCGGGTTACGCATGATGAGCAAAAGCCTGATGATCCAACCACGCTGGCGCTCTTGTGCAACCTCATTCGGCCCGAACGTCCGCGCGCGGTTCTCAGCTTCAGATTGAGTCAGGCCTTCCAATCGTGTTCTCAAGGAGCGAAGGAGTTCGTCGCCATCCTTTGCCGCCGCATCAAGGACGGCGGGGGAAACTCGAATGTTATGCTCTCTTGCTTTGGCAGGAATTGGAGATGCTTCGATTGGCGGAAGAGTCACAGCAGGGTCAGAAACTGCGGAGTTTGTGCCTCCTGCTGGCTTTTCAACATTGTGGATTGAATCGTGTGTAGTCATCCATCTTGTCACCGCTGAATCTTATGCGAGTCGACAGCGATAGGAAGGGTCAATATCGAACACTCTTTTGCAGGCTCATGCCAGTAAGAGCAATCACCCCAGAAATTGGAGAATTCCTGGGGGATGCCCAGGATCATAGACCTGCTTCGTGTCTATCCGCACAGCAGCAGTGGCGCTTTTTTTTCATGATCCAACTTAGCGCTGTCCCGGTCGCTATGCCGACTGCGAATGTTGCTACAACTGCTTCAATCGGGTTTCGCTGCACGCCTCTCTTTGCGTCATCAAAAAGCTCAACGGCCGCATAGCTCCCTTGCTTTACTGCGCGCCGCGCCGCCCCCACACCATCCTCAATTGCCTCTGCGGCAGAAGATGCTGCTCTGGAAGCCTTGTGGATGGTGTCTGTAATTTGTTCGCTAGTTTGTTCGAATGCTGATTGTGTCATCGTCTGTTAACCTTTCTTGATTTCGATTTTGATGTTGAATGAACTATTTGCCAAAAGCCTTTTCAATCTTGCCGGCGATCTTTTCGGCCCTTCCATCGGCATCGAGGTTGGGGTCATTGGTCAATTCGCCGACCTTCTGCCTGATTGCTCCTTTGACTTCGTGGAGCTTGCCATTTGCCTTATCGTCTGCGCTGAACTTCATCGTAATTCTCTCCTTTGTCGGATTGGAGCATCGTCAGCTTGTGGAAATTCCGATCGCGTTCATGTGCTTACAGCGCGGTTCCTTTTTAGAAGTCCCTTGCCTGCTTTGGAATCTCCTATGAACCAATATCCACTGCGCAGGCTCCTGAAGGATGGTCGTAATTGCTCGCGGCGTTCAACTAAACAGTTGTGACACGCCGGCACACTCTGCGCCGATTGCGCGACAGCGACTCAGTCGTATCTCAAAGCTTCAATAGGATCAAGATAAGCAGCCTTTCTTGCCGGATAATAGCCAAAGCCAACACCGACCAGCGCCGAGAAGAAAACCGCAAGCAAGACCGCTCCCGGACCGACAGACGTTGCCCAACCTGCCAGTTTTGAAATCAGGAAGGATGCACCGACGCCAATGAGTATTCCGATGAACCCTCCCGCGACGGAGAGAGTGATCGCTTCTACCAGAAATTGCGTAAGGATGTCGCGCGTCTTTGCACCTAACGCCTGACGCAGCCCAATCTCCCGTGTGCGCTCCTGTACAGAGATGAGCATTATGTTCATGATGCCGATGCCGCCAACCACTAGTGAAACCGAGGCTACCGCTGCGAGCATCACGGCCATGATTTGCGAAGACGCTTCCTGAGCCGCAAACAACTCCTCTAGATTGCGTATTGAAAAATCATTGTCATCGTTCGCCTGGAGATGATGACGCTGCCTCAACAAAGCAGTCGCTTCCTCTTGTGCGGCTGGAATCTGCGCACCAGATTTGGCTTGCATCATGATTGCATCCACAGCGTCCGCATTGGCCTGCTTGGCGCCGATGACTTTCCGCTTCGCTGTCGAAATTGGAAGCAGGATCACGTCGTCCTGATCCTGTCCCGAAGAAGACTGCCCCTTACGCATCAACACTCCGACCACGGTAAATGGGACGTTTTTGATGCGAATGGTCTGTCCAATCGGGTCGGCGCCATCGAAAAGATTATCTACCGGCGTCTGACCAAGGACGGCGACCTTATTGGCGCTATCCACATCCTGCTGGGCGAATTCAGACCCTTGGGTGACGGTAAGTTCGCGAATCGTCAGATAGTCCGGCGTGACGCCGAGAATGCCAGTTGCCCAGTTGTTGTTTCCATTCACCACCTGCGCTCCGCCGCGCACCATTGGCGCCGCAAGCGCAATGTCCGGACACTGCACCATAAGTTCCCTGGCGTCCGCTTCTGACAACGTGACTGCATTGCCTGTGCCGAGCCGGACCCCAGAACTACTCATGCTGCCGGGGATGACGAGGATGATATTGCTGCCGATGCTGGCGATCTGCTGTTGGATTCGCTGCGTTGCTCCAGACCCGATGGCCACGGTTGCAATCACCGAGGCAACACCAATCACGATTCCCAACATGGTGAGAGCCGAGCGAAGCTTATTCATCCTCAGCGCCCGGAATGCAATACGCATGGAAGAGAGTAATTGCTTCATACCGTCACCTCCGCATCGACAGGCGCGATGGCTGCCAGATGATCTCCCGCTCTCTTTGTAACCGCAGCATCTGCCACGATCAAGCCGTCGCGAAAGCGTATGATACGGCCCGCATAGGTGGCGATCTCATCTGAGTGGGTAACCATCACAATCGTGATACCCTGCTCCTGGTTTAAGGCCCGGAAAATATTCATGATCTCGGCACCGTTGTGCGAGTCCAGCGCCCCGGTCGGCTCGTCGGCGAGAAGAATTTCAGGTTTGTTGATGAGGGCGCGAGCGATAGCCACGCGCTGCTGCTGACCTCCCGACAGTTGAGCGGGAAAGTTGTGCTCACGCCCAACCAGCCCGACGTCAGCCAAGGCTTGCATACCGAGTTCATCTTCGTTGGGAGTATCGCTGACCTTGTAGAGCAGGGGTAGCTCGACATTCTCCAGCGCATCCATGCGTGGCAGGAGATTGAAGCTCTGAAAAACAAATCCAATCTCTCGATTGCGAATCTCCGCGAGTTCGTCACGATCCATCGTCTCTACCGCTGTGCCACCGAGGAGGTAGCGCCCTGATGTGGGCCTGTCAAGGCAGCCGAGTAGATTCAACAGGGTCGATTTCCCTGAGCCGGATTCTCCCATGATGGCAACAAACGAGCCGCGCTCAATGGAGAGCGTCACACCCTGGAGAGCGTTGACGACAATCTCCCCCAACAGGTATGTTTTGCGTAAATCGCGGATGTCGATGAGTGAACTCACAATTAGCCCCCTTGCGTTCTTTACATACGGGGTGTGCGCCCCGTGCTGCCGCCAGGCGAGGACGATGGGCTACTCACCGCAGTTGCAGTCGCGGCAGAACTGAAGCGCTGCACAACCTTGTCGCCTGGCTGCAGACCACTGGACGAAATCGCCGTGTACTGCCCGTCGGAGATACCGAACTCCACAGGAATCGCAACCAATTCCCCGCTCCGCAATACGTAAATTTGCTGCTTGCCCGCGGGCGCAGCAGACAACTTGAATTGCTTAAGTACCGCAGCAGACGGGTGAATGCGCAGTACCGCGTTAGGTACCTTGTACGTGTCGCTGAGTTTCGCCGTCAGAATCCGCGCATTCGCTGTCATCCCAGGGAATAGTTTGAGGTCGGGATTTGAGACCGCGATCACTACATCGTACGTAACGACATTCGTGGTAATGATCGGCGCCTTGCGTACCGCCGCAACTTGCCCCTTGAAAGTCGTTGTGGGATATGCATCCACTGTGAACGTCGCGCTCTGGCCTGCTTGAATGTTGCCAACATCGGACTCGTCCACGTTTGTATCCAGCTGCATCTTAGTGAGGTCTTGAGCAATCTCAAAAACCGTGGGCGCGGCAAACGACGCTGCTACAGTCTGGCCCACATCCATGCGCCGGGCAATTACCGTGCCATCAACCGGAGCGGTGATGCGTGTATGCGCGAGATTCAGATTTGCCTGAGCAAGCGAAGCGCTCGCTTGACTCTCTTGGCCCTTTGCAGAGCCCAACTGTGTCTTGGTCACAGTGACTTGATCCTGCGCCGACTGTACCGTCTGCTTCGACTGGTCGATCAACGCCTGGTCCGCAGCCACCTGTGCATCGGCGGCGTCAGTGGTTGCCTTCGCCGCCTCATGGTCCTGTTTGGAGGAAATTCCATCGTTGAAGAGGCTGTCGAGTCTCCCATATTGCGCCTTCGCATTCACTGCAGTAGCACGGTCCTTTGCCATCAAGGAAGCCATACTTCTTGCTCCGGCCATTGCACCAGTGAGATCCGAATTCGCCTTTTGAACCTGCGCCGTCGCAGTGGCCACTGCGGACTGTGCCGAACTACGCACCGCCTGAGCCTGATCCACGAGTGTCTGAAAGACAGCTGGATCAATCAGAGCGACCAACTGGCCTTTAGTGACTTTGGTATTGAAATCCGCGTAGAGCGCCTTGATATTACCCGAGACCTGGCTCCCGACCTGCACATCAACCACAGCGTTGACTGAGCCAGTCGCAGTGACGCTTGCTTGTACAGTCCCTCGTTCGAGGGTCGCGGTTTGATAGGTGACCGTGTTCTGCACGTGAGTGCGCCAGAGATGCCACACAATGCCGAGCGCAACCACTAAACCGATACTCAATGCCCACCGCACCCAATGGAAATTGCGCTGGATAGGGGCTGGTTTGGCTGGAACGGCAATCGGAAGGACTTTCGGCGCTTCCTTGCGGATCGGATCGACTGCGGTAGCCATAGGTAAGAATTCCTTTCGGCCCAGCGAACTGATGGTTTGCAGTTTTCTGAGAATGTGCAGCGACGCTGCGAATCTGGAAGACATGGATCTAGCTGAGTTTTGAACACTTCAATTCAATCCTCATCCCACACAACGTGGCAACCCGTAAGGGGGGCGAGAATCCGCATCCACGGGACATCTAGAGAGTCGTACATCCGTATGGACTATGCTGTGCAATGCGGACCACCAAGCACGACGCCGAAGGCGATGCCGCATTAGGTCACGCGTGTCCCCAACGCAATCCGCGCATCGCTAGCCGTAAACTGATTTTGCAAAAGCAACTGCATCCGCCTCACCATCCCGGATAACCTGATTGGCTTGCAACAAGGTGTATTTCTCATTCGCGATGTAGACGCCACCGAACTGCTTCTTTAGTTGAGGTCCGATCCGGTCGGGCCCGAAGTACTCACGCGCCAACAAGAAAGCGAGCCCGCGTCTGCCAAGTTCGCGCGCGACATATCCAAACGTGGCGCGCGGATCTGAATCGTGCATATCCTGCGAGTCGCCGCGTGGCGCCAGATGCATGCCGACGCGCCTAGCAGTCCAAACCGACGTTACAGAATCGGCAACTTCAAGCATGAGCCGGGCGCGATTTTCAATCGACCCACCATATTCGTCGGTACGGGAATTGAATCCGTCCTGCAAGAATTGGTCGAGCAGGTAACCGTTGGCCCCATGTATCTCGACGCCGTCAAAGCCTGCCAGTCTTGCATTTTCCGCTCCATGGCGGAAGGCTTCTACGATGCCTGGAATTTCTGCCCCTTTCAAGGGCGCGGGGCGTCACATAATCAGTAGCAGGGCGCACGAGACTAACTTGACCAGCGGGCCGAATGGCACTGGGAGCAACTGGCAGTTTGCCTTCCAGGAAACGCGGGTCGGAGATGCGGCCAACATGCCATATCTGTGCAAAGATGCGACCGCCTGCTTCGTGCACTGAGCTGGTCACCGGCTTCCAGCCATCGACTTTCTCCGGCTACCACATTCCAGGCACATTGGGGTAGCCTACGCCTTGCGGCACAACCGGGATGCCCTCGGAGATAATCAGGCCCGCACCGGCACGCTGCGTGTAATAGTCGACCATGAGTTGTGTCGGAATGTGGTCAGACGTGCCTCGAAAGCGAGTGAGCGGAGCCATGATTACTCGATTCGGCAGGTGGATGTCGCCGATCTGAATGGGTCTAACAGTGAAGCCATTGGATGCGTCCTTGTGAAACGTCGGTTGAATTGCAGGGTCTGGTACGATTTGCGCTGCCAGGAAGTGAGAACCATCTTGCCGATGCCGCCATTCTCCGCCAGTTGCTGCGCTTCTCTCATTTGCGAAAGCTTGAGCCTCTTGCCGATAGGTATGAGAAGCAATCCTCGTGGCACATCCTGGCCGAGCTGTTCCAATCTCTCTGAATCAGGATAGGCTCCACCGAACGGTGCAGAATATAGCTCCGCACCATTCAGTAGCGCCCCTTCTGAACTTCACGTTCCGTTCAACGGAGGTCGTCGAGACTAGACTTCAACTTCGTGCAAGGTCAAGAACGCTTCCAGCAGGACGCGCGGATTGTATTTTCCTTTGTAGACAGGCGGTGGTGATTTCTTCAGCCCGAGCAAGGAATTGACAGCCGTGTGGGCGGACCGAATGGAATATTCGACCGTGAAAACCACATCGTCTGGGAGTTCACAATATTGCCCAATAAGAGCCAAATTATTGGACCCTTCCGGCACCACCTGGGGCCTGTCGCCCTCGCTACGAGGAAGGAATTGACTGGTGATGAAGGGCATCATGCACGGAATGCACGTGCATGTTTCAAGTATGCGAGTTGCATGGTCATCAAGGCGCAAGTGCCCCATAATCTCCATCATAATTTCGCGCCCGGTACACGCTGACATCGGCTTCTTCACGAAGTTCCCAGGCACATCGACAAAGAGCCCGTAGCCCCAGAGAACATCAACGTCCTTTGGCTGCCCGATGAAATGTGGCTGGTGTGGCAGCACGATGGACGCCAGCCAACTGGACTCAGGAAAAGTGATGAGCCCGCCTTCTCCGGGGACATTGCCGGTGAGATCACGAACCAATTGGAAGAATGTGGGATCGTGCATCGTGGTTGTGAACGAAACCCACTTAGATTGCTGAATGTGGGCGGCAAAGTTCGCAGGGTTGCCAAACACGGACCGGCCTTTCGCGAGTTTCTCCCAAAGCAGCCAGGAGGACCCATCCATCCTTTCAAGCTGGCTTGCGGGCGCGTCCATTGACCCGAGACTGGAAGACTCCGTCATGGAACCCAGCGTAACAATCACTCGATCCTGCTCTCCGACCTTGATTGTCTTTGGACTACCGCCCTCATCGGCTGTAATCTCTCTAACCCAGAAGCCATCATCGCCCTGACCAAGAGCAATATCGGAAACACGCGTGCAATAGGTGAAATTAACGCCACGCTCAAGGAGCCACTTTTGAAGCGGTCTCACCATGGAATCGTATTGGTTGTAAACGGTTCGCATGATGCCGGTGAGGGTGTTGAATCCGGAGACCATGTGAGCGAATCGCATTAGGTAGCGCTTGAATTCGACTGCGCTGTGCCATGGTTGAAATGCGAACGTAGTACACCACATCAGCCAGAAATCTGTCTCAAAAAAGGTCGGACTGAACTGATCGGAGATCGTACTGCGCCCGAGGAAAGATTCCGGCTCAAGTGCCAGCCGTTCAATACCTAGAATATGATCTTCGCTCAACCCAAACTTCGGCGCATCGACCCTGTGCCCATCACGAAATAGACGTGACTTTGACGAGGTCTTCATCGTCTGGTTCCATTCGAAGATCTCCTGGGTTACAGTCCGGGCTCCATCGAGGGTTGGAATCGAAGAGAACAGATCATAGGTGCAGAGATACTTGCTTTCAATCATCCGACCGCCGCGCATCACGTAGCCGTCTTTAGCATTTCCGCCAGCGTCGAGGGCACCACCTATCCGGGATGATTCTTCGATGATTGTTATGGTGTGCCCTTGCACATCTCCGTCACGAATGAGGAAAACCGCAGCGGCAAGAGAGGCGATGCCGCCACCTACAAGATATGTAGCCGAGTCATTGTCAGGTTGTTTCACAGGGATCATTTCACTCTTTCTCAATGTCAAACTCCTGCCGTGCCCTCACAAATAGCTTCTTCACGTCGGGCTGACGGCGAACAGTAAGATTCTTGATCTGTGGCACGCAACTAGCTGTATCTAATTGACCAGATGATGAGCGGTCGCTGATGGGAGGATCATGCTGAACACGCCGAAAATGCTTCGGAGGTGGCTGCATACGTTTGGCGGCCTACATCGGCTAAACAACGAACACCCTGCGCCTCGGTACTGATTCCGCAGATGCGGTGGTCCACTACGAGCCACATTTACCAGAAGCAACATGGAGAACGCGATGTCAGCAACAAACTCAGTTGTCGCCATATGTGACACTCACGAACAGGCGGAACGGGCCGTCAAGGCACTTCAAGAGGCGGGTGTCGACATGAAGAGCCTCTCAATCGCAGGCAAAGACACACACACCGACGAACATGTAGTTGGCTATTACAACGCTGGCGATCGCATGAAGTACTGGGGGTCTCTGGGCGCATTCTGGGGAGGATTCTGGGGCCTTCTGTTTGGTTCCGCGGCATTCGCGATACCCGGCATTGGTCCAGTTCTTGTGGCTGGGCCGCTGGTTGCCTGGATCGTCGCCGGTCTCGAAGGTGCTGCAGTTGTCGGCGGTGTGAGTGCACTGGGAGCTGGACTGGTGAGCATCGGCATCCCGAAGGACAGCGTCATCAAGTACGAAGTCGCACTGAAGACCGACAAATACCTATTGATCGTCCATGGCGCACAGGACGCAGTGTTTAGCGCACGATTGATCCTGGAAAACTCGGGTGCCGGCACCTGCAGCGTTCACGGCCAGCCACTGCTTGCCAGCTGACGACGCCTCACTCATCGCGGGTAGAGGACCATATTGGCTTGGAGCTTGTTTGAGCGAGTTGGATCTCCCCAGCCGCTCGACGGGCGCGCCGGCGCTAGTCTGATCCTTCTGAAGCACAACGTGATTGGAAAAGGACAGAATGACCGCGTATCAAGAATTGGGACAAGAATGCACCCGGCTATGCACCTCGCAGAAGAAGCTGGGCGCTCAAAAGCTTCATCTGAATCCAAGTGTCTCCGCCGATGGTTTTGACCGATGGTGGAAGAGGACCTTTGCCCTGAACACGGCGGTGCTCGCGCAAGCCTCTTCTCTCATGCGTGCGCATCGCCGAATCAGCTCTGCCGACGGGGGGCAAACCGGGCAAGCGCATTGATGACTTCCGCTGGGAAGTTCCGTTCGCTACTCGAATCGCTTAGTGAAGCGGTTGAATGTGATGTGTCCTTTAGAGAGGCGGATGCAGGCAACCTAGAGTCCATGCGGGGAATTCTCAGCGGCTCTGCAACTGTGGGATGCGCATTGCTGTTGCTTTTGTGCCTGCTTACACCCGGCTGCCATTCTCATCCGGGTGGAATGCCTGTGATCGGGCGCAACGCTGTGGATGCGGGAGCCATCGCTGGGAACCTGCACGCGATATTGTCCACTGGAACGCTCTCTGAGCTTCATTCGGCGGACTTCAGTGATTGCCGCCTGCATGTTCAAACTGTGTATGAGGCTATTCAATACGCCACGGCCTGGGTGCATGACGGGCAAGCGACACCGCAAGCACTCGCGGTGATTACCGCGCTCGAAAGCAGCAAGCAAAAGGGGCTGAACCCGGAAGACTATGATGGCCCGCGCTGGGCTGCACGACTGGCCACTCTGAAAACCAATTCAGGAAGCGCGGATGCCGTTGCGCGTTTTGATGTAGCCCTTACAGTCAGCGCACTCCGGTATCTCTCGCACCTGCGCATCGGGAGGCTTAACCCTAAGCCCATTGAGTTTGGCATCGATCTCGACCAGGGGCATTACGACCTGGCCCAGTTCCTTGTTCAGAAGGTTCTGGCAGGAAACAATGTTCTGGATATATTGAGCAAGGTCGAGCCGCAATATTTGGGATACCAACGTACAGAGACCGCGTTACAGGCATATCTCACGTTGGCGGCACAGGACCGGAGTGTCTCTCTGCCTGAATTAGAAGAGGTCGTGAAGGGTGGCGATGCCTATGCAAATGCCGGACAGCTGAATCAACGCCTGCGTCAGCTTGGGGACCTCCCGCAGAATGTGGCAGCCAACCCGAACGATGGAATGTACGATGGACCTCTAGTCGACGCGGTTAAGCAATTTCAAGTGCGGCATGGGTTGAAGCCTGATGGCAATCTCAACAACGGTACTTTGCGCCAGTTGAATACACCTATAAGCGCCCGCGTGGCGCAGTTGGAAGATTCTCTGGAAAGGTGGAGATGGTTACCTCCAGACTATCCGCGACTGCCCGTTGTGGTGAACATTCCGGGTTTTAGATTGCGGGTATTCTCGGACGATCACCACGTTGCAATGCGGATGAACGTTGTCGTTGGGAAAGCACTCGGGCACCAGACGCCTGTATTTGCCAAAGAAATGAAGTACCTCATCTTCCGGCCCTATTGGAATCTTCCAATTGACATAACTCGAGCTGACATTGTCCCAAAACTTCAGAGGGACGCGCGCTACCTGGCGAGGCGGGGTTACGAGGTTACAGACCCTGATGGCCGAGTGGTGGCAGGAGGCAGCGCGAGCCCCGAGACTCTAGCGCAGATACGATCCGGGCGGCTCCTGGTGCGCCAAAAGCCTGGACCCTCGAACGCCCTTGGCTTGGTCAAATTCATGTTTCCAAACGAATTTGACATTTATCTGCACAGCACCCCTACGCCCCAGTTATTCAACAAATCGCGGCGCGACTTCAGTCACGGATGCATTCGCGTGGAAGCGCCCGCAAAGCTTGCGGCGTTCCTTCTTCAGGACCAGCCAAAGTGGACACTGAAAAACATAAAGGCTGCCATGAAGTCGGGGCCTGATAATCAGCAGGTAAACCTCTCCAAGCCAATACCTGTCGTAATTGTGTATCTAACTGCGATCGCGGAGGAAGACGGTGAAGTCTACTTTTACGACGACATATATGGACTTGACGGCTCCCTCAACGATGCACTGGCAAAAGGACAGCCTTATCGCTGATCAGATCACAAGGTCACCAGCGCCGCACCGGGCCTACGTCCACATGCACGAAGTCAGACTGTGCGTAATAACCGACGCCGCCTCGGTGAAGAGCGAGCGCAGCATCTCGGACTTTGGCGGCAGATATTCCCGGAATGCGAATGTCGATAGCTTTTGCTTCCATGTGCTGGCTGTGCAACGCAACGCCGCGGCTATGCTCGCGGAGATAATTATTGCTCCATGGGGTGCGATATCCGCAGACGATGTCTATCTCACTGTCGAGATGCCCGAGTTTGGCTAACAGGTCATGCAGCAGATCAAACTCCCTGGTGTCATAATCCTTTACTTCACCAGTGCGGTGGTCGCGGAGGAAATGGTCCAGCGTCGCAACTCCATTCGGAAGGTATCGATCGCCGATGCGGTAGACCACATCAAGATGTTCCCCGGTATGGAGATGATAGAGGCGCAGCCGATATTGTGCAGAATCCGCTGATGTCCCTGCTGTTGCCCCGGCAGATAAACTGAAAACGAGCGAGGAAGCTAATACGAGGCTTAAACGAGCAATTTTCTTAATCAGGATATATCCCTTTCCGAAATCATCTCGATTATAGGCTTCTGGGCGGATCAACGCGGACCTTGCGGCGGATCGCCACAGCCGCGAATGGTATTGCGCTTCCGAAGCATGTGTTGTTTAGAGCGTGTTTCAAAAATGCCTACAAACTCACGTGGGCACATCCGGGGCTCCATATAGGCTATTCAGCAAGTCCTGTGTTGGCGTTTTATCGAAGGGCAGAGTTCGGCGTAAACAGTCGGCGCAAAGATGAGGGTTGCGTTAACTTCTCCATATCGTAATTGCCAATGATTTTCTGTACGACGACGGGTTTGAATTCCCGGTGCTGCAAGGTGTTACCGCTCAAATCGAAGACATAAATCACGTCGGCCTTGAAGTTCTCGGCTCTCAGTCCCATGCCCTCCCCGATGTATTGAATGTCAATCGCCACAGCGTTCGACTTGTCGTTCACGAAAAAGGCCTGCGGAGCGCCACTAAGACCGGATGCTTCGCAGGGCGAGTTGTTTTCTGCGCACCACGATTGATCGATAAGGTCGTTCAGACCGTCATCAAGCCACTTCATCGAACTATCGTCGGCGAGTGGCAGCAGTGAGGTTTCAGTCGCGGTCGCAGGATCATACAGGCTCAAGCTTGGAGGATGGGTCTTGGCAAAATGAGCGGTGTTGCCACCAATGAGGATACGGCCAGAAGGAGGGCCATCCATCGGCCAGCCGAAGAGGATATGCTCCAGTTTGAGACTACGCGAAAGAACAAATTGGCAAGATGCCGAAGGCGTCATGTGCGTCTCAAGGAAGAACTTCTCCCCAATGGACTTGATACGAAAAACGGTGCCCAAGCATCCATTTTCCGGAACTCCGTTAGCGTCTAACTTATCTTGGATTTCGAGATGTCTCCAGGTCTCACTCTGCTTGTCCAAAAGAAGAACCCGTAGCGGAGGCAGGATAGATTCTGTATCCGGATGGAAGGTGTAGAAGCCGACCATGAAATAGGATTGGTCGTTCAGAGTCTCGTAATCGCTGATGATTGTCTGCAATTCGACTGGCGGAACGGGAGCTTTCGGGACTTCCTGTTTCAGTAAATCAGCCAGGACGTGTCCCTGGCGGAGCGGACGAGGCGAGGTCTCTGAGGCTGCCGGAAGAGCAAACATTACGGAGAGCAGTGTTGCGATGATTGCGAATCTCACAGGCAGCACTTTACGCTGAAATCGGTGGGATTTCTAGTGGCAGCTCTTCATAAGCACTTCCGTAGCGTGATCCAGAGGCACGCCAGATGGAAGAAGGCGAAGTAGACGGTAAGGAGATGTTCGTGACGGACCAATACCCGGCGAAACTGACCAAGCCAAGCGTTGGTGCGTTCGATCTTCCAGCGTCGTTTGTAGCGTCGCAATTTCCGGCCATCCTCGTATTTCCTCATCTTGTTGTTCTTCCGACAGGGAGCGATCAGTTCGATGCCGCGCTTTTTCCATCGTTCCCGCAGTGGATCGGAGTCATACCCACGGTCTGCGATTATCCGCTTGGGCTTCTGTCGCGGCCGGCCTTTAGGCCTGGGAACGTGGATTTCGTTGAGCGTGGCGTCCGCAAGCGTAACTTCTGCCGGAGAGGCACTCTCCAACCGAAGTCCCAACGGAACACCCTCACCGTCTCCCAGTACCATCCACTTCGTGCCTTTACCCCGCTTGGTTTTACCGACTGCATCGCCCCCTTTTTGGCCGGCGCGAAGCTGCTGTCCAGAAAGGCCTCGTCCCACTTCAGCAAACCTCGTTCATCCAAGGCGTCCAACAACGTACGCCAAGCTTTGAGCCAAACTCCTTTTTCCTCCCATTGCTTCAACCGCCGCCAGCACGTGGATGGTGAAGGATACTCGTCCGGCAGAAAGCGCCATGCCGCTCCGCTCTGCAGTATCCACAGAATGCCTTCCAAACAGTTGCGATTTGGCGCCGGAGGGCGCCCTCGCCCATCCCTGCGCCGCATCGGTTCCGGCAACAGCGGACCGATCAACGCCCACTGCTCATCCATCAAAAGCTTCTGCCGCTTCTTCATAACAGAAGCTCAACAGCTCAACTGCTGCTCAAACGTAAGTACCTGGTTTGAGGCAGAACCTATTTTTGAAACACGCTCTAGGAACTTGTTGAAAAACACTTAGAGGTCTCGGAATGTGGCAAATATCGGAATACCAAAACCCTCACTGAGGCATTACCGATCGCTCTGCGGGCTTTGTAGGGCGATTCAGTTTTTCAATCTGCGTGACGTCCGACG
>CAIKND010000159.1 GCA_903828675.1 uncultured Acidobacteriaceae bacterium
CGAACGGAACTTGTTCTTCGGATTGTGCTTCTGCAATACCTTCGTAATCGCAGCCGTCAACGTCGTCTTGCCGTGATCGATATGCCCGATCGTACCCACGTTCACGTGCGGCTTCGAACGATCAAACTTTTCCTTGCCCATGTCTATTCAGTCCCTTCCGTTAGACTTTTTTCTTGTCGTTCCGGCCTAGCCGGATACGCAAAACTCTCGGCTTCGCCTCAATAGTAGGCGTATGCCCTGAAGTACCTTTGCCGCAGTTCGAGCGCCACGGCTTCAACCAGCTGGAGGTAGCGTTCGCGGGTCAAACCCTGATCCGATACGGGGAGCGTCCCGTAAAGTCCTTCGGCGTCCTTGCCCAGCAGCCCGCGCCGCAAAACCCCTTCGTAGTCGCGAATTCTCAGCCGGGCCTTGGAGACGCTTCTGAGAAAAACTTCCACGTCCCGTTCGTCGAAGGCCGCATTGATCAGCGCATGAAGCTGCGCGAAACCCTGCTCATCCCGGACCGCTATCTCCGCCTGCTCAAACATCGTGTGCTGTCCTCAATCATCCCATGAATCAAGGCCTGCCCGCAGGGACCTCTAATTCGCTTCTGCTCTTCCACGCGTTTCAAACATTGGAGCGGGAGACGGGGATCGAACCCGCGACCAACAGCTTGGAAGGCTGTGACTCTACCACTGAGTTACTCCCGCCCAAAAACAGTGGACAGTAGACAGTGGTCAGTAAACAGTTCGATTGCCCTTCGGCAACTGTCCACTGTGCACTGTCCACTGTGCACTCGAATCTCTGGAGCTGATGACCGGGTTTGAACCGGTGACCTCTCCCTTACCAAGGGAGTGCTCTACCAACTGAGCTACATCAGCCCTTCTTGAAAACTTCAGGGCGTCTTATCGCCGCCCTCATCACCGCTGCGGCGGATCTTCTCCGCATGACGGGCCAACACGGTGCGCAAAGCGAGCCCACCGATAATAATAAGCGGAACCAGCCTCAGTTCCACCGGCTTGCCCACGACGAGCACTTTGCCCTCGCCCATGGTGAACCATACCAGCGCGGCCAAAACCGCGTACAACGCGAGGGCAACCGGATACCGCTTGTCAAGATCGGCACCTGAGCGCATCAACCGCTCCCGATCAGAACCCGCACGCGCTTCCGGCTGTGACCCTTCGCGCATTCCAGTCCCTCAATCTTATGGTGCACAGGGGAGGGTTCGAACCTCCGTAGGTCTAAAGACCGGCAGATTTACAGTCTGCTGCCATTAACCACTCGGCCACCTGTGCCCATCACTGCTGTACTCCTCGAAATAGCCGCTTCAGCACATTAAGCCCCGCCCGGAGAGCCTCCGGTAGTTCGGAGCATGCACCTCTGTGGGATCACCGCGGAGGACAGACCCGGCGTTTCAAAAAGCCTTCCACCGAGCAATTCTTACTGATCTTACCTCTTACTGTGCAAACTGCGGAAGGCGCCGAATCCTGGTCTGAAAAGTGGAGCTGGCGAAGGGATTTGAACCCCCGACCCTCTGATTACAAATCAGATGCTCTACCAGCTGAGCTACGCCAGCCCTTCCCACCCGGAAACCACCCCGGACATCCTTGAAACCATTCCGTAGCAGCGGAAGGACACACTCCCGCTCCCCGCGTACCACGGCACAAAAATCAAGGTTAGCACACCGCCGTCCTCGTAGCAAACCTGAGAGGAGCGCGGCAAGCCAAAGGCAGGGATTCACAGGTTTTCGGCCGACTCCGCCTTGATTAGCCGATTTGCCTTGACAGATGGAATTTATCGGTGAAACCTACTAGCGACATTCTATTTCATGTTCAAGGATGACCCATGAAATCCAAAAAGATCTTTCTTTCCCTGGTGGTATTGCTTGCTCTCGCAGGCGGGGTCGCGGAGCCGCGTGCCAATGCGCAAAGCGCCCCGGGGCGCAAACCGCGCATCGCCGTGATGGACTTTGACTACGCCACGGTGCAGACCAACTCCTCGGCTATCTTCGGAACCAACGTGGACGTGGGCAAGGGGATCACGGATCTGCTGGTCACCGACCTTGTGAAGGACGGCTCTTTTTCCGTGATCGAGCGCAAGGCACTGGACAAGATCATGGCCGAGCAGAACTTCTCGAATTCAGACCGTGCCGACCCGAACAGCGCGGCGAAGATCGGCAAGCTGCTGGGCGTGGACGCAATCGTCGTTGGCAGCATCACACAATTCGGCAACGAGACAAAGAAGACCAACCTGGGTGGCGGAGGCGGCAACTGGGGCGGCTTTGGCCTGGGGGGACTAGGACACTCGAACTCGAAGGCCAACGTTGGTATTACCGCACGGGTGATCAACATCGACACGGCCGAGATCATGGCCGTGGCTGAGGGCGCGGGTCAGTCGTCACGCTCCAGCACGTCGCTGCTGGGCGGCGGAGGCAACTGGCACGGCTTCGGGGGCGGCAATGCCGATTTCGGTTCCAGCAACTTCCAGCAGACCATCATCGGCGAGGCCGTAAAGATGGCCGTAGACAAGCTCACCGCTGATTTGATCCCGAACGCCTCCAAGGTAAGCGTGCGGACCATCAAGGTCGAGGGCCTGGTGGCCGCCGTCGACGGCGGGCAGGTGGTGCTGAATGTGGGAGCCCGTGCCGGTGTGCATGCGGGAGATCAACTCGAGGTGGTCCGCGTGACCAGGGAGATCAAGGACCCGGCGACAGGCCACGTGATTCGCCGCTTGAGTTCGACGGTCGGCATTGTTACGGCCGTTGATGTGGATGATGCGTCCGCTGTCTGCAACGTGGTCTCCGGCTCCGGCTTCAAGACGGGCGATTCGGTGAGGTCGGTGACGCAGTAGGGGCTGGGAAGAAGCTTCAATGCCCGCCGCGTACTGATGAGCGGCGGGCATTTTTGTATGCGAAGGCGTGCTTCTGCCATGCGCGCCGTCGGTCTGTGGCTTTGGGAAAAGCTTGATTTGCGCTCTGCATTGGAGGAGAGTAATATACGCGAGTTTTTTATTCGCGATTTCTGGATACATTCAAATCGGACCCCCTAATAGCAAGTTTTGAGGTGAGCTTATGCGTTGTCGCTCTGTACTCATAACTCTGACGGTTTTGGCCATTACGTTCGGTTGGACGTCTCCTGTTTCGCGGCTCTGCGCTCAGGATCAGGACAAGGCTGCTTCGGAATTCAAGTTTAACGATATTGACAGGCAGGTATTAGAGGACTGCAACGCGATTGACGCGCAGTACGGCAAAAAGGGCCTTTTGCTGCAGGACCCGGATCTTCAGGCCTATCTGGACTCGGTGGGCAAGCGCGTTCTCGGCAATCGTCCAAGCCCGGAACAGGTTCAGTTCAAGTTCCGGGCCCTGCGCGATCCCATGGTGCAGGCGTTCGCTCTGCCCAATGGATCGGTATATGTGACGACGGGCCTGTTGTCGTTGCTGGAGAGCGAGGCTCAACTCGCCGGGGTGCTTGGCCATGAAACCGCTCACGTATTCGAGCGTCACGGTTACCTGGAAAACCGCAGCGTTCGCAAAAAAGCCCTGACAATCAACATTCTCCAAATCGTCGCCTCAGCCGCGCCTGTGGGCCCGAACTTTTCCCAAGCCGCGCTGCTCTTCGGTGCTGCCGTGCAACTGGGCGCGGCCGTCTCAAGCCAGGTCCTCGTGGCCTCAATTTTCGGCTATTCACGAGAGATGGAGCGCCAAGCCGACAGCGATGGGCTGAAGGCCATGACAGCAGCCTCCTATGACCCAACGGCAATGGCGCGCTCATTCCAATTGCTGGACGAGGACAGCAAGCTCGAATACGAACCGTTTCAGGGCTTTTACCGCGACCACCCTAAATTGACGGACCGCCGCACATTCGCACTCGCTTATGCAACTACAAATAAGCCCGCGAACCCGATCAACGGCGCAGAGAAGGACTTCCTCGGCAAAGTGACTCCAGCGATTTGTGCCGACATCGAATCCGACTTGAACAGCCGCCGCGAACGCACTGCTGTGGACCGGGCTACGCGGCTGACCTCGTTGTTTCCGGATGTCCCAAAGTATCAGGTCCTTTTGGCGGACTCCTACCGTAGCCTAGGCGCGAAGGCCAAGATACCATCCGATGACGAGCGCAATCGGCACGGACAGGCCGAACATCGCAAGGAATATTTCTCAATGACTCAGCAGGAGGAGCAGAAGAGACTTCTGGGGAAGCCGGACGGCCCGGCCACTCTTCAAGCAAATCGTACCCAGGCTGAAACTCTGTACAAGAGTGTCCTACAGTCCGATCCGACCTACTCGCAGGCCCACCGTGGACTTGGCTTCCTTTACGAAGATGAGGGCAAATACGCCGATGCCGCAGTTGAATACAAGGCCTATCTGGACTTGGTGGCGGGGACCAGCATCGATCACCTGCGCATCGAGCGCCGTTTGGCGGCCATGCAGAAGGTTGCAAGCCTTTCCATTACGCACTAGCGTTCTTTGCCCGTTTCAGACCGAAAAAAACTTGAAATCCGCATAGACGAGGAGCATCCGATGAGATTGAAAGTTGAAGTTCTGCTGGCGGCCGCTGTTTGTGCAGTCGTCACCGTGGGCGCCTACGCGACAACACCATCGTGGTCATACGAACACCCCAAGGTCCTCAAGGGAGAGTTTCAGATCAAGAGCGCCTGCATGATGCCCGCTGAGGCCAAACTCTCAAGGCTGGGCATGAAGGGGAAGGAGGGGATGTCAAAAGAATCCGATGACTGGACGACCACTCTGGCAAACCTTGTTGAAGCTCATCTTAAGACAGCAGGGGTTCAGCTCCTCCCAGCCACTGACGCTGGCGCCAACGCCGCAAGTGACGACGAAATCCGGCAGGTCATCCTGCAGATTGAGCAAAAGTACGGCGACATCGCAGGCAAGCTCAACAAGAAGCCAAAGGACATTGCAAAAGCGCGGTTCACTCTCGGGGACGAGGTGGCTCTCCTGCCATGCGCTGCAAAATCTGACGTGCTGGTTTTCGTGGAAGGTGAAGGAAAGGTGCTCACCGGCGGAAAGAAATCCATGGGCTTTCTGGTCGGCGGCCCCAACAGCGCATCCAATGCCACTCTTATCCTCACCATGGCCGATGCGAAAACGGGCGAAATCATCGGATTCGCCAGGCTCTCCAACGCAGAAAGCTTTGGTACAAAGTTCGTGGACCAATCAGAGCAGACATTTGGAAAAGCGCTCGACAAACAATTCAACAAGATGAGAATCGGCCTCTATCTTGACAAGAAGAAACACTGAGTTTTGCTCAGGAGATGTGTAGGCCGGGTGCTGGGCAGAGCCGTCGTCCAGATGACGCCTTGGTTCTTGGCGGACCCTCATGAACCGACATACGAGCAGAACTCTCTGAATACTGGCCGCAGCCCCGTATTTGCGGTTGTGGCCTTTCTTTCTGCGCTCAACGACTCCACCAGATGCCGCGCGCCCGCTGCCGGAAGCGGGTCGCATTGTTTATGTCAACTTTCAAGCCCATTCGGACCTCCTCCCACAGAGTCCTCAAGCCGCCCGGCGGTTCCATTCACTGTGTTGGCATAATGTCTGCTGGTCCGACCCGAACGGCGGGAGTGAAACCTGACCAGAGGCGAAATCTACTTACGAAAAACCGGTCTTTGGGGGGATGATTCGGTAACCCCTCCAAGCTAGCTCTTCCTGTTTTCAACTGGAGGGTGAAGTTCCATTTCGAAAGGTGAAAGAATTGAAGAGGCTACTGGCAATCTTCTTATGCTTCCTATTTCCACTCAGCGCTCTTGCGGGCGATAACAGTTACAAAGTTGTCTACGATGGCGGGTCTGTTCCCAACGCCAAGGCGGGAACTGGCATGAAGCTGTCCATCGAGGGCAGCAACATTCGCATCATGAAAGACAAGACGGAAGTTATCGTCATCCCGGCCGCTGCAGTCACGGAAATCAGCTATGGACAGGATGTTCATCGGAGAGTGGGGGCCGCCATCGGTGTTGCCGTGATCTCTCTCGGCATTGGCGCACTGCTGGCCTTGTCAAAGTCGAAGAAGCACTTCATCGGCCTGACTTGGGATAGCGACGGGAAAAAAGGCGGCTTTGCATTCCAGGCGGACAAGAACGACTACCGTGGCCTGCTGGCCGGGCTCGAAGGAATCACTGGCAAGAAAGCCGTCAATTCAGACGCGATGACCGTCAAAAACTGACCTTAGGATAGATGGAATGGGTGACCGGCTTCACTCCGTTGGAGTGGAGTTGCACAGCCCACCCGTCAGGTCAATCGCATGAAGGTTTTTTGTTGGCAAAATGGGATTCATCCATCGCTGAATCGGAGGAGAAACTGTGGTCTTCGCGGAGGGAAGACACGATGCAATCCCCGGATGAAGCGCAGCTTAATCCGGGGATTGCATCGTGCTGGTGCTTTCGCACCCCGGAGGGCCGCGCCGAAGGTTTTTATCACAGCAGAACCTCGTTCATGCGATTGCCCTGGCCTGCCTGTCGAGACCTCGAACTCCGCGCCGGAGTGATAGGGTATCCTTGACGGACCCACATGAACCGACGTACGAGAAGAACGCTCTGGATAGTGGCCGCGGTCCTGCTCATGCTGGCCGTGGCCGTCTTTCTGCGGTCCAAGGCCCCGCCCGAGGCCGCGCGACTGCTGCCTGAGTCCGACGGCATCGTTTACTTCAACCTCAAGCCCATCCGGACATTCACGCATTTCAAGAGTCTGAAGCCGCCCCAGCGGGTGGCCGAGTATCAGCAGTTCATCGATGCGGTCGGCATTGACCCGGAGCGCGACCTGGACCAGGCGGCCATTGCGCTGCACCGGATGCAGGACCCGAACGGCCCCAATGGGCCGGTTGCGTACTCGATGGTGCTGGTGGGCAGGCTGACCGGCAAGCGGCTCAACGATTGGCTTGATCTGCATGCAACTGCGCGCGAGAGCTACGCCGGACACACGGTGTACAGCGTTCCCTCCGAGGGGCGCACGGTGCGGGTGGCGCAGATCGGCTACGACATGATCGCGATCTCGAACACACCCACTCCGGAGCAAATTCACTCGATGCTCGACCGGCACCGCACAGCGGCGCTGCCATTTGCCGGCTCGTCTCTGCTGGCACGGCACTTCCACGACGTGCCCCTGCTGTCGCTGGCGTGGGGGGTGGGGCAGATTGGGCTGCCCTTCTCAGAGAGCGGCGCGATTACAGTGTTTGGTTTCAAGCTGCCACTGGAGTCCAACTCGACCATCATTGCCAGCCTGCGATGGACCGGGTCTCTGCACCTGCGCGTGGAAGAGATTGCGCCGAGCGAGGACAAGGCCACCAGCCAGGCAGCCGCACTGGCTACAGTGGTGACGCTGGCTCGGGGCTTCACGTTGCCGCTTGCCGAGAACTCCGCCAACAGAGACCTCAGGGAGCTGCTGAAGACCGCCGAGGTGACGCAGAAGCGGGACCGGGTGGTGGTAACGGCTGTGCTGCCGCCGAGCTTTCTGGCCGGCGTGGAACAGGGCGGTAGTTCAGGAGCTGAATCGGGCAAGCAGCAATAGGCTTGGTTGCTCTATAGGCGGGTATTAGAAGCTCGGAGATTGAGTTCGATGCGAGCCCACCCGGCCTTTGTTCGCACTCGCGAGTGTGGACAGGCTACTTCTCTTTGAGTCCCAAAGCTCCCACGGTGGCTCCATCCACCTGCGCGGGCTGACCGCGCTTGCCGGTGACGACTCCAAAGCCGCCGTGATAATCCCACATGGCCCAGCCGATACCGTCGTCTTCCAGCGCCGTGCGGACGTCGTGAATCCAGGTATTGCGCGAGACCGGGTCAGTGACCTGGCGATAAGCGCCGAACTCGTTGCAGAGGAGCGGAGCGTTGTTGGCTTTACCCCAGTCGGCCGCCTCGTCGATGAGCAGGCGAATGCGGTGGCCGTCCCAGCGGTCGAGCCAGTAGTTCTCCAGTTGGAAACGCTGGGCGGGGTCGGGAACCTGGCGAATCAGCTCGTGCATGGAACTTTCCGTGGGAGGGTAGGGGATGCCGTGCTCGTAGATCCACCAGGAGAGGCCCCAACTGGCGCCCTGATGGGTGAACTCGTGGGGATCGTAGAAGTGGAAGTTGTAGATGACGTTGCCATCGGCGAGAGGATGCTGGGTGAGCAGATCCTGGAGGTCAGAGTAATTGGGCCCGGTGGCGATGATGGTGTGGCGGGGCGCGACCTCGCGGATGGCCGCCGCGACGCGAGCCTGGATACCGGCCCAGCGATAGGGATCGCCGACCTCGGGCTCGTTGAGGATTTCAAAAAAGACGCGCTCGGGGTCGCGACCTGCGTAGTGTGCGGCCAGCTTGCGCCAGAGCATGGTCAGGCGATCGACATTCCAGTCGTTTGTGCGTAACTGCTGCTTATAGCTGTCCTCGGGATGGAGGTCGATCTGGACGGCGAGCCCGTCGGCGAGCATGGTGTCCACAGCGCGGTCCAGACGGCCGAGGAAGTCGCCGTTGAGGCCGTCTGCTCCGAGCGGAGCTTGCTCCAGGGGAACCGCGTCGATGCTAAGGCGGACATTGTCAAAGCCGAGGTGCGCGATGAGCGCTATATCATCGGTCGTGGTCTCGGTATTGGTGTGCTGCGCCGAGTAGTCACTGGGGTTCTGGGAAAACCAATGCGAGACATTGATGCCGCGCTTGAGGTGCTGGGCACGGGCAAAGGCGGTTTGCACGCCGGCGCGATCCTGCGCGGCAGCGGGAAGAGCCAAGGCAAGCAAAACGGCAAGCCAGCGAAGACGGAGACGCACGGCAAATCCTCCTGGGAGATGACCCGAGGCAACGATACCACGCAGAGGGTGCGCTTTGGCCTTGCCGGATCGCGATCAAAAGAAGCACAATACCCCAAACCCTTGTGAAAGCAGGCTCGCTGATGAACCCACGTCTGTTTGCATTACCGGCACGACTCTTCGCTCTATTGATTGCCGTTGGCCTGATGGGTGTGGCCCATGCGCAAAGCCTGGCGGCACAAGCCGCTGCGCCAGCCAAGAGCCAGCCCGCGGTCAAAACAAACGCAAACGATGAGATGCTCGCGAAAGCGGCGAAGCTGTACTACTCGACAGCAAAGGCCGGGCTGGTTGCGTTTGACTGCGCGGTGCATCCGGAGTGGCACACGCTTTTTGTAAGTGCCAGCAAAGGCGATGCAGTGGCTGAGAACGATCCACGCATCGTTCTGCTCAAGTCGGTCGGCATTACGTTGCATGGCAGGCTGAAGGGAGGTTCAACACTTGAATGGGTCGAGACCTCGGACCCCGGGAGGCCGCTGGATACCGACTCCACGGCACTGCTGGCGAGTATGCACCAAGCGACGGAGCAAACACTGCAGGGATTTATGCAGTTCTGGACACCCTTTGTAGACGGCTCCGTTGTGCCCGAAAACTCGGCAGGCATTGAGATTACTAAAGGCGAGACGGGTTACACGCTGCAAGCTGATTCGGGCGGCACAAAAGTGACCGAAGTGATTGACAATCAACTGCTGCTGCAGCATTTCAACGTGGTGATGAAAGAGGCGACGGTAGACTTTGTGCCTGCCTACAAATCCACTGACAAGGGCTTGCTGGTAAACAGCTTCCAGGCACACATTCTGGCTGCGGGCAGTCCGCCCGAACGGGCGCAGGATATGAACGTGGCAATCGAATACCAGATCGTCCAGGGATTTCCACTTCCATCCACGCTCAACATGAGCGTAGTCGGCACGGGAGTATTCAATTTCGTATTGGATGGTTGTACTACGAATCCGCAGTCCAAATAGCAGTCGCGGCAATCAGGCTAATTGACTACAGAAAACAACAGCGGCTCCCACTAATGGGAGCCGCTGTTTACATTTCAGAAGAAGCCGCTTATTTGGCGGGTTCCGCACTGCTATCGAGATTGGCAACCTGCTCGTAGGTCGTGCGGAGATATTTGTGCGGATTCACTGGAACGTTGTGGACACGCACTTCATAATGCAGGTGCGGGCCGGTGGCGCGTCCTGACTGGCCCACGTAGCCAATGACCTGACCACGATTCACATGCTGGCCGGGAACGACAGCCATAGCGGACAGGTGCCCGTAAATGGTGAGTACATCGTGACCGTGATTGAGTACAACTTCACGTCCATATCCCGCACCCATGGATGCGCCGCTCACCTGACCGTCAGCCGCAGCGCGAACGGGAGTTCCGTAAGGAGCGTCAATGTCAAGTCCGGAGTGGAAGGCGCCTTCGCCATTGAATGGATCCTCGCGCGCCCCGAAACTGGAGCCTACGCGTCCCTCGATGGGCCAAAGGGAAGGGGCGTCAGCCAGCGTGGTCCAGTCGCCCGAAAAATTGGGCGAAAGTCCGCCTTCAAGGGCACGGGAGATGCGGCCCGAGAGCGCCTCTGTGCGAAGCGTATAAAACTGATCGATGGAATGTGCGATCTGCTGCTGGCTGGGATCGTCTGTTTGTGACAAAGTGACCGGGGTAGGTGCTTCGGCGGCGCTGGCGGCGGCGGGAGGCTTGGAGGAGGCCAGTTTGTTCTGGCGGAGGCCATAGAGAGCAGTAACTTCATTGGCGAGGGCGCCCAGTGAGGCCACCTGCACATCGCGGTCGTGTGCGATCTGGGCCATCTGCTTGTAGTCTTTGCGCAACGTCTCGCGCTCTTGACGGACCTGATTGTAGCTCTCGGTCTTGAGCAACATGCGGGTGTAGGAGCCAGCCAGACCAACGATCGTGAAAGCCCCGACCAGCGCGGCGGCAACGAATCCGTAGGCATAGTGAAGCGGGAGCGGGATCTTTCGAATCCGCCCATCGTCATCCCTGGCAACGAAGAGAATGTAATAGCGTTTGCGTAGCATGTTTGCCTTTCATCCCTGCAACCCGCAGGGCCGCAATTCGCCGAGTACGCAAAAAATGGCGTGTTACAAACGGGCCTATAGCCCATTGACAAACGTATGCGCTGGGGAGCGCGAAGCTTGGAACAATGTCAAGCGTACCAAATTGCACACCGCCGGGTCAACGAAATCCGGTAGGCTTGCGGCAAAGACCCGAGCTGTGTTCCTGGATTTGAAGGAGGTCGATTTTGGGAGTTGAAGTGACTATGATCCAGAAATGCGACTAAAGCCGGAAGGCACTTCGAGCGGCGGTGAGCTCGCCCTGCTGGGCCAGATTCGGCAGCGCGCCGGGCGGGCGACGGGTGGAGGCGTACGGCTGGGAATTGGCGACGACTGTGCCCTGCTACGGCTGCGGGCGGGCGAGGAACTGGCGGTGACGACGGATTTGTCGATCACAGAGCGGCATTTTCGGCTGGATTGGCATCCAGCGGAGGCGGTGGGGCATCGGGCGCTGGCGCGCGGCTTGAGCGATCTGGCGGCGATGGGCGCCAGGCCGGTTGCGGCCTTTCTTTCTTTGGGGTTGCCACGGGAACTGACCAAAGCGCAGGGGCGGCGACGGCCTTGGGTAACCGGGTTTCTGGACGGGCTGCTGAACCTGGCAGAGGCCCAGGAGACTCCGCTGGCCGGAGGCGATCTGGCAGAGTCGCCGGTGGCTCTAGCCGACATTGTGCTGGTGGGAGCGGTTGCTCGCGGCAAGGCCCTGCTGCGCTCCGGCGCGCGGCCGGGCGACGTGCTTTATGTGACCGGGAAGCTGGGCGGAGCAGCGGCGGGGCTAGCGCGGCTGGCTGAACTGGCTGGAGCCTCGGGACTGAGCGAACGGTCTGTTGGTTCGCGGGCTCTGAAGATTCCAAAGAAATTTGTGGCGGAGCTGGCTGCGCATCTCTATCCACAGCCTCGCATTGCTCAGGGGCTCTGGCTGGTGCGGCGCGGGCTGGCTTCTGCGGCTATCGATTTGAGTGACGGGCTCTCGACGGATCTGGCGCACCTTTGCGAGGAGTCGGGCGTGGCTGCCGAAGTGGATGAGGCTGCCTTGCCTGTTCATGGAGCCGCCAGCCTTGCCCAGGCGCTGAACGGCGGCGAGGATTACGAGTTGCTGTTTACGGCTCCGGCATCGACGCGCGTGCCGCGAGCGATTGGCGGGGTTGCCGTGACGCAGATCGGGCGCATGGTTCCGGTCCGGAAGGGCAGGCCGCGGGTTGTGCTAGTGAGCGGGCGGGATAAGCAAGCCCTGGAGCCGCGGGGCTGGGAGCATTTTTCCTAGTGTGGTGAATCCGAAGTTCGTTGCATAAATCGGAGACCCGAACCGCAGGTCCTTCGATTCCCTTCGCTGCGCTTCGGTCACTCAGGATGGCAGTTCAATTTTGTGGGCAGGATAACAGCCGGATTTTAGTCTTCGCTCAAGACGCCGGGATTAAGTTGGTTGCTTTCCCACCCATTCGCCAGAAAAGAGGCGAATGGATGGGGCACGGGGCTATTGTGCGAGGTAGACAGCGGCTGTTCATCCCTGGACGTAACGCGCTGCCACGAGTAAAGATGCTCACGATGAAAGCTCAGTTTTGACGGGAACTTCAGATTCGGGACAATAGGGTCTTTGTTTTTGGAAACGATGCGATCGCTGGAGCCGGAGCACCGCGTCTATGATCAGGAGTGTGATGACTACCAAGAGGACACGCGTTCGGTTTGCTCCCTCGCCTACCGGATTGCTGCACGTGGGCAATGCGCGTACGGCTCTTTACAACTGGCTTTTTGCACGCCATACGGGCGGCGATTTCCTGCTGCGGATCGAGGATACGGACCTGGAACGGTCCGAAGTCCGGTACGAGGCGCAACTGCTGGAGGACATGCGCTGGCTTGGGCTGGACTGGGACGAAGGGCCAGGGCAACCGGGCGAGCCGGAAGTGGGAAATTTTGGCCCTTACCGGCAGTCCGAACGGCTTGCTCTCTATGCCGAGCACACGGAACGGCTGCTGGCCGAGGGCAAGGCTTACCGGTGCTTCTGCACGACGGAAGAGTTGGAGATCGAACGGAAGCAGGCTGCGGCTGAGCATGGCTCGCAGGTCTACTCCGGACGGTGCCGAAACCTGTTGCCGACGGAGATCGAAAAGAATCTGGCCGAGGGAAAACACTTCGCAGTCCGGCTGAGGATTGAAGACCGGCCGTTGCGGTTTCACGACCTGGTGCGTGGACCGGTGGAGTTTGCAGCAGAGACGGTCAGCGATCCGGTGCTGGTGCGTTCGGCGAGCGGTGTCTCGGCTGGGATTCCGGTTTATAACTACGTGGTGACGGTGGACGATGCGCTGATGGAGATCACGCACGTGATTCGCGGCGACGACCACTTGTCGAATACGCCCAAGCAGGTGGCGATCTATGAGGCTTTCGACTGGGCTGTGCCGGAGTTTGCGCACCTTTCGACCATTCTTGGCGCAGACCGGGAGCGGCTTTCGAAACGGCATGGGGCTACTTCGATTGCAACCTTTCGTGAGATGGGCTACCTGCCCGAGGCGCTGGTGAACTACCTGGCGCTTCTGGGCTGGGGCGCGGAAGACGGCAAGACCGAGACCTTTACGCTGGAGGAGCTGACGCGGGCGTTCACGCTGGAGCGGGTGACGCCGAGCCCGGCCATCTTCGACTTTGAAAAGCTGAACTGGCTGAACCGGCACTACTTGAAGCTGGCCGCGCCGGAACGAGTGGTGGCGCTGACGTGGCGGTACTTTGCCGACCGGCTGCCGGCGCAGGATGCCGCGACCGGGGCGATTCAGGACTGGTTTGCACGGCTGGTGGCTGTCTTTGCGCCCTATGTCGATTGTCTCGAACAGCTACCGGCAAAGACCGCGTTCGTGTTCGGATTCGACGCGGAGGCGGCGCGCATGAGCGAAGAAAACGCCGAGGTGCTGGCCGTTGACTCTGCGCAGACGGTGCTGGGCGAGTTGGCGGGCCGGGTCCGCGCGCATACCGGCGTGGTGATTCCGGAGACGTTCAAGGTCTGGATGAACGAGATCAAGGCTGCGAGCGGCGCGAAGGGCAAGGACCTGTTTCATCCGGTGCGGATTGCCCTGACCGGCGCTCATTCGGGACCGGATTTCGACAAGCTGCTGCCGCTGATTGAGGGCGGCGCGGTGCTGGGCCTGGGCATCGCCAGCGTGCGCGAGCGGGTCGAGCGGTTTGTGGGAGTTTGAGGGACGTGGGCGCGCCTGTTCCGACAGTGGATTTCGGTTTTCCTCGCAGTTGGGAGGCTGAGGTGCTTGCGGCCCGGCCCGCGATTCTGCCGGCGCGGCACTTCGTTTATCCACGGGACGCGGAAGAGGTGGAGCGCGGGGCGCTGGAAGTGCTGGTGCGGCCTACGGCGGCGCACGAACGAAATGAGATTGAGTTTTCTGCTGTCCCACCCATTCGCCGGAAAGATGGCGAATGGATGGGGCACGGAGATTTGTCAGAGTGCCCGGCTGAACCCGCGCGGGATGTGCGGCCTTTTTTGGCTACATGTGCGCTGGGGTTTCGCGATCCGGTGGTTCCCAATGGGATTTGGGCGACGCCGCACCCGGATTGGTTGTGCGCTGTCTCGGGCGGCTATGCGTACCTGATCGACACCGCCGCGCCGGAACGGTTTGCGATGATTCCCTTGAGGCCGGTGCTGGAGGTGAAGGCGTTGGCGGATGCTGGGCTGCTGCTCTTTGTTGGGCATCGGTCGGTGCTGGCCTGGAGTCGCGATGGGCAAGCCTGGGATTCGGAAAAGCTCTCGGACGAAGGCTTGACGATAACCGGCATCGAAGACGGGTTGATGCGCGGGCTTGGCTGGGAGATGAGGACCGACAAGGAGACGCCGTTTGCGCTGGATTTGCGGACGGGTTTGCGGGTTTCCTAGATTGTTCAGCGGCTTATTTTCGTGGGCGCTGAGTTCTGAGTCCCTATTTCTGTACGAGAGACTGGGGGTAGGGGGGGTGGGTAGGAGGGAGGGTGGGGTGGGAGGGGGGTGTCTCCGGCTTTGCTTCTCGGGATGCGCGCGTACTTGCAGGAGAGATTCTCATGGTCCACTTCCTTTCTCACTGTTTCAATTGTGCGCCGAAGGCGGGTAATTATATGCAAATTGGGCTGAGCTAGATTTTTGGGATTGAGCGGGCGGCTGCCAGCAAGGTTGTCCCTCCCGGCCGAAGTTCGGAAGGATGGTTTGGTAGGCGGAGTAGACGTCTCGAAAGACTTTGTCCCAACTGGCGGTGAGGGCGTGGGCGCGGGCGGCGTGGCGCATCTGGTCGTGTCTTGCCGGATCTGCGAGGACAGCGGCGATGGCGGTTGCAAATTCGTCATCGGGAACGATGCGTCCGGTTTCGCGATCGCGGACGATGGTGCAGGGGCCGCCGCTGGGGGTGACGATGGCGGGAACTCCGCTGGCCAGAGCCTCAAGGACCACGTTGCCGAAGGTGTCGGTGTGAGAGGGGAAGACAAGCAGATCCATGCCGGCGTAGGCCTCGGCCAGCGCTTCGCCGCGCAGGATGCCGGGGAACTGGGCGCGAGGCAGATGCTGGCGCAGCCAGTTCTCTTCGGCACCGTGGCCGACGATGAGGAAACGGAAATCGGTCAGGCCGAGTTTCTCCAACTCCTGCTGCACCTGGGCGAGCAAGGCTACATTCTTCTCGACCGAAAGGCGGCCGACGAAGCCCAGGATCTTATTGCGGTCGTGGGGACCACGGCGACGCTTAGCGGGATGAAAGAGTTCTGCGTCGACACCGCGGGGCATTAGGTGGCAAGGGCGGCCGGTGGTGAGCTGGAGTCGTGCGCAGAGATCGGGATTGGGCGCGAACAGCACCCGCGCGCCGGAGTAAAAGATGGACGCGGCGGCCATAGCCAGGTCTTCAATCTTCTGTCCGGTGGAGGCAGACTGGCGCTGGGGAAGCAGACGCAGGAACCAGTTGGAACGGCGCGCCAGGTACTCGTGCACGTTGGTGTGCCAACTGGCGGCCAAGGGCAATTCGAGATGGTGGGCGAGGCCCGCACCCAACATGCCGACCTCGCTGGGACCGGTGATGTGAATGAGATCGGGCTGGAAGCGATCAAGAACTTCACCGATGAGGGGCATGTGGCGCAGATAGGCGGGATCGAAGCGGAGGTCCTTTTCGAGGGCAAAGGAAAGAAATCCGCGGGGTAGTTCGAGGGACCACACGCTGCCATCTTCAACGACGGCCTGGGCGCGGTCTCCGGCGCGAACGCAAAGGAAGGGGAGATTGTGGCGGCGCGCGAAGTCCTCAAAGTGGCGGCTGGTGTGAGCGACGCCATTGATCTCGTGGAAGGAGTCGGGGAAGTAGGCAACGCGGGGAGGACTCGCGGTCATGATTGGCTCCGATTCCCTGAGGGTTGGGAATCGTGTATAGAGGTTTTGGTTCGACGAAATCGAGATTGGGTTTGTTGCCTACCCACCCTTGAATCAAAGGACGATTCAAGGATGGGGCACCCGATGTGTTGTTGATGCTCAGATCGGCCTAATCGGGTTGGGCTAAAGGAACAACCGCAGGTCCTGGGATTCCCTTCGCTGCGCTTCGGTGACTCCTCATGAAGAGGGCCAGTTGAGATTCGTGGTATCCCACCCATTCACCCGAAAAAAGGCGAATGGATGGGGCACTGGCTTTTTTGCGACGGTGCGCGCTGGTCGCTCTTAGCTATCGAACTCACCGAGAGCGAGGCGCAGCTGTTGAGAATCGCTCCAAGCCAAGCGCAGGCCGCCGGCGACCGGCCCCCTGCCCATGAGTTGAACCAAGGCGATCATGGCACGCATGATCAAAGGCGCGGAGTTGTTTGGCCACAACTCACTGAGCGGGCGGATTACGCCGTTGGCGTCAGGATGGTAGGCGCGCTCGTCCCAGTTGCGGGAGCCTTGGGGAAACTCGGGATAGTTGCGGACGGCATCGATGGTGGACTGCAGGAGGCGATGCTTCCAAGGCTCGGCGTACTGCGGCATGAAGAGGACATTGCTTATCTTGTCGCGGCGGATTTCATGGACGAACTCAGTGAAAGTGGCGGCATTGGTGAGGTTGATGTTGGCGTTGGGTTCGACGCCGTGGCGGTCGCCGCCGGAGATAAGCAGCATGTTCCACTGCTCCGCGAGACGGCGCACGGCGCGATTCTCATCCCAGTTGCGGAGGCCGTTGAGTTCGAGAGCGTGGAGGAAAGCGCCGTTCTTCTGGAGGAACTCGTTGACGAGAAACTCGTGCTTCTCCTTGCCGATGAGGTAGAGGTCCCACAAGGGGTGATTGAAGACCACCAGGACATTGGGTTCTTCGTGGAGGGCGACGAGAATCTCAGTAAGCCGTGTGTCGGAAGGATTGGCGGTGAACTCGTGGAGGGTGGCCATCCACTGTGCGGCACGGGCGCTGGGGAGGTTGTGAACGCCGAGGTGGAAGGCCTGCTGGCTGCCGTAGGGAGCGGTCCACTCGACGGAGACGGGGATGTGGCGCGCGCTGGCCACGGTGCGCAGCAGCATGGGTGCGTTGATGTTGTCGTGGTCGGAGATGGAGACCATGGGGGCCACGTCAAGATTTTCGATCTGCCGGGATTCAAGATCAAAGGCCAGCCTAGGGGTCATGGGCGGTGTCCAATAGCTGGCGGCATAGTCGAGGCGGACACCATGAAACTTCTCGGCGCGCTGTTCGAGTCGGGCAAGCAGGGGGCGCATTACCGGGAACTGGTTGCCGAAGTTGGCGAGGAAGTCGAGGGTTTCCTGGGACTGGTTGGTGTGACTGTGCAGCGAGACGCCGGTGCGGAAGCTCTTGGGAGCGTCCTGGTCACGCCATAGATACGAGATGGTGGAAGCGGGCATTTCTGCTCCTTGATCCGCGATCGTACCCGGATATCTGAAGCCAGTATCCACGCCTCGCCGTAAACGGGAGGTTAACAAGAGGCAAATTACCCTTCAATAAACAGGGGAACCCAAAGTGTTACATGAAGGGGCGGAAACGGACTGTGATATTGGCTACAAAGACCGAGGAAACCCGGAAGAAAACAGAAGCGTAAGAGACTCTATTTGCTGGTCTTGGCGAGTTCAGGTCCGAGGAAGTCCTCGACAGTCCAGCCGGCCATGAGTTCTTCACCTGGGGGGATCTGCTGGCTTTCGGCTAGCCTGCCTGAAGCCGCCTCGGCAACGAGATAGTTCTCCGCGAGTCCACGGCGCAGCATTTCGAAGGCCTGCTCGGGGGTGTCGGCAAACTGGAACAGCTCGATGTCTTTGGGTGAAATGGCGCCGGTGTCGACGAGGACATCGAGATTGAAGACCTTCTTCCAATACTCCGAGCCGTAGATGACGACAGTGATCTTCTTGGCGAGTTTGTGGGTCTGGGCCAGGGTGAGGATCTCGAACATTTCATCGAGGGTTCCGAATCCGCCGGGAAAGACGACCAGGGCCTTGGAGAGGTAGGCAAACCAGAGCTTGCGCATGAAGAAGTAGTGGAACTCGAAGTTAAGCGAAGGGGTGATGTAGGGATTGGGGGACTGCTCGAAAGGCAGGCGGATGTTGAGCCCGATGGTTTTTCCGCCGGCCTCCCATGCGCCGCGGTTGGCGGCTTCCATGATGCCGGGACCGCCGCCGGAGGTGACGACAAAGCGATGACGCCGCGAGGGAATGGTTTTGGCCCAGTGGGTAAGCAACTGGGAGAGGCGCCGCGCATCCTCGTAGTAGCGGGCCATTTCGACGGCTGCGACGGCGCGCCTGCGCTGGAGCTCGGACGCTGTACCCTCGGCAATCTGGGGAGCGCTGGCAGGCTGCTCGTGGCTGGGGGCAGGCTGGCGGGATCCGGTGTTCTCAAGGAGTTCCAGGGCATGGTCGGCCTCTTCGCGTCCACGAAAGCGCGCGGAGCCGAAGAACACGACCGTGTCTTGAATCTGCTCGCGGCGGAAGCGGGCCAGGGGCTCTGTGTACTCCGACAAGATGCGAATGAGGCGGCCATCGGCGCTGTTGAGAAAGGCCGGATTTTCATAGGCCAAGGGGGCGCGTTCAAGCGGCGGAGGCGCACCGTTGCCGGGTATGACGGCGGCCAGCGCCGCTTCCTTTTCCTTGTTCCCAGTTCCCTGCCCGGTATCACTCATGGCTCATCCATCCCGATGGCGGATGACGTCGGAAAACGCAATCCACAGATTCAAAAGGCCCAGACCCGATACGATGCCGCGTACCGCGCCGCTGGCGGCGTACGTGGCGAGGGTGGGGAAATGGACAAAAATTGGGTTTTGGTCCCAGAACATATGCGACCAGGGGACGTAGCAGACGGCCAGGCCAATATACATGCGCAGCATGACGCGCAGGAACAGCTCAACACGCTCAAGCCATCGGGGAATCCGCTGCGGCGCGTGAGGGGCAGCCTGCGGCGCGGGAGCGGGTACGGGGATGGGGCCAACGGCGCGTCCGGGCAGGGTTGCCGGGCTCGCAGGCAGCGAAGACGATGTCGGTTCCGGCAACTGTGGCATTCTCTTTGTCTACGCCCGCCGCCCCGATTCCTACCGGACCACAGGGGCTCGGTGCAGACCGAATACCCGGCCCGGCACGGGGGCGTTCAAATGCAACGGTAACACAGCGAGGCTGGCTAACAGGCAGTCCTTTCCGCTGGGCAGCTAGGCGGGATGACCTGCGCTTTTCGGTTTTCGTTTCAGAGTGAGGCGAAGGCCTGCCTATGCGGCTTGATACGGGCAGTGGACCCGGACTAGGATGTTACCGCGCGCCCGGAGCAGCGTCCAATGGGCGGGTGCTGTTTGGAAGTGTGTGAATTTGGAAGTATCGGAAGGGAGGCTCCTCCCATGAAGCGATTCGCTTTATTCACGTTCACGATTCTTATTGGGGCAGTCGGATTGGCTGGCGCGTCGGCGCAAACCATGCCCACGCAACCTCCTCAGACAATCTACCTTTTGCCACAGCCGGGGATGGGAGGCTGCCCTGTGTCGCTGCGGGCGCAGCAAGTGGGGTCGGCGGGCATGCTGGCGGCCGAAAAGGGTCCGCCCAAAGGGACTGGCCAGGGCCTGCACCTGATCCTGATGAGTCCTGACCTAAGAAAGATCGCGGGGGCCACGGTCACAGTACGCGGCCTAACGGCTAAAGGGAGGGTAGTACAAGCGCTGTCAAACCAGGCCGACTCCTCTGACACGGCGAGAACTCTGAATGTCACATTCGTCGCGGGTGAGGGCAAAGAAGCGGCCGCAGATTTGTGGGTAGAGGGCATGACGGCGGTGCGCACGGTCAACCTGAACTCCGTGACGTTCGTGGACGGCTCGACCTGGAAGCCTCTCGCAGGCAGTTCCTGCCGCGTCGTCCCCGATCCCATGATGTTGATCAATGGCCGTTGAGAGCGCCAGGGGGCAGGCTAAGTCGCGCCGCATACATGCCGCGTTATCGGCTTATTCCTGCGGTGTCTTGGATTCGATCTGGTAGGTCCCGTAGTCGATGTTGAAGATGGCGGCGCCGCCAATTCTGACCTTGGTATCGCTGCGGTTGTGCTGGGGAAACCAGAAAATGCCGGTCTTCGCGAACGATTGGTGGATGGTAGTGCGGGAGATCCAGAACGAGGGGCTTTTGGCGGGTTTCGCCTCGATCTTGGCGAGGGCGAAGTCGACCGCGTCCACCCAGATTTTGCCCTCGTAAAGGAACTTGCTCGGGACCAGGGGCTCGACGTCGAGAATGTAGGCGGGGCGTCCCGCCAGATCTTCGATGCCGGCGAGATGAAACTTGTAATTCGCTGCGGTGAGGGCGGTTGACTGAGAGTCCCGCGAAGCCTCTTTCTCGCTTTCGACAGCGCGCTTGAGCACCTTTTCGCAGAGGAGCTTCGAACCGCTCTCAGACAGGATGCGGAAGCTCTTTCCCGACGCTGCGTTGTAGTTGACCTCGACTTCCAAGGCGCCTTCGAGCTTTGTGGCGAAGCCCTGGTATTCGGCCTGGTAATGGCGCACGGCGTGGTAGCGCAGGAGTTGCTGGGTGCGCTGCTGGTTATGGCGCTGCATCTGGGCAATAATCTGCTCGGCGGTGGGGATTTGCGCGGCGGCGGGCGGGAGCTGATTCGCGTTCTGTGGCCGAAGCACACCCGGCAAGCCAGCCAGGGCGACAGTCAGAAATATGATTGCGCGCCGGAGAAGGAGCATGAAGGCATGATAACCCTGGAAACCTCGATTTTGGGCCAGCTCCTTGAGGGGCCGGGCTATGTGCTTCTGTCAGGACACGGATGAACTGGCTTTCTATCTGCCTGGTCCTGCTAGAGAGACAATCTAACCGGGTGCACGGATTATTGCGACCATGGTCCGCTTCTTTTTGCCGGGCGCCGAGGGTTGACTGGAAAAATGCTGAAAGACTGAATCGAAGTGTTCAAAAATGAACGGACAACTTCCCCTATTGCAGGAACATCATATCCATGTGCGCTGGTTCTCGCGTCCCGGCACGGAACGACGAGGGACAGAAGCGGGGATTCAGCCCCCTTTCCGCACATGGGCCTAATCTACAGGCGGAGCCCCGTTGGACCGTCGCGCAGGGTGCGCGGAGACCGGCGGGAACCCCGCATTTGCAAAGTAACGCCATTCCTCAGTCGTGCGTTATCGGGGAGCAGGCAGGAGATTTCAAGATCTCCTGCCTTCTCCCCGAAATATATTCAGGCCGATTCTCTGCATGACTCCCTCTCCTCCCCGCCGTCACTAAAGACCAGAGAGTTCGCGCCCTTGCGGGCCTGTAAGCCATCCGCCACGGTTGCGGCCGGTTGAGTTTCGCACCAGATTCCGCAACAGCGGAAATGAACGTAAGTAGTTTGGAAAATGAGAGAATGGGAGCAGCGACCGGTTGGCCAACCAGGCCCATCCGAAGCGGGGAAAACTCTTGACCATGCTGCGTGTGCTATCGACTCATCTGTTCCTGAACCAACGGCTGCACCCTGGGCTGCTTGAACTTGCCGGGCGATCCGGCGCAGAGGCGGTGGAGATATTTGCCGCCCGCCAGCACTTTGACTACACCAGCCGAGAGCAGGTAACTGAGCTCGGCAACTGGTTTCGGTCGAACGCAGTTGTCCCATTTTCGATGCACGCGCCGCTCTTCCCTGACTACGAGATGGGCCGCGCCGGAGCACCTGCGGTGAATGTGCTGCACCCTGAAAAAGCCCTGCGCATCGACGCCATGGACGAGATCAAACGCGCCCTGGAGACAGCCGAGCAAATCCCGCTTCAGAACCTGGTTGTTCATCTAGGCGAGCGATTCGATGGCTGGTCGCAACGGACCATGGAGTACGCACAGACGGCGCTGGAACATCTGGGGGCCTTTGCCCGCCCTATGGGCGTCCGACTGCTGGTGGAGAACCTGCTGAGCGAGGCCACCAGACCTGAGCACCTGATGCTGATTCTTGAGTTGGGGCATCTGGATAATGTGGGGATTTGCCTGGACCTGGGTCATGCTCACCTCACTGTCGGAGTAGCCCAGGCATTTGCTTCCTTGGGCAACCGGATAGCCTCAGTGCACGTACACGACAACCACGGCACCAAGGACGAGCATTTGTGGCCCGGCGACGGGACCATCGATTGGCCGGGCACGGTGGAGTTACTGAAGGCGCTGGCCACGCCACCAGCCACGGTTCTGGAGATCAGCCAGAACGTGCCTGAGGAGTCTGCCGGCCTTCCTGCGCGGATCGAGCAGGGGTTTGCCCGATTGGCCTGAGTCGCGGTGGAGGCTGCTGCACAATCAGGTGTTTGAGGCCTACGAGATTTCCCTCGGGGGCCAAAGAGGCCGCGGAAGAATGCGTGGATTAAGGCGAAGGGCCTGAAAAGCCTACCTCAGGGCTTAAATGCCTCGATGACTCCATGCCTCATCTACCGGGGATAAATCCCCGGCCTGCCGCCCGAATAGGTTTTTCCGCAACATGTAAAGCCATTGATCTTGCCGCTCCGCTAGCGACGCCGCGATCCAGGGGATACCCCGGCCGCGCCGTTTCACAACGGGGACATCCGAGAAGTTCTACTGATACGCAGGGTCGAGGCGCAGAGGTTGAGGGAGGGGTTGCGGGAGGGGTTGCGGGAGTTGCACGCGGATCGGTATGGGTGTGCCGCATCGAGCACGCAGCGGCATCATGAGGCTCGGACATCCTAAGGTTCTTTGCATTTGCACGGTGATGCGCTGAGTGGAGACGAGCCCGTCGCCCGCGGCTGAAACGACAAAGGTGAAATTGCCTGGATTTACCTGAGCGGAAGCTGTGAGTGTCAGAGTTACGATATTGCCGCCGACGCCCAGAGCCGGCGTGATCTGGTTAGTGGACCATGCGGCGGTGACGCCGGAACGCAGGCCGCTAATGGAGAAGTTAATGCTCCCGCTGAATGAACCGGCGGTGACAGCGCCCAAACTCACGGTGGCGAAACCGCCCGGGGCCAAGGCCACTAGATTCGACGCGGCAGTGATGGCGAGCGTGGGCGGCGCCGTTACCGTAAGGGCATAGGCAAGCGTTGCTGCCCCGGAGGCATCGGTGCCATCAATGACGATGGTTTGTGTTGCGGGGGCAATCGCAGAAGCGGCTGAAACGGTGACTTTGACGGGGGTACCGGGGAGAACGACGGGCGAACTGAACGTAACGTTGATGCCGCTGGGTGCGCTGGCTGCCAAGGTGACCGCATTCCTGGCGGAGCCTGACTCTGAAACGCTGATAGTGAAAGTGGCCGTTGAACCGGCGGGGATGCTGCCTGCGGCGGAGGACGCCGTGAGCGTGAAGTCGGCGCTGGCAGCCTGGTCCGACGCAGAACCCCAGCTGCCAACCAGAACCGCACCATCGACAGAGCCCAGTCCGGTGGCGAGATTATAGGTTGCGCCGCTGGCGGTGAATCCGGCGACACCGGGAACGGTGTTATTTCCCGAGGGAGTGGCGTGGAACGGATTGCGCTGCGCATTGACGAGCGAATAGAGACCGGCATTGGCGCTTCCCTGCCCTGCACCGCCCATTTTCTGCACCACAAGGGCCATGATGGCGGCGAACGCAGGCGTTGCAGCCGAAGTGCCGGAGACAATCCAATAGGAATTGTTCTGGTACACCATATATCCGTCATGAGATGCGGCCGCCAGGGAAACATCGGGAACGGCCCTCATGCCGTTGGCACCGCCGGCACCGCTGACTTCCGCTTGCCAGGCAGGCTGCGCATACACGGCGCTGGCACCGCCTCCGGAGGCCCACAGACCGGAGCCGCCGCTCGACGCGCTCTCGTTCCATACTTGCTCGGGGATATAACTCAAAGCCGATTCATAACTCGATGAGTTAGTCGCGGACCAGTACTGAGATGAATTGGAACCTTCGTTGAACTGCGTTCCGCCGACGCAGGTGGAGTAGGGCGAGCTGCAAAGTCCATTGACCGCGGCCTTCGATCCCTTGCCTGCAGAGCCAGAGGAACAGCCCGCCGCACCCGCATCACCAGAAGCTACAAAGACGCTGATGCCCTCGCTTGCCGCCTGCTGCCACAAGCTGTTGTAAAAGGTTCGCTCGGTGGAGCCCATGTCCTGCTCGCAACTGCCGTAGCTGACGCTGAGTATGGGCGCGAGGTCATGGTTAACGGCATATTGCGCGGACAGGTCAACGCCGTCCGTGGTGGAGGTGGAAGCCGCCGCAACCATCGTAACCGCAGCCGCTGGAGCCACCGCTCCTGCCCACTCAACGTCCAGCGTCGCCTCGTCCTGATCGTTTGCAACCAGGCCAGGGTTTCTGCCGGCTAGAATCACCGCCGGAACGTTTGCGGCCAGGCCGGAGAGCGAGCGAAAGGCGGCCACGTCGCTGATGTTGATGTTGCTTCGCCCTGCGATCGCGATGGTGATTCCCGCTCCCGCGACGCCGGCGCTGAAGAGCGGATTCAGATCGTAGATGGCCGAGAAATCCGCTGGGAAAAGATAGTGGGTGCTGCCTGCCGAATAGAGCGGTCTTGTCTTAACCAGAGGGAGAAGTTCGGTTGAGACTTGCGGCCCGAGCGGCCTGTGCGTACTTATCTCCGAATTGCGCCTGAAGTTATGCAGAGAAACGATGCCACTTACAACGCCGCTGAGCGCTGAGGGAACCTGAGGGTCCTGGGAGTTTGCGACATGGGTAACTCCGTTTACTTGATAGCGACGCATTACAGTGTGGAATGTATCGGATATCTGGCCGGCTGTTCCTGAAAAGATTAGAAGGCGGTTACCGGCTGGAGTATCTTCCACGGTAAATCCCTGCCCTGCAAGCCAGGCCTCAACGCGCGCCCTGTCCTGCGCACTGACACCGAATCGCGCGCCAAACTCGGCGGGGGTGAGCCAGTGATGATAGAGCGGCGAGACTGAATCCTGCTGCGCTTCAACCAATGCATCGAGCGCCGCCTGCTGCGAGGCCGAGGGCGTCAACTGCAGGATCATGCTGTCCATGCGGGTCTCCGCATTCATTGCACCCTGATCAAACTCCGCGCGCGCCAGGGGATGCACGTTGCCGTAGAGAGTGACCGCCTGCGTCTCGTCAATACGGACGGGAACGCGATGCGCGGTGACTTGCGCCAGGGCGCAGGAAGCCGAAGCCGTGAGCGCGAGCGCTCCGGCCAGGTACGAGGGAAGCTTGATCAATTTGGAGTTATCTGCCTTTCAAGACCGGGGAGGGCGGAGATAAGTGCCAGTGCCAATCCGTGGTCTTAGCTTTTACTAATCTAAGACGGAATGCTAAAAGACTTTAATGAATTCTTTTCGACTTTTGAGTTATCCGATCACCGAGGTACTTAGAGCTGGCCTGAAACTGGACAGAATGAACTCCAGGGAACCCCTGATTAAGTCCTATTCCACGCCGGGCAGTCCCTCGGGGGCTGAAGTCCTCGCTCATTTTGCAACATTTGCGGCACGGCTGAAGCCGTGCCCTTTCAAAACATCTACTTATTCAGAGGTTCCCTCGATTGAAAATTGGGCAGAGTGACGGGTGGGAGGCGGAGGGCAGAGGGGGTTCATTGATGGTCTGCCGCTTCTTCCGGAACGCATACGGTTGCCAGTGTGATAGGATTCGGTCGCTACGAATCCTGAAGAAATTGGAGTATGGCTATGAAGAGCACGGGGCGGCTTTTGCTCAGCAGGAGAAGACTACTTCGGAATGGAATGCTGGTGGCGTCAGGCTGCGCATGCGCACCCTGGGCATTTGGCGGCGCGGCGAACGGAGAGGAAACCGCGGGCGCACCAATTGCGGACAGGACCTGGACCATCGGCAATGAGCAGTTGAAGCGCACGTTGGCCTTCAAGGCGAAGACGGGTCTCTACACGCAGCAACTTTCAGATTTAGAGACTCATGCGGACTATATTCTGCCGGCAACGATGCGGATGTGGATGGCGCAGGAGTTTTCATTTCTTTCAAACGGCCACGGCTGCGCGGGGACCGATGGCTCGTTCGATCTGGTGGGCGCGGACGAGGCTGCGCTTGACAACGGCAAGTCGCTAACGGTTCGGCTGCGTCACAAGGAACTTGCGCTTGAGGTTTGGGTGGTTTACGCGGTATACAGCGGCCATGCGGCGATCAGGAAACACCTGGTGCTGCGCAACACCGGCACGACTGCGCTGCGCATTTCTCATTTGAATATTGAGGCAATCGCCATCTCGCTCGGGCCGGATAATGAGACGACGCTGCTGACGCAGTATGGAACGATTCCACGGGAGGTGTTCTACACCGGGCGTTCTGAAGACGCGGGACTGCTGGTGGCGAATAGCCGCACAGGCGACGGCATCGCGGTGGTCAGCGAGATTCCCGGCTACATGAAGCGCACGGAGATTGGGGGCTGGGACGATGCGGACCACGTGCGGATCGGCGTGCTGTACGACACCGACCTGATGCCATTCGAGCGCTCAATTGCTGCAGGCGAAGCGTTCACGACGGCGAGTGTGTCCCTGGTGACATTTCGCAACGGGGATGGGTTCAACGATCCGCATTGGCGGCTGCCGTCGTACGCGGCGCAGGTTCTGGAGCGGCGTGTGGACAGGCAGGGAGCGCCGTGGATTTACAACACGTGGGAGCCGTTCAACCGCAACGTGAATCACGACCTGGTGCTGCAACTGATTGATGCAGCGGGCGCGATGGGCATGGACATTTTTACGATCGACGACGGTTGGCAGTTGGATTACGGCGAGAACACGGTTGACCTGAAGGCATTTCCGGGCGGGTTGCTGCCGCTGCTGGAAGCTGTGGAAAGCAAAGGCATGAGGCTGGGATTATGGATTCCGCTGGCGGCGATCGGTACGTCGACGGCGGTGTATCGCGAGCATCCGGAGTGGGTGGCGCGCGACCAGGAAGGCGCGCCAAAGATCACCGGGACGGCGGCGGGGGAGAAGGCGGTGATGTGCATGGCGAGTGCGTTTCGAGAGACCGCGGCCGTGCGCGTGATCGACGCAATAGAACGCTTCCATCTGGCCTACGTCAAGCTGGATCTGACGACGGTCTTCAACGCGTACGGCGAGGGGCCGGGCTGCTGGGCCAAGGGGCACGACCACGGCAATTGGGCTGAATCGTTGAACAGGATTTACGAAGGCATTTCGTATGTGACATCCAAGGTATATGAGAATCATCCGGAGGTACTGCTGGATTTGACCTTCGAACTTTGGGGCCAGAAGCACATCATCGACGCGGGGCTGCTGGCGGCGGGCGATCTGGACTGGATGAGCAATGTGAACGACCGGGAGCGGAGTTCGGCGGGCCCGATACAGGTGCGGCAACTGCTGTACCAGCGAGCGGCCACGATGCCTGTGGAGAGCATGCTGATCGGGAATATGCAAGCGGAGTTTCCGACGATTCAGGAGTGCTTTGCGACGGCGGCCGGGTCTGCACCGGTGCTGCTGGGAGATCTGCGCAGACTGAGCGTCGAGGACCGCAAGTGGTATCACGAAAAGACAAGCTGGTTCAAGAAACTGAGAAGGAATACGCGCATCAGCGAAAGCTTCTTCCCGCTCGGCAGCTGGCTGCAAACTACCTCGACGGCGTGGGACGGGTTTGCGCGGTTGGCGCATAGCGGGAATGGCATGATCGCGCTGTTCCTCAATAAGTCAAAGGCGCAGGAAGCAACGGTGAAGTTACCCCTTATGCCTGCGGGTAAGTACAAGCTCAGGTCCGTTATCAGTGGGAAAGAGCTGGGTATCCTCGATAAGTCAGATTGGGCGCGTGGGGTGGCTGTCAAATTTCCCGACGCAGAGCCAGTGGAGGTTCTGGAAGTTATTGCTGTGCGAGGATAAATGGCTTGTTTGGGGAACTCGGTCGCGCTTTTAGAGGGCCTCTAATTAAGTCCTATTCCATACGGAGCCTTCCCTCTGGGGCTGAAGCCCTGATTCATTTTGAAGCAATTGCAGCACGACTGAAGTCGTGCCCTTTCAAAACATCGACTTAGGCAGAGGTTTATTAGCAATCGCAAAACGCAGTGCTCCCCGTATCTCGATGGAGATACGGGGAGTTACTTAATCAGAAAAACACCGTGGTCTAGTGGATAATTCCCAACAGGTAGCACAGCAGCAAGATCAACAGGATGGTGCCAAGCCCGATGCCTGCGCCTCCACCTGCGCCCCAGCGGTTGTAGCCGTAGTATCCGCCACCGCCACCGAAGACCAAAACCAGAACAATGATTAGAACAATGATGAGCATTTGAGCGTTCCGCTTCTCCGGGGTCGCCCCCGAGTTGTGCTATGAGTTCAATTGCGCGGGCGTTATTACCTCACCGATCCTATCGGGGAGTTTACGCCTTAACCCTTGGCCAGCAAGGGTGTTTCCACCGAGACCTTTTCGGAGAACTTGGTGGCTTCCAGCGAGCATTTGAGAGCTTTCCTCGCCAACTCATGAGAAGATGCGCAATCCCCTGAACTGTGCTCGTGGGCGGCGGCAAGGTGTGCGTAGGCCGCCTTGGTGTGGAGTTCCGATCCTTGAATATGTTCGGTTTGTGTCATGCTTTCCTCCGGGATTCTGCAGGCGCCAGCGGCTCTCGCATCGTGCCCGCAGCCCTTACATTTGGAGTCTGCCACCCGGCGATTGGACCTGCTGAGCAATCGGAGACACTATGGGAATGGGCAGGCGCAGAGGTGCGCCGCACCCAGCCTCGAAGTATTGTTTCCCGCCCTTCCACGATGAGGCCGCGGAAGGGTGGGGCACCCAATTTGTGGTCACTATGGGCTGGATCAACAATGAGGTGCAGCGACTTAGCAGATGCGCGGTAGCTGCTCGCCGATCTGGGTGGGGATGACGCGGTTGGATCCCATGGCGGTGCGGGCAACCAACATGCGCTTGTGCTCGGTGGTAACGTGGCCGATGCGGGCGGCGTCGCGGCCGAGCGGATGGGCACGCAGAACGGCGAGCACCTGATCCGCCGCTTCGGGCGCGACGAAGAAAACCGCCTTGCCTTCGTTGGCTACGTAGACCGGATCGAGGCCGAGCAGTTCGCACGCCGACTGAACTTCAGTGCGCACGGGCATGCTGGTTTCGTCGATGGCAACGCCGACGTTTGAAGATATGGCAATCTCATTGAGTGTGGAGGCGAGGCCGCCGCGAGTGGGGTCGCGCATGGCGTGGACAGCGGTTCCCGCAGCATCTAGCACTTCGGCGATGAGGCCGTTCAGGGCGGCGCAATCGGAGCGGATCTGGCTTTCGAATTCGAGGCCTTCGCGGACGCTCATGATGGCCATGCCGTGGTCGCCGATGAAGCCGGAAACCAGGACAGCGTCGCCGGGTTGTGCTCGGTGAGGGCCAACGGAGATGCCGTCGCGCAGCAGGCCGATGCCGGCGGTATTGATGTAGCAACCGTCGCCGTGGCCGCGCTCGACGACCTTGGTGTCGCCGGTGACGATTTGGACGCCTGCGGTGGCCGCGGCCCTGGCCATGGATTCAACGATGGCGGCGAGTTGCGCAAGGGGAAAGCCTTCTTCAAGGATGAAGCTGGCGCTCAAGTACTTTGGAATCGCACCGGAGACGGCCAGGTCGTTCACGGTGCCGTTGATGGCCAGTTCGCCGATGGAGCCACCGGGAAAGAAGAGGGGCTGCACGACGAAGGAATCGGTGCTCATGGCGAGGCGTCCGCTGGGCAGATCGAGGACTGCGGCGTCGCCGAGATTTTCAAGAGCGGCATTGCGAAAAGCGGGCAGAAAGAGGTGTTCAACCAGCTCGTTGCCGAGCTTGCCGCCTCCGCCGTGACCCATCACGATGGTGGGATATCCAACGAGGGGAAGCGGGCAGGACCAGTTGGAAAAGTCCGGCGTACCGGACTTTGGACTTTCAGACATTTGACACTCCGGTGAGGCCTGAGCCTGCGCTGGCCAAGTCTTCGGCGGAAATGAAGCGGCCATAGTTATAGTAGGCGGCGCAGGCACCTTCGCTGGAGACCATGGTGGCACCGAGCGGATGGCGCGGGGTGCATTCCTTGCCGAAGGCCGAGCACTCGGCGGGCTTGATGGCTCCGCGAAGCACATCGCCGGCGCGGCAGAGGGGCGACTCCTGGGTGTGGATGCCGGAGATGTGGAAGCGTTCCTCGGCATCGAAATCGCGGTAGGCATCGCTGAGCCGCCAGCCGCTTTTGGGAATGACACCGATGCCGCGCCAGGCACGGTCTGTGACCTCGAAGACCTCAGCCAGCAGCTTTTGCGCGGCCTGATTGCCCTCAAATGTGACAATGCGCTCGTAGGCGTTTTCGACCTGGTGGCGGCCCGCTTCAAGCTGAATGACGGTGCGGCGGATTCCGTCGAGCAGATCGAGCGGCTCGAACCCGGTGACGACCAGGGGGACGCCGAATTTTTCGGCCAAGGGCGGGTATTCCCAGTAGCCCATGACGCTGCAGACATGACCGGCCAGCAGGAAGGCCTGCACCTTGTTGCCGGGCGACTCGAGAATGGCTGCGATGGCAGGCGGAACGAGAACATGAGAGACGAGGAGCGAAAAGTTCTTCAATCCGCGGCGCTTGGCAACGTGAACGCTCATGGCGTTGGCCGGGGCCGTGGTCTCAAAGCCCACGCCGAAGAAGACGACCTGCTTGTCAGGATTTTTGACCGCCAGATCTACGGCATCAAGCGGAGAATAAACGACGCGCACGTCGCCGCCATTGCCTTTGATCTGGAACAGGTCGGCGTCCGTGCCCGGAACCCGCAGCATGTCCCCGAAAGAACAGAAGATGACGCCGGGCTGGGCGGCGATGGCCAGAGCCTTGTCAATAAGTTCAAGGGGAGTGACGCAGACCGGGCAGCCTGGGCCGTGGATCATTTCGATTCCGGCGGGGAGCATCTGGTCGATTCCGTTTTTGATGATGGAGTGGGTCTGCCCGCCGCAGACTTCCATGATCTTCCAGGGGCGCGTTGTGATGGATTGGATCTCGCGCGCCATGCGCTGGGCGATCTCGCCGTTGCGGAATTCGGTAAGGTACTTCATTGGGCGGCTACTGCTCCTCGCAGAAAAAGAAGGTGGGTGAATGTATGCTGTCCCACCCTTTCGCCAGAGAAAAGGCGAAAGGATGGGGCACGGAGCTTTCATCGACCAAGCCGCTGCGAGATTGGGAAAGGAACTTCATTTGGCAGAGCTACCGCTTGGGACTGCGGGCTCGGTTGCTTTGACATCGGTAACGACTGTGCAGCTTCCATCGGGACAGTGGGACTGAGGCGCGGCAGCGGCGCGTGCGAAGGCTACTTCCTCGCTGGCCAGTTCCTCGTCGAGAACGCCCATTTCGCGGAAGATGGCCAGGGTTTTCTCGGCCGTCTCCTCGTCGATCTTGGAGAGGGCAAAGCCAACGTGGACAATGGTATAGTCGCCAACTTCGATGTCGGGCACGTAGTCAAGACAGACTTTCTTGACTACACCGCCGAAGTTTACGCGGCCGATGCGCAGGTCGCCTTCGTTGAAAATCTCTTCGACTTTTCCTGGAATTGCTAGACACATGGTTCCTACGTTATACCGCTGGGAGGTCGGCGTATAGTGTGATTTAAATCACATAATCTCGCTTGAAGTAGTCCAATCATAGGTATTGTCAGGACGAATCGCAGAATGGGGCTGCCCCTTAGAGCCGATTGTCACGGCGGAGCGGGTGAGTTTCTGCTATCCTTCCGGCGTTTATCTTTCAAGGAATTTTATGTTTTCGATGAAAATGACGCGCTCTGGGAAGCGCTCGTTGGTGATGGGTATTGTGGTGGCGTTGGCTTTTGTTTTGGCGGGCCCACGGGTGCACGGGCAGGGGAACGATCTGATCAAAGCGGCGGGTGCCGGGGATCTAGCTCGCGTGAAGGCGTTGATCGACGGCGGGGCGGATGTGAATGCCCGGACGCGCGATGGCTGGAGCGCGTTGATGATCGCCGCCGAGGTCGGCCACTTTGACGTGGTGGAGGTGCTGCTCGGCAAGGGAGCCGAGGTGAACGCCAAGACGTCGGAGGGAGTGACGGCGCTGATTTCCGCGGCAGAAAATGGGCATGCCGATGCAGTGCAGGCGCTGTTGGGCAAAGGGGCGGAGATCAACGCCAGAAAGAACGATGGCGGGACCGCGCTGATGATTGCCTGCTACAAGGGGCACCTGGACGTGGCGGTGGCGTTGCTGACCAAAGGGGCCGAGGTAAACGCGAAGGACCAGAAGGGCTGGACCGCGCTGATGTACGGCACCGACAAGGAAGACCTGCGCATTGTGGAGGCGCTGCTGGACAAGGGGGCGGAGGTGAACGTCCGCATGAACGATGGCGGGACGGCGCTGATGGATGCGGCGGATAACGGCGGGCTGGGCGTGGTGCAGGCGTTGCTGGCCAAAGGTGCTGAGGTGAATGCCAAGACCTTCGATGGCCGGACTGCGCTGATCTATGCCGCGTACAAGGGGCACCTTGAGGTAGTGAAGGCGCTGCTGGCCAAGGGAGCCGATGTCAGGGCCAAAGATCACGATGGCGAGACGGCTCTGGGGGTGGCAACGGCGCAAGGACATGCCGATGTGAGGGCCTTGTTGCTGCAGGCTGCCAGCAGGCCCCAGGGGCAGAGACCGGCTGGACAGCAGTAGCGGCTTCTTTCCCCGGTCCCCAAAAGCGAGGGACCGGGGGCACCCAGATTATTGATCAATCTCGTATTTATAACGCCTTAGTCGGAGACCATGAGTTCGCCGGGGACGATGGGGCGGGTGCGGGGCAGGATTCCGCGATAGGCCGCAAAGCCCATGAGCGCGAGTGCGCCGACAAAAGCGGTGAGCTTGACCATGTTCCCTTCGCGGGTGTGAGCAAAGGCCGCAGGCAGCACCTTCCAGAGCACCAGCAGAAGAGTCTGAGCGATGGTGACGGCCCAGACCGAGCCGTAGAAATATCTCCGCTCAGTGCCTTCGCCCTTGGTGGAGGGGCCGACGCGGGGCAGCTTGCCGGCAGCGCCCAGGAGCAGAATGAGGGCGGCGAGCGGCAGATAGGCATAGTGGTAGATCTGATTCATGTACCAGACGCCGGTGACCGCGGCGATGGCCAGCCCGGAGAGATTGAGCAGCGCAAAGGTAAGCACCGCGCTCCACGCAAAGGTGTAGCAGACCTTGCGATAGAGTGGGTTGGGCTTGTCCTCGTCAAAACGCAGGATGTAGGGGCGGGTTTCTACGCCGGGCAACTGCTCGTAGAAGCCGGCAATGGCGGTGCCGATGAGCACCAGGGAAAGCCAGGCCAGGTTGGCTTTTGAAAAGCCGTGGGCAAAGAGGCTGAAGGTGAGAGGGCCGGGGGCTAGAAAAAACACCCAAATCCAAATGGGCAGGTGGGCCATCCGGTAGATATGGGTGTTCCGCTCCCGGATCTTGCGCGCCTGGGCATATTCAATCTTTCCGTTGTACCGCATGGGCGTGAGTTTCGCAGAGCGGATGCGAGCGCGTCAACTCTGGCGGCCTGCGGATTTGCCGCCCCGAAGAGTACGACGCATCACCCCTGGCTCTTGACCCTATAATTGACGGGGAGCCGGAGGAAATTTACCCGCAATCCTGGGCTGTCCAAGTCTGTTTTTCTTGAGGAATCCATGGCCGCACTGATCGAAGCAATCGGCGTGAAGCGCAAGATGTACTTTGAGTTTGAAAACACCCCTTACTACTGCCTGGACGTTGAGGTATCCACCCCAACAGCGCGGGGCGGCCAGACGCTGGTGCGGCTGAAGATGCGCAACCTGCTGACGCGCGCCGTGTTTGACAAGACCTTTAAGGCGAGCGACAGGTTCAAGGAACCGGACCTGGAGATGGTGGAGTCCTCGTACCTCTACAGCGATGGGGACGGCTCGTATTTTCTGGACCAGGAGACCTTTGAAACGCTGACGCTTTCTGAAGCGATGGTTGGCGATGCTCTCGATTTTCTGGTGGAAGGCGCGATCATTCAACTGCACAAGTTCAACGGAAACCCGATTGGGCTGCAGTTGCCGGCGCAGGTGGAACTGGAAGTCACGTATACCGAACCCGGTGCGCGCGGCGACACCAGCGGCAACGTGACCAAACTGGCGCGGTTGGAGACGGGGCTGGAGATCAAGGCTCCGCTCTATATACAAGAGGGCGAAAAGGTCAGGGTTTATACCGAGACAAGGGATTTTGCAGGGCGGGCGTAGGGGCTGCGTTGAGCGGAGGCCGGGAGAGGATTGTGGTCTCCCAGGTGCCCAAAGGCGAGGCACCTGAGGTACCGGGCTCCTAATGAACGGTCCGGTTGAGTGTTGTTCTGTCCCACCCATTCCGCAAAGAACGCGGAATGGATGGGGCACGGTGCTTTGTGCGAGGTAGACAGCGGCCGTTCATCCCCGGACGTAACGCGCTGCCGCGAGCAAAGCTGCTCCTAATGAACGGTCCTGTTGAGTGTTGTTCTGTCCCATCCATTCCGCAAAGGACGCGGAATGGATGGGGCACGGTGCTTAGTCGCGGGGTAGACGGCGGCCGTTCATCCCCGGAAGTAGCGCGCTGCCGCGAGTAAAGCTGCTCAGAATGACAGTCTCTATTTTGTCTTGAATTTTAGAGACAGGACCCTAGCCCCTATTCCACCGTCACCGATTTGGCCAGGTTTCTGGGCTGGTCGACGTCGCATCCGCGACGGACGGCGATGTAGTAGGCCAGCAGTTGCAGCGGAACGATTTCGATGAGCGGCGATAGCATCTCGATCACCGGCGGGATGTGGATGACGTGTTCTACCAGGGTGCCGATGGTGGTATCGCCCTCGGTGGCTACGGCGATGACGCGACCGGAGCGCGCGGTGACCTCCTGAATGTTGGAGAGGGTCTTCTCATAGCGGAGCTTGGACGCGGGGTCGGATTCGTCGCGGGTGACCAGGACCACTACCGGCAGGGTCTCGTCGATCAGGGCATTGGGCCCGTGCTTCATTTCGCCCGCGGGGTAGCCCTCGGCGTGGATGTAGGAGATTTCCTTGAGCTTGAGAGCTCCTTCAAGGGCGATGGGGAAATGGATGCCGCGGCCCAGGTAAAGGAAGTCGCGCGCGGTGGAGAAGTCTTTGGCGAGTTCCTCGCACTGGGCGGAGCGGGAACGCAGGACCTCTTCAATCTTGGCGGGGAGCCGGCTTAGCTCTTCAATGAGGGCGATGGAGCGCTCGGTGTCAAGCCTGCCGCGCAACTGACCGAGCTTGAGCGCAAGCAGGAACAGGGCTGTGAGTTGCGCCGTGAAGGCCTTGGTGGAGGCTACGCCAATCTCAGGCCCGGCGTGGGTGTAGATGGCGCCGTGGGCCTCGCGGGCCACCATGGCATCGACCACATTGCAGATGGCGACGGTCTTGGAGCCGAGGGCGATCATCTCGCGCTGCGCGGCCAGCGTGTCAGCAGTTTCGCCAGACTGCGTGATGAGCAGGCCGAGCGCGTTGCGATCGGGAATCGGATTGCGATAGCGGTATTCGCTGGCGTAGTCCACATCGACGGGCAGGCGGGCGAGACGCTCGATCATGTATTTGCCTGCAAGGGCGGCGTGCCAACTGGTTCCGCAGGCAGCGATGTTGATGCTGGAAGCCATGGCCAGCTCTTCGTCGGCGATTTTCATCTCGCCCAGGTAGACTTTGCCCGAATCCAGGGAGACGCGGCCCAGCGTGGTGTCGCGAATGGCGCGGGGCTGCTCCCAGATTTCCTTGAGCATGAAGTGCTTGTAGCCGCCCTTTTCGGCCTGGATGGGATCCCATAGGATGCGCGTGATTTCGCGGTGGATGGGGTTGCCGTCAAAGTCAGTGAGTTCGACGCCGGCCAGGGTGAGGATGGCCATGTCGCCATCGGCGAGGAAATAGATATTGCGGGTGTGATGGAGGATGCCGGGGACGTCGGATGCCACGAAGGACTCGCCCTCGCCTACGCCGATGACTACGGGCGGTCCGAAGCGGGCGGCTACGATCTTATCCGGCTCGGCGGCGGAGAGGACTCCGAGAGCAAAAGCGCCGGTGAGCCGCTTGACGGCACGGCGGACGGCGACTTCCAGGGGAATGGGCAGGCCGGCTGCATCGGCGTCAAGCTGCACCTGCTCGATGAGATGGGCGATGATCTCGGTGTCGGTTTCAGTGACGAATTTGTGACCCTGGGCGGTGAGTTCGCGCTTGAGTTCGAGGTAGTTTTCCACGATGCCGTTGTGGACTACGACGATGCGGCCGGTGCAATCGCGGTGGGGGTGCGCGTTCTCTTCCGTGGGGCGGCCGTGAGTGGCCCAGCGGGTGTGGCCGATGCCGTAGGTGCCCTCAAGCGGGTGCTGGCGCAGCACCTCTTCAAGGTTGGCCAGTTTGCCTGGGGCGCGGCTGACCTGGAGCGTGGTGCTGGAAGGACTGCCGACAGCGATACCCGCCGAATCGTATCCGCGGTATTCGAGGCGCCTTAGCCCCTCGATGATGACAGGAACGACCTTCTTGGGACCGACGTAACCGACAATTCCGCACATAAGAGGATTTTATGCGACCAGACGGGAGAGCGGCGCGACCAGATGCGCGATGTGGGAGGCGAAATCCGCGGAGGAGTGCGTTCGAGATCAGGAAGCGCTACTCTTCCAGGCGGTATGTGTACTCTTCAATCACCGGATTGGTAAGTACCTCGCGGGCGATACGCTCGACATGGGCGCGGGCCGCATCGGCGCTGAGCCCTTCAGCGAGCGTCAACTCGAAGTACTTGCCCTGGCGGACTGCGATTACTTCCGCAAATCCGATCTTGCGCAGGGCGTTCTGGATGGTTTGGCCCTGGGGGTCCAGGACCGATGTCTTTAGCGTGACATAGACATGCGCCTTCATTATCCGTGATTATAGTGGCTACGGCGGATGACCGCTAACGGCAATTATTCCGGTTCGATTCCCCGCTACGGCCCCAGCTCCCCGAATCCCCCAAGGAGAAATAGAAGAAATGGTCAACTATCTTGAACTTCCAATCGGCGAACGCTCCCCCGAGGTCTTTCGAGCGGTCATTGAAATCCCCAAGGACGGCACCAACAAGTTTGAATATGACAAGGAACTGCACGTCTTCAAGCTGGACCGCAACCTGCACTCGCCGGTGCACTACCCGGGCGACTACGGGTTCATCCCCTCGACCCTGAGCGACGACGGTGACCCGCTGGACGTGCTGGTGCTGGTGCCCGGCCCAAGTTTTCCCGGCTGCGTGCAGGAGGTAAGGCCCATTGGGCTGCTGGAGATGATGGACCAGGGCGTATTGGACGAAAAAGTGCTGGCAGTGGGCAAAAACAACCCGCGCTTCGCCAACATCTGGAACTACACGGATATTTATCCGCACATGCTGAAGGAGATCACCCACTTTTTCTCGATCTACAAGGATCTGGAGGGCAAGCGGGTGGAGATCAAGGGCTGGCACGACGCGGCTTATGCGCGGGATCGGGTAATCATCGCCGCCAAGCAGTTTGTGGCCGGCAAGGCGAAGCAGGCTGATGAAGCGAAATAGCCGGCCGATTGGGCGGTCATTTCGAGTCTCGGCTCCGACTGCCGGATGCAGGTCTGGGAGATCTGCATCCGGCGCAAATTGTTGCACTGAGTTCCTCGGAGGATAGATGCGGAAGCTAGTTCGAGCCACGCTCCTGCTGATGTGCGGAATCCTGGGAGGGGCCTTGCTCCACGCGCAGTCCGTGAGTCACCACTCCACCAATTTGAAAGTCTATGTAGAGCCCCTGAATGGATCGAATGCGGACCTGGATAGATCCATCCGGTCCAGGTTGATTGACGATTTCGTGAGGCACGGCATTTTTGTGGTCGAGTCGGAGGAAAGCGCCGACGCAATTCTTACGGGCTCAGCATTGACTCAATCTACATTTGGAACCAGCATTGGCCGCCGGCCGAATATGCGCATCCGGGGCAGTATGCGGTTGTTCAACAGTAAAGGCGTTGCGCTGTGGGCTGAAGACGTTTCGAGCGACAGATACGTCTTGAGCCAATCGTCGAGCTTTGTTTCCAACGTGACCAAGAGGGTGGCGAAGGCGCTGACTGAAGAGGAAAGTCGAAAGAGCAGCAACCCTGCTGTGCAGGAAGTGAAGAGACCGGACTAGAGAAGCTGTGGAAGGAGGCCAGGCCTTCAATCCGCGGCGGAAGCATCGGCTGCAAGGCGTCGTCGCGCCAGCGGAGCCGCCGTAAGCCAGTAGAAGGCCACTCCGAGCAATCCCACCACAGCCGCGAACAGCAGTGCCGAGGTGGAGCCGATGACTTTTTCATCGCGCGAGACATACAGCGCATAGGCGATGAGCGCCGCGGGGCCGACTCCGAGCATGCAGGCGAAGGCGAGATTACCTGCCTTGAAGGGGCGTACGAGGCCGGGTTCGCGGATGCGCAGAACCACCAGCGCCACAAACTCCAGGAGCAGGCTCGAACCATAGAGGATGAGGTCGATGGAGATGAGCCGCTCAAAGGGCAGCTTGAGCGCCAGGGCCCAGGCCAGCCCACACAAGAGCACACTGATCCAGGGGACTCCGCGCTGGTTGCGGCGGGCCAGGGCGCGCGGCAACATGCCATCTTCGGCCATGGCCATGGGCAGGCGCGTGTAGCTCATGACGAGCGCGTTGAACATGCCGACGCCGGTGATGCAGCCGCCCGCAACTATGGCCATGCCCAGAAACGGACCGCCGAGCGCGGTGGCCGCAGTGGCCCAATCGCCGGTGGAGAAACTCCTGGAAGACATGCCCGCAACGGCCATGGCGGCAAGGGGCAGAATGTAGATGACGGCAGTAAGGACTGTGGCCGCGATCATGGCGCGAGGGTAGTTGCGCTGGGGGTTCTCCACTTCCTGAGCAATGGTGGAGGCGTTGTCCCAGCCCATGTAGTTCCACATAGCCACCAGAACCGCGGTGGAAAAGGCCGAACCGGAGAGTGGGCCAGACGCGGCAAGGTTCCACTGCACTTGCGGGTGCTGCGTGAACCCATGAATGAGGGCCAGAACCGCGAAGACCGCGAACGGAGCCAGCAGCAAGACAAACAGCCGGACCGAATCTTCGCCAACGGCGGGGGCGCCGCGCAGGTTCCATAGGCTGCAAAGAATAACTACACCGACGGACCACGCATAAGCCCTCCAACCGGAAGTAAGCGCCGGCGAGAACTTGCCCAAATAGAGCACGAAGATGGCAGGATATAGGGCCATGTCGAAGATGCTGGCCGAGAGTGAGAGCCAACCCTCCTGATATCCCCAGAAAGGTCCCAGCGCACGCCGTACCCAAATGTAAAAGCCACCCTCGACGGGAATGGCGCTGGCCAGTTCTCCAATCATGAGCGCTGTGGGGAGACTCCACAGAACCGGCAGCACGAGCAGGATCAGGATGGCTCTCAAAAAGCCGGCGCCGCCCAGAATGTCCTCAATTCCGTATGGGCCGCCTGACACCATAAAGTACGTTGCGGCAATCAGCGGAAGAAAGCGCATCTTCCGACGCACGGGCTTGAGAACGAGGAACATTATTGTGAATCTAACAACCCTAGCCTCTTGCAGAAAGGAGAAAATTCTGTGGCACGGAATCTCTTGATGCAAGCAGGCCAACCATCAGGCGAAATAGGAGGAATCGCGGCGGTGTTTTCGGTTCCTCCCCACTTGCGGCACAATTCCGGTATAATCCCTCTGAGACCCGGAGAGATGGCCGAGCGGCTGAAGGCGGCGGTTTGCTAAACCGTTATAGGGTCAAAAGCTCTATCGGGGGTTCGAATCCCCCTCTCTCCGCCAGAAAACTTTAGAATCAGTAACTTACAGAAATTAAAGAACTTACCTGGTCTCTAAAGTCGTCATATTCGTCTAGAACCCCTGTTTTCCACAGTTTTACCCTGCTAAATCAGACTTACCCTGCTAAGCTCCGACCGGCCAGTCAAGGGCGACTAGATCCGCGCTCGGAGCCCTGACGAGTCGTTTCAGAGCCGCGACCCCCTCGGCCGTCCGCCCGCAGCCAGTTTCAATGAAATTCACAAAATTCTCGCCCCTGTTGTCGCGAAAAGTGCTTCTGTTCCGCCACTAGTTCTATGGAGTCAATTGAAATCTCACTATAGGCCATAGCATAGGTCATTGTGGATTTTCGATTCCGCGAAGGAGTCGGTGGCAAACGAATGTTGAAGCCGTCCGTTACATTCACGAACACGCCCCCTTCGGATGCGAGCTGGGCAATACATGCGCATGTCCGCCGAGCATCAGCAGCACTCCGCTGAGAACAAGTTGAGGTGATCCGCAACTACGCTGTTGCCCAACATCTCCTCCAACCCTGCCGCGCAAGCCAGAGACCCTGCACCGTGATTCGCGTCTTTCTGGGAGGTCTCTTCTGATCTAAAGCTTTAATGCATGCGCTAATTCCTCGTGCTCGAAGGCAGATGCGACAATTTCTGTTTCAGCCGCTGGGATTCCAAGAGAAGTTGCTTCCTGTCTCCACCGTGAAACGGCGTTGGCTACCTCGCGGGCTGTTTGTCGCGCCTGTGCTTTTGTAATGCGAAAGTATTCGGCGACGTTCAGCGCCAGTTCAATCGAAGCATCGCCACTCTGTTCATCAATGAGCGTAGATAGAATGCGTGGCCGGAATTGCACGGGAACTGGGTTCAGATCATAGGCCGGCGACAATCGCCAACCCTGATTGCCTTCATAGAGGAAGCCATGATTGCGCAAGTGATCGTCGGTATTCGAGATCAGAATAGAGAAAACAATTCTTCGCCATAGTTCATGCAGGTCTTCTGTGGGAGCTGCACCATACCGTTGAATAGCATCGGCGATTTCCAGGTAGCTGCGAGTCTCGTGATCCGTAGCGCCCAGCATACTCATCGCCGAGAGAAACGGCCGTCTCGCTGTGCCTTCCCTGTCGAAACGTCGCAGGAGAAAGACTGGCCTGTTTGCGGCTCGCTCTAATCGTGCTGGCGCCGTTTGAATGCCCGCCGAATCGGCCAGGCGAAAGGCGACGGCCTCCCAAAGAACCGTCTGGATGCGGTCGCTGTGGTGCGGAAATTTGGCAATAGCAAGTTGCCCATCTCGATCACGCACGGAGGCCTTAGGGCGCGCGCCGCCCAGTGAGGAACCTGGCGCAAGCAACAGGCGAAGATCCTCTTCGGATTCGACCTCGTCGTAGACGTGCTCGCTGGCGGCAAGCAGCGCCGGCAGTTCGATCAGCGGAGGCGTGCGATGATCCGCGACGGCACGCAGGAATGGCCCTCCCTCTTGCGCGGCAAACCTTAGCGCGCCTTGCCGGGTTTCGTCATCGACTAGGAGCAGGTAGTCGGCCTCCCAAAGTGTGCGGGGCGGCTCGCCAGCGTTTCGGGCCCGTCGCGCTTCAGAGCGCATCATCAATGCTCGTCCCCATCGATCAGGAGCCGAATCTCCGAGCGCTCCGAACAGGCTCTTTCCCGCCGCAGTGTGATGCGGCGCAGTGTCCATCTGAAGCGCCGGCTCCAGAGGAAATCGCGCTGGGTTCCGCAGCCACTCTTCGTCATAGCGGAAGGTGGCGCTCTCGACTCTCTTACGATTGTGCAGCCACAACCGGCCAACCAGATGCGACGTACCATCGAGATCTACATAGACGAAAGTTTGCTGATCCATTTACGGTCTCGCTTGTTTGTTTTCTGGGTTAGCTTTCTTCGCGCGCCGGGGACTAAGATCGATCCGTTTAGGCAGTCGCTCTTCTTCCAGCGCCAGGCCAATCTCATCGGTCTTTGCGCTGGCAAGCTCGCGCAGTCTGTCGAGCATTCCAAGCGCAAACAGCACGGCGGCATAGGTTCCAATCCCTACACCTGAATCGCCCTTTTCCACCTTCACGAGAGTAGTTCGGGAGATGTAGGCCCGTTGGGCCATAACCGCTGACGGGATGCGGCGACGAAGCCGGGCATCCCGGATGTCGCTTCCGAGTTTGCGCAAGGCGCTTTTGACGGGAATGGGCAATGACTGCGCTGCCATAATGGACGCCACCTGTGTCCATTATTATGAACGTAATTAGCAATTATGTCCATAAATGCGGACACTGTCAATCAAGAAGTGGTCTGCAAATCCGATTCAGGATGATGGTTTCAGATCTGGGTGAGGAGAAGGGTATTGCACACCCTCAAAATGGTCGTTAAGGCTCTTATTGCAACCATATCGAACCCAGTTGACTGTCAGTGTGGTCGCTATTCGCTCCTAAGTCCTTTGCAATGAATGACTGGGACGATGGGGCTCGAACCCGCGACCTCTGCCGTGACAGCGAGTCGGAAGCTCGTAACTTATTGAAACCGAGCGTCACGGATGGCTCTTTTTGACGCCAAAAGTAATGGTACGGAACCGTTATTGGACCCTTAACGGACCCGCGACCTCTGCCCTACCGACCTCTGCCCAGTTCGGATTTCCGGGGGCAATTTCTGATCGTTTTTCGATTGACTTGGAGGGAAGACGAGGCGAATATAAAGGGAAGATAGGAGCGAAACTTCTGCCGCAGATCGGCAGAGGACACGGGTTCAAATTGGAAGGCAAGCTTTACCGACGGCAAGTGGCAAGCGGATCTCCGGCCCTGGAGGTGAACAATGTTGATTCTCGTCCCTTTGAAGCCTTTCATTTTCGTCTGGGGCTTACTCACTGCGATGCTCCTGTTTGGATATGCCGTGTATTGCCTGCAGGAAGGCAGAAACCCGTTTTCGACACAGAAGCACCATGTGCAGCAGTTCACCGTGGCCGCGCCCAACCAGGCGTGGACGAGGGACATCACCTACATTGCAACCGAGGAAGGCTGGCTGTTCCTGGCTGTAGTGATCGATCTGTTCAGCCGTAAAGTGGTGGGCTGGTCGATGCGGCCTGACATGC
>CAIKND010000160.1 GCA_903828675.1 uncultured Acidobacteriaceae bacterium
GTACGAGCAGGTCGGTGTGGACGTAGCCGCGAAGCCGGCCGGAGAGCCGGCGCCATGGTCCATCCTCGTCGAACGCCGCGGTGAAGGCAGGGGCATCGACGGCATTCACTTCATACAGCCGGAGTACAAAGATCACGAGAAGGCCTCCGTGGTTTGGTGCGGGGTGGAGTTGGCGAGTGTTGACGGCGGCCCTGCCAAGGTCGGCTGGACCGCTTGTCACCGCAGTGTCTTCTCTTGTACGAGCTTGAATTTCGGCGGGACAGAGTCCCCGCTCCAGCAAGCGGTCTTTCATAATAGAGATATGGCCGATACGTGGTTCACGTCCGACTTTCACTTCGGGCACTTCAACATCATCCGCTACTGCAATCGTCCGTTTGCGAGCACGGAAGAGATGGATGCGCACATCGCGGATCGGATGAACGCGCACGTTAGGCCAAACGATACGCTTTATTTCCTTGGGGATTTCTGCATGGGCAATGCTGAAAAGGTGGCGGCCTATCGCAAGCGACTGAACTGCAAGACGATCCATTTTGTTGAGGGAAACCATGACAAAGTGACGCGCAAATCACAAAGCCTTTTTGCTTCCTGGAGTTCCTTGTCTGAAGTTCATGTCGGCAAGCAAGGAATCGTTCTTTGCCATTACGCGATGCGTGTCTGGCCCCATCATGGACGCGGCGCATGGCATCTCTACGGCCACTCCCACGGCAATTTGCCCGATGATCGACTGTCGCTGTCGATGGATGTCGGAGTTGATTCGCACGGGTTCTGTCCGTGGCACTTTGATCAAGTACGGACGATCATGAATGTAAAGGCCATCGCAAGAGAACAGCCTCCTGAGACGCGAGTAATTTCCGTATAGCTGTCACTGCCTGGCACAATGCAATGCCTTCAAGAAAAGCTTGCCACATGGCGACATATCGGGATTGAACAGTCAGTTCTTCCAGTAGGATGTTGATTTTGAATGTCATGCTATATCAAAGTGCGACTTTCAGTGCCTCTCGTCGCTCTTGTGCGCCGCTTTGGGGGATCGCAGCTGGGCAGCCACTCAGTGTCGTTGGAGGTTTTCTAGTGGCAGTGAGGGGCGCTTCCGCCTGAGTGTGTGAGCCCCAAGTTGGCGGCCCTCATAGTTGCTTCATCCGGAGGCTTCGAGGCTCCGAATTCCACGCGTAGAGTGAAACAGGCCCGGAGGCCAGGCTTCAGCCACCCCTCGTCATCCAGTCTAACGTACTAATACACACGAACGAACTCCTTCTTTTGGAGCATTGTCAGTATGTCCACACCTTCCCAGTTGATGAACCAAGGGCTTTGCAGACTCGCACCAAGGAATTCTTGAACCTCAACCGCGCTATAAGGAAGGAGCGAGAACTGAGAACGAAACCCATCGATCCAGACCCTTTTGCGTGCGTCGGCAACATATGGACAGGTCAGCATGTCGAGAAATAGATACGCCTTTTCCGCGCTGCGTTCCACGTCTGTCAGGTCGCTAAGTCGTCTGTCGACCTCATCGTCTACTGCTTTTCTGAGGGATGCGTATTCCGGGTGGTGTTGGATGTAAAAAATGCACGAGACTATGTCGAAGTAGCACCACTCCGCGAATCCATCGGACCCCTCCCCCAAGGCGAACAGCTTTTCGGTGAGATGCGCTGGAACGCGGTAGGTTTCGCCCAACTCGCGAATGACAAGAAGAAGGTTTATCGATTCGAGAGATACAAATCTTGAAAATGCTCCGGATTTATGCTGCGCTTGCGCACGCAGGCAGGCGATTGATTCCGAGTACACCAGTTGCTCAATCGCGGGGCTTTCGTGCGGCAGTTTGCGTCGCGCAAACCTCATCAATAGGACTATCCCGAGCGCCATTCGGTACGAAGCATTCACGGTCGGCGCGACGGTATACACAAAAAACAAGAGTCTGAGCAAAATGCCGATAACAGTTCGGTATCTCTTCTCTTCCTGCTCATCTGCCACCTTTCGGCTTGAAACGAGCCGTCTTGCACGATCGCAGAGGTCCTTTCCTGCCAAGGCCTCCCACAGTCCGGCGAAACCGCCTTTGTGAGTGGTTATGCGTTGTGCGCCGTTTGGGTGAGTAAACTCGCTCTCGAAGAAGCAGCGCTCCCATTGCGGAATGGCCGAGATGGAAGGGGATGTTGGAATCGGCGCTGAGCCGAGGCAGATGTTGCCACCTTCGTAGACATTCCAGTAGGGCGCCACATACAGCTTGGTGTTTGCCGATGGGCGCTGGCTTGTTTTGAGAGCGCGGACCGAGAGGCTGTGTCCAACAACCACGAATACGAGTGCAGGTTGCGGGAAGGAGCGACCATTCAACGCCGCCATCTTGCCATCGGGGGAGCCGAAGAACATCGGGCGCGCTTGCGCTGGTGTCCACCACGCGAACATCTCGTGGGTGCGCGCCAGCACATTCTCCGGGAGGATTTCAACGCCGGCATTCCGCTGGAGGTTGCGAGATAGTGCGGTAAGGAAATTGCTGGAGAGCGGCTGGGCCGGGCCGAGGGTGGGCGTGTCCTGGCCCTGGACGTCATGGAGAGTAACGAAAGCATTGTCGCCGCGATGGCCGCCATTCCCGCCGTAGATCAGTAGGGCCTGGCGCAACTGATACCGGTAGCTTTCGCCGATATGAATGTCAATGTTCATCGGGCCTCCGGGGCTTTCGCCATTTTGTTGAATTCCTCTGTAAGCAGGCAGAGTTCGCGGTTGAGGTGGAGAAATGTTTCAAGGGATCGCAAAGCAGCAGCGGTCTGGCCGGCGTCTGCCGGGTCGAAGGCGACAGCGAGGCAGGGTTCGGAGCTTGCTTCCGGCCAACATTGGGCCTCATCGTCAAAGCAGCCTTCGATGGTGTCGTTCTTGTTGAAGACGACCAGCAGTGAGGGAAGGCAACTCTGGTCGTAGTACGAGCTCATGATTTCGCGCACGTCGCCTGCGGCTGGAAGCTGCGCAAGCCGGTGAATCGCGAGGAGCCGGTGAATCCAGCTGCCGTACTTGCCGCTTTGGTGCTTTCGCAGCAGGGGAAGGTCTGAGCGAGCGACTCTGAGACGAGCTTTGCGGAGAAACCCGGGGATGGCGGCCTCGACATCCGGGATTTCGTATCGTTCCCGGCTTTGCTCGTCGTCCATCTCCAGCATTTGCTTCATGCCGTCTTCGCAGTTTCTGGCGTCGGTGTAGTCGTAGACGCGCACCCATTTTGCAAGGGACGCGCTCAGAACACGGTAGAACGCAACACCCAGCCCTTTGGCCTCGGATTGGAGCGCATCGAGCGCCGGGCCGGCGACCATATAGCCGCATTGCTCGGCCGCAACCGTAATCAGGAGCGGTTGTTGTGCGTCCGCTCCTGCAAGCTGCCCATCCTGGGTCACCGAAATCTCCAGGTAGTACTCAATATTGCCGTCGATCATCTCGCCGCCCTGCGCCTTTACCCAGGCATCGAGAGAGGATTGGGCGTAAGCGAGCGGCGATGTGCGCAGTTTCTCAATCGCGGTAGGTGCTGTGGCGGCGATGCCGAGTTCGGCGAGGCGGCACAAGAAGGCGAATAGGCGCGCGTCGCCGTCGTAATGCTCGTAGGAGGAGGGGATGCCGACGAGTGAAGGAAGCGAGAGGGCTGCCGCAGGCGCCAGTGCGCTTAGGCGAGGGGTGGGAGAAGCGCCGAGGGCGGAGCCAGGACTCTCGACTGGCTGAATCGGACTCCCTGTACGGCTTGGGCGATGATTTGAGACCTTTGCTGCGAGGCTTTGCATTGGAGATGCCTTCCGAGCAGGGAAACAGGTTTGAGTGCAGCCTTCTGAGCGAGCTCGTCGATCTCGCTCAGAAGGTCATGCTCAGGGGGTGATGCCGGGCGTGGAGTCGAAGTGCGCCGGGACATGATCTATCCCTTGGAGCCGATGGCGCGGGAGAAGGTGAACTGCATGCACGTTCCGGTGGCCTCGGGCCCGGTGATGGTGGAGGTGGCGAGTTCGGGGTACTGCGTTGTGTAGTGATCGCGCACCTGCTCGACGGTGAGCCCCGGTATGTCCGGAAGCTTCAATCCGCCGTATGAGAATGCTCTGGGAAGAGCCTTGACTTGGAGTGTCATGAGTTTTGCTCCGCTTGCGTTGTGATTCGGGATGGTGGAAACAATGCCATGTGCCCCAGAACTGCCTGCTGATGACAGGCAGCCCTGAGAGAGTGCGTTAGGCGACGCAGGCAACTGGTTCTTCCTCGTTGTTCTCGTCGCCCGCGCCATCGTCGAATTCAAAATCTGCATTCTCACTGTCGTCGGACTCTGGGCCAGACTCTGTGGAGGCAGCGGCAGGCTCGGCCGGAGACGCGTCGAACAGGCTGGTTGCGGCTGGCGCCACGGCCGACGCCATGTCGGAGGGCACCGACGGTGCGGGTGCGTCGAAGAGGCTGGGAGCGGCCGATGGCGCTGGCGGCGTGGCCGGAGTCGCCGCCACAGTTGTGGGTGCGCCGGCCTTCGTCTTCTTCCACTTCTCGGAAGCGTCTTTGGAGGATTGTTTGGCAGCATCGGCGGCGGATTTCTTGGCTGTCTCCATCTCGGCGGCCGACTGAGCCAACGCTGCTCCCAGAGAAAGGTGTTGGGCCACGTAGGCAGTGAGGGCTTGCGGAAACTCGCGGTCGAAATCTTCGGGAGTTCCGGTCACGCCGATATCCGAGAGCGGCGTGCAGAGAGACGGATTCTCGTCAGGGCGGATCTGGATGGGAACCACGTTGACAGTCAGCGTGTCATCCTCGTTGTGCTTGATGATGATCGTGACCTTGCGGTTCCGTACCATGGGCAGAAGTTCTTTGAACATGTTTCGGTCTTCCTTTGCTTGGAGGAGTGCATGACAGCGGGACGGCCGTTTCTCCCGCCGCGGCGGCGGTGGCAGCGGCGAATGCAGGGATTGCCTAAGCCACCCCTGCGAGGTCTGCGAAGAGCGATAGCTGCTCGCTGTGAAGGGAAACAGGTAGCGGGTTGATTTTTGAACCGCGCTGTTTCCGTGCGTGTGCGAAAGACTCCGGGAAGAGCAGGACGTCGCCGGCAAAGGCAAAGGCCGGCTCTTGCGGGGTCTCCGTGGGTTGTGGTGTTGGCAAGGCAAGGATGGAAGACTCGTCAAGTTCAGATTGGATCTCCATCTCGACGCGATGCGCGTCTGGCGCCATCTTTGCCCGTTCGCGTGCCAGGCTCGCCCAGACAGCATCAGCGGTTTCTCCGATGCGGCCCTCGGAGACCAGCTCGCGGGCAAGCGCGGTGAGAATGTCGGCGGCATCTTCGTCGCCGGCGTCCTGCAAGCCCTCGCCAGTGAACTTACCCTCGACGGCCAACGCAACCATGAGTTTCTTGCCCATGAGACGCAGGCAACGCTCTTGCAAGGTGTCGAGGTAGTGGACAAACTTCACACGGACGTTGCGGTGCTGTCCGATGCGCCACGATCTCCGGCTGGCCTGCCGCAGGGTGTAGAGCGAATAGCCAGTCTCGTAGAAGTAGATCGTGGGGAAAGCGGGCAGGTCCAGACCCGTCTGCACCAGCCGGGGGTGGCAGAGGACGACGTCCACGCCTTCCCGCAGTCGGTCGGCGATCCATGCTTCGCGCCGGTCGGTGGGGACGGTGGCGCGCATCACGGCGACGCGGAACCCTTCGCGGCGAAGCACCTGTTCCAAACGAAACGGAACGTCGTGCTCACCGGTGTAGGTGGCGAACACCAGGCTGCGGCGCCCCTCGCGCCTTTCCTTGCGGAGGTCGTCGATGAGCCATTCTTCCTTTGGGTAGAGAATGCCCTCGTCGAGGTTTTCTGGCTCGGCGACCTGGACGCGTTGCACTTCTCCGTTCCCGTCCCTCACGAGTGCCTTCAGCGGGGCGAAGCCGAAAGGATGGTCCGGATAGACCAGCAACGTATTGAGCATGAGGCTGGTGATGCTGGACCCGGACTTGGGATATTCGTGCAGGGCGTCCTTGATCTGCTTCTCAAGTTCCTCGTAAGCCTTGGACAGCTTCTTGTCCATCTGTATTCCGACGACTTGTTCCTCGTATGCCGGGAGCGTTTCCGCAATGTCTTCGAGGAAGATGAAGGCGGTCGAATCCATGAGGTACTTGCCGAAGAGGAGGGGTGATGCTCCGGGCCGGCGGCGCACAGTCACATTGGCTTTGGGAGCGTGGCTGCAACGGTTGTCTTGCGGGTTGACCTTGCGGATTTCTTCTATGGTTCCGTAGGTCTCCTGAAAGGCGCGCTGGCCTTGGGTGCCCCATGCGAGACCGTCGCGGGCCATGCGGGGGCCATCCATCCGGTACAGCACCCGGTAGATGTCGTCTGCATAGCCGCCCATGATCGTGCCGGTCATTGCGATGGTCTTCTCCGCGGCGCGGGCAAGGACGGCCAGTCCGTTGCCCTGTGCAGTATCCCCATTCAGTTCGTGGACCTCATCGGCGATGGAGTAGTTCCACCATCCCTTGAGGTAGCGGCCGATGTATTCCAACGGCGCCATACGCTGGAGCTTGCTGCGGTCCGCGGACCACAAGGCCGAAAACATCTGGGAGCCGCAGACAACTCCGTCAGCGCCCTGTGCGCCACGCATAATGACTTCACTGCGCTTGGAGTCGCGAAAGTCACTGCCGTACAGGCTCTCGCCCTCGCTGTTCAAGACGCGGTCACCGGAGTCTGGATTGACGAGGGCGCCCATGAGCTTGCCGGATTTGGCGAGCTTGAAGACATGCTTCCAGTAGTAGGAGAGCTTGCCTCTCTCGCGGCCCAGGACAAACCAAGCGGGCTCGGGACAGGTTCTTTTCCATCCCTTGCGGCCCATGCTGCGCAGATCGGTAAGCCTTCCCGCCCACCCGTTGCGAATCAGATGATCGCTCTTCCATTGGACTTCGCAGACCCCATGCGGTTTGCGAGGATCGCCGCCGTTGCGCATGTCGTGGATGAGGAAGACGCGCGCATGAGGAATGCTGTTGAAGATTTCCCGAGCCCATTTCTCGACCAGGTGCGGGGCGCACATGACGAGGCCGGTGTGCTGCTGGCCGTTGGCGTGAACGTAGCAGGCGGCAAGGGACATGAACGTCTTGCCGGTCCCGCACTCACCCACGATCTTGGCAGCGTTCGCTTTGCGCAGATACTTTGCGACAGCCATGACCACGATCTTCTGCGCGGGAAGCAGACTGCGCTTCAGCAATCCCAAGAGCGGCGAAACGGGATCAGCTGGACTGTGCAGCGGCCTGTAGGTGGACAAGATGCGTTCGGACAGCAGCGGGCTGTAGGCCCGCATGTAGTCGAAGATGTTTTTGAGAGTCTTCATGGGAAGTGTGCTCGCGATGTGGGTTGGGATAGGTGGAGGACTACTCGATGGCGAAGAAAGCGGCATTCACGCGAGCGAGTTGGTCGCTGGCGGATTCCATGACGCCTACTGCAACCTCAATCTGATCTGCGCAGCGTGCCTTCGGGTCGTAGGTATCGGCGAGTTCGACCATGATGAAGTCGGCCAGCGTGTCACCGAGCGTGCCGCGTGCGATCAGGCGCCCATTGCCGTCGATAACGTGATCCCAAGCGGACTCACCTCCATGCATGTCTTCGTCGTTGTTGTAGGCTTTGGCGGCGATGCGGACCAGCTCGCGCAGAGAGATGCTGTCCTGCTTCTGTTCAGGCATGGTGAAACCTCGGAAAGTGGAGAGTGCTGGTGGCGCGGGTTCACGCAGCGATACTGCAAAGCCGCTCCTGCGCGAAGATAGGCTGCGCAGCAGCCAGAGACCGCTTACTCCGCAGTCTCTGGATCGTTTGTGTTTTGTGCGGATGGCCGGAGAACGTCCCGGAGGGAATAGTTGGGCCACTGGATGGGGCCGTTTTCCGTGGGTAAACCCAGGAAGCCCAGGCGCACACCGTCGCCGATCCACGTGAGCAGCTCGTCGCGGCTGGCACAGATTCGTACCGGGCTACAGTTGTATCCGGTGAGGTCTTCGATGCGCTTTTCTTCGCGGAGCCGCGTCATCATGTAGTCGCCCCAGGCAGGGCAAGCGGGCAGCCCCAATTTGCTGACAAGAACTGCCCAGGCAATGTCGTTCTGGCTGTCGAGAATGAAGACGCCGGACTCGGTGTTGTTGGAGTGAAGTTCTTCCGAGAGAGCAATCACATGACGCAGCGGCTGCTTGCGGCCGGGCATGGGGATAGAGGCCTTCCAGGTGAAGGCGTTTGTGCCGAGAGAGATGGACTGCTCGTCCATCCCCGGCAGACAGATATTGAAGCTGAGGTCTTCGGACAAAGCCGCAGTGAAGGCGGCCATTACGGAATCGGAGGCGGTGAGGGAGAGCAGGTGCGTCTTATTCTCATCCCCCGCAAAGCGGTCGCAGAACGCGGTGATGCGCGTGGAGGAGTCGCGCCGCTTCTGGTAAAAGGTTACGGGCAGAAAGCGCAGGTGACCATTCTTCATATGTGTGTAGGGTGCGGCGCAGGCAGACGGAAAGGTCGAAGGCTGCCGCCCAGGAAGCTAGTTTTCCGAGGGCAGCAGCACGGTTGTCGCCGACCGGTCGGCTTCGGTGATGATCCAAATCTTGCCGTCCGGGCTCATGTCGGTGTTGTAGGAACTGAAGATTCTCTCGTCGCCGTTGTCAAGAGCGGCGTCGTTGTAGGCGATATCGTTGTCCGAGAGGTCGCCCCAGTCGCCGTTGGCATGGCGTTCAAGCAGGGGACCGAAGTTGAACCCTTCAAGGGCCAGCTCGCGAATGCCGGGAGTGATGACGGTACGGCCGAGGGGGAACAATTCGCCCCCGGCCTTTCGCAATGAGACGGTGTCTGTTTCTGGCAGGCCACCCTCGGCGTGCTCGTCCTCATCGAAGAGCGCAGGCTCCTCCTGTTCATCTTCCGTGGGAGCCTCGGTTCCCAGGGTAAGCATGCGGCCGTCCTCATACACGAGGGCGAGGTCATGCGAGAACCGCTCAATCGTGCGTGTGACAGTAGCGCCGTCCTCGCTCTTTTCCTCATTGATGACGGTGACGACCTTTTGGGTGCGCCAGCGGGCAATATGCCGCTCTTCGCCTTCGCCGAAGGCTCCGTTCATCAGACCGGAGGTGCAGAGCAGCCCGACATGGCCGCCGTGCAGCGGCGTCAGGGGTTGGCCGCAGGAGATTGCTGCTTCTGGCAGGAGCGCATGCCGGCTCTGTCGCCACGCGTTGGATTGGGGCAACAGATCCTCAAGAAGGTCGAAGTCAATGCCCTGATGGATAAACGTAGTTGGCCCCGAGGGCGGCACTACATACGTCCAGACGCCGTCGTTCGGCTCCGGCAGCGGGTCGATGTTGAGCCGCCTCCATGACAGACCATTGAGGTAGGACTGTGAGTGCTCGGCTGTTCTGTCGGTCTGGTCCTTGCGCACGCCGAAGAGGACCAGCTGGTCGTACTGGACCGAGTCCGGGTGGGTCAACTGGTACACGCGAATGTCGCCAAATCTACCGGCCAGCGTGCGTGAACAGTAAGCAAGCGCCTTCGCCGGTATGACGAAAATGAGAACGCCGCCGGGCACCAGCCAGCGGTAGCAGTGCTGAAGGAAAACCTGCTCCAGACGCTTGTTGTCCGAGGCGCCTATCTCAAAGTCGTAAGGAGGGTTCAGGTAGAGCAGGGATACTTGCTGGACCTTGCCGCCGACCTCGATGGTATTCCCATGGATGGTGCTGATCCCGGCCGCGGCACAGTCTTCGGCGCGGTCGGTGTCAAGCTCGATGGCAAAGCGAACGACGGCGGCGTCTTTCGTTACGGCCAGCAGTGCGGCGCCGGTTCCGGCGCACGGGTCGAGCACGCTTGCTTGCTGGGAGAAAGAGAGACGAGCGCGGATGCGCGGCCCTTCGGGGCCGGGAAGAGGAAAATATCCCAGCCGGATTCTGCCGGAGTTTCTCAAGTTTGGCTCCTTCTCAACCGGACGGGCAGGGATGTGACTCAAGGCATAACTTTGCCGTTTGGCAAGGGTGTGCTTTAAGTCACGTTGATCATCCGGTTGATTGTGTTTTGGATTTCTACGCTTCGGAGCGGAACCTCTTGACGGCCGCATCCAGTGGCTTGCTCTGAGTGGAACAGGGTCCATCATTTCGCTGGAAACAACGTTCGGACGTCCTGGAATACCCCAACCCGCCGCCTTTGAGGAGTTGGCGGCGCTCTTCTCAATGGCGTCTTACTTCAAGGGCGATTTCGTCTTCTCCGGAAGATTGAGCAGACGACGCAGCGCACTGATATCTGGACGCACAATGCTCGCGGGCCCTGGCGCTTGGTTCTGGCGTTCCCAGCCTTGCAGCAGGGCCTCGACCATCTCTCTGCCGTCAGGATCGGCGACGGCCTGCAACGGTGTGCGCCCGCCCAGAGCGGGAACTTTGGTGCGAACCCAACCCTCGACCTGCTTCTGAACCTCCGCCTCGATCTGACGGCGGACTTCGGGATCGCGCATCAGATCGTCCTCATCTATTTCTTCTTCCGCGCCGCGCTGGGCCTTCCTTTGTTTCGCCTGCTTCAGCATCTGTTCCGGCGATTCCGTTTCCGTGCCGACGTGTATCGCCTGGGAGCCGAGGCGTTGCTCAATCTCTTCCCGAATCCGCTTAGCGCGGTTGGCCGAGTTCACTTCCACCAGGAGCGTCTTTCCGAAGATCTTCAGATGGCCCAGAACGGTGCTCTCCCAGGACGGGTGCATCTTGTTTCCCTTCTTGAGCCAGGCGAATTCGATGCTCCGGAGCGAGCCGTCGGGGTTTCGCTCCGCCTCTTCGAGTAAATCTTCCTTGGTCACCCCCCAAGCCAGAGAAGCGAGAGCGTCAAAAGTCGACTGCGCCGACAGAGTATTGAAATGGATTTTGTGGGAGAGGAACGGCTCCCCGTCGGTATTTTGCAACTTCGGCGGTTTGCTCAGGGCATCGCGAATACCGAGGTAGACGGTGCGAATCTCATCGGTATACCGCGTCAGGTCGGCAGCGGAAAGCTCCCGATTCTGCTTTTTGATCTTGCGCTGCAATTGCGCGCGGAGCTTGATGATCTCAACCTTCCTGTCGGGAGGCATGGGAATCGGCGCGGATCTGCCCAATGTGGCGACTTCGGGCAAGATCCAAATCTGCGCATAGATCACGTCTCCGGGCCGCATCATCTCGCTCCCAGAGTGCTCCTCGATCTCGGTTTCTTCGCCGATCAAGATGTCTCGCAGTACTGCGCCCCGCCCAGGATGGACCCGCACAATCTCATAAAAGCTGACCGGCCGTGCGATGGCCTGCTCCAGAATCAAATGCTCCAGGGCGGAGAGGCGGCTTGCGGCTTTCTTCAGATAAGCCCAGACAACGATGCCGCCCCGCGGCTTCTCCGCGCTCCGGCGGACGGGTCTCTCCGGGTCCCACTCGAAAAGCACATACGGGCTGAAAATGCTGAGTTCGTGCGGCGTTTCGCTCAAAGGGACGGGGTCGTCATCCTGGTTGAAGTCCATCCAGGCATCGAGAACAGAGTCGCCGAAGTCGCGCTTTAGAGTCCGCTGCAAATCCACGGTGAGCCGGTCAGAGGCGTCGCGCTGCCTGCTCCACGGAGTGTCAACCGTCTCCGGGCCGGCCAAGGCGATGGACGTACTCGATAGACAGCACAGCTTGTACTTCTTGCCGCTGCCGCAGGGACAGGGATCGTTTCTGCCGGTCTTCTCGCGAGGATGAGAACGCATATTGTCAGCTTATCGCGAACAGCGCCGCGGACGCACCACGGCGTTCTGAATCCATGCCCTATCCTGCTAGCGATTGTTGGATCCAGAGCCGCGCTCCAGGACCGCATACGCCAAATAGTGCAGAAAGAAAAACGCCTGACATTTCAGAAAGCCACAGCTCGGCGAACATTCCGTGCTCAATGGGCGTTTGCCGATACTCATCTGCCTGTGTGCGCGATCACTTCAGATTTTCGGTGGCATCCTCAATTTCGCAAAGATTGAGGCTGAGAGCGGCGGAGCGAATGCTCCGCAACTCCCAGCCTCAGGGTTCCTGAGAATCGTTCCTACTGAACGGTAACAACAATTGTTGTCGAAGCCGTGATCTTGGCGTTGACCGAGTCGGTTGCGGCGACGGTGAATGAATAGTTACCAGCGGTGGTTGCGGGTGTGCTTGAGCCGCCTCCCCCCCCGCTGAATGTGGTCCCTCCCCCGCAGCCGATTACCCCGGCAGCGGCAACGAACAGCAGCAGAACCAGCATCGATGCCCAGCGGCGGCGCCTAAACGGAATGCCGAAGAGCAGCAATGCCGCCAGCGCTGCGCCTCCACTACCCAGCTTCCAAAAGTGCTGGTCGGTTGGCCGCGCAAGAGCTGTGGTTGAGGCTGCGGTCGTTTTCACCGTCAGCGTCGATGTACCGTTGCCACCGGAGGCGAGGGTGACGCTCGTCGGATTCAGCGAGCAGGTGGGAAGACTCTGCGCGTTCGCCGGAGAACTGGCCGGCGTACAGGTCAAAGTCATTGTGCCCGAATAGCCGTTGCTTCCGGTTAGAGTAACGGTTGAGGTGGTGCTGCTGCCGGGATTTACCGCTGAAGGCGTCGTTGTCGTGACCGAAACCGGCTCGACCGTAACGTTAGTCGTCGAGCTGGCAACCGCGTAGGTTGCGTCTCCCGAGTAACTGGCTGTCAGAGTATTCGCGCCGTTACCGAGCGTTCCGGCTGCAATGGTGAAGCCGGCCGTGCCGCTGGCCAATGTCTGCTGCGCGCTATAACTTCCGCTGCTCAGAGTGACCGTGCCGCTTGGCGTGGGATTGCCGGTTCCGCCGCTCACGACAACTGTCACAGTCAACGCCTGCGCGGTCGTGATGCTTGATGCGGACGGTGTCACCGTCACCGTCGGCGTCGTCTTCGCCGGAGCAGTCACGATTACCGAACCCGTTCCCGTCGCGCTGTTGTAGACCGATGAACTCGTGGAGTCCGGAGTGTAGGTTGCCGTCAGTTGATCGGTGCCGGCGGCAAATGTCCCGGCAGGGACAGGGATGGTAGCAACCCCGTTCACCAGGTTTCCGTTGAAGGAGCCTGTTCCAGCCACCAGCACCACCGAGCCGGTCGGTGTCGGGTTGCCGCTGACCGTCACCGCCACGCTCAGTTGTTGCGCCGTTGTGATGCTGGACGGGCTCGGAACCACCGTCACCGTTGGCGTGGTTGTTGACGAGGGAGTCAGTATAGAGATCGAGTTGCTGCTCGTATTCGCAACGTATACGTATCCGGTTGAAGGGTCAGCCACAGCACCAGACGGAAGTGACCCTATTCCAGACGAGATTGTCTTTACGATCGTATTTGCTGTTAGATCAAGAACAGAGACGGTGTTATCACTTAGGTTCGGTATAAATGCACAACTATTAACTCCAACAATGTCCGTCGGGTCACGACCTACTGATATCGTCGATCCAACGGCATTACTCCCTGTATCCACTTCGACGATTGTTCCGTCTTGTGTGTTCGGTAAATCACCCACAACAAGCAAGGTGCCATTAAATACAATTCCTGCCCTGGGCATAACTCCTAAGGAAATCGTGGAAGTTACCGTGTTGGACGTGAGATCTATCGCGCTAGCTGTCGAATCGTTGTAGTTCAGCGCGTAAATCCTGTTGTGGGCAGGATCGCTAGCTAGCGCGTTTATTACATGGCCGGCGTTAATGCTTGCGGAAATTTGGCCGGATGCGGGATTAACATCGTATACCTGAGAGGGGTTCCCATTGCTCCACTGGATATCGTCCCCAATGTAGAGCTGACTGCCGACGACCAGACTGGCGTAGGGTTCGGTACCTACTGGATAGTATCCGGTGACTGTGGAGTTTCCTAAATTCAGTACAGCAACCTCTCCTTGGAGCAGATTATTGATCGGAATAAATGCCTGCTGGTTGAGGATAGAGACCCAGCCGCCGTAACCACCCGAATACTGTGTGAATGGAATGGTGGTGACTTGGCTGGATACCGGGTCGACAATAAAGGCTTGCCCAACACCACTTGCAATCAACTTGCTACTACCAAGTCCCAGATGCAAAGGCTGAGTAAGTCCGGTGATCTGTCTAGTCGAAGAATACGAACTGCAGCTGACTTGAGTAGCGGCAACAGTCACCGAAGTTGTTGCCACTGCAGCATTATAGTTGCTGTCTCCCTGGTAGGTCGCCGTCAGGGTGTCGCTGCCAGTGCTTAGCGATCCGGCTGTGATGCTGAACGTCGTGCTGCCGCTGCTGAGAGTCTGCGTATTGCTGTAGCCGCCGCCGGTCAGCGTCACCGTGCCGGTCGGAGTCGGAGAGCCGCTGACGGCTACCGTCACCGTCAACGACTGTGCCGTCGTAATGCTCGATGAGGACGGCGTTACCGTTACCGTCGGCGTGGCCTTTGCCGAAGAGGTCACCGCGACCGAACCTGTTCCGGTATTTGTGTTGTAGTGGCTGTCGCCTGAATAGGTTGCGGTCAACTGGACGCTGGAGTTTGCCGGCAGTGAGCTTCCAGGGACGGTGATGGAGGCGCTGCCGTTGCTGTTGAGAGCCACCGATCCAGAATTGAAGCTGCCTCCGGTAAGAGTCACAGAGCCAGTCGGCGTCGGGTTGCCAGAGGTAGGACTGACGGTGACCGTCACCACCGTCGACTGAGCCGTCGTGATGCTGCTCGGATTCGCCGTCACCGTTACCGTCGGGGTTGACTTGACTGAACCTGATAAAGGAACGTGAATAAAATTGGCGAACCATCCAGGAGCCACCGTGCGATGGCGCCATTCAAAATTCCATGTACTCGACGCTTGAGTACAGCTATCATCGGGACCGCAGTAGCTGGATTCCGTTACAGTAATAGTCCCATCAGAGTTATAACTCTCAACAACAGCAACATGGTCTTGCGTGACAGATTGCGCAATCGAGTGAACCGTTGGGTTATTGTCGACGGAAATACCATTTGCAGATGCTTCTGTTGCCCAATCGGAGGCATTACCATGAAGGGCGCTCAAGGTTGTCTGATTTGCTCCCAGTTCAAGCATTCTGCCAAATGCATACCATGTGCAGTTCCCCAACGCTCCATCTAATGAATTCGGCGATTTAGTCGGCGCATCTCCAGAAGCCCAGAAGATATTTGCATTTGAACTGTAATAGCTGTTCGAGAAAGTGGGTTGTGGAACATCGCCAGCCGTCGGTGCCAGCGCCATAACAGAATCTGCGCTCCAACCCAGTTCATTATTGAGATCTAGGGGTTCCGAGTCCCATTTAATTTCCCACCAAGTTCCGGTGTATCCGCCAGCGGTCCCATATTCGGAGCCTTCGACGGTTCCATGCACTCCGCCAACTTGGAGAAACAACAAATTTGAATCGAGCGCCTGATCTCGAACGTTCGCCCCCCCAGTATTGCTAGCGCTTAGCCATGGCGAGGCCATAACTCGCGTTCCGGATTGGGCGGTGATTTCTGGCGAGGCCAACACTTTACTGGTGCTCGCTGAGAGTAAAGTCGATTCTCTCGTAATTTCCGTCGAGGCCGAACTATTGATATGAATAAAGCGTAACGGCTGTGTGGCTTGGATGGTCCGATAATCAAAGGCACGGCTATAACAATAGTTATATTCAGAGACAACTACGCTGCCATCTGTATTGACCTTCTCCACGTAGCCCACGTGGCCAAGTTTGCAGCCTTTGCATTCGTCTGCTCGCCATTGCGCGATAGCACCGACTGCCGGAGTTTGATCCACGGAATAGCCAAGGTTCTTTGCGTCGGCACTCCAATCGCCTGCATTTTCCCAGCGTCCGCCGTTCATCGTGCTTGTAAACCAAGGATGATTTGGATCTATTGACTCGTGATCCCGATTCATCCTCCATGCAGCAAAGGACGTAGAGTCACGCGTATTGAATCCATACGGGTCAAAATCGTGAGGATCGCTGGAGGGAAAGGGGTAGTCATTGGGTATCGCCTGGGTCCCGGTAGCCGTACAGCTTGCCTCTGCCTCCGGTTCGATATCTCTCTTCGTTCGCCCAATCACCTTCCACGATTCACCTCCATCGCTGCTGGTTGCAAAGGCATTGTATACATTTGTTGTACTGACTATGGTGATTGTTATACTCCAGATTCCTTTTCTCGACAGATTAGGAACACCATCGTAAACAACTTGACAGTGGCTACACGGCGGTTCTATATTCACGAAATCTTCGTGCCAATTCATTCCACCATCGTGCGTTGTCCAGATGCGATCTAGTTGCGTTCCTCCCACAAGTAGCCCGTCAAGCTCAGTTGCAAATGCGAGCCTTCCGATTGCTGGTGGAGAGGGAAGCTCACTCCAAGTGGTTCCTGCGTCGCTGGTCGTTAAAAGAATCGTCCCGCTGGGGGAAGCACCGGAACCAGTCTTCGTCGCAAGTAAAAGCCAGCCACGTGAATCATTTGAAAAGTAAAGCGTGCCGTCGCCAGAAATGACATTCAGACTTGGCAGTTCGGCTTCGGACAATATGTTGGTTTTCCATTCCACGCCATCCTGAGTTGAAGCGACGGCAATGGACGGAGCAGCACTGCCAAATTGGCTCTTCGTGCAAAGGAGCACCCAGCCGTGTGTGTCGTCCCGAAAGAAACTGGCAATCACTTTCTCTCCTGGAGCCAGCATTAGGGAGCCTCTGCACAAGTCAGCAATCCGCGTCATTCTTGAATAAACTATAAGTATGAAGCGAATGGCGCGTTTTCAGCAGACACTGGCATCGCAGATGAGTTTTGCGAAGTATGGTCGCAAGAGCAAGCGTGAGCTGTTTCTTGACCAGATGAACCAGGTGGTTCCGTGGGCTGAGCTATTGGCTCTGGTTGAGCCTTTTTACCCCAAGGCGGGCAACGGCCGGCAGCCGGTGGGCCTGGCGATCATGCTGCGGACCTACTTTTTGCAGCAGTGGTTCAGCCTGTCGGACCCGGGCATGGAAGAAGCGTTTTATGAGTCGCCCGTGCTGCGCCGCTTTGCCGGAGTGGACCTTGGCTTGGCCGCCGCGCCGGACGAGACGACGATCCTTCGCTTCCGCCACTTGCTTGAGCAGCACGATCTGTGCGGCGAAATGCTGATGACGGTGAACCACTATCTGGAGAGCAAAGGCATTCGCATCACCACCGGCACCATCGTGGACGCGACGATTATTCATGCGCCCTCGTCGACGAAGAACTCCAGCGGCAAGCGCGACCCCGCCATGCATCAGACCAAGAAAGGCAATCAGTGGTACTTCGGAGCCAAGGCTCACATCGGGGTGGACAGCAAGGAGACAGTGGTGCATTCGGTTGTTACTTCGGCGGCCAGCGTGGCCGACAAGCATATGCTGCCCGACTTGCTGCACGGTGAAGAGCGCAAGGTGTGGGGCGATGGCGGCTATCAGGGCCAGACCGAGGCAATTCATGAAGCCGCGCCGAAGGCACAGGATATGACTTGCCGCCGGACCAAATACAAGGACCATGTGGATGAGGAAGCCAAGCGCAAGAACACAACCAAGGCCCGAGTTAGAGCCAAGGTCGAGCATCCCTTCCGCATCCTCAAACGCGTCTTCGGATTTACCAAGGTTCGTTACCGCGGCATCTGGAAAAATCGGCTCTTGGCGAGAATCTGGGAAAAGCGCCGTTTTGCGGGGATTTTGAGATTTTGTGCTTCCGGGTACACTCGTTTGCATGAGGGAGAACGACTGGACGAGAGTACTGGGCTGGCCTGGATATAAGGTGTACCGGGCGGA
>CAIKND010000161.1 GCA_903828675.1 uncultured Acidobacteriaceae bacterium
GCGTGATGGTGACAGCGGGTTGCTCAAGAATCTCGGTAAACGCATCCAATGCGGGAGTCTCTCGAACGAGAGTTGGCCAGATTCCAGGGGACATCTCAATGAGGTACTTGAACGTGCTTCCCAGAATTGCCGCGAATTGTTCCTTGGTACGCATCTTGCCCAGGTCCTTGGTGCGCTTCACGAGCAATGGATATACCAGTTCGCTGATTTCTGGAACGAGTACCGGCCAACCCATCATTTCCAATACCAGCGCCAGGTCGTTCATCTCCGAAATGCTCGGCGGCTTTTCAAGATTGAACGCCCTGAGCGCGCGTGCGAAGGCGGCAATGAACAGGTGAGTGCGCGGAGACAGGTTGGGCGACTTGAGGGAGACGATATGCGCTTGCTGAAGCGCCGTCGGATGCTCAAGCAGCAGGTAAAGAGAACGCCGCCGGAGCGGGTCACCAATCTCCCTCTCGGCATTGGATGTGAGAATAGTGAACGGAATGGTGATGGCGGATATTGTCCCCATGCCCGGAATCGACAACTGCCAGACACTCAACAACTCCAGCAGCAGCGCCTCGAAAGCATGGGGAATCTTGTCTACCTCGTCGATTAGAAGGATGGCACGCCGAGGGGCCTCGATCGCCTGCAGGAGGGGTCCAGACATGTAGAATTCGCGGGACATGATTTCTTCCCGGACCTCGCGCCAATTTCTATTCGCATGCTTATTCATGAGGACGTACAACTCCTGCATGGCGCGGTTGTAATCGCCGATCGCCTGTTTATCGGTGATGCCGTCGTAGCATTGAAGTCGAATGAGGGGCATGCCGCTGGCGCGAGAAAGAGCAACGGCCAACTCTGTCTTGCCGGCGCCGGCCGGGCCTTCTTGGAGAATGGGCCGTTTGAGTGTCGAAGCGTAGAAGATGGTGTGTGCGGTCACCGAGTTGGTGATGTATCCCACTTGGGCCAGAGCGCATTCAACCGCATGAGGCGACGCAAACATATCGTCATCACATTGGTTGACCAACTCGATAGTGGCGATCTGCGTGGCCATGCCCGTGAGGACACCGTATAACAAATCTGCCTCTTGCCGGAACGTCTACACAGAGACTATTTTGAGCTTTTTTTGAGTTCTCAATGCAGTGCCGCGAAGCTTTGGATTGGCTGCTGTTGCCAGAACAAGGCTTTGATGCGACTCTACATCTGCCACCTGGCCGGACTTTCCATCTGCCGGCTCCGGCAGGGTTAGCCAAACTGGATGTTGCGCACCGCGGAATCCTGTTCGTTCGACCTTCCGTCGACAAACATTGTGCCGTTCAGGCAGACTTCCCGATGACTGGGCTCCAGGGTGGCGATCTCAAAGCGAAGATTATTCAGGTGGAAAATGTCGGTGGGGCATCGAGCAGAGCTGACCACGGACTCCGGCGCCTGGGAAATGACCAAATTTGCATTCGCATCGTTTGGATTTTAACCGTGGTACTCCTCATGAAGCTTGGCGGCCGTACGCGCCGAGCGGGCAAGGATGAACCGGTCTTCGTCGTTGTCCTTCGTGGTCACCCGGTACAAGTTGATGGACGCTTTCAGGACCGGCTTAAGGCATAGCCCTTTCTGTTGAATTCGAAAGCAAGTAAGCCGGCCTTCGCGATGCCTATCTCTCCAATGTCGTACAGGAGCCACAGCGCTCGCAAAAGTAGGACCTCCCCCACGCACTCATCCGTTGCGGGAAAAAGCCGAAGTTGTTTACGCCGGCGGCCATGGCAAGCAGTAGGGACCCCCAGCCCAAGTAGTATTCTGCCAACTCGAACAGGTAGGAAAAGTGGAGCCACCTGTTGGCGCCCCATTGCGCACCGAAGTAGAGCAGCAGAACGAGGATTGAAGGCGACCAGGGTAGCTTCATCGGCGGACTGCACTTGTTGGCAAGAACCGACTGACGCTTGGTTCGCTCGTATCCATGTTTGAGGATGATGCCTTTGATGCGGGTGTAGAAGGTTGTGCCGCGGCCGTAGATCGTCGAGAATGGGCGGACATTCCGGCTGCCACAGACAGCGCAGGTCGGTGGCGACAACTGGGATTGCGTTCTCAAGGGCAACATCTCGATGCTGCGATCGCGATTGCGCGGGTAAGGCCGTTGGAGTTGGTCGTTCATCGGCCACCTACCTCAAGAGGATCTCCGGCATCTAATGACATGTGCGCACCGGTTTCCGCAGGATTTGCCGCTGCCGCGCTTGGTTGATTGACCGGCGGCACAGAACCGCCGGATAGCTTTGGCATATTGGAGATGGACGACTGTGTTGAAAGGGGATCTCGATGTGAAGCCGTCGCGGCGGATGTGCCAGTTGGCGGTAGCGGCGCCGGGAGGGTTGGGACGGCGCCGGCGTGGGTTCGCGAACTCCACACCCAGTATTCGTATTTCGATGCTGAAGCGGCTGCTTCGACCTGACGGTCATCCAGTGAAAACTCGGCGTCTATCACATAGAGTGCGACCGGTTCGTTCCCGTGGTCGGTAAGCAGGAAGGCCGGCATGGGCGCGTCTGACGGACGGTTGTATCGCAAAAGCCTCAAGAATGATCTCTTATCAGCCACGAGTTTCTGAATCAAAGCCAACTCGTAGACGTTTTCGTAAGGAATCCACTCTTCTGAAACGAACATGAGGGACACCTCTTCGAACTGAGGCGAGCCTTCCGGAGAGACGGAGAAGGTTGCGGCAATCATGATGTGGCCAGGTGACTTGCCGGTCCACATACGCACCTCCCTGCCGAAGTGCCGGAGCAGCCGTTCATGAAGCTTCTGGTCCATGATGAACGAACAATCGGGAAGATGAAAAAGCACCGTACTAAAACCTATCCCCGCCTGTTTGATTTCCTTCACTTCGGCGATCAACAGCAAGAGTTGATGGGCATTCTTGCCGTCGGACCCGGAAGTCGCGGCAAAGCGCTCGCGCCGCCGCCCAGCGATCTCCTCGCGGTGTTCCTTTACCCATGGCTCGGGCAGGTAGAGATACTGCTGCAAATCGCCTTGTTTTACCGTCTTCCCGTCGGCTGCAATGGTCAGGCTCTCGTTGACAAAAGCCCAATTTCGCTTCGTACTCTTGCCCGGCCACTTGGTGAGACCGGCTTCGTCCCAGAGGTAGTGCAAGAGACTTCGCAAGGTAAGGCGTTTGATATCGGCTTGGACGCTGGGTTTGTCTGTGGAGGACTTGGCTGCCGCCGGCGGTGCCTGGCTGCCCCGCCGGGATAGTGGGAAACTGAGACGCAGCTTGATCTTGTCCTCATCGTATGTGAGGCCAGATCCGTAGAGATCGCTTCGGCCGGAGAATTCCTCCGGCATCTCCCAAGAGGCACAGCCGATGGCGTGTTGGCGGCCGGTGTTGGGCATTCGTTTGAGCCAGAACCGTCCATTGATCTGGACGATATACATCGGGACGCCGGGGTCTCCCACGCACTGGCAAATTGGCCGGAGCCTGGAGTTGTAGGCGCTTCCGAGCATTTGATCGAAGTCCGGTTGCTCCGGCGATAGTATGGCTTGCCCGATGCGGTATTGGGCCATTGCAGACCTCATCTTAGGTTCCTGCGACGCAAGGAGTCGTGGCTGGACGAGCGGCCATATCCTCGATGGCAAGTTGGTCGCCCAGTCCGATACCAAGCCGGGCGACAGTTCCTGCGGGCAGTTCGAGCACCATTCGAGTGCGGAGCCGGATTGAGCCAACGCGCCAGGGTTTGAGGGCAATGTCGATCGCCAGGACCTGCATTTGCCTGTCGAGGTGAAGAACATCGATCGGCATGCGCATCCAACAGGTGTGAATACTCGAGCAGGGGCGCAGCAACAATCCCGCTCCTGGATCGAGAAACTTCCTCCCCATCAATCCAATTAGCCTGGTCAATTCCGACTCGGCAACTTGGATTCTGCTACCCACTACCGCGCCGTTGCGGGTGGAATCGAGAACCATGACCTCTCTCATACGCACCCCCTACGCCTCATGGTCACAGCGAGCGCCGGCGATGCTCCGACAAACGTCAGCGTTATAAGGACCTTTTGCATTGCTCAATTCCTGGCTGTTGGTTGAGTGCAATTGAGTAGGAAGGCGTACACCGTGGATGTACACCTTCCCTCGTCCACTCGATGAAGACTACTTAGCTAGGCGTCTTCGAGCCGCGGCGCCAGATGAGCGCGCCGAGCACGATGACGAAGAGAATGCCCGCAATAATGCGGATTTCGTTTCCAGTCATCGACCTATCTCCTTTCTGAAAGTCATTGACCAAACGTACCGAAGCCACGGACAATCGAGATCGCGGCGGGCCCAAGCAACACGACGAAAATCACCGGAAAGATAAAAAAGACCAGCGGAACCAGCAGCACGATGCCGCTCCGCGCGGCGCGTTCCTCGCCGCGTTGCCTTCGCTGTGTGCGCAGGGAGTCCGCTAGAACCCGCAAGGCATCCGAGATGGGAGTTCCGAAAGTATCCGCCTGGCTGAGCATATTCGCAATTTGCTCGATGTCCGGCGACTTTGTGCGGACCACCAGTTGCTTCCAGGCCTGCACGCGGGTTTGCCCCATCCGCTGCAGGCGACCGAGATGGATCAGCTCCGCGCAGAGGTCGGGGTAAGCGATATAAAGCACTTCGGCAGTGCGCTGTAC
>CAIKND010000162.1 GCA_903828675.1 uncultured Acidobacteriaceae bacterium
ACATCTTCGATCTGGTGGAACTGTTGCCTCGCCTCAACGTCACGGGCGACCCGGAGTTGAATCGATTCGCCGAGGAAGCCCGCCAGAAGCTCTGCACCTACACGGCGCACGATCTCAAGAAACATGAGTTGCTGCGTGTGGTCACGGCGACCGAGGCAGCGGGGATCGTCTCCCGGATGGATGAGGCGATTCGCAATCGTGAGGCCGAGCAGGCCGAGACGAGGCTTGCAACGGTTGAGAACATCTTCGACCATATGTTGGCGTACATGGAGGCGCCCGCGGCGGCATGAAACACGATGTCGCCGCAATCATAAGCTGGCCGGACTGGCCAGTTTATGGTTGTAGTTCCGGCTGCCTTTGAATTCCGATTCTGCGATCATTGGGGGAGGAAAAACATCGAATACTAGGTGCAAGCGACCGAGGTATTTGGCGAAAATTGTTCAGGAGCCAATATTGGCGACGATTCGCCCGAATCGATTACCATGTTCCAAATGAAATCAGTGGTCTGGTTTACGGTGGCTGTATTGTGCACCTCTGCAATTCTGGGGGCACAGCAGACACCTGTCAGTCACGTCGTAAATGCTGACGGACCGACAATTGTGGCCTTCTTTCCTAATGCGTCGAAGGCAGGTTCCGACAATGCGGACGCGAACGAGGCGCTGAGTGATTTTCAGTTTTATGCAGAGCGCGTTAAGGAACCGCTAAATCAGCTGGGTATTCAATTCACTGAGCAATTTGGTGGCTCATTTCGCATTCGCTCAGGAAGCGAAACGAGACTGTTTACCCCGAAGGCTGAAACACCCGGCTATTACTTCACTGAACATCGCAAGCGGCCCCACATCGAGTATGGCGTCATGACCGATGTTGACCTTCTCGCCTTAGCAAAAGAGTATTTTGGTGCTTCCCATTCGCCAGACACGTCGATTGCAACCGAGCCAGCTACATCTCTTCCAGGGGTATTCGGCTCTGTCGTCGCGGAAGTTAAAACGAAATCGCGCATCACAGTCCTGTTGCCCAGTGAACTCTCTCAACCTGTTGCAGGAGCGAAATACGCAGTCGTTGAGAAAGCCTCAGAGGGCGAATACGCCATATCGCTGTATTACGAGATGGGCATCGGGAATGCAGGTTTCGCTGCGCTCTTTGCGGCACAAGCTGACCCCAGCTACGAGCTTCAAGAACGGCCCAACGTTCGCAAAATTGAATTGTCTAAGGGATTTATCGGCTATTTCCGACCGGTTAGCTGCGGGGGATCTTGTGCACCATCGAACCTCTGGTGGAAAGAGGATCGTGTCTTGTATCAAATCCAGTTGAAGCTACCGTATACTGTCCCCGAAAATGATCAGCGAAAGGCATTAGTTGCAGCGGCCAATTCTGCTATTCTCGCGGGACCGCGCTAAACACCGCCAACATCGAGCCGAAAAACAAGAATCCCTCGATTGGGGTAAGGTTGACTGGCCGCGCGCAAGAAGTGTGGGAAATCTATCCGAGCAGTTCACCGTTTCCTGCATCTACCCACCGTGCGCCACATGCCTCGCAAAGCCAGGTAGCCTTCCGCGGTGGCACCGGAATCGACATGACGTAGAGCGCCAAAAGTGACCGTCCGCGCTCTGTCCCGCTGCCCAGCGTATTCTCATCCGATCCGCACTTTGGGCAGGTTGGCTGTACGTAGACCTCCTCCTCGCCATACGTGATTGTCTCTGGAGCCCTTTCTTCCAGAATTTCCCGTGCAGCCGCTTCGTCGCGCTCGTCGACCTGCAATCGCATACCGCCCACCAGATTGGAGTAGAACCAATCCATCCGCACGAGATTCTCATCTGCAATCCAGGCTGGAATATCCGCCGATTCAAGCAGCGAACGTCCTACGTATGCCTCCGCCAGATCCCGATAACGCCGCACCGTCACCAAGCGACGAAACTCCCATTCCTCCGGCTCTTCCACCACCGGCGGCTCAAGCCCGCGCCGCGCAAATTCCGCACGCAACGCCACCTGTGCAACTTCCAGCAGACCATCGTACGAGCGAGCGAGTTCCATCAGTTCCGTCTCACTCATTTGCGCGTACTGCGCAGCCAGATTTTCGGGACTGGTTGTCATGCACTGAAATCCTAACAGGAATCGGGAGTGCGGTAGGTCCGAGTAGCTTACGACACGCCCAGCATCGGTTGACAGAAATGGCTAACGTGCAGACCGCCCCTGATCATTACTTGCACCATTCTTCACCATGCCGCATAAACAGATGACGGCATCCCCGAGGCAGATGAGCGGGAGCAGGCAACGGATCGCCGGGTTGCCACAATCCCAGGCGATGCAGTATTTCGGGCATTTCGGAATCAGCTACGGCCAGCGGATTACCATCCGAGTAGCCGGTGTGACCGCGATAGCGAAGGATTTGGCCATACTGCCCTGAATCCCCGGCTCGGTAGACCTCAATCCAGTAGGTGTAGGGCGCGTTCTCGGTAGGATTGTCGACGATCACGTCTCCTTGCAGCGGTCCGCTTTCGACAAAACGTGTGTCCTGATTGTTATTTCTTCCTGTTCGATTCAGGAACACGCGAATGAAGCGATCAGTCCCCTTGTCATATCGATACAATGCAGTAGCGATTCCGCAGTTGCCGTTGGGGCCTTGCGCCCCGCACACCTTTACGAACAGCAGGGGATTGGACGTGTTCTGATTCGCGTAAACAACGTTGCCGGCGGAAAGATGATAGGGCGTGTCGATCTCCGGCATATCACTACTGACCTGTTGATAGAAGTGCAGAGCGCAGTCCGGGCTGGCAGCTTTCACAAGGCAAAGGAATATCGGTCCGTGGTCCTCCAACTCTGTAGAGGGCTGACCGCCGTCCTGGATGACTACGAACGTCCATTGAGTTACGGTTCCAAAGGGTTCCGTCAGGTCGATATGAGAAACGACTTTTGATTTCGTGACGCCCTGATGCGACAACGCCGCAATGACCGACCGATCAACTTCCTCTCCTGGAATCGCCTTAGGTTTCTCCGCACCCAAGAAGTGCGGCGCAACAACGGCGGTCAAGAATGCGCAGCAAAGCGACAGTGCATTGAATCGGCAAGCCAACTGGTTCATATTGAGCGATTTTAGACCATGACGCTGTAGGCTGCCGATGACCAGCCATCGGCCAAGGATGGCCAACCTCATACCAAGAAATCCATCTTCCGATGCCCCTCTACGTTTTCAGGAGTGCCAACTTATGCTTCAAATCACACACGAAACTCCAGCGGCCGAGCGCATCCGGAAGGCGCGCACGGCTCTTCTGCTCGATCATCCATTTTTCGGGTCGCTTCTGTTCCGGCTGAAGAACGAAGAAGATCGCGTGATTCCTACCATGGCGACCAACGGCGTTGTACTCCGCTACAACCCGGCGTTCGTCGATACGCTGAATGCGGCGACCCTGGCCGGGGTGCTGGCTCACGAGGTCATGCACCCCGCGCTCAAGCATCACACCCGGCGGGCCAAGCGCGACCCCAGGCGCTGGAACGAGGCCTGCGACTATGCGATCAACCCGCTGCTGCTCGATTCCGGTCTCAGTCTGCCGGACGATGTGCTCGTCGATCCACGCTTTCGCGGGATGAGCGCCGAGCAGATATACAACCTGCGCGAGGCCGAAGCGCAACCACAGTCCGATGGCCAAAGTGAATCGGAGCAGAATATAGGCTCCCAATCGAACGATTCGGCTGGCGACAAGAATGACAGCGGCACACCGTCTGTTCCAGAGAGCCAAGGCGGCATCGGCCAGGTGATCGACGCACCGGAAACCGACGACGATATGGCAAGCAGCGAGGAACAAGAACGCGATTGGGAGATCGCCGTCAACCAGGCGGCGACCGTCGCCCAGCAGGCCGGCAAAGTCCCCACCGGCCTCAAGCGGACTCTTGAAGGCGCGGCGGAAGCCCAGGTCGATTGGCGGGAACTGTTGCGCCGTCTCTGGTCTGACACCATCCCGGCCGATTCCAGTTGGCTGCGCCCCAACCGCCGTCACATCTGGTCCGGTCTCTATCTGCCCGGCGTCGTGCGCGAAGGCACGGGCGAAATCGCGATTGCCGTCGATTGCTCGGGATCAGTCAATGCGCGGCAGTTGCGTCTCTTTGAGGCGGAGATCCGTTCAATCCTCGAAGGCCAGCGGCCGGAGCGGGTGCATGTTCTCTACTTCGACGCCGAAGTTCAGAAGGTCGATACCTACACGGTCGGCGAGATGCTTCACCTCGATCCAGTCGGTGGCGGCGGCACTGAGTTCGGTCCTTGCTTCGACTGGCTCAATGAGCACGGAGTCCGCCCCCAGACGATGGTCTTTCTGACCGATCTGTATGGGAGTTTCCCTGAGTCCGCCCCAGATTACCCCGTGATCTGGGCCTCGACCGGCGGCCGGCAGGCGCCCTTTGGCAGCGTTATTCCTATGCACGCGGCGTAGCCAATGCTCGGCTCATTGGAACTGCGCACTGCGGAGCAACCCCATGAACAAGCAATTCTTCATCTTTACCGATGGTTCGGCCATCGGCAACCCAGGTCCTGCCGGTTGGGCAGCTATCGTGATCCACGGGACAAGGCGGCAGGAGATCGCTGGATCGGTTCCCTGGGGCACCGTCTCTGAAATGGAACTGCGCGCAGCGGTCGAAGCGTTACGCCTTACGCCATCCGGCGCCCGAATCGAGTTGCGCTCGGACTCGGAACTGTTGATCCACGGAATGCGCTTCCGCGTCTTCCGCTGGAGACGTTACGGATGGCGCAACAGCCGTGGCTTTGACCTGCAACACCAGGAACTGTGGCGCGAGCTGCTCCTGCTGAATGCGGATCGAACTATTCGTTGGCTATGGGTCAAAGGGCACAGCGGCCATCCAATCCAATCCCGTGCCGATGCGATTGCCTACCAAGCCGCCAGAGCAGTTGCCACTCAGGAACGAATTGCTGCCTGATGCTGCTGGCAGACCACAACTCCAATGAGGAAAAGAACCATGTCAAAGATTGCAGCAACAAATTCGCTTTTTGAGATCGACTTGGAATTAGATGGCCTTCTCGATGAGATCGAGGAGCAGACCGCACAGGGCGGCGAACCATCCGGGGAGCTCGTTGCCCGCTTCCACCAATTCTGCTCGGCACACGACGAAAAGGTGGACAGGATAGGGCGCTTTCTGCGCCAGATGGAAGCGCGCGAACAGTTCTGCCGCAGCGAAGCTGCCCGGCTCAGTGACCGGGCCCGCACCGCGGCCGGCAAGGTAGAGCGAAGCAGAAACATGGTCCTCTACTACCTGATGAGCCGCGATCTCAAAGCGATCGAGGGGCGCGAGTTCACCCTGCGCGCCCAGAAGAACAGCCAGGACTCGGTGCGGATCACCGATGAGGCTGCGCTACCAGTCGCCTTTCGCAAGATCGATGCCCGTGTTGGCGGTGTCCTCTGGGAAACGGTTCTTGCGATTCTTCCCGACGAGCTTGGCAAAATGCTCGAGAACACAGTGGAAGAATCAAGGCCGGACACGGATTCGATCAAGGCGGCCATCCTGCACGAGGAACAGGTTCCAGGGGCAGAGCTGCGGCGAGGATGGCACTTGAGAATCAAGTAGCGGTGACCCCAGCCTCTGAGAAATTCATGTTCTCAAGGACTGTGAGTAGCGAAGAGAAAACACCGGATAAGATTCGCGCGCTCATCAAGAAGACCTACGGGATCGATCCGGCCAAGACCCTGGACCAGATGCTCTACAAACGCGCCAGCAAGGGCACAATGTTCTACAAGACCGCCGAAGGCCGCTTCGGATTACTCGCGCTCAGGGCCACCACCGAGGAGGTACGGACGCCTACCACGGCGGTCGCATAGCCGACAAACGAGACAGCAAAAGGGGCCTGGTTCTCAGGCCCCTTTTGCTTTGGCTGCTTTCTTATTGGCCCAGGTGGCCTGGAACTTCTTCCGGCGTGCCGCGCTCCACTTGGGGCGCGCAACACCATCGGCTCGATCCACCGCGGCCGGCCGCGTTCCACTCATCTTCCGCAGCTTCGAGATCAGCCCCTGCCGTTCCTTGATCTCGGCCTTGATGGCCAGAATGGCTTCTTGAATGACATCTCTCAGAACCCAACCCCCAGACGCGTAGTCATGATACACGACGAGAAAAGGCAGGAGGCAGACTTCGACTACTCAAACACGCCTTGCCCAAACCCACTGCAGCAGGTTTCAACCAAGAATTCAGCTTGATTGTCGATGGTCTTTCACCGCACCTCCAGATTTCCATTCCGCTGATCGAAGAGGCTCAGCGGCTCGGTACTCCTCTCAACACTTTGCCATTAAATCATCGATATTCCGGGCAGTGACGAATTGAGCAGGGTTTTCTCCTGTGGCCAGCGCCTTGAAGTGCGCCTTACCGCATTCGATCTTGGCACTTTCCTTATCACGCAGATCGTCGGTGAAGAGGCTGCTCTTTGTCTCGACAACGAAATACAGCCGCTCCACTCCGCCCTTCTCTACCAGCACTGCCCAGTCCGGATTGTAGGTTCCGAGCGGCGTCGGAACATTAAACCAGCCGGGGAGCTTGGCATAGACCTTCACAGCTTCATTCTTTTCCAATTGCTCAGCAAACGTGCGCTCGACGCCGGCCGAGTCGTATACCACCTGTTCGTACACAGACTTGTCCGAGTTCAGCATATTCTTGAGGTACCCGGTCAGTTCCTCCAGTTCGAAGAGTTCCTGAGCGTAGTAATCCTCGTCACCGATGCGTTGATAGCGGATGCCGTCCACAAGGGCGAGGCGCTTGGTGCGGTTGATCGACTCGTCCGCCAGCTCAATGAACTGTTGGGGATTCCGTTTGAAATCATCAAGGCGGTTACTGGCCGTCAAAATCCGCGCAAGACTGCGCCGAGTGAGTTGGGTCTTGTCCTGAAGGTCGGTCAGCAGATCGGGCAGTTCGATGTCCATTTCCTCAATGATGATCGGCGCTGCCACCCGGGTCTCTTCGGACAGTACACCTCCGCGCCCGATTGCGAGGTCGGCTATTCGAATCTGTACGCGGGTCTTGGTTATCTGCGAACTCTTCCGAATTGCCTCAGCGCAGTCCCTCAGCAGCTTATCGTTGTCGAACTGCACACGGTATGTAGTCTTGTGTTTAATCCGATCCCATAGGGCTTTGAACTCTTCGCTTTGGAGAACCGCCTGCCTGGCCTTCACCGGCCTCCGCTCATCGGCGTTCTTGATGTTGAGCCTTCCAGCAAGCTTCCGGAGCACCTCCTTGATCTGTGGGAGCTGCGCCTGGAACTGCTCTGGCAATTGAAGCGTCCCGTCCTTGAGCGCCTGCCGGAGAGTGTCCTGCACTTTGCCTTTCACATCGACATGCCCAGCCTCTTTGAGGTGCGCCCAGATTGCTTCAGACTTCTCGACTCCCAACGCTGTTGTCTGGCCGGCCTCGTCCGTTACGGGGAGCGAGGCGAACTGGTGCTTCTCCACGATGCCAAAGCGGATGCCGGTATCGGCCTCGATTTCCCTTTGAAGGTTCTCGGCGAATTGCTCATAGCCCTCATTGGCCACGACCGTGAGTGTGTTCACCTCGAACCCACGAATTCGTTCACCCGTGATCGAGTTCACGCACAGGCGCAGCCCGCGCCCTATCGTCTGCCGACGGAGTAATTCAGAGCCCATGTCGCGCATCGCGCAAATCTGGAAGACGTTCGGATTGTCCCAGCCCTCGCGTAGTGCGGAGTGCGAGAAGATGAACTTCAGCTTTGTGTCGAAGCTCAGCAGCTTTTCCTTGTCCTTCATGATGAGGTTGTAGGCTCGCTCTGCGTTTTCGCGGCTGCCCTGATTGCTCTCGGATGTGTCTGTCCACCCGCCCTTCTTGTCGATCGAGAAGTACCCCTCGTGAACCTCGACGGCGTCAGATGCCAGGTCTACCTCCTTGAAGAGGGTGTTGTACTTTGGCAGGGCAGCGGCCTTCCGGTACTCCTCCTCGAACATCAGGGCGTATTTGCCTTTCTCCTGCACGCCATCAGCGTTGTACTTGCGGTAGAACTCGACCGCATCGATGAAGAATAAGCTCAGCACCTTGATACCTTGCGGGCGAAGCCGAAGCTCTTTGTCCAGGTGCTCCACAATCGTGCGTCGAATCATTTGCCGCTTTATCGCGTCGTTATCCACGTCCCCAATTGACTGACCCGGTCGGAGAAGGTTCTCCTGGTTGCTCAGCTCCAAATACTGATCCTCGGCTGCACAGCCGATGGCCTGGACCAAACAGTTCGCGTACACGGCACGGCCTGTAATCTGCTCCAGATCATCTCCGGGGCGCACGATCACCGGTTCGCGCTTCACACCAAACATCTGCGGCATGTCAAGCTCAACTTTGGCGCTAAACTGGCCCCGCTTGTTGCTGGTCGAGATCAGCTTGACGTAGGCTTTGTTGTGGCCGCCTTCCACTTCGAGGGAGGCCACTTCGATCTGCTTTACCAGCTTGCGCTCGTAGGCATCCACCGCGTCCAGCCTGTAGAGCATGTGGTGTTTGTCGGCGTGGGTGGCGGAGTAGCGCAAGGTGCAGAGCGGATTCATCTCTCCGAGTGCGCGCTTGCCCTGCCCCTCAAGGCCACCGTCCACGCTTTGCGGTTCGTCCACAATCAGGATCGGCCGCGTGGCCCGGATCAGATCGATGGGCTTCTCGCCGCCGGTTTTCTCCGTGTCCTTGTAGAGGTTGTTCACGTCCTTCTTGTTGATGGCGCCGACCGTTACAACCATGATCTGAATCTGAGGGCTGGTGGCGAAGTTGCGCACCTGGCCGAGCTTGCTGGAGTCGTAAAGGAAATACTCAAAGGGCGTGTTGGCGTAGAGGGAACGGAAGTGGTCCTCGGTGATCTGGAGCGTCTTATACACGCCCTCTTTGATGGCGACCGACGGTACCACGATCACAAACTTGGTGAAGCCGTAGCGGCGATTCAGCTCGAAGATGGTCCGCAGGTACACGTAGGTCTTGCCCGTGCCGGTCTCCATCTCCACCGTGAAGTCGCCAGAGGCCAACGAAGCAGAGGGTCGCAGCCCGTTGCGCAATTGAATGTCGCCGAGGTTCGCCAGAATCTCATCGTCCAGCAAGTGCAGGCGGTTGCCAATGCCCAAGTCGTTCTCGCGAAAAGCGAAGGCGTATTGGGCCGCCGTCGCATCGCGCGTGACCGTGAACTCAGTCCGGCAGGTCTCCTGGCCGCGAAACAGGTCGCACACCGACTCGATGGCCGTGTGCTGGTAGTCCAAGTTGGGTTCAAAGTGCAGCTTCATTCTTTGCCTTCGCGTGGGGGTGGGAGTTGTTTCGCCATCAGGTCAAAGTCCGATTCCAGCATCCGATCTTCCTGCCGGTGAAACTCTTCGTACTGTTCTTCAGCATGAGCCTTGGCAAGTTTGGCTGAGACCTTGCCAGCATCCTGCAAAATCTCGCGGTCATTCAAAGTCAGAAAGCCTTCCAGCTTGGTGATCCAGTCTCGCATCGTCATCGGCATCCGACGTTCTGCCTGAGATTCGGCGAAGATAAGATACTGCTCCACCAGATTGTTCAGTGCTCTCAATTCCTCGGCGTTGAGGTAGTTTTTGGCGATGGCCACATCCGATTTACGGACGCGCGCACCATCCCAACTCGTCAGCCCCATGTGCGGTTGGCTGCTGTCGGCACGCGACAGGATCACCTCGGCCGCGGTCTGGCCGTGAATGGCGTAATGAACCTTGTTCTGTACCGTGGCATAGAACTGCTGGGTCAGCGGATCGTCCTTGCTGTAGTCCACGCTAGTCGCGTAAATGTCAGTGATCTTTTGGTAAAACCGCCGCTCGCTGGTCCGGATGTCCTGGATGCGCCGGGTCAGTTCATCGAAGTAGTCGTTTCCCCGGACCGGATCTTTCAGGCGTTGGTCGTCCAGTACGAACCCCTTGATAATGAATTCCTTGAGTTTGTCATTGGCCCACTGGCGAAAGCGCACCCCCACCTGGCTGCGCACCCTGAAGCCCAGCGCCAGCACCATATCGAGGTTGTAGTGGTCCACGTCGTACTCTTTGCCGTCTGCGGCAGTTGTTCGGAATTTCCGAACAACTGCATCGGCCTCTAATTCTCCATCCTCGAAGATGTGTTTGATGTGCTCGCTGATCGTGCCTTTGGCCTTCCCAAAAAGCCCTGTGAGCTGCTTCTGGTTGAGCCACAGGGTCTTGTCCTCCAGCCGGACGTCCAGCTTGGTCTGCCCGTCCTCGCTCTGGTAAATCAAAAACTGGTCCATCTCACTCTCCCTACAGGCTGCGCACGTTCTCTAGCCCGTGTTGCTGGAGAATGGCGGTGAGGTTGGTCTTGGCCACGTCGTCGGCAAAGGCACCGTCCCGGAAGACAACGGTCGTCTCACCGGCAGGAGCCAACTCTTTGTGCCAGGCGGCAATGCCCAGCGCCAGTGGCTCCACTTCGGCGCTGGCGATCTTCTCGGCAAGACAGACCAGCAGTGTGCCCGCGCCAATGTTGTGGACGGCCTTGCCGGCAATGGTTTTCTGCTCGATGGGAATGGTGAGATCGAGGCCCAGCTTGAGCAGCAATTCGAACAAGATGTCCTGCTCGGTGCGGTCGGTCTTCAGGTGCTCGATGGAGTCGTGCAGCGTCGTGGGAAGGTCGTCACGGTTCGGCTCCCAGGCGCGAATGTTGCTGGAGGCCAGCTTGAAGACGCGGAAGCCGAGATCGCCCGCAAACATCGGGCTTTCGTCATGAATCTTCTTCCCCGCGCGGCGCAGACGTTCTTTGGTCACTTCAGCGATATGGCGCGGCTTACCGATTTCGTCACAGAAGTCGGCAGTGGCTTTCTGATCGCTGTTGCTAGGGTCGAGGGGCTCTGGAAGTTGCACCATGATAAAGCGACGATTGCCACTATCTTCGGCGTTGAGCTGCATAACAGCGTGTGCTGTGGTGCCGCTTCCCGAGAAGAAGTCTAGAATGACTCCGTCATTAGTGCTGTTTGACCATTTGATCAACTGCTTGATTAGGCGGATCGGCTTTTTGCCATTGGCAAACGTAATATCACCCTCTTTTGCGACATTGCCCATATCCTGATGGAAACCCTTCCATAAATCCCCTCGAATGACGGTCCTTCCAAATCTGGGCTTATAGTCGTCTGACATTCGATAATTTAGAGACAGTGGCATCAACGCTCGAAGAGTTCCGTTAGCCAAAGTTGTTAGATAATACGTTCTATGGTCGGCCTCGAAGGCTTCCCATCTGCCAACTTGAACGGAGCGTCCTGCGGCAGAAACCGGAGGCCTATCAACGCTCGCGATTTTCTTCAGATTGGCTTCAACAAAAGACTTAGCAGCCTCGGAGACAATAAGAAGCTTGTCAATGTTGTTGATGCTGAAAGTTTCGCGATCCATGAATCCATGCTGGCGTATCTCGGCTTCTATTCTGGCATCAGCAAGCAACTTCTCAGCTAGAGTTCCTAAAGTCCCGTCATCGTTGAGCCAAATCGAATAGTGAGTATCGTAGTATAAGATCCCATCGCGTAAAGGTGTGTGTGGTGTCTTATCGAACTCCTGCGACTTTCTGTAGACATGAACGAATTCAACGTTTTTCACGATAGTCCCTTGCTGGGCATTAACGGTCTTTGGTCCTGATGTGGTGGACATCTCAACAGCAATAGTGTCGATGAAGTTTTCTTCCCCGAAAACTTCGTCAAGGATGTATTTCACGTTGGCCGATTCGCTGTCGTCAATAGATACAAAGACAACCCCATTGTCCCTCAAAAGATTTCGTGCCAACTTAAGCCGTGGGAACATCATGTTCAACCAGTCGGTGTGGAAGCGCCCCGAGGCTTCTGTGTTGGAACTGATCTTGCGGCCCTCGCCATCGGTCTGGCCGGTGAGTTCGAGATAGTTCTTGATGTTGTCGCGAAAATCGTCCGGGTAAACGAAGTCCTTGCCCGTGTTGTACGGCGGGTCGATATAGATGAGCTTGACCTTGCCGGAGTACGACTTCTGGAGCAGCTTCAAGACTTCGAGGTTGTCGCCCTCGATCATCAGGTTCTTGGTCGTATCCCAGTCCACGCTCTCTTCCGGGCATGGGCGCAGTGTTCCGGTGGACGGCGTGAGCGCAAGTTGGCGGGCACGGCGCTTGCCGTGCCAGTTGAGGCCATACTTCTCCTCCCGCTCCTCGACCACTCCGCCCAGGAGCTGCTTCAATACCTCGAAGTCCACCTTCTCCTCGATGAATGCCTCGGGAAAGATCGTCTTCAACTGCTCGACATTTTCAGCGACCACATCCGGCGACCTGGTCTCAGCATCTTCAGCGGTGAGTTTCTTCATCTTCTGTTTCCTTCTTACAATTCCGTCTGTATCGCGGCCAGTTCGACCTGAAGCCGTTTGATCTCAAGATTCAGCTCGACGCGGCGGTTGATCTGCTTCTCTTTGGCTGCTTTGGCCCGGAGCATATCGAGGTCTCGTTGAAGCCTAGTATGCCGGTCGAGACCCTCACGCAAGGCAGATGCGTGTTCGGTAGAGTCCGGCTTGGCAAACGCCCCGGTGATTCTGGATGCTTCAAGCGCGGAGAACTGGGCCAATATCCCATCATAGAGGGTGAAGATGTTCTGGGACGGCAGGCGGCTGACGGCGATACTGGCCAGGAACGCATCCTCCTGATTAGATGGGGCATCCAGGCTGAGCGCAACCAGCCGCACGTCCTCAATGACCACCTTGCCTGCCTCGCCCTGCGACCAGCGTTTGTGAGCCAGAGACAGGCTGACGGCCCCGTCTTGCCCGGTGGCCAGTACCAGGGGGTAGGGGATGGCCCGGTGAATCAGCTCGATGATGCGCGCCGGCTTGGCCGCGGGGCGGAGTTCGACCGTAAGGACCGCGATCTCCAGATATTCGCGTACCGGGTCCTGAAAGGCCGGTACGCCGATATTGGTTGGCTTGAGCGCAGCAACCCAGACGATCTCCTCGATGCCGTCCTGAATCTGGCGCTTGTCGGCGGCGGTTGGCGCACCGTGTTCCAAGAGGAGCTTCTTGGGCACTCGCTGCTCAACGAGGGCGCTGAGGGGAATCCCAAGTGCGTCGATCACGGATGCGAAACTCATGCGCCGGCCGCCTCCGGGATTATGGGATTTTCCGGGAGTACCACAAGGAAGGCGACGACCTCGAAGTCGTTGATCCCCTGGAACTCGCCCTTCATGGCATGGGTGCCGCCGGGGGTGAAGAGGCTGGCGATGGCCCGCTCCTCCTTCTTGCCGACGACCGAAGCGACTGCAGTGGCGAGCAGATCCTGGGCCGCGTTCATGTCCTTGCCGTTCTTGGTCGCCTTGTCAAAACGATCGCAGGCTCCGGCGTCGGGCAGGTCGCGCCCAATCGAGAGCCGCTTTAGGCGGTCGAGCCCCTGCTTGACCTGGGTGAACGGCAGCATCACTGTGCCATCGTCCCCGACGTGGACCACATAGTGCGGCGCCAAGGGGTAACCCGGCTCTATAGTCTTGAGCGCCGATTCTCCCACCGCACGCAGGCAGAAGATAACGCCGGGCGAGATCACTGCCTCGCCGACTGTTTGCGTGGTTGTGACGGCAAAGGTGCCGAGAGGCAGGCCCTCTAGCTTGTTAGGGTGCTCCTTCAAAAAGCCCGCGAGATCGATGCGGAAATCGTTCAGGGTGAGGTCGGCAATGGAGACGCCGCTGCTGAGGTCCTCCAGGTCGATGACGGCCTCCTGGAGCTTGAGCAGTTGATTGCGGCGGTATTCCAGGTCGTTCATCTGGTCGCCGGACTGGTACTCAATGATGTTCTCCTCCCCTGTGGCGGAGATGTCGAGCAACACCATTTTGCCGCTCACGCGCTGTTCCAGGTTGATGTACTCCTCCAGCTCCAGGTTGGGCCAGAAGTTGATGAGCTGGATGCGCTCGTTGGAAGAGCCAAGACGGTCGATGCGGCCGAACCGTTGAATGATCCGGACGGGATTCCAGTGGATGTCGTAGTTGACGACCGTGTCGCAGTCCTGGAGGTTCTGGCCCTCGCTCACGCAGTCCGTGGCGATCAGAAGGTCGATTTCGCCGTCTCCTGCGAGGTCTTCGGGACGTTCCTTCGAGCGGGGGGAGAATGCCGTGATGATGCTGACAAAATCCTTGCGCAGGTTGGGAAGTGTCGTCTGGTTCTGGCCGGTGCCGGTGACAAGGGCCGCGTGTATGCCGAATTCCTTCTGCGCCCACCCGGCAAGCTCCCTGTAAAGGTACTGGGCGGTGTCGGCGAAGGCGGTGAAGACGAGCAGCTTGCGGTTGCCGGGATTGAGTGGCGCACGGCATTTCTGCTCAATGACCTCCCGGAGGGCCTTGAGTTTGGCGTCCCGCGTCGCGCTCACCTGCTTTGCCGCCGAGAGCAGGGTAGCCAGCCGGTTGCGGTCTTCAATGAGATCCTGCCGCCAGCGGACACGGTCCACGTCCTGGAGCAGTACCTTTACCTTGCGCCCGACTAGAAGACTCTCGAAAGCAGGGTCTTCGGCGTCTACGTCTGCAATGTCAATCTCTTCGAGGGTCTCCGCCTGAGCTTCGATTCTTGCCAGTGTGGCCTCCACGTCTGCGAGCTGCCGCTGGACGGTGAGAAAGAAAGAGGTGACCGAGCTTTCCATTCGCTTGAGGACGTTCACGCGCAGCAAATGAACCAGGCTCTCCTCACGGTCCACCTGCCGGAAGAAACTCTCCCCGCCGCGAATCCTCGTGCTGTACTTGGCGTCATATGCAGCCTGCTTGTGCGGCAGCACATAGCGAAGCGGCGCGTAGGCCGCGAGTGTCAGGCGGCGAATCTCGTTGTTGATCTCCCTGATCGAACGAAACTCCCCGGAGAGGTCCACTTCGCGCTTGATATTGATAGGTTTCAACCGCTCCGGAAAGCGGCCGGTCTCCTTGGTGCCATAGTATTTCTCGATGTGCTTGCGGGAGCGGGCGATGGTCAGCAGGTCCAGCAACCTGAAGTAATCGAACCCGAGCATTTCAAGCAGATGCGCCGGGCGGCGCTCCCGATCTTCCAGAGTCATCCAGCGATTGAATTGGAGTTGCGCCTGCCGAACCGTTGCCTCGATGCTCGGAATCCCGTGCTCGTTGAGCGCCGTGTCGTTCGCCTCGGTCACAAATGCGATCTGGTTCTTGAGATCAGCCAGCCGATTGTTGACCGGCGTGGCCGACAGCATGAGGACGCGGGTCTTCACCCCCGCTTTGATGATGCGGTGCATCAAGCGGTCGTATCGGGTCTCGCGGGAGTTGTGGGTCGCCTTGTTGCGGAAGTTGTGGGATTCGTCGATGACAACCAGGTCATAGTTGCCCCAATTCACATGGGCGAGATCGATGTCGCCCGAAGTACCGCCGTCTCGGGACAGGTCGGTATGGTTCAGTACGTCGTAGTTGAAGCGGTCGGAGGCCAGGAAGTTGCGGCGATCATTCGCCTTGTAGAGCGTCCAGTTGTCGCGGAGGCGCTTCGGTACCAGCACTAGCACGCGGTCATTGCGCAGTTCGTAATACTTGATGATGGCTAGGGCCTCGAAAGTCTTGCCGAGCCCCACAGAGTCGGCAATGATGCAGCCGCCAAGGCGTTCGAGCTTGTCGATGGCTCCAATGACACCATCGCGCTGAAACCTGTACAGCTTCTTCCAGACCGTTGTGTTCCGAATGCCCGTGGCGGACTTAACGATTCGCTCCTCGTCGAGTTCGTCTCCCAGATCCTTAAAGACCTGGAACAGCGTCAGGTAGTAGACCAGCGACGGCGCCTTCGAGTCGGCCAGTTCCTGAAGAAGTGAGAGAAAGGCGGCCTTCTGCTGATCTGAGGCCGGCAAGGTACTCCAAAGGCTGGTGAACCAGGAACCCAGGACGGCGGATTCCTCCGGCTTCTCCGAACACTGGATTAGGCCGAATTGATTACCCGGAGTGATCCCCAGCCCCTCGGTTGTGAAGGCGCAGTTTCCCGTGATGACACACAGTTTCTCCGACGCAGGGACCCCACCGATCAGGATGGATTGCGGCAACCGGCCAGGTGCTATGCGCAACTCGGCCTTCCTCCTAAACCAGGCGCCACACTCACGGGCCAGCCAGCGGATCTGGAGGCGATTCCGGAATGCGCGGTCGGCATTTGACCCGGTCAGCCCAAGCTCCTCTCTTTCGGCATTCGGAAGCACGATGCGGCAGGCGTCGAGCTTGTCCAGCGAGTCGCGCAGTTCCGCGTAGGCGAATAAGGAGAATTCGGAAGAGGCTAGGTCGAGGGAGGACGGGGGAAGCAATGACCGGCGCAATTCGTCGATCACACGGTCCGCCCCTGTGTTCTTAACCAGTTTCATTGCTCACCAAATCCTGATCCAAGGACTACACGGAAGTATAGACCGTTCAGTTTCTTAGGGCTTCCTACGGCGAGTTTGTAGGTCTGCATGGCCTGGTCTGCGCCGGGGAGGTACAGTTCAAGCGTGCGGCCATCGAATATGGTCTCGGGTATGGCCGAGTTTGCGGCGATACGGCAGGAGCGCGAGCGGGAGCCGCGCTCGATCTGGCGGTCATTCTTCCGGATCTTTAGCCGATTCTGGCCTCGATATTGAATCTGTTGGCGGTGGGTCAGTTTGAATTTATGAGGCTGACAAGTTCTTCAACGCTCCAAACGTGATCGGATAATCCGGCCTCCATGGCCGGGGTTACGCGCAAGGTCTGATGAACCCGGCAGAAGTTGTAGAATATGAAGTACAGCGCCACTGCATGACCGTGGTTATCGATCTTCTTTGAGAAGGCATTTGTCGGCTGGGTGAACCGCCGCATCGACATTCTCACTGTCAGATTTTGGCGTTCAACAAAGGGCTTGCTAACGTGTGCGGGGTCCGGAACGCTACTCACAGTCTTTATGTCGCAGCCGATGCAGGTTGCCGGGCTGTAGCGGTGCTCAGGTTCGTTTGAAGCTCCGTAGACCCTGTGGAGTTGAGTGTAGTCTGCATCGCCGCCAAAAGCCTTTTCTACGGCCTTGAGGTGCGGTTTGTGGGCATCTGTTGTAATCTGAGGGTGACCGATGATGCGCTCTGAGCAGTCCAGCATGAAATCGTTCGCCCATCCGGTATCGCGCCCTCCCACAAGGTATGAAACGCACAGCTTGGTATCGGCGTCGATGGCCGTCCAGGTCCACACGTCGCCCCAACCCTGCTCTTTTTGCCCGACCTTCGCATTCTTCGCTTTCGCGCCAACAAAACTCCAAATCTCATCGCACTGGAGGCGGCGAACGCGCAGGCCGCGCACATTCCTGTGATGGTAAGAAGCGCATGCGCAGCCCATATCCCTGAGCAAATTGGCACCGGTGTTCTTTGCCACGCCCGTCAAACGGACCGTGCCACGAATGTTCATGCCTTCACAAAGGCACTTCACAACCTGAACCTGTCGGGATGTGTCTAGCCTGTTCATATTGACCATTATGCTTGACCAATTGACATTTGTAGAACTAATTCGTATTGTAGGCGTTAGCTGATGCCATTTCTGGTTTTTCACCCTACAATGATGTTGAAGAACCAGAAATGGATAAAGGAGCGGCAGAATGGCAGAGCTGAAGCGGGTCTTGACAGAACCGTGGGATGTTAACCGTCGTTTGGCGCAACTCGGTCTCACATCGGAAGTCTTGACTAAGGCAGTTGAGAGCGCACAGGCTGCATGGTCCGCCTGCACTGAGAATGATCCTCCAAACTTTCCCGGCATTGCGAGTTGGGCTGCGGCCGTCCGCAGCTTGCGGGAAGATTTGGGCTTGCAGCAATGGACGCGCGTGAACGACACCGGCCAGCCGCTCATCGTCAACGCCGATGAAACAGTCGCGTTGACATGCACAAGTGCTGATGAGAATACAGGAAGAGAGGGAGTCTTCGATCCGAAGACGAACTCTACGAAGGGACCAAGGACAAAGGAAAAGGTCGAATGCAACGCTTGGCTTTTCCCAGAGCTTGCTGAAGATGAAAGGGTTAGAAATGATGCAGCCCGGAGGCGAAGAATCAATACCTGGCTGCTGTTAATTCACCGGGATGTTGTGCTTGGACAGGTCCGCAGTGAATTGTCACGCCCCGTAGGTTTGGACCCTGAAGGCCATATTGATGGCTGGTCCGAGCGCATCATCCTGCCCCCCTTTGATTTTGAACCAAACTGTGAAGCATTACCGGATGATGGGAGCGGCTCCGATGGCGGGGACATCGACATTGAAATCAAGCGGCGTGCATGAGGAAACTTGCTCCAATTTCAATCCCACTCGTCTGACGCTGGCAAGAAAACGGCGCGGGTATTCCAAAACTGAGCTTGCCGAGAAGTTGAACCTGACGCTCCGTACAATATCGATGTACGAGACAGGGGAGAACCCTCCAAGCCTTGAAGCTTTTGTGAAGATCCAGTCTGTCCTAAACTTCCCGGCTGAGTTCTTCGAAGGCGACAATCTGGATGAGCCGGAAGTGTTGGCGGTCAGTTTCCGTTCCCTGTCGCGAATGAGTGCGAAGTTGCGCGACATGGCGATCAGCCAAGGTGCGCTGGCTATTCATTTCTCGAAATGGCTAGAGAGCATCTTTGACCTGCCCGTTAGCGATTTACCGGATCTCAGCGCGGAAACACAGCCCGAAATCGCAGCCGAGTTTCTGCGGGAGGCATGGGGAATCGGACAGCAGCCGATAAAGAACATGATTCACCTACTAGAATCCAAGGGTGTTCGCGTCTTCTCTATCGCTGTCGAGTCACGTTCGGTAGATGCATTCTCAACCTGGAAGGGGAACACTTCGTTCGTATTCCTGAACAGCTACAAATCTGCGGAACGCAGCCGATTCGATGCAGCCCATGAACTCTGCCACTTGGTCATGCACAAACACGGTGGACCGAAAGGTCGAGATGCGGAAATTGAAGCAAACAGATTCGCCTCCGCGTTCTTGATGCCCCGCAGTGGAGTGCTTGCGCATCTTCCGAAGTTCACCACACTAGCGGAGATTCGCAGACTTAAGAGAATTTGGGTCACGTCGATGACCGCGATGTGCCATCGTCTTCACGAGGTGGAAGGACTGAGCGATTGGCAGTACAAGAGCTTGATTGTCGAAATGTCAAAACGCGGCTACAGGACCTATGAGCCAGACGGGGCGCCAAGGGAAACTTCGCTTGTGCTTCCGAAGTTGTTGACGAGTCTCTATCAAGAAGACAAACTAACACGCACCCGTATTGCTGAGAAACTTGCAATCCCGGCTTCTGACCTAGAAGATCTGCTCTTCTCCCTTGTAATGACGAGTGTCAGTGGTGGTCGGACGGTGGGGAATAGGCGCGGGAATCCTGCACTGCTGACCAGAGTGAAGTAGGATTTCAACGTTTCCAGCGGGCTGCGGCCGCCTTCTTCGCAATAGCTTGACGCTGCTCGCTGGTAAGTTTCTTAGCTCTAGCCTTTCCACCCTTTGCTCCGCCAAGCCTACCCAGAGCAACGGCTGCCGGATTCTTCCCAGCGTCCGGGTCTTCAAGTGGAGTTCCGTCCATGTGCTCGCCAATTGCTTGCTCTACAACCCGGAAGGCGTTTACTGCGAAATCTCGGTCTGTGCTTGAGCGGGTAGGCATATACTGATTTTGCCATGAATCAAGACCCACAGCGAGCGAGACAGGAACCGCAGCGAGCGAGAATCAAGAGAATCGTTGAAGAGGAATTCCCGCGTCACATCGTCATTTTCGACGAAGACTCGAACAGGGATATACGCTTCCGCATAGAAGACAGCGCCGGCACAATTCGATCTAAGGCCTTTCCCCACCTCCACCCGTCGGAGATTGAAGATATGAGCGACGAGGGACTCCGGTCATTCCTGCGAAACCTCTGCGGGTTTTCAAACTGACCCACCACCAACCTGTCGGCTAGCCCGTAAGCGTCCTGAGTTCCCCTCTGGCGATTGATGTGCCGCTTGGCTGAAGATCGGCATCATGGTTGATGCAGAGGAAGTGGGCCGTCGCGTTCGCAGATTTCGGACGGTATCGGAGAAGCGGCGCATAGCGGAGCTGACGTTGGAGCCGGGTGCGAGTGTGGCGCTGGTGGCTCGTGCGCACGATGTGAACGCGAACCAGGTGTTCAAGTGGCGTCGCGCACTGAAGCGGGGCGAGCTGAACGAGCCGGCGGCGGCACCGGCGGCGCTGCTTCCAGTCATGTTGTCGGCTGCCTGTGAAGCGGCCAGCGATACACGCGAGGTTGGCGCGAAGGAACAGCCGACACCGGGCGGTGCGATTCATATCGAGTTTCCCGGCAGAGTCATGATCAGCGTGGAGAGCGGAGCCGATGCGGTGCTGTTGCGATCGATCCTCGAGAGTTTGCGCAAGTGATCGAACTTCGCACTGGAACGAGGATCTGGATCGCCGCCGGCGTGACCGACATGCGTCGTGGTTTCGACGGCCTGAGCGCGCAGGTGCAGACGGTGCTCGAACAGCAACCGTTCTCCGGACATGTCTTCGTTTTTCGCGGGCGTAGAGGCGACATCGTCAAGCTTTTGTGGTGGGACGGAGACGGCCTGTGCCTGTTTGCCAAGCGTCTTGAGCGCGGGCGATTCATCTGGCCGCAGGCTACGGAAGGAACTGTTTGTCTGTCGCGTGCGCAGCTCTCGATGTTACTCGAAGGCATCGATTGGCGCCGGCCGCTGCGGACCTGGACACCAGAGATCGCGGTGTGAGTAACAAGTGTGATTCCCCTTTATTCATGCGGGTTGTGTGCATGTTTTCCACGCATCTTCATGGCATACTTTGTGCATGGATTCCGCTTCGTTTCCGGATCTTGACGGGCTCGATCGCAAGGCGCTGAAGGCACTGATCGTTAAGCATCAAGAGCAACTTCTATCTCTTGCCGCTTCTCATGAGAACGAGCTTCGATCGCTCGAGGCCGAGCTCGCCGCCAGGGATGCGGAGATCGAACAACAACGCCAGGCGCTTTCAGACGAGATCGAGGAACTGCGGCGCTCCAGCAGCGAGCAGATCGAGCATCTGAAGCTGGTCATCGAGACGCTGCGGCGCAGGGTGTTCGGCGTCAAGAGCGAGAAGATCGTCATTCAGCTTGAGCAGCTCGAACTTCATCTGGAAGAGCTGGAGTCTTCGCAGGCAGAGAGTGAAGCTGCAGTAGAGCGAGTAATACCGGCTGCGGAACCCAAGACGAGATCCCGGCGCAAGCCGCTGCCGGCGCATCTCCCACGCGAGGTTGTCACTCATGCTTTTCATGGTGACTCGTGCCCCGATTGCGGCGGCCAGTTGCGCCAGTTCGGCGAAGATGTCTCCGAGCAGCTGGAGTACATCCCCGATAGCTTCAAGGTGATTCGCCACGTGCGGCCGAAGTTCGCCTGCAGCGGTTGTGAGCGCGTGGTTGAAGCGCCCGCGCCATCCCGTCCGATCGAGCGTGGCCTTGCCGGACCGGGGCTGCTGGCCCATGTGCTGGTTTCGAAGTTCGCCGATCACCTGCCGCTCTATCGCCAGTCGGAGATCTACGCTCGCCAGGGAGTTGAGATCGAACGTTCCACGCTGGCGGGCTGGGTAGGTGGAGCAAGTGAGTTACTCGCTCCGTTGATCGATGCGATTCAGAGGCATGTGCTCGCTGGAGCCAAGCTGCACGCCGACGATACGCCGATGCCGGTGCTTGCGCCTGGCAGTGGCAAGACCAAGACTGGACGTCTCTGGACTTATGTCCGTGACGACAGGCCCGCGGGGAAAGATACCGCGCCGGCCGTCTGGTTCACGTACTCGGAGGATCGCAAGGGCGAGCATCCACGGCAGCATCTGAAAAACTTCAAGGGCGGCCTGCAAGCGGACGCCTACGCAGGTTTCCACCATCTGTACGGCGATGGCGCCATTTATGAAGTCGCCTGCTGGGCTCATGCACGCCGCAAGTTTCATGAAATCCATGTCATCCACGCATCGCCAACAACAACCGAGGCTCTGGCCAGGATCGGTGCTCTCTACGCGATCGAAGATGAGGTGCGCGGCAAGCCCGCCGATCTGAGGCTGAGTGTCCGGCAGGCGCGAGCAAGGCCATTGCTTGAAGACTTGCGCAAATGGATGGAGAAGGCACTTCATTCGCTGTCAGCGAAGAGCGAAACCGCGGCTGCGATTCGATACGCGCTCTCGCGCTGGCGTGCCCTCACGCGATACACCGAAGATGGACTGTTGGAGATCGACAACAGCGCGGCCGAACGGTCGCTGCGCGCCGTGGCGCTTGGACGCAAAAACTACTTGTTTGCGGGTTCCGACTGCGGTGGAGAACGGGCCGCCGCCATGTACAGCCTGATTGGATCGGCCAAGCTGAACGGCCTCGATCCGGAGTTCTACCTGCGCACTGTCTTGTCCCAGATCGCAGACCATCCCATCAGCCGCATCGAGGAACTCCTGCCATGGAACCTTGCCCCGACTTTACAGACTCAATCCTGCCAGGCCGCTTAGACACACTCATCAGGTGCCCACCAAAAAGGTAGTGGGCACTTCGAGGATCATTCCTCACATAGGTCAAGAGGGGAGCTCGGGACGCTTACGCTAGCCCGCCGCGAACAGGGTTCAGTGGCGAGAATGTCCACATTTCCACTCTATGCGAGCCCGTGTGTGGAAACCCGGGTGCGATCTCTGGATTTCGCACCCTTCATCAGGTGTGCAGCAGTTCTGCATACTGCTCTGGAGTGAGACTCAGGAAGACCCCTCCTCGTCCCATTTCGAGAGCCCGATCCAGCATCTGTTTACTTTCTAGGTTCCCCAGCCCGCCGCCGCGCGCCACAAGCTCGATGACCTTCTCCGCGGACTTGAAATGCAGCTTCCTGGGCAGGGGCATCTTCAAGTCCTGCTCCAGGAACTGGCAGTGCCAGCCGTAGCGAAACTGAAACGACATGTACACACGTTGCCGGGGATACTGGCTCGTCATGCATTCGCTATAGGCGAATACAAGGCGAAGACGATCCACAGGCCGGCCAGAAGCCCCGTTCCTGGTAGTGTCCTATTCAAGCGGTCGGCAACGCTTCAATCACCACTTCCATTCCCGAATGCGCCGCCAGAATCGCCGTGCTCTCGTCTCCTCATCTCTTTTCTTCGCCGAATGCAGGTCGTGAAGTCGCGCGTGCTTGATTCGTTTCTCGGACCACCGTTCGGCCCAGTAAATCCTGTCGCGCCATATCCAATAGTGGGATTTGCAGTCAAAGCTCCAGTTCCCGATCGAGGGGTCGAGAGAGACTGACTCGCCGTCGAAAGTGAGTGTCCAGTCGGTGGGACTGAGCGGGGTCACCACCTCCGTTCCGCAACCGCAGCAACATTTGTGGGTCACGGTCGCATAGGGGATGGAGACGTAGATCGTGTCGTCCTCGAGTTGGTCGGGGATGAATTCTACGAACTCATGCTTCAGAAGGCGCTCCGGCTTCATGCGTGGTCCTCATTGAGAAGCTGGTTGCCGTCTATGGTGTAAGTCGTGAAATGCTCACGGTCGAGATCACGATAGAAGCCGAACAGCTTCTTCCACTTGATGACCGCGAGCGCCGCGTTGAACGCGTTGAGATCTGCGATTTGGATGTTCCGGGAATATTCGTCGTTGCCGTCGCCGTCAGAGAACGGGATTCGATGCTTCTCCTTCACATGCTCACGGCTCTGGACGGTGCTCGTCGTGACTCGCAGAATGCCACCCAGTGCATCGTCGGTGAGCTCTACTCCCATCCCCACGTCGATGAAAGGCGTGCCCCACTCTTCCAGCTTCCCCACGATTAGTTTCTTGGCTTCGCCCTTGTCCATGCACAAGAAGACGAACTCCATCTCCATCAGCTGCGCGACATTCGAAGCGTCGAGATGATGAGCGTGAGGAACGATGCCGCGGCGCATCTTCGAGTAGATTTTCTCGAAATAGTCGACCTTGTAGGGCAACGCCCGCAATTCATCGGCCGAGGGAGCGCCGGGCGATCGGAAGGCGTTATGCTGCAGGAACCGGTCTCCGTCGAAGAGGTGGATCTCTTTGACCGGCGTCTTGGCAGTGAGGTCGAGGACATACGAGCCCGTTCCGCCGACACCGACGATGCTCAGTTTCTTCAACTCCAGTTTCCTCGTCACTGCCGTTATCTCCGCCCTGCTTGACGCTGTGTCGAGGTAGTGGAATACCGAGTCCTCGTCCTCCGCTCCGATAACGGGAAAGGTTTGGGCAGTGGCGTTGGGATCGATGACTCTCGCCGGACCGGAGATGATCGCGGCGTAGGTCGTCATCTTCTCGTAATGGTCCTTGTACCCGTCTGGCGGCTTGCTGGAGAACGAATGATGCACGGTCAGGTCGTGGTCGAGGTGCGTCTACGAGCCAGCACGGTTCGGTGAGGGAATGCAGCCCGGCACTGTCTAATCAGACTGGAACCAGCGTAGGCTCCGAAAGGAGCGCCGCGATGAGGACCGTCAGTGGGCCGAGCTCCAGGCGAAGCGTGAGGCAGAGAGCAAGACCTGGGTGGACGACTCGCAACGGTCCTGGACCGCCTTAATCAATGCCATCGCAGGGAGTGGAGCACCGGCAGCAGCTATGCACTGACTAGCTTACAGAACAGATTGATAAGCATCATTTCTTCGATTGAGCCAGCGGCGGCGCTCCCGATGCGCGGATCACCAACAACGATTGCCAGGCATTTCGCGCGAGATAATGCTACGTTGACCCGATTACGGTCCAGGATGAATGCAAGTCCCCGCGATCCATATTCGCCGTAGCTGGAACAGAGCGACAGGATGCACACGGGAGCCTGTTGTCCTTGGAACTTGTCCACGCTGCCAACACGCGCGCCGACAGGAAGCGCGGTTTGGAGAGCGCGGACTTGTGCATTGTAAGGGGCGATGAAGAGAAAGTCCTCCAAAGCGAGTGGCTTTGTGACGCCGTCCGATGCGGTATACGGTCGGCCCAGCAACTCGTGGTAAACAGTTCTCACCCGTTCGACCTCTTCATCACTTCGTTGGATGTCTCCATCGTGTTCGACACCGATGAAAACAATGCCGCTCTCCTTAGTGACGATTCCATGCGCATTGGGCGTAAGGTCGATCTTCTGTTGTGCGCAATCAGGGTGCGAAGCAAGGCGACCCTCATAGATACTCTCCGAGATGAAACGGCAAACGGATGGATGCATCCGGCGTGACTCGCCGAGAAAGAGACCATACTCCGAGGGCACGACTGCGTGGAAGACCGGCAGGTCAGGCACGCTGGCCCGCAAGTCCTTGAGTGCGTACTGGAGCGACGAGAGCCCGGCATCGCCGGGATGAGTGCCCTGGATCGGTTGTTCGAGCTGCATCTGATCGCCAAGAAGAACGATGTTCTTCGCGCATCGAGCCATGGCTACGGCATTAGCCAATGACACCTGACCCGCTTCATCAATGAAGAGGAAGTCGAGCACGCCCTCCCATTCCGGCAAGGCGAAAAGCCACGCCGTTCCGCCTATGACGCCATTCGCGTATGCCGGACGCGCCTCTTTATTGTTCTCGACGTAACGAAGCGCTGGGTTATCCGCGAACAGCGGCCCTTCTTTCTCGCCGCCCGCCTTGACTCCCTGGAGGAGGCCGCCCGCTTCCCTGGCGGCTTTACCGCACTCAATGAGCAAGTTGACCACGGCCTTATGACTGTTGGATGCGATGCCGATCCTCTTACCCGCAGATAAGAGCGCACAGATGACGCGCGCCGCGGTATAGGTCTTCCCGGTTCCCGGAGGCCCCTGAATCACCAGACATCCACCTAACATTGAGTTTGCGACGCGAACAGCGGCATCAATTGTGGCTTCGCCTGCACCTTGCAATACCGACGCGGGCGCCGTTCGCCCAAGAAGAGCCGCAACGGGCGAGTGAAGGGTTCCCGCCAGGTGCTTCATGGCGACTTCGGTAAGGGCAGTTTGAATTGCGGCTGCTTGTACGTACTCGTACGGAATGAGTGATCCTTGACGAGGGAAGGAACCGCCAAACTTCTCTTTCAATCCCTTGTTGCCGATCTTGAGCTGAAGCGTGCCCTCGGACGTATCAAGCGCGGCCAGGGTGAATTTTCCTTCAAGGTCATACGTGAACATGACAGAGGTCTTTCCATCGGCAGTGAGTTTAAATTCCTGTGACGGATCGAAGCGGTATGCTTGCACTTGCGATAGCTTCTCCGATGTCGGGAAGCCAACGGCCCGGACACCTTGAATGCAACCCGAATCGTCGCGAAGCTCTTCTGCTGTTGCCACAGCGCGGTCGAACATCCGCCACCACATTGGCTTTTCTTCCCTGCGGTGGAAGTCGAGCAGGTCAGCAAGAGCCAGGGAGAACTCATCGCCCCGTTCCCGAAGCGTCTCTATGGTTGCAAGTCTCGCGATAACCTCCGGAGACAGCACTTTCGGCGGCGTTGGAGCGGACGTCGCAGCAGCCGCGGCGAGGGCGAGAGAGTGTGTGACGTTGATGTCGTTTTCTTCCGCAACCGTTCTTAGCCATTGCAACAATTCCGCCGTAGATCTGCAATCATCCTCGTTGTAATCACGGATGCATTTGAGGATTGTGCTGTCCGACCAACCGCGCGGCTGCCCGCTCTCCAACCAGTGTGCATACTGAACAATGGAATCAACAGCGGTGGCGACTTCGGTAGAACGCGCTGGCCTATAGAGATGCTCCACCGATTTGATCGAATAGCTGTCCTCACCGATACGTAGACCGTGACGGACGGTCTGATAGAGATCGACAAACACCTTATTCCTGAGAAGGGTATCCACTTCATCCTGACGGGTGTCATGGCGAGTGCTCAGTCGCCTTACCGCGCTCACTTCGTATGCGGCGTAATGGTAGATGTGCATATCTGGGTTCGATCTCCAACGCTCAAAGACCCAGTCGATAAATCCCTCGAATGCGCGCTTTTCCTCGGTCCGGTCATGTGCCCACCAATCCTTGAACTCTAGTGCACCCGTCTGTTCATTCACGAAACAGACCCCGAAGAGATACTCGAGACCTCCTGGGAACAGAGGATAGCCTTCGATATCGAAGAACACATCGGCAAAATGATCGGGGGGCAATGCGGCAAGTCCAACGGATTCGCCATTCGGGCCTACCTGGGGCAGAACCTCGTATCGCGCAGATGCATCCGGTCGCTGCAACCGATCAGTGCGCGTTTGACATTGGAGGCGAGCCTGGGCGACAAGCTTTTCAAACGAGTCAGCGGCAAGTTTTGGGACCGATGCTCCAGAGGCCGTACCGAGGGCCGCCATCGTTGCAATGCCGGCTTCCTTGAGCTTCTTGATCTGACCGACGGTGATTCCGGCAACTCTCACGAGGTGATCTGAGTCGTCGAAGAATTTCTCCGCATATGACGTCCAGCGGCCATGATCGGCCATGGGGAGCGGTTCGGGGCGATGTGCAACGTTCCCCGTGAAGTTCTCCTGCATAGAAAGGAAGTTTGCCCTGACGCGCCGGTAGTAGTGAATGAAGTCCTCTACTCGGAATTCAACTCGGTTTTTGCTTCCGAGGATGATCCCAAACTTCTCCGGAATCTGCTCCCCGGTCATGGCGGCCAACATCTCCGAATAGCAGCAGAGCTGAATGGCGTAATGCGGCTTCGGTGAGCGGGCAAGCTTTGTATCCCACACCTGATATCGTCCCGCCTCATCGAGGATGAGGAAGTCGGCAAAGCCAGTGAACTCCCGATCTTCCAATGCCGCCTGATAAATGATGGGAGCGTGCGCTTGAATCGCAGCGATTGTCTCCAAATGGCCAGCAGTGGCATCGTCTTTTGCAATCTCCACCAGGCTGGTGACAGACGACTTGAATTCTTTCAGCACGGCGTGTTCGTGCTGGTCTCCGGTCCGCGCGATCAGCTTCTGATCCTCGGTCTCTTGGTCGGGCGTCACCGCGTCGCGGTTCTCCAAGTAATACCGGTCCATCCACGATGCGAACGGCGATTGAGCATAGCGAACGAGATCGCTGGGAGAGTAAATTATCTGGTTTCCATGTCTTTTCATTATTTGGACGGTCTTCCGCAGAAATTACGCTGAGAGTATAGACCCTTCATTGAAGAGACACCATGGGCCAGCTCCGATTCATAACCATTCTGGATTCACAGCTCGCACGGCTCGAATGTGCCGGAAAGAGCAACGGTCACCGGTTACACCGACATCGTCCCGATCACATCAATCCGCGCGGCGGCGCCTAGCGAGACGACCACCCGGAAAACATTCAGGCTGTCCACTGGTGGTGTAACGGGGAAAAGGGATCGAGCAGAGGTTGATTTCTGGCCGTGCGCTATATTTCTCTCGCTCCATGGCCGGATCGATCCTGAAACCCGCAAAAGTGATCCACATCAAGCTGGAATAAAGGAGTTGCCTGCGGCGGGTTTCAGGACGGATTCCCCATCTCAGGATCAAAACATGGACATTCAGGCCTATTTATATAACTGACAGTTATATTTTCGCTTGCATTTTACCCCCGACCTGAGGTAATGTCATTTCAGGTCGGAGGCCGGTTTGGTCTCGGTCCTTGAAAAAGAGTGGAGCGAACTGCGGGGAATAACTTGCGAATCACTCAATATAGCCTCTGCCGGTGAACAGCAAAACCTGGGCGCGTGGTCTGTGCTTCAGGCTCTGTGTAGCCGTAGTCCTCAGTTAGGGACGTAGGCTCGTGTCGCTATTCGGCCCGAGCCACGCCGTCAAGTCATCGCGAGATGGATTGTCGCGCGTCGCGAAAGTCAGCCCAGATGTCATGTGCTGGCGCTTCGCGGGAGAGCCGGGGGTCGCCGTGAGGCGGCTACCACGACTCCACTCAAAGAGGAGGCTAAATGAGCCAAGTACGACGTAGGCAACGCCAGGCAGTCGGCTTGCTGGATCAGGCAGTGCGACGTTTCAAGAGCATCGCAAAGTCCAGAAGCTCGTATCAACCCAACACCGACACGTCGGTGGCAACGTTTGAGCGGTATCTGAAGCGGCTGGAAGAGCTCGCAGATGTTCCAGGGTCAGAAAGGCAGTTTTTGTCCCTGCATCAGAAGGTCTACATCCGGCTTCTAAAGGAAACCCTTAAGCTGCGCGACTAACGTGTCGGTGATTCTCATTTTGAGGTGTTGTGTGACCCTAGGAAACGCAATCAAGCTGATCCGTACTGCCAAGGGAGTAAAGCAGATCACGCTGGCAAAGCAGTTGGAGGTTTCTCCGAACTACATTTCGCTCGTCGAGAAGGATCGTCGAGAGCCAAGTGTGAGTTTTTTGCGGAAGCTCGCGGGAAAACTCGGCGTGCCAGTGGGTTTGTTTTTTCTGTGGCAAGACACGGAGAACCCGATTCTCAGGGCTCAAAACATGACCGAACTAAGAGATTTGCTGACACGGATCCAAGCAATGTATTTAAGGAGCTTCGAATCAACGGATGAAAACGCCGCCTAATCCGAAGAGGTTTTCCATATCAAGTCCGGAAGAGCTCGCAGCGCTCCTTTCGACGAAAGTCGCGCACATCGAGTGGGTGATTTCGCACCTCGGGAGCCTCTACCATCGGAAGGATCGCCCGAAACCTAACGGGACGAAGCGGACTCTATGGATACCGCACGGCGCGTTGAGGCCGCTACAAGACCAGATTCAAAAGGAAATCCTGGGCAGGTCGAACTTCACAGATTGTGCGCATGGAGGAGTTCCGAAAAGGTCGATCATTACGAATGCTAAGCATCATGTGGGGAAACGAATTCTCTCAACAATGGATATCAAGAACTGCTTTCCAAGTATCAGTCCTGAGAGAGTGCGAAGAGTGTTTGAAGAGCTAGGCTTTAGCGGCCAGGCACTTTCAATCCTGACAATGCTGACCACGTGGGAGTTCCAGCTTCCTCAAGGGCCGCCAACTAGTCCAGCGATTGCCAACCTCGCCTTGGCGAACCTAGACCGGCGCCAACTTGGCGTTGCAAAGCAGCATGGTTTCACCTACACGCGTTTTGTGGACGATCTCTCGGCTTCGGGGGGCGGCCGGTTAAGAAAGGTGAGGAATTTGCAGGAGCGGATCGTCGAGACTGAGGGATTCTCGATCAAGCCTCTCAAGGATGGTCAAAAGAAACTGATGTACCGCGAGCACGATCGGCAGGAGACGACGGGGCTCGTAGTGAATCGGAAAATCAATCTTCCGCGCGAGAAACGCAAAGGCATCATCGGCGACACAAAGGCCGCGCTTCGTGGAAAAGGTGAAGTAAACGATTCTGAGAAGGGAAAGATTCTCTGGCTAGCATCTGTAAATCCCGATGCTGGAGCCGCCGTTGTCAAGGCGGTGAGACAGCAAAGGAGACAGCCATGAAGAAGCTAGTTTTGGACATTGAGACGATCCCTCTCACAGGTGAGGTCATCACCGAAGAAGAGGCCAAGAAAGCTGCGCTGGATGCGTTGACGGGCAGAATCATATGCATCGGCTTCATCATCATTGATGACTTCAGGGCCCAATCCGCCGTTTCGATCGTTTCAGACGACGAAACAAAACTCCTGAGCGGTTTTTGGTCGATGCTGAGGCGCGAGAATATCAAGTCGTTCGTCGCCCACAACGGCCTGAGTTTCGATCTGCCGTATATTTGGAAACGCTCCGTTATCAACCGAGTTAAACCGTCCCTTGATCTCGACCTCCGCCGTTATCGCAGCGATTTTGTTTATGACACTATGTGCGTATGGGGGAATTGGGAGCTACGTGGGAACGCCTCTCTAAACGCTCTTGCAGGCGGCCTGGGCTTGGGCGCAAAAAGCGGCAGCGGGGGCCAAGTGCTGCAATTATGGCGCGAAGCCCGATACAACGATATTGCCGAGTATTGCTTGCAGGACTGTTGGCTCACCTACCAGTGCTACGGCCGTATGAACTTTTCGCCGACAACCGACCAAACTGCAGTTGAAGCGGACATTCGCGTAGACGTCAGGTTGCATTCTATGGAAAAGAGCGAAGTCGTCGAGATCTAGCCGAGTGCCAAATCGGTGGGGATCACGCCGACTCGCAAGATTCGTAACGGCATGTCGGCATTGCGACTGAAATCTCAAGACTTGCCGGCCGGTGAATGTCGCCACAACCGATACCTTTTTCGTGGCGCGTATTCCCGCTTGCGCTAATCGCGAAGAACCGTCAGTAGTTGAGTGCCTATGGTGTGCTTAAATACGGCAGCGACTCGCTATGTTCACTCAACGACTCCACTCTTCGAGTGGCTCATGCCATACCGTTTGGAGGAAAGAGCCTTCGCGTTCAATCCATTGAAAGGCAGCGTACCCGGCAAGCGTGAGCACGGCCAGCAAGAGACTGCCGCAGACAACATTCGCGGCTGTTTCTCTGATCGATATCCGGGGCCAACTCAGCCAAGCGCCGCAGTGTTCGCAGCGGTCACTCCGAATAGATGTTTGCATCTTCTGCGGAGTCCATATCCCCGCCGAAGCTGAGGCGAAATCTTTCCTGCGTCTCATCGTCTTCCTCCTCGGATTCTGCCCCATCCTGCATTGCGATGAAAGCAGCCCGCTCACGCTTGTCCCTGCGAACAGTCAACAGCTGCGTCCCAATGGTGTGCTTGGGGACGAAGCAGTAGTTGTAGAACGCCTCAAACAGCGCAACGCTGGGGATTCTCTTCTGTGCAATGAGTTCATTGAGATGGCGCGTGTAGAGCGCCCGGAAAGCCTCTGGCGTAATGACGTAGCTCGCCCGCTTGCCAGACGTCCGAACCGTGGCTTCTAGCCAGCCTTTATCGATCCAGGACTGGATCTCCGTCTTGCGCACGTGCAGAATCTTTGCAAGCGAGTTGATGGACATTAAGTCGCAGCGGATCTCACGGATCTTCAGATCATTCCGTTCGAGCGCGCAGCGAACAGCTTTGACGCTCCGTCCCAGCATCTTTGCCGTTTCCGCGACCGTATGCGTAGCAAGGTGCTCGCGGAGCGTGTCGATCTCGTCATCGGTCCAGCGCCGGTGCTCGTCGCGAATCTTCAAGCCCGTCTGCATCACAAACCGCCAGCAGGATTCTCTCGAACGCCCGCTGTGCCGTTGCAAGCGGCGAACGAGTTGATCGAGTTTCTCGCCGGAAAATGCGCGGGCTTGAGCGGCGATCGCTCTGGCCTCCTCACTCCACGCAGTGACGGCGTCTTGATTCAGCGCAGCAGCCATTAGGCACCTCAGGGAACGGAGATGCAAAAAGAGCCTTCTACATATAAAGCCTCCTGGAACTGAAAAATCGAACACGCATGCACGAGTTTTTAACAAATTTGGCGTGCAATGGTCCTATAATGCGCATACTGTCCACGCATCCCCTTGGTCTGCGTGGGCTGCTCGCATTCAGTCGGTATTGGAGGCTTCCCCTATTTAAGACTTGAGCCTGCTGCGCGAGTGTGGTCACTGCACAAAGATCAACAAACATGCACGCCCCGTTCGACCTCTGGGGTGCTTTGTAGGAATTGCTTTAGGAGATACGAAGGCGAGCTCGGTTGCTGGCTGCGTCTGAGCTTCGATCTGTGACTCATCCGGCATCCGCTCCATCCGTATCTGGTTCAGGATGACGGAAATCCCTGCTGAAAGATGGTCGAGATGCGATCACCCTCTCCCTCCGATCTTTGCTGGAACCTGAAGTTCACGCCCGAGCAGGAATGGATTGAACCTGTCCTGCATATTGCGGTTGGAAATATCTGGGAACGCGCGCATCATGTTGCGCGCTCTCAGCTGGACGATGAGACGTTGGCGCCGGAAATCATAGAGGTCGCAGTTGAAAGAACCATTCGCAGCCTTCAGGCAGGGGTAGACCGTGGCCCGGAGGAGGTGGCGCTTTTGCTCGAACGCTCGTTTCTGCAAGAGGTTAAACGCCGGCGGAAAGCGAACAACCGCCTGATCTTCGTTGGGTCGAGCCAGGAACTCCCCTCCGCTTGCACTCAGAATCCACATGCGCTGGTTGATTCAGCGATCGATTTGGAGATAATCTTGCACGACATACCGCCGGAAGTTCGTATCGCCCTTTTGCTCCGATACAGCCGATCTCGATGGAGTGAAGTTGCCGCGGCTCTGGGAACCACGGAGGCAGCAGTTCGTCTACGGTGCAAGAGGGCGCTCGACAGAATCCACAGAAAACTGGAGGGTGAAAATCATGAAACTTGATTGTCGCAGTGCTGTGCGCAGTTGGAAAGGAAACCGTGACTGAGAAATCATTCGGCCCCATTGATGACGAGAACGACACGCTTCTGTTTGAGAAATTGCAGGAGCATGTTCTCGCTCACTACCCCAACCCGGAGCGCAAGGGATGTCCAGATCCAGCCGTCTTGAAGAGCTTGATCGACGATCCCGGCAATGTAACGCTAGACGCTCTCAACGATCTGCATATTTTCAAGTGCGCGGAATGCACACGCCTGCTGATGGAACTGCGGCAGAAGAAGCAGCTGCACGAATCGTCCGAATAGGTAGCGTTTCCATCGATTCAGGATCGATCCTCCCCCCTGTACCTTTCGCGGTACCGCAATCCTTCCGACAAGTGCAGAATGACGCTACAGCCCCAATCCGTGACTGGTTTGGTGAATCTTTAAGCGCCCCATACAAATAGTGGCAAGACGATGCTCTTTTCGCGACAAGTCTGGCGAATTATTTTGTGAGGATGGCTTATCGATTCTGGTAAAGATTGAAGTTCATTCATAAGACGATTGATCCCAAAGTTTACTCGATGGCCAGGAACCCGAACCGCGCTGGATAAGGATTGCAGTTCCGATCAATCGCACAAGCGACCTTCTCGCCCAATGACGCAGTGCTCTGGATGTGGAGGAACTCTACGAACTACGCACTCCACCGTCGTTAACATGAACATCATCAACTCCAGCAGCGCTGCGTCTCCTCAATGAGGAATATCTGCCGTGCGTATCAGGACGGTTCCGTCCGGTTCGACACGGCCGGAGAGGTATTTGCTTCGCGCGATGGCTTCAATGGCCGGGCGATTTTCGCGGAACACTTCGAGCTTGTTTATGTTGTCGCAGTGGAAATGGTCATCGAGCGCTTCTCTGCTGATAGCGCATCGTACCCGCTGCGCCCGGTCCTGACCCCAGAACACGATTCCGTCACGACTGGCATCATGCCGTTCTTCCGGTGCAGGGAAGATCAATTTCTTGTTTTCCCACGCTATCTGCCACGCCGCGAATTCGCTCGGCCTAACCTGCAGACGCGCGAAATTTCCCTCATGCAGGCTGAGAAGGTCGGACTCGGCCATTTCCCTGAATTTCTCTTGCTTATCCGCTGCAATGTTGCTCTTCACCCACTCGGCGATATGCGCGCCTGCCTCTTTCCTATCCATGTGCCGCCGCACCACGTCCCCCACGAGCTGACGCAGCGCCTCCCGATACAACTGTTTGAATGGATCGGGATCGCCGAGGGACTGCCTCACGGCCGCGTAACGCTCGGCCGACCGCTCATAGGCCCAGATATAGACATCCTTGAGCAAGTCAACCCCGTTCAACTCATAGATGCCCAGAATGGCGTCCGTGTAGGCCGAACGCGGAACATTGGTAAACGACAGCGGCGACAGGTTTGCCTTGATGAAAGGAATGTTCGCCGCCAGACGCGATACCCGTTTGTTCACATCGTCGAAGGGTTGAAGGTACGGCAGATGCACCATGGCGAAGAACGATTGCTCGAACGGGTCATGGATAGCATGCGCCGTTGCAAGTATCTGATTAAAGCATTCCTCGATCAACTGCGGGACTTCGAGAGGATGGAAGGCGGAGCTTTCAATGCCGACCGCAATGCTCCGCAAGCGTCCGGCCGCCGCTTCATCCGGCAGGAGGTTCTGCGCCAGAATTCCGTGAAGGTTCAGAACCGTATAGCGGTTGAAGTCGATCTCATCCGCCGCGCTTACAAGAAACGCGATGGCGTCCTTGTGATTGAGAATCATCTGGGCTTCCAGCCTGTTCCCGCCCTGCGCCTCTTCGCCGAATTCAATCAGGCGACGGGTATCAAGCAACGTGTAGGTATTGCCTTCGAGCCGGCTTGAGTTCCAGGATAGGTCGATGAGCAGGCGGTTGAGAATCTGCTTCGCATAGGTTCCGGCCGCTTCGATCCCGGTCTTCGTCTTGCCCACTTCCGCCAGGTGTGCCCGCTCTTTCGGCGAGAGGTAGAAATTCGTGTTGGGTCGATAGCCGTCGAGAAACTGGCGGTTGTAGCCAACGGCTTTTCTTGCCCCGAACGGCTGCCGCAGATACGCGCGTATCTGCGCGCTTTCGGCGGAGAGAGGCGTCACTACCTCTTCGAGCTTTTCCTCGTCTGGCCCGGCTTGACGTGCAGCGGTTTCTTTCTGCTGTTCCACTATGATCGGAAGACGATATCGCGCCGCCGGCCCCTTGCCTTCTTGCACGAGCCGCCCACTCCCCACAAGGCCTTTCAGCCAACGTTGGAGGGTTCGCTGCGGGAAATCCTTCAGAGCCTCAGCAATTTCACCACTCCGTGCGCCGTTTGCACTTTGCCGCACGAAGTCCACGACCGCTGCCAGGTCTTCTGCTATGTCGCCCACGCGGCGATTTGCCATTATCCGTCCCCCCTAATTGCGCGATTGCAGGTATTGCGCCAATTAAAGCATATAATCGCGCCAAGTGCAAGGAAATAACGCCATATAATGGAGAATCGCGCCATAAATGTGACGCGATTTGGGCGTATATGGCGCGATTTCCACACGCATCCAGCCATCACTGCCCGTCCGCCACTAACTCGTATTGCACAGAATTTTCAGGGAGCAAATGGCGGACGCCAACCATTCTTCATCGACGAAGAAGACGACCGGGAAAAAGGCAAACAATCAGGCACAGCAGCAAGCCCCAGGCCAATCCAAGGGGAGCGTCACGCCTCTGATGGAGACCGTACGCAACGACGTTCAGGAGAATACGAGCGGGCAGGGTTCATCCAGGCAACATTAAGCGCACGAGTACTCCGGCACCGGGCGCGGGGGAAAGCGCAGAAGCGGCGATGCCTCGAAAGCCCCGCGCAGGGGACACGGCAAGCGCCAACACCTTAGGCGCCATACCATCGTTTTCTGACACGCAGCAGAAGTGGCCCAAGCCTGCCCTTTGCAGTAGTCGCTTTTTGCCTGCTCGGTCCATCCTCCCTTCTCCTGCGCCACAGGGCGAAGGTCGCAGATCGGCGAGAGGGTGAAAATTGACCACAGAAGTTCGTTGCTGTAGACTTATTGCCAACTTTCGGAGCCGGTGATCGTCGACGAGAACGCATGGCCGAGTTCAGGCGCGGCACAGACCGCAGTCGAACAGTGCCCCAATCTCAGCGGGTCCAACGCGGCACAGCCGTCATCTCAAGTCCCAGAACGGGGCAGCCCAATAGAGCTAACCCAACACCTCGAACAGGGCACAACCATTGCGCTGGCAAGTGTCTCGGCTGACATTGACTTTTTGAGAGGCCAACTCGATGATCTTGCAGGCCTGGTAAGAGCCCGGCTCTCATATGACCAGACAAAGGAACAAGCATTTGACCGGCTTTACAGCGAGCTCGATGCACTTAAGAAAAACGCAGCTCTTGATAATATCAAGCCACTCCTGCTAGACCTGATCCTTCTTTACGACCGCATGGAACATGCGAGACAGCTGGCTGCTGACACGCAAGGAAATCTCTCGACCGAGGTCCTTCAATCCTTTATCCAAGAACTGTTAGAGGTGTTGTATAGACGCGAGGTCAGCCTGATCGAGGCCGGTCCCTCTTCCTTCGACTACAACCAACAAAAGGCGATTGGCGTGGTAGACGTGACCGACCCGGCCGAGCACCAACGCATATATAAGGTCGTGCGTCGAGGATTCCGTCTGGGTCAGCGGACTCTCCGCCCCGAAGAGGTAATCGTTTGCCGCGTGCTAGCTCCGCCACCAAGTGCGAAGCCTGATAGGGACTAGGGGTACAAAACATGATGGGGAAACGTGGGAGGATGTTCCTGTGATAGAAGAACAGATCGTTGTTGGAATCGATTTGGGCACGACCTTCTCAGCCATTGCCTACATCGACCAATACGGTAAGCCTGAGGTGATAGCAAATCGCGAAGGCGATAGGACGACGCCCTCCGTCATTTACTTCGACGGAGACAATCCGATTGTCGGTATCGAGGCAAGCCGGATGGCCGTGATTGAACCGAAGCGGACAGTAGAGTGCATTAAACGTGAGATGGGGAACCCGTCGTACCGGTTCAACATAAACGGCAAAGACTACTTCCCTGAAGATCTTTCGGCAATGATTTTGCGGAAGTTAAAGATTGACGCTGAGGCTGTTCTGGGACGCAGTGTTGAAAAGGCCGTCATTAGTGTGCCCGCCTATTTTAAGGATTCCCAGCGGGAGGCGACAAAGCAGGCTGGAAAGATTGCTGGGCTCGACGTCATCCGCATACTCAATGAACCAACCGCAGCAGCGCTTGCCTATGGGCTTGACAAGGGGATTGGCAGTCAGATCGTTCTCGTCTACGACTTTGGTGGTGGCACCTTTGACGTAACGCTTATGAAGGTGGAGAACCGGGAGTTCACAATCCTAGCCACCGACGGCGACTCGAACCTTGGAGGAAGGGATATTGACGCACGCCTCGTAGACTGGTTTGCTGAAGAGGTCCTCCGCGAGCGTGGTGTCGACCTCCGCTTGGACCCTCGCACAAAGCAGGATCTTTGGGACAAGGCAGAGATAGCCAAGAAGGATCTTTCGTCTCGTGAGGGCGTATCGCCAGTATTGATGGTCGGCGACAAACCGTTACGCGTGGACCTCGACCGGGCGTCTTTCGAAGAGATGATTCAGGATCTGATTCGCAAGACCCGCGAGTGCATGGAGAGAGCCGTGAGTGCCGCCTCGCTGCCGTGGTCGGGCATTGATACGATTCTTCTAGCCGGCGGGTCAAGCCGGATACCTGCGGTCCGGTCGATGATTGCTGCGGTGACTGGTAAGGATGCCGCTCGCGACATGAATCCGGATGAGTGTGTGGCGATGGGGGCGGCGATTCAAGGCGTTGTCTCCGTCACCGAGTCCGAAGGTCCCTCCGCAGCTCCGCCCCTCGTGGGGGGCGCGGATATCGTTGTAAGGGATGTGACATCCCACAGTCTCGGGGTTAAAGCTCTTTCAGCTGATCGGAAGAAATACGTCAATAGTATCCTGATCCCCCGCAACACCGTAATCCCTTGTGAACAAAAAAAGACCTTCGCTACCAATGAGGACAACCAGTCCCGCGTCGAAATCGAAATACTCCAGGGCGAGGACGAAGACCCGCGTTCGCCCGAGGTGCAACTGATTGGAAAGGCCGGACTCAAGAACCTCCCTCCGCATAAAGCCGGCGATCTCATCATCGAAGTATCACTCAAGTACGACGTCGATGGGGTCATTGAGGTTGCCGCGAGCGAGCAGATGAGCGGTCAAACAGTTCGCGAGGCGGTCATGCAGAAGTCCGGGTTGCTCTCGGACGACATCGTCAAGGCGAAACAGGCTGAGCTGCAAACAAAGGACCTTTGAGTGAGGCGTTTACACGGAGAAGGCTGAATGAAATCTCGCGTTGTTGGTATAGACCTTGGAACTACTTTTTCCGCGATCGCAATCGTGAACGACCACGGGAAGCCGGAAATCATTTCGAACCGCGATGGCGAAGAGATTACCCCGTCGGTTGTTATGTTCGAAGGTAATTCACCGATCGTCGGAAGCATCGCTAAACGCTGCGCCGTAGGTAACCCGCTCAGCGTCGCACAGTTCGTGAAGCGGCAGATGGGGGTCCCAACATGGAGCTTTCGCACCAGTGACGGGAGCAAGTACTCCGCAGAAGAAATCTCTGCGCTGATTCTGAAGAAACTAAAGGAAGATGCTGAGGTCCTTTTGGGCGAGAGTGTCACGGATGCAGTCATTACCGTTCCTGCGTATTTTGACGACGCCCAGCGAAAAGCGACCCAAGATGCCGGGCGCATAGCGGGCCTGAATGTGTTGCGAATCATCAATGAACCCACTGCCGCTGCCCTAGCCTACGGCTTAAACAAGGCCAATACCCAGCAAACGATCCTCATTTACGACCTGGGCGGCGGAACTTTCGACGTCACAATAATGAAGATCGGCGAGGGACGCATTGATGTCCTCGCCACAGGCGGTGACAAGAACTTAGGGGGATTCAACTGGGATAACGAGGTGATGACATATCTTAACGAAGAGTTCAAAAAGTCTGGTGGCCCCGATCTGACAGAAGATTCGACGCTCGAACAGGACCTACGAGACAAAGCAGAGATAGCCAAGAAGACTTTGTCTACGCGCGAGAGAACGTCGGTGTTCCTGTCTGGTGGTGGCAAGACCGCAACGATTGAGTTGACACTGGAGCATTTCCAAGAGATCACGATGCCTCTTATCAAGCAAACCAGCAGGATCATGCAATTCGCTTTGGACGACTCAGGATTGTCATGGGACCAAATTGACAAGTGTCTCCTAGTTGGGGGATCAACCCGCATGAAAGCCGTACCCGCAATTGTAGAGTCGATTTCGGGGAGGAAACCGTCTTGCGAGTTGCATCCCGATAAGGTCGTTGCCTTGGGCGCCGCCATTCAAGGTACTCTGCTTCACTTGGCGGCAGGGAAGAGCAGCCTTGTCGAGACCGGGACTTTTCCGTTGGTCGTTATCCAGGACGTCAATTCTCATAGCATGGGTATCGTTGCTCATGATGAATTGAATCGACCGAATAACTCCATCGTCCTGCCAAAGGGCACTCCGTATGGCAAGAGGATCGAGGACGTGTTCTGTACTCTCCAGGATCAACAACAATGCATACACGTTCAAGTGACAGAGGGGGAAGACGAAGAAGTCGCTCAAGTCAAGATTCTTGGCGAGAAGGAGATGGCAATTCCCCTTTATCCCAAGGGTGCACCGATCCGGGTATCGTTTCTTTACACACCAGACGGCATTGTTCGAGTCGAAGCATTCGACATAACCGCTAACAAGCCCCTCGGCGAGATTGAGATTCCGCGAGTCTCTAACAAGACACCGGCACAGGTCGCGGAAAGCATCAGGCGCCTTGCGCCTATAGCAGTTCAGTAGCCGAGCAGCTCGGCGATAGCTGTCGAAAGGAGAGAGATCAAAATGAAGCGTACCGTCGAAGAGGTGGGGAACCTGGTCAATTACGAACATCTCAACCAGATGCAAGTGCTAGCATTGCCAACTCTTAACAAGGAAGACATTCCATGGGCCAATGGAGACATTAAAGGCATCATCACATGCAAGAACTTTGAGAAGGCTAAGCGAAAACTTGAGCAGACGATGGAGCGGTATGACCGTAAGGTCACTGATTACAAGAGCAAGTGTGATAGCCTCGAGGCCGACATAAACAGTCTGACCACAGAAATCGGCTACAACACAGGCGAAATACCGAGGCCAGGCTTGGGGCGCATTACCGGCGATACTCTGGAAAGCACAAAGCCGACGTTCCTCGACAACGCTGAGGAACATAACAAGCATGCGGCGAAGTATAACGCAATCCTTGACCTCGTTCGTAGGCTGCAGGACAAGAGAGCCGCCCTCATTGAAAAGCATAACGATGTTGTCGAGAAGCACAATGAAGCAATCGAGGAAGCTAGACAAAAGCGCGAAGAGCTATGGAATGAAGCGCTAACCGTAATTGATGACGATATTGTGGCGGTGCTCGACATGTGCACAAAGACTGCCGAGCGTTTGGCAAATTCTGCAAACTCGCTGGATTGGCTGGCGGCACTCGAGGTTGCCTTTATTGAGCTGAAGCTCTATCACATGCTTGAGGCGCACATCGACGGAAACAGTCAACGAAAAGAGTGCAAGGAGCGCTTCAACGAAGTGGGTGTGCTGTTCGCCAAACTGGCCGTCAGCGAACACGTTGCAAACCATGTCTCAGATCTATTCCGCAGGAACATCTATCTGATCGCGAAAAACGCCGAGTTGTGCGGCCAAACATGCAATGTCCTTGCCGGGGTCGATCAGGGCGCTGTGGATGCGCAGGTGCGTTCTCTCGCCCAGGTTTTCGGCGAGACTTTCGATACCCAATTCGACTACGAAGGTACAGTAGACCCGTCAGCATTGGATGCAATTATAAGCAAGATCAAGGGTTCAATTGCCGCAGTGAAGCGGAATATCGCAAAGGTAACGGAGCTTGCGGCATCAACGAAACCTCTGGCCGGCGCGGCGGTGGATGCCGACCAGGGTGCCAGAGCTCTTTTAGGGACGATGAAGTCCAACCTTGAGGGCATGAGCACTGAACTCTTGAGTCCGGGCCATTTTGCATGCGAGATGGTAAACGAAACTGTAATCGATGACTTTTATCACCGCGATCTGCGTCCGGGCGCAGTCACTCTGCGGCAGCAGATTATCACCGCTATCCAGGAGGAGCCACTCGACGCTCTATTGGCTGCAGATCAGGATCGCTACTCCATTGAGAAGGCCGAGACAGCTATCAAGCAGGCGAATCTTCAGCGTTTGCAGGCAGAGCGCGAGAAGGTCGACGGCCACGTGACGAAACTGACGAGCATGATCGCAGAGCTTGAATCTCACATCGGCAACGCAGAGAATGTGCCTCAGGCAAACGCGGATGCGTTCCGGGCGGATTCCTCGACGAAGTACATCCTCGCCTGCATCCCTTTTATCGGCGTAATGTTCGCCTTCGGAATTCTCGGGAAGATCAAGAGCTTCGAGGCGGCTTTCAGGAGTACCAACAGCATTTACCGGGACCTTGCCACTGAAATACTCGCGAAAAACGCCAAGATGATGACCGTTTCACTCGTACTTGCTGGTGTCGTCGGCGTCGGAGGGATGATCGCTTTCTTCGCTTTGCATGTTGGTGCGGCTGCGGTCGTAAACGCGGGTGTTCCCGGCGTCGCCCTCGTGGCCTATCTGGGTACGTGGGCATTGATGTCTCAGGCTGGTAAGCAACTTCAATCTTTTCTGGACTCGTCGGCGGAGTCTTCGGCAACCAGCAGCGCAGCCGTAGCAAGATAATGTGACATGCCTCTCGATTCGTACGAATACCACCTTCGGTCGTTGAAATTGCCTCGAACTGCCTCTGAGGAAGAGATCCGGGCTGCCCTCACGAACGAAGTGCGATTATGGGCGCGGCGCACGAACGCTCCCACTTTGGAGGTCCGCCAGGAAGCAGAACGAAAGATGCAGGCACTCGAAACATCCGAGAGGGTGCTTTTGGGTGCCGAAGGCCGAATCATAAGAGCCCAGCGTAGCAATCAGCTCAACGCTGTAGCCGAGTCCGTTTCAATTGATTCGGACACGGTCGCGCGTGCGATTGAGCGTGTTGCCTCAGCGAAGGGGACGAAATCTCAGGAGCGACGCGGCACAGTGCTTTATCGCCGATCCTCTATTTTTTTCTCTGGAGTAGATTACCTGATTGAGGAAGTCGTCCACAAGCCGTATGAGGCCTTTCGTAACCAGAAGCGCCTTTGCGCCACGCAAGGTGTTCTAGTGCTCTTTGAATGGCTCAGTGGGTCGGAGGACCAGAGACAGGGAAAGACGAAGAGCTATGTTCAAGGTCCATGGGCTGCAGAAGTAGTTGCGCTCGCCGCGCAATGTGGGAGTGAAATGAGGATTTAGGCCGACGTGCAATGTGAGCGCTGTAAACTCCGTATCGATCAGATGGGGCGTCACTGTCCTGGATGCGGAGCTTTGCTGAATAACTCCCCCAACTCGGAGGAAGAGAGAGACTATTACGGTTTGTTTGATCTCTCTCCTCACATGTCGTACTCAGAGATACGTGCGAGGCTGGCGCAGGCTTCACGCCTCTGGGTACATCGGGCGAACAACGCTAACCTCGAAAAGAGGCAGGAAGCCGAACGTATGCTTCAGTACGTATCGGAAGCTGAGGTAGTGCTCCTGAAGTCCTCAGCACGATCAGCATATGATGCGAAGTGGCGCCAGGGGCAAGGCAGTTCGCAATGCTCAGCCAGAACACCGCCGCAGGGGTCTGCCGGACCTTCTGCGCGCCCGACCTTCACCTTTGAAGATGCCTCCGAGGCGAGGCCGCGACCGCCCGTTGTGACACCGTGGGATACGCCCTTTCCAGTGCCGGCCTCGGAATCGGGAGGCGAGACAAGACAGGAGTCCTCGGCTACATCTCGTGGGACTGTTCAGACAAATTGGCTTGGGTGGAGTGAGCTGCGGGGAACGGTAATTCATGTGGACCCGATTTATACCGTAACATCTCCCATAAACTGGCCGCGGGTCATGCTCGCTCTCGTCCTATTTCCGGTAGCGGCTTTGGTTGCGGCATTTCTATTCGCATTCTGGATTGTATGCTCGATCATGTTTCCGCGTTTTTCCAAGTCGATGAATATCACTGACCTCATCCTGTTGCTTTTTCTCCGGGGAAGAGGTGGCTCAGGATCACAGGCGCAAGTGCGCGACATCCGTATTCGTGATCTTGCCGGTAATGAGCACTTTGTTCGGATAATTGGACAGATAAAATCGGGAAGCGTAAATGTCGGAGATGATGTAACGCTTGCTGGCTTTTGTCGAAACGGCACTTTGAGAGCTCGTCGTGGAATCAATCACAGGACCCGATCGATCATCAAGGTTGGCATATGAGTCGTGACGCGAACATCCTAAACTCACTCTTCCGAGTGACGCGTGGCGAATTGGACAACGCCACGGCTCCCCTCCCTGATGCGGAGGGACTTATTCTGACTTTTGACTGGTGGACCGTTTCTCGTGTTTCCGCTTTTTGGCGTGACCGGCAGGAAGCTTTGCGTCTCTCCTTCGAGGACGCCTGCCTGGACCTCGTGACGGGGCTAGCCTACGTTGGAACTCCCTGGGCATACTGGATTTCCGGGACCTCGACAAGCACGTCGGTCCTATTCGGCGTACCCCGCAAGACCAGAACAGCCATGGAGGCAGTTCGGGGCCTCTTGGGATCATCGTTCCCGGATATTCGACTCCGCATTGCTGAAGTTGCGGAACTGACGCCTAAGGTATCGTTTCAGAACGCGCTATTGCTGACGGGCATTCCAGCCGAAAAGACAGACCTAAAAAAAGGAATTGCGACTGAGCAGATTGAGAAGGTCTGCCGAGCGATGTATGGTTCTAAGTGGTCCTACATCGTTCGCGCGGAACCATTATCACGCGCTGAGGTTGTAGCCGCCGTTAACCAAATCACGGAGGAGATTCGTTCAGTCCAGCAGACCATCATGCTGAAAGGAACGGTCGACGAGGAGAACCGAGTCGCCAAGCTTTACATCGAGGTTCTCGAGTCTCAGGCAAAGCGTTATGAATCTGCGAGAGGGGGAGGATGCTGGAACGCCCAGGCGTTCGTCTTAACAGAGGGAGAGCCTTGGCTGGCTCGGGCCAAGGCGGCAGTCATGAACGCCTTCGCTGGTGAGCGCTCTTACCCCGTACCGTTCCGTGTGCTGTCATGCACCCATCGTAGTGATCGTTCGCCTGCCGCAAGTGAGGCGTTGACGAGCCGCGAGTTGTCGGTTCTTGTCCAGATCCCCCGTGAGTCTTATCCCGGGTACGAGGTTGTCGATCCCGCGAGGTTTTCGCTCCACGCTCCCTCACCATCGAAATTGGGAGTTGCGCGCATTCCTCTCGGGGATATACTCGACCGAGGTCAGTCGACTGGCAATCGATTCGAGGTTCCGCTTGAGGACTTTGCAAAGCACGTCCTTATCAGTGGTGTCACTGGGAGCGGCAAGACTAACAGCGCCTTTCGGCTCCTTGAGTCGCTTTGGGTTAATGAGCGTGTCCCATTTCTGATTATTGAGTCTGCAAAATCTGAGTATCGAGACCTCCTTGGTATCCCTTCATTTAAGGATATGAAAGTTTATACTCTTGGGGATGAGACTATCGCCCCATTTCGCATCAACCCGTTTGAGGTTCCTGATGGGATTCTCGTCCAAACCCATATCGACTATGTGAAGGCACTCTTCTCAGCGAGTTTCGTGCTCTATCCCCCTATGCCATATGTGCTTGAGCAGAGCTTGCAGGAAGTCTTTGAGGACCGCGGTTGGGATCTGTCTGCCAACACAAATTATCGCGGGATTGATCCTTACAGGGCATTCCCGACGCTTACGGATCTTCACGCTAAGGTGAAGACCATCGTAAATCGCATGGGCTATGATCAGCGACTCACTATGGATGTCGTGGCCGGCCTTCAAGCTCGCATAAATCAGCTGAGAATCGGAGGTGGCAAGGGCCGAATGCTTGATTCACGGAGGTCATTACCACTAGATGAGTTGTTCGCGACGCCGTGCCTGTTAGAACTCAAGCAGATCGTGAGTGACGACGAGAAAGCGTTCATCATCGGTCTTATTATTATCAGATTGTTGGAGCATCTTGAGCGAAGCCGCACAACTCGACCATTGCATGGGCTACGTCATGTCACGTTCATTGAGGAGGCCCACCGGCTGCTTCGTAACATTTCGGAGCACGCGACCGAAGACACGGCGAATCCGCGGGGCAAAGGCGTCGAGGTGTTTGCCAATATTCTTGCAGAGGTCCGTGCATTTGGAGAAGGGATCGTGATACTGGAGCAGATCCCCAGCAAACTCGCATCAGACGCGATCAAGAACACGAACTTAAAAGTCGTTCACCGGATCGTCGCAAAGGATGAACGAGAATGCCTCGGTGCGTCCATGCGCTCGGAACCCCAACAAACCGCCTACTTTGGCGTCCTCAACGCAGGGGAGGCTGTCGTGTTTGCGGAAGGAATGGACACCCCAGCATTGATATCGGTTCCATTGGCCGCCGCCAAGGGGATTGGAAAGATCGGCGTCAGTGACGATTTCATCAGGAATGCTTGGGCCTCATCTGTCGATTCTAGCCTGTACCAGAGATCCTCTTGGTGCTTGAAATGCCCAGGCTTTCGTCAATCTTCCCGCTGTATGGCTGACACTGCGATATGGCAAGGCCAAGCCAAGCCCGCATTCGAAGCTTTTCACTCAGCTTTAGCTCACAACCGTGCGTTCCTTAGGCAGGCTTACACTGACGTAGAGTTGGCCTGTAGCGGGGGCAGCGCCACCGTGGGGGCACCGAAGGGCGAATTGCTGTGTACTCTGAACGCGTTTCTGGAAAGTGCAATCGAGGTGCGGGGTAGCTTCGCCGGGTGGCAGTTTGCCTCCGTCGCGGAATTGTCGGAGTTGGCCGCCGCGACGACCAAGGCCCTCGCCGAGCAACGGGACGCCTCAAACGCCAAGGTAGCTGATCGCGGCGTCGCGAGAGTCGCAGCGCACTACGGGCGCGCTTACGAACGGCTCGGCAAAACCGAAAGCGGTCCATTCGCCGGTTGCCGAGTTTGTAGCCGACGTTGTGAGTTTCGCTACGAGGCATCCGGGGAGGATCGTAATATGACCGCAGCCGAGTATTTTCGAGACGACTTCGCGCAGGGAGCGGGTGATCCAAAGCGGTTGGGTCTGGTGGCGTGGGGTATGACAAGAGGGTACGTCTATTCTAAGGATGTGACGACGCGCCGACACATGGCCCTTTGCTTCGCATGTCAACAGGCTGCAGCATTGGGCCTATCCACCCATAATCAACATGCGCTAGTGGAAGATATCAGCGATCAGGTTCAGATTCTGGCGGAGGAAGAACATGGCACGATCTCAGCCTGAGGCTTCGGATCAAAACCGTGAATTGGGAGATGCGCAGCCACTTCGGAAGATGCTGTTGAATCCAGATCGAGTCCTCGAGACGCGCGTCCGTGAGCGGATCGAGAGCGGCCAACGTTTTCATGATGCACTTGGCGCAGACCGGCTCGATCCGGATCGTGTGCTAGAACGGAGGCGTCGTGGCGAGGCCGACCGAATCGCGTCTCCGACCAGTGAAATCCGAGAAAAGACGGTGGAACACGCTGAGCAAGTACCCTCGAAGCGAAAAATTATTGAAGACCGTACCGCCGATGAGATCATGGCAATAAAAGCTTCCCATCCTTCTGAAATGCGAGGGGATGCCGCAGCGCTTTGGGAGCCCGTCCATCGACGAAACTATTCAGAATTCATCGATGGTGTTGCCAAGGGCAAGCTGCAACAGGGAGAGCATCTCGAATCCAGAAAAGTGTGGGCTGACCAGATAGCCCCAATCAGTGTGACATCGCCGGAGCAAAACGTCGAATCCGGCGAGTTTTGGCGTCACCATGACAACGGGCCAAGCTTCTATCGCAGAATGGGAGAATCTTATCCCGAATTGGATGAGCAATTGAAGAAGGGGAAGAGTGCAAAGGAATTGGCGAATGATCCAGCATTCAAGGAGGCGGCTGCCTTTTGGTACGGTGCCTCACCGCTGAAATTGGACCACTACAAAGATAGCTACTTCTGCGACGAATCCGGACACCACCGGGTGGCGCTCGCTCACCGGTATCAACTCGATGGGATTCCGGCGCAGGTTCGCGAATGGAATGACAGGACGGAACAACATCTTTGAATCACGACATATGCGACCTGTCCGTGCTCAATAGTACAAGGTGCTGGCAAGTCCCTTATGGTGCAGCACTCCCAGAACCGCCTGATGAAGACGGCCGCCACGCAAGCAGGTAAAGATGGCATGACGGTGGATTTTACGAATGGTCCGCGGTGGCCAATTGCCATGCCCGGGATCAAGTTGGCGGATGACCCTGGTGCGCTCTATGAGATGACGTATGGGAGCGTTGTCGTGCTACCTGGGCAGTCGCATATATCGACGGCAGTAGGGCAGAGGTCGAGGGTTTGTTAAGGGTTCGATAAGCGTTCCGCAGGGTCTCCAGGGCTCCGAAATTGGCCATCCGTGCCTTCTGGTTTCTATGAGTTACCAACCACCGTGGATCTGTCACGGCAGAGGTCGCGGGTTCGAGCCCCGTCGTCCCCGCCATACAAAGCAAAGGACTTAAGCTTGTATGGCACCTCAAGTGACAATCCACAATCCGATCCACAAAATCGTTGCACTAGACGACTTCCAAGTCCTACCGCGTCTAAGAAGGCGCCCTGTGCCGCTTGCTTTTCGTCGCGGTCATCCTGCGTGTAGAGGTTCATGGTCATGCGGATATCGCTATGCCGCAACATCCCCTGTACCGTCTTCGGATCGATCTTCCCCTTGTTCGCCAGCCAGGTGCTTAAGCTGTGCCGCATGTTGTGAAGGCCGAAGCGTTGCCCTTCGCAAGTAAGACTCCAGCGCTGACTGCCGCCGGTCGCAGATGGTCCTGCACGAAAATCGACAACGAAAGTGGCACCTTGCCGTCCCTGACCAGCGACGGAAAGGCTATCGCCGGACCGCATTAAATGCGGAGAGATGGAAGCGCGCTGGTCTTTTATGGCTCATCGGGGTAAATGGCGACTATCAGTTTGTCTCCTTCGACCAGGCGCGCCCGAAACATGCCGTGTGTGTTGAAGGTCCAGGCCAACTCGCCGTTGGAAGTCAGAGCAATGACTCCACCCTCACCGTGGAGCGCCACCAGTTCGGTGCCAATGACCTGATCGGCAGCCTGCTGCAAGGACAGACCCTTGAAGCGCACAAGGTTACAGACCTCGCGGGCTACGCCGAGGCGAATGAAATACTCGCCGACGCCCGTGGCGGAGACCGCGCAGGAAGAGTTGGAGGCGTATGTGCCTGCGCCAATAATGGGTGAGTCGCCCACGCGGCCTGGGTGCTTGGCCTGCGAGCCACCGGTGGAGGTGCCGGCAGCCAAATTGCCGTGAAGATCGAGTGCCACCACACCCACGGTGCCAAACCGGTGTGCCTCTGGAGATCCTACAGCAGAAACGGTACCAGGCGCCGGAGACGGAGGGGGCGGCGCGCCGACGGGACGCGGAGGCACGGGACGGCCCTCCCGCTTGAGCTGCCGGACCAGCGCCTGCCATTGGCTTTCATTGAAGAAGAAAACAGGGTCCACCTGCTCCAGACCAACCTCTGCGGCAAAAGTGTCAGCTCCCTCGCCGACGAGCATCACGTGTGGCGATTTCTCCATCACTGCGCGCGCCAAGCTGATAGGGTGACGTGTACGGGTGACAGCGGCAACGGCGCCGGCTTGCTGATTCGAGCCGTCCATGATGGCAGCGTCGAACTCATTTTTGCCTTCGGCGTTGAAGACGGCGCCCCGGCCAGCATCGAAGAGTGTGGAGTCTTCAAGAATGCGAATCGCACTTTCGACCGCATCGAGCGATGAGCCTCCCTTGCTAAGCACCGCCGCACCGGCCTGGATAGCCTGAGTGAGCACCGCGCGACAGGCAGCATCTGTCTTCGCGTCCATGGTGGCGCGCTGAATGTCACCAGCTCCACCGTGGAGTTCAATCGCCCAGTGCCGGGCCGGTTCCTGTGCGCCAACAATGGATGCGAACGTCAGAATTCCCACTACTATTTGGCGTGTCTTGCTCATGTGACTTCTTTCTGTCGGATTGAGCAGCAAATTTCCAGCATCTATGCCAGGAAAATCCGTCGTGACTCGGTCCTTGCGGGCCGCTGCAACAACCGGCTGGCGTATCAAACAACGACGTATGTGGGTGCGCCAGTTCTTTCTATGTCCGCCCATCCGCGGCAAGGGCATTCACAAGCACACGTACGCTCTCTTCGTGCACAGTAGAACGCATATATTCACGATCCGGCAGGCCGCCCATTGCAATCTCCTCCTTGCGGAACCGAACAGGGCTCGGAGACGCGGTGCTCAGACCGGCATGGAATTCGCTGGCCCCGGTAACCGCGGCCAGCTCCGCAATATTCTCGACGGAGACGCCTCCACCGGGCATGATGCCGATACGCCCTCGGGCACTCTCAACCATCCGAGCAATCGTTGAGATACCGCGCATGACATCTGGCTCACCCCCCGAGGTGAGAATGCGGGTTGCACCTGCCGCAATCACATCTTCTAGCGCCACTATCAGATCGGGCGTCATGTCTATCGCGCGATGAAAAGTTACAGGCAACGGCCCGGCGAGCTCTACCAGTTGTCGGGTTCTTGGCACGTCGATGCGAGCATCCTCATCGAGAAGTCCAAGCACCACGCCGTCCGCATTTAGATCACGCGCACGCTTGATCTCCTCACACATCACCTCGAACTCCAGCCCGGTGTAGCAAAAGTCGCCGCCACGCGGACGAATCATCACAAATAGGCCAATTGAAATGTGGTGGCGCGCCGCCGCTATCATTCCCGCACCCGGGGTAATTCCTCCCTCTACGAGATCGGCACAGAGTTCCACGCGCCGGGCACCTCCGTGCTCCGCGGCAATGGCTGCCTCTACAGAATCAATGCAAACTTCAAGCATCCTCTTGTCTCTATCCATTACAGAATTCACACTCCCAATCGATGATGTGATCAGTTCAGAAACGCTTACCTTCAATTCCTACTCAGTTTTCGTGCACAAGTCGCTTTCCACATTACGAACGGACTCAGTCTCCCACATTGTAGCCTTGCTGGGCGAGGGAGTTCGAACAGAACTGCTGTAATACGGCTATCGGGCACCGCATCCGGCAAGCGGAAATCGATCCAGGAACCAGCACTTTTGCACTGAACGGCTGCTCCGGTCTCCAGCACCCAGGCGCGCTTTGGCTGCTCCGCGATGCCCGTGAGATGCAGTTCCTTTCTCGTTGATGGATTGATCACGAAGGCATAGAGACGCAAACTTCCATCAGGCATCGTCTTTTGCATCAGCTTACCCCAGGCTGGTTCAGGATACCGCCAAAGTCGGCAACTCAATGATTTGGCGCGCGCAATCTTCCTGGCATGCGGCGGAGATCAGGACGCAGTCACACTTCCAGCGAATGTGGAGTGCGAAGGAGTCAATCCGGCCCTGCTGGAGGATTCGCCAGAGCGCCCCGGTGTCGTCGCCTGGCTAGCGGACCGGATGCGGGGGATTGAGCGATTTACACATCAAATGCCATCGATTGCTGTCTTTGTCGAAAGAGAAGATGAGGTTCAACCAATAGCCGACGCACTTAACGATGCTATGGCTAACGGGAATACTCAGGTTGTCGCTTGTCCGAAAGGCCAGGTGATGGGGCAGCAAAACGAGGTTCGTGTCTTCGATGTGCAATATATTAAGGGTCTCGAATTTGAAGCTGTCTTCTTAGTAGGCGTCGATCGCCTAGCGAAGATTCATCCGGATCTTTATGACAAATATCTCTACATTGGGGCCACTCGAGCTGCAACGTATCTGGGATTCACGTGCCATGCGAAGCTTCCATGTGCTTTCTCCTCATTGCGCTCAAGCTTCGTCTCAGGTTGGCCATTGCCGTAAGCTCATGATCGGTGCGTGGGTGTTGAAGAGTTCCATACAGATGTCTTCTTGTCTGCTATTTAGAATTGTTGACTTCCATGCACAGGTGCGAGATGTATCTTGATTTCATGACAGAGAGACCAAGCATGCCACGCAACTCAATACAGCAGGAATGAGTATCTCATTCAAAGGAGTTTCTGCCATGCGTCCGAAATGTACCCCGCACTGGCATGACGCTCATCCATTCCGCGAGCGGCTGCCAATTGCCTATCTGACTCCGGCTGTCCGGCGGAGCGGCGGACTTACAGATCAGGAATGCCGGCTGATGCTGGACCAAGCCATCGTTACTGGTCGCGGTGGCGCGCTCCTGAGGCTGACGGCGGAGCAACACACGAACCTGAAAGACTGAATGTAAAGCGAGCACTGCCGCACGTCGCACTCCGCGAGCCAACAACGCTATCCAATGACGCAGCCCTTGGGCCGACCTGGGACATCCTAGCTTTCCAGGGCAGTCGCAAGAAGACCGCGTGGACCGCGCTACACTAACAGTTTCACTGGCACAGATTACCTGTCAGTCCATCGATCGGAGGGAACTTGATGATCCGTATGAACCGTCGCCAATTCCTCACTAGCTCCACCGCTGTCGGCGGCTCGCTTCTTTTAGCGCAGACTGCAGCCGCCGATGAAAAAGGGGCCACCCGCAATTCGATCGATCCAGTGCCTCAACCGGATACGTCTACGCACATGCTTCCGGACCTCGCGCCTGCCCGTTGGGTCTGGTATCCATCGGGCCGTACGCTGCCCAATACCTTCATCCTTTTCCGTCGCCCGCTGCACCTGGCAGCCAAGCCCCGTCGCGCCACAGGATGGATTTGTGCTGACAGCCGCTATCGGTTCGAGGTTAACGGCCAGCGGGTCCAATGGGGACCGGCGCCTTGCGATCCGCGTTGGGCAGAAGCCGATCCCTTGGATTTAACTGAATCCCTGGAGCCTGGGGAGAACATTCTGGGCGCCACCGTATTGTTCTATGGCACAGGCGATGGAACATGGCCTTTGGGCAAGCCGGGGTTTCTTTTCTGGCTTGAGATTGAACATGCAGACGGCCGATTGGAGAAAGTTGTTTCCGACTCTTCCTGGCAGACACTGCTATGCCGCGCTTGGCCGCCGGGTCATGCCAAACGCTGGTACCTACGCGCCTTGCAAGAAGAGTTCGATGCCCGGCTCTATCCACACAACTGGACGCGTCCCGGCTTCGAGACCGATGCGCATTGGTTGTCGGCCATGCCGCTGAAAGGCTCACCCAATCATCCAGCCCTTTTTACAGATTCACCTGAATACATGCTGCAGATGACTGCCGAACCAGCCGATAACTGGCTTCGGCCGCGCGGCATCCCGCTGCTGAACGAGTCCCATGTGCCCATTGTTAAGCTGGCCGAGTCCCACTGGCTGGATTGGACTGCCACTCCCCGGGACTATTTCGACGTTCGTGTCCCGAATGCCTTCCAGGCGCTCCGTGGGAATGTGGCTGTCGAGACTGCTCCCGGCCAATGGCGTGTGGAGTTCAACGACAGCCGCGCCGCTGCGCTGACATTTGAACTTGCCGAACAGGTTGTCGGCTGGCCTGGATTTACGATTGAGGCGCCCGCCGGAACGGAGGTCGAACTGCTGGTCCATGAGGCACATACCCTCGGCGGCCCGCCGCTGCTGAACACTCATTTCGATTCGTGGACCCGGTTCATTTGCCGCGAGGGCAAGAATGAATTCGAGACCTTCGACTTCGAGAGCCTACGCTGGATGCAGCTGCACATTCACAATGCAAGGGGTGCGGCGCACATCGGCAATCTGCACGTTCGCCGGCGTGTCTTCCCGTGGCCAAATCCGGCAAGGATCCGAACCAGCGAGCCGGGCCTGCAGCGACTCTTTGATGCCTCGATCAACACGCTCGACAACTGCGCCCAAGAGACTCTGGTGGACGGAATGGCCCGCGAGCGCCAGCAATATAGCGGGGATGGCGGGCACCAGATGCACGCAGTGCATCTGGCCCATGGCGAGTACCGCCTGGTGGCTCGCTATCTGACCACATGGAGCCAGGGCCTGACAAAGGACGGCTATTTTCTCGACTGCTGGCCTGCCAATGACAGGTTGGCCCGCCTTGTTGAACGTGAGATGGACCTCACCGGTTGGGGGCCGATCCTGGACCATGGGGTGGGGTTCATCTTCGATTGCCGCCATCATTATTTCTATACAGGTGACCTGGAGCCGTTGAAAGAGCCGTATCCGCGCCTGCTCAGTTTTGCGCGGTATCTCCAGGACCGAATCGGCGGCGACGGCTTGTTGCCGGTCGAAAACCTGGGTATCCCTTCAGTCTGGATAGACCATCACGCGTATGAGCAGCAGCGTCACAAGCAGTGCGCCTTTAACCTTTATGCCGCAGCGGCGATGAGCCATGCGCTTGCGCCCATCTGCAGGGCCTTTGCCCATGCCGGCCAGGCTGAGGCATTGGAGCAATTCGGCCGCCAACTGGTCGCAGCAACAGTCCGCCGATTCTGGAGCACAGAGCGAAAGCTCTTTATCAACAACCTGCCATGGCTTGACCAGGAAATAGGCCCGCGTACGTGTGACCGCTCCCTGGCGACAGCCTTTCTCTTCGATCAATGCCCCGGCAATCAAACCGCTGCGGCAGTAGATTCGCTGGTGAAATGTCCGCCGGAGATGGGTTTTTCCTATCCCGCCAATCAATGTTGGCGCATGTGGGCCCTGGCTAAGGGCGGACGCGCGGATGTCATCCTGACTGACCTGCGACAGCGATGGGCGACTATGGACTCGGTAAGGGAGAACAATACCTTGCAAGAAGACTGGCATGCCCGGCCCGACTCGGACGATCAATGGAGCCATTGCGCCGTGGCCCCGCTCTATATTGCTTACCAGGGGCTGATGGGCTTGATGCCACTGGAACCAGGATTCAAACGCTACGAACTGCGTCCCCAACTCGGCGACCTCGAAGACCTCGACCTGACCGCGTTCACCGTGCTTGGCCCGGTGAGTATGCGCTCGCGTGGAAAGCCGACTGTGCGCGAGTTGGTCCTAGAATTGCCATCGAGCGGCAAGGGTGAACTGGTGTTGCCGGAGACAGAATCGCCCGGGTTGCCGGAGCTCGCCGCGCCGGTGCCGGCTGGACATCGCCGCTATCAGTTGCCCTCAGGAGGTACGCTCACAATCCATCTGCAGCATGGATAGCAGAAACATGGCCAGTGAGTCTGTCGATAACTCTTGGTGTGCCGGTGCTGACCTTGCCGGCCCTAAATCAGCGCACTGCGCAGCAGGCTGTAGGCATCGTTGATCGCAGCCATCTGTTCTTCTGCAAACTTGCGCACTTCATTTGTCATGTCTTCGAGGGCGGTCATGCCGACTCTCAGATGTGAAGGTCCAGAATAGTGCTCCAGATGACAGCCAAACCACGACCCACGTACACACACGCCGATCCAGCGCGCGTTTGGATGGCAACGGCGAAGTCGGGTTGTGCCCAATCACGCTTCGAGGGGTGTACACGGATCTTAGAGATTCACTGCTCAAAGGAACTTGCGGATCACCGTACCGAAGCGGGTATAGAGGAACGAGACGGCCAATAGCGCCAACCCCAACACGATAAGTGTCGTGTACCGATCCGATGGCGAGAGTTTCCAGACGTCCATTAACAGGATCTTGGCCACGCTAACCAGTAGCAACCCCAGCCCTGCAAGTCAGTAACTTCGTTCACACACCAATAGTGCAAAGAGCGCAGGCTGTCGCATCTGCTGGGAATATCCAAGCGTATCCGGCAGATTGACGGCCAGGAAACGTCCAAACGCGAACACGACGAGGAGGAATCCTTGCCAGCGCAGGAAGCCCTTGCGGCTGGATCGACCGATTTCAAATAGGGCCAACCCCAGCCCAACCCACGGCGTAGTGAGTGCAACGACGGAGGAGATGTCGGCGGTCACACAGGCGAGGAGCAGGGTGGCAGCCCATGAGTATGCGGGGCCAAATAGCTGGGTGAATCCACCAGCACAGTCTTGCGGCGCATTCCTGCATAAAGCAGAACAACCGAGACCATGAGCGGTGCCCGGTGATCCCAACAGCCTTGCGTACTGAGATCCCAGACAAAGATCCCTGGTACAGCGGCTTTGGCCAGAAAGTCAGCTTGCAGGGCGAAGGTCTGCGCTTTGACCCAGTCCGCCGCAATCCCCAGCGCCAGCACCAGCGTTAGCCAGCCGACTACGACCCAGGACGCGGGCAGAGATACCCACAGGGCCGACGCTGCTGCAGCGACGCCAAGCCAACTCGTTGCGGGCAGCGCAAACGTCTGCCACGATGCCAGGTCGGGATCAGGCGAGGCGCACGCGCCGAGTCGAGGCAGGACGCGAGGATAAAGTTCGGACCGAATCCAATACGCCATTGCAGCGATAGCCAGCACCAAAGCTTCTGCGGGGTGGTGGTTCGCGATGACATGGTGGAAGGCCAATACGACGGCCGAAATCAGAACCAGGCCATCCGCCTCAAGCGTCAGGAGGAATGAACTGAGCCAGTGCGAGGCAAGGCTCAGAAGCAGGGCAATTGTCAGCCAACCCACCGGAACCCAGGTATCGGGAAACGCCACCCAAAGAGCCGTTGCAGCAGCAGCTACACCGAGGCAGCTTGTTACGGCCATTGCGAACGCTTGCCAGGAACCGAAGTCGATATCGGATGAAGCACCGGAAACATGGCGCGGCAAGACGCGAGGGTAAACCTCGGCGCGGACCCAATAGGCCATAGCAGCTAGGGCTAGCACCGCAGTCTCCACAAGGTGATGCCTGGGGTCACGGTAATCGAGCCTGAATAAGAAAAGGGGCAAAACTTGATGGAGGACCAGCACGGTCGCCGAAGCCAGCGTGAGGAAGTCCGCTTCAATCGCCAGGATCGGAAATCCGAACCGGTGAACCGCGTACCCCAGCAGAAGAACCAGCGCCAGCCAGCCTACCGGAACCGACAGATAGGACACCGCAACCCAGATCGCCGTCCCAGCGGCTGCCACTCCCAGCCAACTGGTAAGGCGCAGGACGAAAGCTTCACCGTCGTCTGCTGCGATCTGCGGCCAGCGGCGCGGATATGTGCGCCTCGCCCGCAGTCGACCTGATACCGTCAATTGGAGCTTCCGCGAATGCCAACTCAGCAACCTTCAGAACCTGGGCCGGCGCATAAGAGGCGCACTTTGGGCCGCCTTCCCCTTCAAATCCGCCTCTTCAAGGCCGCAGGACGGATCGGCCGATGCGTCCTGATCCAGCAGCACTCTGGATTTCGCTACCGCGAGACACCATCTCCGATCTTCTTCACAAGGAGTTACTCGGTGGCCGCAACGGCACGCCAATGCCCTCCAACCAATCAACGATAGATGTTCTCGGCATGGTAGACGAGGTTCTGTCGGCTTGGAACGAATCCTCTAATTAAACGGGAGTACCCCCGGCTCTGCCGGGGGTACTCTCACTTAATTGAGCCGATGCAACCGAAGCACAATCACGCCATGTGCTGACACTGGTTCAGAAAACACCTTTGAAGTTGTTCCGCGGTCCGCGTGAGCCCAAAGATCGCGCACCGTATATTCTTTGCCCATATTCAACCTATCCCACGACACCACGGAACGCATCTCCTGGTCGCTGTGGTTGAATATCGCTATCGCGGCGTCCCCAGAGCTCAGTGGCTTCTGCCAAATCTCAACGCTCCCGATGCTACTGACGCGCTTCCCTCCGGCGCCCAGCGAATCCTGATCGACTGCGATGACTTCGCTGTTCTGAAAGATTGCCGCAATCTCCGGGCTCATGTTCCGGATGTCATTTCCGGCGATTAGCGGCGCAGCGATCATTGCCCAGAGACTGAAATGGGTCTTGTACTCATCCGTCGACATGCCCCCATTGCCAACTTCGAGCATGTCGGGATCATTCCAGTGCCCGGGGCCGGCGAAGTTAGCTAGATCCGATTGAGCGAAGCCGATCTTCTCCATGGAAGCATACTGGTCACTGATGTCGTCGGTCGTGCGCCACAGGCTTGCACCCACTTGACTTCCCCATTGAACGACGCCGGCACGCCCGTATTGGCAAAGTGCGTAGACGATTGGACGGCCCGCTTGCTTGAGTGCCTCGCCCATTTGCTGATAGACCACTTGCATATCTTCGTCTTTCCAAATTCGCGAAGCACTGCACCAGTCATATTTCAAGTAGTCCATACCCCAGGCAGCAAATGTCCTAGCGTCCTGTTCTTCGTGGCCATAGCTGCCTTCGAAGCCGCCGCAGGTGCGAGGGCCAGGCGACGAGTAGATTCCGATCAGTAGGCCCATTGAGTGGACGTAGTCGGCAAGGGCTTTCATATCCGGGAATTGCGGATTAGGAGAAAGTGCTCCTTTGGCATCACGCGAGCCCTGCCAGCCATCGTCGATGATCACATATTTATATCCCGCGTCCTTCATTCCGCTGCGGACCATCGCATCAGCGATTCCACGAACCGTCGCGTCGTCGATTTTGGTTTGAAACTTGTTCCAGCTGTTCCAACCCATTGGCGGCGTGCTTGCGACTCCGACCGACGGGATGGACCGCAACGGGCGAAGCGCAAAGTGAGGCAGTGCGGCATAATCCACTGAAGCTGCGCGATAGGATGGTGTGGGCGTTCCGCGTCTCGCTACGACTGTTTGAATCTGAAATGGCGGAGGCGCCGCGCCAGTGGAGCCAGCAGCACCCGGTCGCGGCGGTCCGCCTGGTGGAGGTCCCCCTGGGCCTTCAGCGCCGGGTCCCATTCCGGTCGGCGGAGCTGGCATTGCTGGTTTGAGTTCAAGAGCATTGCCGACGATCTTTCCCCTCACTTCGCGCTTCTGAATGTCGCCAAAGGATTCCAACTCTACAACGAATTGGAAGGTGTCGCCGCTGACTCGACCATCGACGATGGGAGAATCTCCGAACGGCAAGCTCTGAGTCCCGGTGATCTTTCCGTCTTTCACGCTGAGCTTGTAGGTGATCTCCAACTCTCCCATTGGAGTGGTCATCTTTGCTACCCAGGTTCCGGAGATGTCGTGCATGGCGGATCCTGCGTTTGCCTGAACGTCTGTCCGTACATCCTGCTCCTGACTCAGGACCGGCCTTGAAGCTAACTGCGTAATTCCCGCCACGGAGTATGCGAGTACAACCCATGTCAATCCGCGATTCATTTGAATCCTCCTTAAGCAGCATGATTCCGGTCACAGCTTTAAACGAAGTGACATACAAACAAGAGCCGCGCACGAATACTCCTCCAATGGCACGATCTCCGCATTCTGGCAAGCCTGGTAGCTACTCATGACGTAGAGCCTCGATCGGATCGAGTCGCGCGGCCTTGTGTGCAGGAAAGAACCCGAACACCACGCCGACCATCCCCGAAAAGACGAAAGCAATGAAGGCAATCATCGGACTAGGAGCGAAGGAGAAATTCATTAGAGCACACCCGAGATAGGACGCGGCAAACCCAAGAGTGATGCCGATGATGCCCCCGAGGGATGCGAGAACGATCGCCTCGACAAGGAACTGGATCATCACATCGTCGTCAAAGGCACCGATTGCGAGGCGAATACCGATCTCCCGCGTTCGTTCGGTGACAGATACCAGCATGATGTTCATGATGCCGATGCCGCCTACGAGCAGGCTTATCGCGGCAATCGCGCCGAGCAGTGCGGTCAGGATCTGCATTGTCGAAGTCAAGGTGGTGAGGAACTCCTGCGAGTTCATCACCGTGAAGTCGTCTTCCTGGCCGGTCTGGATGCCACGGCGCTGGTGCATCAGAGTCACGACTTCGTTCTGAACGAGTCTGGTATCGGACCCATCGCGAACCCCAATCTGGATGGTGGAGACCTTGTGATCGCCGGAAATCCTGCGTTGGTAGGTATGCAGCGGCACCAGAACAAGGTCATCCTGATCCATGCCCATCCCGCCCTGGCCTTTGGATGCGAGCAACCCGATGACCTGACACGAGATGGCCTGCAGTCGGATATTGGCGCCGACCGGGTCCTGGTCGGCAAAGAGCTGCTTGCGAACCTTGACGCCGATAATGCAGACGGCCCCACCGGTGCGGATCTCCGCGTCGGTAAACTCGCGGCCAGATTGAACAGCCCAATTGCGAACATCGAAGTAGGCGTTGTTGACGCCATAGACGGTTGTCGACCAGTTGGCGTTGCCGTAGATGGCCTGCATGGATTTCGAGGCTGTTGGCGCCACAGAGCGCACGCCGGTGGCTTCTGTGCTGAGCGCCTCGACGTCAGACTCTTCGAAGAGCTTTGCCTGTTCGCGCAATCCGCTCGTCGGCCCGCTCAGCTGGCCTGGCATCAGGGTAAGGACGTTCTCCCCCAAGGTGTTAATCTGCGCGGCCACGCTTGCAGTAGCTCCGTTGCCAATTGTGACCATCGCGATGACCGCGGCAACACCGATGATCACACCCAGCACGGTCAGTACCGAACGCATGACATTACGGCGAATGGCTGAGAGTGCGAGCAGGATTGCGTTCCAGATCATGTGTTTCTCCCTGCTTCCACTAGGTTGGATTCAGTGGGCGTTATCTCTACCGGTGAATGGGAGTAATTGTTCGAGTCCGAATGAACGAGGCCGTCGCGGAAGTGAATTGTCCGGCTCGCGTAGGCGGCCATGTCGGGCTCGTGCGTGACCATGGCGATGGTGAGATGGCGGTCCCGGTTGAGGCGGCAGAGCAACTCCATGACTTCCTCGCTTCGCGCACTATCCAGGTTGCCGGTGGGCTCATCGGCAAGCAGAACCGAGGGCTCCGTGACCATGGCGCGGGCGATGGCCACGCGCTGCTGCTGGCCACCTGAAAGCTCAGCGGGAGTGTGATCCCACCACTTGGACAAGCCCACGGTCTCCAAAGCCTGAAATGCGCGCTCCCGCCGTTCCGCGCGTTTTGTGCCCCGATAGATGAGTGGCAGCTCAACATTCTCGAGAGCATTGGTGCGAGCCAGCAGATTGAATCCCTGGAAGACAAACCCCAGATAGTAGCGGCGCAGGCGGGCTCTCTGCTTTCGGCTGAGCGCCCCAACGTCCACGCCACGGAAGAGATACGAACCGCTGGTAGGCGTGTCGAGGCACCCAAGCATATTCATAGTGGTTGACTTGCCCGAGCCGCTGGGACCCATCATGGCGACAAACTCGCCGGGAAGAATCTGGAAGCTCACGCCACCCAGCGCGCGGACCTCCCCTTCCCCGGCGCCGTAGATCTTCATCACGTTGCGAAACTCGAGCAGCGGTTCAGCAGCGGGACCGGTCGTCGGTGTCTGGATCGGCGTACTCATTTGCCTTCCTTCAATGCTTCGACAATCAGGGGCATGCCCGGCGTAACTTGGCCGGAACGAATCTCGGTGAGCTTGCCATCTGTGGCTCCAACCGCTACCGGGATCGGCGAAGGCCTTCCCTCCCGCGCGACCCAGACGCGTGGGTTGTTCAGGGCAGCGGAGGATTCCGCGTTCGCATTCTGGTTCGAGTTGGGCGGTGCTGGTAAAAACGATGTGGAGTTGTTGTCCGTGCCGTTCGTGGAGGGTAGGAATCGAAGCGCATGATTCGAAACCAGCAGCGCATGAGGGATGGACTGGACAGTGATGGTGGCTGTCGCGGTCATGCCGGGGCGAAGCAGCAGTTCGTCATTGTCGACTGCGATCTCTGCAAGGTAGGTGACCACGTTGTTGGTGGTGGTCGAACTGTATCGAATGATCGTGATGGTGCCCGGAAATTGCCTCCCGGGATAAGCATCCACGGTGAAAAGTACATCTTGACCAATCTTGACTTTACCCACATCGGCCTCATCGATGTTGACCTGCAGGATCATCTTGCGGAGATCCTCGGCGATTTCAAACAATGTGGCGACTGAAAAAGACGCCGCGATGGTTTGGCCGGGCTCGACACTCCGCGATAGCACAATGCCATCTACAGGTGACTTGATGACGGCGAAGTTGACATTTGCCACGTCGATCTTGAGATTGGCCTCGGCCTGGGTTACCGCGGCCTCGGCTGTCGTGACAGCGACGACTGCCCTGTCGTAGGCGGCCTTGGCGGTATCGACATCGTGCTGGGAGACGATCTGCAGCTTCGAGCGCTGGCGAGTGTCGAGCATTCGCTTGTACTCCGCTTCGGTCTCCGTCACGGTGACTTTCGCGTCGTTCACCTTGGCATGCGCGCTCTGCAGCGAAGCCTTATCCTGCAGCACCTGGGCGTCGAGTTTTTCCGTATTAATCCTCGCCAGCACCTGTCCAGTCTTCACGCGGTCGTTGTAGTTGACAAGGACCGAGTCTGTGATTCCAGATACTTGGCTGCCTACGTCGACAGTGTGGGTCGGCTTCAACTGGCCGGTGGCTATGACCGTGACCGTCAGGTCCCCGATCCGTGCCTCTTCAGTGCGGAAATGCTGTGTGGTCTTTGCTGCGGCGTTCCTCTGCCGGACGCCCAATATCCCCGCTGCGCCAACGAGCAGGATCACGGGCACGATCCAGTAGGCGCGCCTCCTCCATTTGCCCATTTCAGGAGCGATTCCGAGAGTCTGATGCAGATCGATATCCTTGGTCATGAATTCAGTCCTTTCGCCTTTTGCACTTTGAGCCACTGCCCGGTCATTTCCACCCGCCGCCCAGCGCCTTGTAGAGCTGAATCAGGTCGGTATCCACTGTCGCGTCGGTTTGCACCAGATTGTTCTCGACGGTGAGCAATGTGCGTTCGGATTCAAGCACTGTGAGAAAATCCTTCAGCCCGGAAGCGTACAACTCGCGCGAAATTTCGGAGGCTTGCCCGGCTGACTGGGCCGCGGATGCAAGCGATTTTCGCTTTATTTGGTCCTGACCCAATGCCAGGAGCGAGTTCTCAACGTCTTTGACTGCGCCAAGCAGCGTGCTGTCGTAAGAGATCTCGTACTGGTCCAGCAGCGCGTTTTGCAGATTGACCTGTGCCCTGAGGCTTCGCCGGTTCAGAATCGTTTGACTGATGGAACCGGCAACCGTGGAAGCAAGAGACGCCGGCGTGAGTATATTGAGAATGTTCTGCGCGCTGAAGAGGAACGTCCCCGAGAGCGTAAAGGCCGGGTACAGGTTCACCTTCGCAACACCGACGCGGAACGATTGAGCCACAACCTGGCGCTCGGCGCTTCTTACGTCAGGACGTCGGCGAACAAGGTCTCCCGGGATGCCTACTGCCACCTCGGCTGGGATGACGGGAATAGGCTTCACCTCGGAGAGTTCCGAATCGAGCGAGCCGGGCCTTTGGGCGAGGAGAATGGCGAGAGCGCTTTTCGTCTGCTGCAGGTTGATTTCAAGCGTCGGGATCGTTGCCTCAGTGGACTGAACGGTTTCGAGGGCCTGCGCAACATCGAGGTCCGAACTCAGCCCGCTCTCCCGCTTGGCCAGCGTCATTTCATACGTCTCGCGATACTTCGCTAGGTTTGACTGCGTGACAGCAATCTGCGACTGATACGAGCGCAGATTCACATAGTCGAGTGCCACTTCGGCGGTCAGGCTGACCATCGTGTTACGCAGATTCTCCCGTGCGGATTGGATGTCGGCATCATAGGCAGCGACCGTCTTGCGCAATCGGCCAAAGAAGTCGGGCTCCCAACTGGCGTCGATCTCGGCGTTATTGCTGTGAGAAGCCTGTCCTCCTGAGCGTGAACTGGCTCGACTTCCTGATGCGGTTCCGGTGACGCTGACGCTTGGCAGGAGGGAACCGCTGGCGGAGAGACGATTGGCGCGCGCCTGCTCAATGCTCGAGAGCGCTGTGCGGAGGTCGAGATTCGACTTCAACGCGCGCTCCTCGAGTGAAGTGAGAACGGGATCGTTGAAGAAAGTCCACCAATGTGCGAGCGCGGCCTCGTCCGCCGGCCGGGCTACTTCGCCTCCTGCCGGAACGGTCTTCCAGTTCTGCTCCGCGGCCAGTTGCGACTGAATAGACTGGCTGTCGGCCACCATGGCAACGGAGGCAATCCCCAGAATCGCGCCAAGAATAATAGCTGTTGGACGGTGGTTGGTTCGCTGCAGCATCGGCTTGCCTTTCAGAGTCGGCTCCCAGTTTTCTATCGGCTTCGTAACTTGATTGGACAGCAGATACCGCTGCGCGAACCTCAAGATTTGCAAAAACAGGTGAGCCACGAAGCACAACAGCCACTGAATCTCAAGAATTGTTAAGGTTCTGGCGCCAGCCGATCAGCGCTTGCAGAAGTGTGGTAAAAGAGGATGCAGTATGGTGAATGAGAACCACAGAGCGAGCAATATTCTGATCATTGATGATGACGTGCGCCTGTGCCGGCTGATCGCCGAATACTTCGCCGGGTCAGACTACGCGATCCAGGCAGTTCACAACGGTGCAACGGGCCTGGATCGCGCGATCGATGAGAGTTTTGACCTCATTCTTCTCGACATTATGCTTCCCGGACTGGATGGATTCGAAGTGCTTACGCAACTGCGCCGCCGATCCTCTGTGCCACTGATTATGCTGACGGCGCGCGGCGCACGTGAAGACTGCGTGCAAGGCCTCAATACAGGCGCAGACGATTATCTAGCCAAGCCGTTTGGTCCTGAAGAGCTGGCTGCGCGCATTGCGGCGGTGCTGCGCAGGACAAGAAACACACAGACCGCGAAGGTCGAGACAATCTCCGTCGGGCGGCTGCGGCTGAGCGCGGCATCGCGCTGCGTTTGGATTGGAGAAGAGCCGATCGAGATTACGTCGACCGAATTCGACATCCTTGATGCTCTCGCCCGGGCTGGAGGCAAGGTCGTCACGCGCGACCAGATGTGTGGAATCCTCTACCGGCGGCAGGCCACGCCGTTCGAACGATCCCTTGAGGTGCATATCAGCCATTTGCGGCGGAAGACCGAGGAGGCTGGTGTTACGATCCGCTCGATCCGCGGCGTCGGATATGTTCTGGCGGGAGATGAGTCATGAAATCAATATCACTCAAAGTCACCATTTGGTCGGTTGCCGCGCTGGTGATTTCTCTGGCCGTATTTCTCTTGATTGGCGACAGCGTGGTGGGCAAGTCCGCAGCCGAGAACATCGCTCAGGTGAATCAGGCTCTTTTCCGTCAGGCGATCGAAGCTTATCAGTCGGGCGGATCGACAAAACTCAATAACTATATGCATGACTTGAACCGGCCCTCTGGGATTCGGTTTCGTATCTCGGACGCATCCGCGCACGACCTGGTGACCGGAGAGGACAACTCGGATCTGGTTCAACGAACCATCAAGAGCGGCCGTCCGTTTTACAAAAGCCACAACGGAATGACGATGGGATTGCGTTCGGAGAATGGCCGCTACTACTGGCTTATGACCTCCGTCGGGCCATCCGCCATTCTGTTTGCCCCGTTCTATATCCTGCTGCTGGCGACGGTCCTGGTGTTGTACTGGCTGGTTACGATGTACATCACGCGCCCGGTTCGGCAGCTTGCCAATGTAGTCGATCGATTTGGAGCCGGTGAGCTGACGGCGCGCGCGACTCCGCGCTCAAGGGACGAAATCGGCAATCTCGGCAGATCGTTCAACGCGATGGCCGAGCGCATTCATACGCTGCTGACGGCTGAGAGGCAATTGCTGCAGGATGTATCGCACGAATTACGGTCCCCTCTGGCCCGGTTGACCTTCGAAGCGGAGATGGTCCGCAAAACAACGGATCGGGATGCAACAGCGACGATGCTGCGCCGTGAAATCGAACGGCTTTCTGAACTGGTGGGAACGTTGATCGATATGGCCCGGGCAGAGGGCGATCCCGGGGAAGTCGAGATGGAGGTGCTTTGCCTTAATGATCTTCTGCTGGCCACAGCAGAGGACTCCGTGGTTGAGGCACAGGCGGCCGGCTGCAGCATCGATGTAGAGGCCCAGCAGGAAATTTGTCATCAGGGAAATGCCGAACTGCTGCGCCGTGCAATCGAAAACGTTTTGCGCAACGCGATCCGCTATGCGCCGCCTAAGTCGACAGTCGAGATGAAGCTTATACGCGATGCAAATTGCGCGCGGATTACGATTCGCGACTATGGCCCGGGAATCCCGGAGAAGTTAGGAAAGCGTGTTTTTGACCCGTTCTTCCGTGTGGACGCCTCGCGCGACGAGCACACCGGGGGGTTGGGCCTGGGCCTGGCTATTGCGCAAAGAGCCGTGCGCGTTCACCACGGAGAAATCACTGCGACGAACGCGTCCCCGGGTGCCTTACTGACGATTATGTTGCCGTTGCACCCTGAGGCTCAACAAGCAAAACAGTAGAAGCGAGCCAACCCTTGTTGATCCCTGGCACCCCCGCCGCGAACTTCTGGTCCAAGTAATCGTTCTCAATTTGGATGAACATTAGAGATTGGATTGCACTGGCTGCAAAAACTAGCTGTGACTGGCCGCTGCCAACGAGGCTCAACTAATAGTCAGAAGGTGGCACCGGCGCCGACAAACGACGCTATTGCAACTCTATCGCGGAAACGATCGCGTCTCCTTTGGTCGGTCTGAATTCAAGAATCACCATGCCATGGCTGGCATTCACTTCGAAACGCCGTTGATACGCGGTCAGCGCACCTCCCGCAGCGGCTGCCACATCCAGATTGGTCAGAACCTTCTGCCCATTCACGAAAACATCGAAGATGCGGTCGCCAGAATCGAGAGATGGCTCAACAAACGTGAGAACTATGTTGTGCGGACCGTTAGCCGCCGGAATACGATAGGTAAAGGTTCCGGTGCGATACGTGGCCGCCACCATTGGACTCGTAGTCCCAGCAATCGACGCCGGAGCTGGAGCTCTGAACCCTGTTCCAGGACCGGAGATAACCTGCGCCGTTCCACCCTCGAAGAACGTATCCGATCCGAAGCGCTTGCCTGGGCTTGCACCGGCAACCAGCGCTCCGCAATCGATCAAGGTACTCTTCGCTGCGGCGTCGGAAAGCTGCCACTGCACCTTATCCTCTACACCTCCGCTCGGGAAGAAGCCGGTGGCAACGATGTTGTTGACGCCCGGGCTGAGGACGACGCCATTCCAGACACAGATGCGATCCAGGCAAGCGGCAAGCATTCCCATCAGCTTTCCATTTACTTTCAGCGAGGTCTCCGGCGCGTTGCTGTACACCCGCACATCGGCGATTCGATAGGCTCGCTCGGTATAAAGGCTGGAGTTGATGTGGACGGTTGGCGTCGCCGTCCAGTTGGTTTTGTAAAAGAAGTACGGGTCTTTCCTATGCTTGTGGTCAAAGGTCACGATACCCTTGGTATTGATGTCCTGGGCATTGCCCTCGTTGCGCACAGTGCTTCCGAAGTCGAACGAATTCCAAATGAACGTACCCCATAGATACGGCTTGCTCTGCAGCGCGGACCAGTTCTGTTCGTGGATGTAGGACTCGTATTCTTCCGCCTGGGGCCGGTTCCTCGACTCCGCGCCACCGAGCGCGTTGTCAGAGTGAAGCGAGATTGCGCCGCCGGCGCCGTATTCCGTGACCGCCATGGGCTGTGTCGGCCGAGTGTGGTGAAGCGCGTCAAGATGAGGACCCAGATCGGAGGGCTTGTCGTAGTACCAGCCGAAGTAGCGGTTCGCACCCGACAGGTCGGTGACCGCGGCCGTGATGGGCACGGTGGTGTTTGGTCCGGAACCTCGCCCCTCGCAGCAGGTGGCCAGCGTTGTGGGCCGGCCGGGGTCCAACTCATGCGCCAACTGATTTAACTCTTTCAGCAAGGGCAGGGGATCGGGAGCGGCGCCTTTATTGTTCCCCACAAAGGCCGGCATGCTGTTGCCAAAATCGATCTCATTGCCGATGGACCAGGTGATGACCGAGGGATGATTGAAGTCCTGCGCGATCAACTCCCGCAGTTGCTGGCGGGCGTTCGCACGAAGCGCTTCGGTCGGTTGCAAGCTATCGCCCAACGTCCACTGGCTTACCAGAGGTATCTCGTCCCAGAGCACAAGCCCGTCGCGGTCGGCGAGGTCGTGAATCGGCTGGCCGTGCTGGTAGTGGGTGAGGCGTATGCCGGTCACGCCCATCTCACGCATCGTCGCCACGTCCGCAGCAACGTCCTCCGGTTCCGACGCCCAACCCTTGCCTTCACGATCCTGGTGATAGCCGACGCCGTGCACGGCCACGTGTTTTCCGTTGAGAAACAGTCCATTCTCCGGATCGAAGCGAACCTGCCGAATTCCAAAGGGGAGCGAGACACGATCCACCACTTCGGCGGACTTGCTTGAGAGTTCCACCACGAGTTGGTATAGGTAAGGATCCTCCACGCCCTGCCAGAGATGGGGATGCGGCACAGTCACGTTCGCGGTGCTCTCTAACACGCTCGCTGGTCCCACGGTGACGGACTGCTCTTGTTGTGCTGCGACCTTGCCTTGCGCGTCAACGAGCAGAGTTCGGAGCACAAGGTTGCCACTCTGGTCACTGTCGTTGCGCACCCGTGCGCGCACCTGCACTTGCGCTCCCGCCGGAGCGATAGACGCCGTCTTTGCATAGACGCCGGAGGAGCCATAGTCCATCAAATCGAGGTGCATCTTCCTGGTGAAGACAAGGCTTACCGGGCGATACAAACCGCCGCACACGAAAAAATCTCCTGTTAGCGGCAACACGTCGGCAGTCGAGCTTCCCAGTGCGGGTTTCGTGTTATCAACCCTCACCGTAAGCGTGTTTTCCTCGCCTGGCTTCAGCACTGCCGTGTTGTCCAGGCGAAAGCGCGAGAAGCCTCCCCGGTGCGTACCGAGCATGGTTCCATTCAGCCAGACAGTTGCGATGCGGCTTGCTGCGTCAAACTGCAGAAAGCTTTCCATGCCGGCCACGTTCGCGGGAGGTGTAAAGACAAGCTTGTACCAGCCGACACCCTGCGTGGTCACCACGTTCTGCGCGGTATTGATGTGGGACGCGGGTCCGTCCTTGTAGTAGCCCACGCGGTTCCAGGTGTGTGGCACGCTGACGGTTGTCCATGTGGCATCCGGCGCAGCCTCGAGATCTGTCGCAGATTCCGAACCCAGTTTGAAGTGCCATCCGTCGCGTAGCGACATCTCGATGCGAGGGTCTACAACCGAGGAACCGTGCGTTCTGCTCGTCTGTGTCTTCTGTGCCTGACTATCGGCGGCGAGCGGCAAGAGGAACAGCATAAGCAGACAAAGAGGGCGAGGCATAAGCATGCTCCTGCAAGCTTCATGTGCTTGCGTGGTTTAAGAAACAGCACAATTATAGACATCACGCGGACCTTCGTCACCAAGCCTGTGTGGAAGCGGCGTTGAGCTAACCTGAGCACCGGACGTCCTTCATTACCTGAATCGGATGCTCCCGCCTCGTTGTACGATCTGAAGCGACGCAAGAACAGCGGTCACCACGATGCCGTCTCACAATCGAGGTCTGTCCAGCTTCAGAGTGTCCCCTCGATAGCAGCAGTCACGTCATCGCTCAATTCCTTGGCCCTCTGCAATGCTCCCTTTATCCTCACAAGTTCCAGTTCGCGAGCCGCGATCTGCCCCGCTTGCTCGTTGTGGCCGAGCGCGGCGTCCAGGCTGCGTTGATGACTGGCAAGCACCCGTGAAAAGACAGGCACATCGCTTTTCTTCGGCTGAGCGTGGGTGCAGCCGAGGCAGACCAAGCCTCTGGGGCAGTGCTCGCCAGTGGGCAAGGCGCAGAGATGCGCTCCCATGTCGCGCAGGTTGCAACTGGCGGCAAAGGCGGTCCACTCATCTTTGGACGGGTTCTTCTGACCTTCTTCTCCGTAGTGTGCGTTGTAGAGGCCGCGAACGGCTTTTCGATACTCCTCGATGAGCTTGCCGGGATAGAGCTTGGCGTAGATCATCACGGTTTCGGGAGAGGCATGGCCGAGCATGGCTTGGATCACGTGCACGGGCACGTTGTTGTTCGGATGCTCTGAGGCAAACACCCGGCGAAAATCGAGTGGAAGCAACACAAGTGGAGAGCCATCGGAGCAGCGTGCTTCAGCCTGGATGGAGAGCGAGCGAATGCGAGTGCGAATGGTCTGGATCCCGGTTGTGCTGGGATCGCGAATACATTGGAGAAGATATGGCGCCGGCGGACGAGGACGTTTCTCCAACAGATCCCAGTGATCGCAAACGGGCACGAATGCGCTGTTTTAGAACCGCCGCACATGACGAATGATCTCAGCCAGGACGTGGCCGAGGCTGTCGCCAATGGGGATGACACGCGCACGATCGAACTTCGAGGGCTTTACGTGAAGCAGGTAATAGATGCGCCCATCGGACAGCGAGCGTTTGAGAATATCAAGTGTGGTCAGTTCGCTGGTCTCTTCGATACGCAAACCGCTTTGGACAAGCAGTTCGAGCAAAGCCCAGTCCCAGAAGGTGTCGACCTCGTCGGATCACGGATAGCCGCGAGAGGTGAGAGGCTTGGGAGCAGCCATCGCAGCCTTCCATCGCTGCATTGCAAGGGTGCGGACCTTGGGCATCTCGCGTTCGAGATCGAGAACCGTGGCGGTGATGCGTGCACGCGCACGAGCCTTTTCGAAGCCTTGCCCGACAAGGGTGTGCCGAGTAATCGGAATAGTGCGCGGAGCAAATTGAGCGAAGGGAGAATCGGGCTCGGTTGCCCAGTACGAGGGAATGAAGTTTTTAAAACGCTCGTAAAGGAGAAAACACAATGCAGAACAAGGGAAAACAGGACATCTACAGCCGGATCACCGCGCCCGCTCCACCATTGCTTCGCAACTCTTCAACGCCAGGGAGCCGATGACACTCTTCGAATTGCGGCAGTGGCTGGGCCACTCGACTCCGTCAGCAACTCAACATTACGCGAAGATCACGCCTTTGAAGATGGCCAAATCCTATGCCGACGCCGGCTACTTTTCGCGCAACCTTCGCGCCATCGAGGTACTTGTGGATCAGGATGTGGTCTGCGGTGGGCGTGCCGCAACGGAGCCATGGAAGTTCTACGATCTCGGCCACGGCTACTGCACCTACGATTTCTTTTAGCAGTGTCAACATCGCATGGCTTGTGCCAAGTGAGACGTCTATGTGTCGAAACAGTCCACCGAAGGATTGCTGCTTGAGGGCAAGGAGCATCCGCTGCGGTTGCTCCAGGAGATTCCCCTCGGCGAGGCAGAACAGGCGGCGGTCGAAGACGGCATCACTGCTCATGACAACCTCTTGCTGAAATTGGCGGACGTTCCGACTCCAGCTGGTCCAACGCCACGGCAAATTGGGACCGCCCTGGTGCAAATCACATCTCTCAGGTCTGGATTTGCCGCACCATCGGACAATGTGGTTCAAGCAAATGCTTTGAGTCCCGAATGGCGATGGGAAACGCGAAGCTGGAAAAGTTTGCAGGCCTGGTACATAGACCCTTTATATAGGTGTTCTCTTGAGCCGCTGGCGGTGAAACTGGTGCCACAAGACAATGATTATCCGCATCCGGTGAATTGTATTTTTTCGGCAAGGCTGCGTAGTCGCGAGGACGGGATTAAAGGCAGCCCTGCGGAAAGTATCTGACGACCAAAGTTTGCGGTGCGCGGAACCCGTGACCCCGTGCATGGCAGAGTGCGCAGCATTGGGGAAGCAGAGCGGCGACGAGTAATAACCAAAATCGGTTCGCTACGGTCGTCGATTTCATTCTCTCCTGGTTCGCTGATGGTTGACCCAGGAACAACTTTGCGTGCCCTTCCAATTGTCAATCTATGTAACTGGTGTCGGAAAAAGGTCGAGGATGGAAGAGCCAATCAACCTATGCCAAGGGGACCGGCGTCTGGAGGAAACAGCACCCGGGATGCTCCTAGCATTGCTGCAGTGAGCGGTGCGGCGAGGGCGAAACCGAGGGGACCTGCCATAACAGCAAGGAAAAGTTGCACGGTTAGAGTGAGCGCCGTCGGAAGCCGGACAATTATCCGTTGAATCAGAGGAGTGATAACGTTGCCCTCAAGAAAATGCACGAGCATGAACAGTAGTACAGTGAGCAGGCCCTTCCCGGAACTGATGGCAAACGCGAACAGCGCCGCCGGGAAAACAGAGAGAATGGGGCCCACGTTTGGGATAAATGTCTCATCAGCGCCGCAATGATCCCGAGCGATCCGGCTAGCGGTATACCTAGTCCCCAAAGCCCCCGCGTGACGAGAACACCGACAGCAACCATGGATAGCATCTGCGCAAGGAGCCACCAACGGAGATTTTGAACAACACTCAAGGCGCAAGCATCGCTTGTGCTCGTCTCTAAAACGAAGTGCCGAGGCCGGAACCGGGAGCGAAAGGTCGATTCTGCGATGAAGACTTTCTTCAGTTATACCCAACCCAATTCAGATTTGGTTCAGTGCGTCCGCCGCGCGGCGATCACAAGCCTCGGAGAGATATGCCTGTATGATGCAAAGCCCTCCGGGTACAGTCATTTTCTAGACAAGATCAACCGCGAACTCATAAACGTCACCACCTTGGTCTTCTTTGTCGGTGAAGAGATAGGAACGTGGCAGTGCTACGAACTCAAGCAATTCTGGACTTTGCGCGAAGAGCAGAAGTCACAGCCGCGGCAGGTTATCTTTATCGTTCCGTGCTCTCGTCACACATTTATAAGCACCTGAAATACGACTTAGCTGGTTATACTGGCCCTTCTCGCATCTTTGCGTCAATTGAGGATCTGCAAACAAGATTCACCGAACAGGACCATCCCCAAAGTCAAGCTTTCCTTGACAGGCAGACGCTCTTCATAGCCAAGGCCCTTGTCAAAGAGATCAAGGTCCATTGGCGCTACATCGATGGCCTTCCTGCGAATCCCCATATGTTTGAGTATGAGAATGTGATTATCGATCACTTCGCCGACGCAAAGCGCCTTTTTCCCGATGGTATTGAGAACGCTGCGGAGGTATGTCTTCGCGAGGATGAGGGGGAAAACTTGAAGACGAGAAGCTCGCCAAGGGAATCTATGACAGATGGCTTGAGGGCTGCCCTGAAGAATGGCCGCGGATATTGAACTGGGGTGCCGAACATCCCAACCGCATCACGGAGGAGGAAATCGGATCATTCCGCGACCGCGACGCATTCGTGGTTGTCATGGCCTAATGAAGGAAGGTATTGGTGCCAGCATCTGGCTTACCCTTCCCGAAGCAGGACCGCGCAGAGATTTGCACTTTTCGCCCGATCAACCATTGCGCGTAGACATAGTCGTCTCTATTGGGATAGCTCCAGGCATCAACGCCGTGATCGACGGAATTGTGCAGCGCCACTTCAAATACGCGACGAAGCACAACGTCCCCCTGAAGGTATTCGGCCTACAGGATGGTTTTCTCGGGTTTAGTCATCCTGAATCGCTAGTGACAATCGTTGATAAATCAATGCAGGGCTCCAACGTTGTCACGAGTGAGCCTTCCGGTATCGCGCTATCTTTCGCCATGATCATCCTCGGGGAACTTCAATTTCACTTATGACAGTGTAATCCTAAAAACGAAAGAATACGTAATCATGCGGAGCAGAAAGAGAAGACAGCCAAGCTGGACAACGCCATAGGGCCGGAACAGGATTCTAAAACATCTGATGATCACCGCAGGGCGACTGCATTATCTACAGTTACGCTAAATCTGCCGGGTAAGAGCTGCGCCGCCAAGAAGCACAGTTCCTTTTCCCTCTCCCGGATGAACCTCGATTCGGGTGAAGAAGCCTGCCGTCAAGACCCTCCTGTGCGCTGTTACCGCTTACGCCATCCCGCAAGGGCAAAGACCGCTCACGCACGGCACCGAACTGCGGATGACCCTGCAGTAAGAGGTCGCGTCCATCTCGCTTCAAATCACGTGAAAAGCTATTGCGATCGGCTCCATGGCACCCACGCCAAGTCGCCACTCAAGACATATATCGCGAGAGCTGCCGCCATAAAGAATGCGCCTGTCCAGAAGCGCCAGTCGCGGTGCATTCGTCTCCAATAGGGTCCAGGATCCGGTTCACCGCTGTCGCTACTATTTCCTTCGGGATTGTGCCTGTTTCCGGTCAATTCGTCTCCATCTCCGTCGACTCGTCGCTGCGGTGCGCGCCCTGCTTACGGCAGTGGCATCGTCGTACTGTCGCCACGAATACTATCCAGGACAATGGAGCACACAGGATGGTCAATCAGGGACAGCATCGATAGCCTTTGCACCTCTCGGCTCAGGCGTGCGGCCAGCCAGTGCCCGATATTGACCATCCTTCAGATGGCACGTTGTTCAATCATCAGATTTGCCAGGCAGGACGTATAGCTGGCGAGATTCTCACTTGATTACAGATACTCAGGCTCGACCCTGTCAAACCGTACTCCGAGGAGTCCACAATGTCATCATCCCGCGTCCCGTTGCAATCGCGACCAGATACCGAGATTGGGCGAGAAGTGCTGCCCGGAATACCCAGTGACGAGGCTGCATCATCTATCCACATGACGCCGGGCGGCGCGCGCCCATTGCGGATTGCAATCATAGGGAACCATCTTCCGCGACAATGTGGAATTGCGACTTTCACGACAGACTTGTGCGATGCGGTCGCTGCCGAGTACGGAACGGCAGGAGTATTTGTCGTAGCAGTGAATGACTCAAAACAGGGTTATCGTTATCCCGCTCGTGTAGGGCTTGAAATAGCCCATGTATGACAGCGTCGGCTTAGTCAAGGCATTTTTTATGGCCCTTGGCCGTAAAAAATGCGTAGGAAGGCGTCGGCGTGGGGAGGCCGGTGTCAAGGGCGCGTACTTTGCGTTCATCTCGACCCTTGACACCGGT
>CAIKND010000163.1 GCA_903828675.1 uncultured Acidobacteriaceae bacterium
CGCCACCCAAGGCCATGAAAATATTTGCCTGATCTCGCGTCGCCCCTACGGGGATTGAGTCGTTCTTTCATCATCTTCCCAGGACTGCGTCCTGGCTATTTTCCTTTGGTCCCTCCGGGACAAGTAATCGCGTCCACTGGCTCCTATTTTCAGGTAGGCCCTTCGACTCGCTACGGTCGCTCCAAATGAACGGTCCGGTTGAGTGTTGTTCTGTCCCACCCATTCCGCTAAGAACGCGGAATGGGTGGGGCACGGTGCTTAGTTGCGGGGTAGACGGCGGCCGTTCATCCCCGGACATAACGCGCTGCCGCGAGTAAAGCTGCTCAGGATGGTACGCCAAGTTTGTTGGCAGAATGAATGCTAAGTCATTTACATTCAGCAACATGAAAATAACGTGGGGCTCGTTGTTATGAGTGTTTCTGCTCAGGCCGCCGCAATGGAATTTCCGCCCCTTGCAACGCTTCGAGCAGTTTCTCAAAGCGGCAAAGGGGTCCACAGGCGAACTTGTATTTTGCGCCGGAGCGGCATTCGATTCGCAGCGCCGTCCAGGCACCATTCCGTTCAGTTCTCTCTGCCGACTCGATCTCAGCGAATGGACACGTATGAGTGCCGCCCAGCCCGCCGATGCGCAGTTGTCCCTGCTCCACCATGACGGCAAAAGCTGCGCATCGCGCACTCCAAACAAGAAAGAGCGCCCCGCTGGCGGCAATGCACCATAAGAACACCGTCATCCCAAAGTCGCTGTCCAAAACATCCGCAGTGGAGTAGGAAGCATAGAGCGGGAGCGCGAAAAAGAAGCCGGCCATGAGCATCCCGATGAGGTCCAGCACAACAATGCAAACGCGGTCGTAGCTCACCATCGCTGCCGAGGCCTTTGCCCAAGGCAAAAGCAGATAGATTGCAAACCCTGCGATGCTCCAGAGCCAGGCGGAGCTGCGACTGGGGTAGATGAGCGATACGGGAGCTTTCGAACTCCGGGGGCGCGTCTCATAGCGGAATTCGATATAGCGTTTTCCGTCTTGACCGGCAACCGGAAGGTACATCGCGGTCCACTGGGTGCGCGTGAAGGTGTCAAGGATTGCGCCGCGAATTTCGGCCAGCGCCGGGTCGTCAAGGCAGAGCCAGCGGCCTTGCCGGGGCAGGCCGGAAAGGAAAGCGGCCCAGCGTTCGTCGTGGCTTTGGAGCAGGTGGTGTTCCGTGGTTTCGGCGATGTACTCGTCAAGGGTCATGGGTTCGCGCAGTTGGCGGATAAGCGCTTGCCCCATCTCGACGACGCCCAGGGGATGGGCTTCAGGCGGCGCGAACTTCTGGTTGTATTCAGCCGCGAAGTCCGCAGGTTGCGCCTTGATGAGCACTTGCGGGCTGCGCAATGCCTGCCAAGCCGCAATACAGATGCAGACCAGAAAGCCGGCGCGACGCAGTATTTCGAAGGCGGCAACTGGGGGACGCCCGCTTTGGGGCAGGCCGGTGTGGCCTGGCAACTCCGCCCGCAGGCCGGAGTACTGTTCCACGCACGCCAGGACGCTGGAGAAGTTCTCAGGAGTGCAGTAGAGACGGACCGCTACGCGCCAGGAATTCATGATGGAGACGGTGCGCAGCGCGGGATAGGCTTTTACGCGCTTGACACTTCGCCAGGGCAACAACCCCGCCTCATTCGAAGTTGCCAGCAGGCCCGCTCCCGCCATTCCTGGATTGCCACTGAGCGCTCCGATCAGGATGGCGATGCGGTTGGCTCTCTTTCCGCGGCGGCTCTGCGATTGCCACGCCAAACCCGCTGCGGAAACGAAGAAAGCCATCGGCCAGCGATTCCCGAAGATGACCAACGAGATGAGTGCGAAGGTCAAGCCGAGGCCGCCCACCATCAGCGCCACCACCATGGTCATCTGGCCGATGTGCTCCGCGCCCCTTGAAGACAGGAGAACCGCCAACAGAAAGAGGTAGAGAATGCCGCCGCTGATGAGGATTACCTTGGCGAGATCGTAGAGGAAGAAGCGACTGGTGAGCAGGGGCATCTCCACCTGCCAAGTCGCGTGTGCACCCTGCTGGGGTGTGGTGGTGCTCATCGTATCCTCCAAGCCCGGCGGCGCTTCCGGAAAATGGTCTTGGTCTGGAACAGGCTGGCCACGGTGATTTGGGATTCGCGTCAACAGTGTACCGAATCGACGTGACTTGCGGCGTTGTTTCAGATATGTATTTCTCTTGTGCCGCTTGAATGCGGGTAGTATCATTCGACTACTTTTCGTCGTGGAGATACGCCGTGTTTTGTTCCAACTGTGGTAGTTCAGTGCCGCAGGGCGCTGCATTTTGCGGTGAATGCGGGCGAACGCTCGGCAACCCGGCACCAGCGTCAAGCGCGCCGGCTGCCGCAGCCACAAGCTATCCGCCGGCCATGCATCCAATTCCCGCTCCTGCGGTTGCTGGAGCAGTTCGCCCGATACCTCCGCCGATTGTGGCAGCGCCTCGTCCGGCGGTGGCACCCGCGCCCGTATTCGCTTCTTTGGCGCAGGGATTTCCACCACCGCCGCTGCCGCAAGGGTTTCCGCCTCCGCCTGCGGCGTATGCTCCTCCGCAGTGGCAGGCTGCGCCGCCTATGGCCACCCCCTTTCCGCCCTCGCCAACGATGCCTCCGCCGATGCAGGGATTTCCGCCTCCGCCGCAACAATTCGCCCCGATTCCTTCTCCGTTAATGCCTCCGCCCGGAGTGACAGTGATGCCCGGCGCGTATCCTCCGCCTGCTTTTGCGCAGCAGTGCTTCGCGCAGGCAAATGCACTTCCGAATGGCGCGTGCCCGATGCCTCCGCAGATGCACTGGGCGGTGGTGCTGATCCTGTCGTGGATAACCTTCGGCCTGGCCGGGTTGATCTGGGCCTTCAAGCAAGCCGGCTTCGTAAAGAAAATCGATCCCTCGAGCAAGGCGACAATGATGCTGGTAGCCTCACTTGGATTTATGGCGCTTCAGGTGGTTTTGTACGTCATGATGATGAAATCTCCTTCGAGTGCGGCAGGGCTCTCGGCGTTTGTGATGCTGCTGAACGTGGCGATTGTTGTGGTGATGCTGATGGCGGTGTTCGGCATGAGGAAGTCCATTGTGCGCTACTACAACACGGTGGAACCGATACAACTGCAGCTCAGCGGAGTGATGACATTTTTCTTCAGCGTGCTGTATTTTCAGTATCACTTTTCGCGCATTGTGCAGTGGAAAAAGACTGGGAGGCTTGGCTAGTCCTATGACCAGGAGAGCGATTTGGATAGCGCTGGGAAGTACGCTGCTGTGCCTGTCGAGCATGGCTCAGCAGTTGAAGCCGCACACGGAGTTTCGCGTGAAGCTGACGGGGCCGCTGAGTACGCAGGCAAACCGGAAGGGCGACAAACTGGCGGCTCAGGTGATGTCTCCCAAAGCGTTTGCGGGCACTACGCTGGAAGGCGAGATCACGGACTGCAACGGCAAGGGACTGCTCCATCGCAAGGCAGTGCTCAGGTTCACCTTCAGGACGCTGCATACTAAGCGGGGCGCAATCGCCATCGCTTCGGACGTGAAGCAGGTATCCGGCTCGAAGGGGGGCATGAACACAGACGATTCCGGGGCCGGCATCGAACACAGCAGCGAGTTGCTCGCGCTGGCGAACACGGCGCTCGGCGGGAAGGTGGACGATGCGTCGAGGCGGGTGGGCGGCAACCCTGCCGGGGCGGCCGTGTCGGCGATTGTGGTGCAGATGTCGTCAAATGAGAAGAACATTTCGTTTGCGCCAGGGTCTGTTTTCATTCTGGACATCTCGCCGATCGGTAACGGCCGGTAATCGGGACAAGGGGAGTAGATTCCGCGGCGGCCTGTATTGATCCCGCAAGAAGACAATGGCTTCTTCTTCCCACCCATTCCCGCAAAAATGCGCAGGAATGGATGGGGCACCCGAACAGTATTTAGTTGCCGGATCTTTAGGTTTGCGCGGGTTGGGTGCTGGTTTCCCGAAGTTCTCCGTCTTCGATGGTGAGGACGCGGGTGGCAATTCCCTCGGTGTCGGAAGGGTCGTGCGTGACCCATAGACAGGCGGCGTGAACGGCCTGCAACTCCCGGGCGATCCAATTGGCGATTTCTACACGCAGCGACTTTTGAAGATTCGACAACGGCTCATCGAGCAAGACGATATCGTTTTCCGGGGCCAGCGCACGGGCAAGAGCGGCGCGGCGCGCTTCTCCTCCGGAAACCTCGGCCGGAAGCCGACTGGCCAGTTCACTGAGCCCGGCGCGCTTCAGGCATTCGAGGGCGCGGGACTTGTCTCCATTGAGTCCATAGGCCAGGTTCTGAAGCAAGCTCATGTGCGGCCACAGGGCTGAGTCCTGAAACTGAAATCCTATGGCGCGCTGGTAGGGCGGCAGCAGGCTACCATCACGGCCGGCGTCCACTCCCCGCAGCAGGATGGATCCGCTGTCGGGCATTTCCAATCCGGCAACCAGCCGAAGCAAAGTCGTCTTGCCGGCACCGGAAGGCCCCACGATGGCGACGCACTCGCCGCGCTCGACGCGGAGATTCGCATGGTTGAGGACCACGGTGTTTCCGAGCCGCTTGCAGACGTCTTGAAATTCGATCATCGTTGCGTTTTCCATAGCTTCGCCGTCAGGAGCATGACGCCTGCCGTGGATGCCATGAGGCAAAACGACAGCGCGGCGACGACTCCCGAAGCTCCATAGTGGAGGTAGTTAAAGATTCTAAGCGCCAGGGTTCCCCGACCGGGAGGAGCGACCAGCAGGCTTGCGCCCAACTCGGCCAGCGAGAGCGCGAATACAGCTGCGCATCCGGCCGCGATTCCGGGAGAGAGCATGGGGAGTTCAACGCGGAAGAATGCACGCGGCGGTGAGCCGAAGACGGCGGCAGCCTCGAGCAACGCCGGATCGAGGCGGCTGCGCCACACGGCCAACACCAACGCCGCCAAGGGAGCGAAGCGGGCGAGCGCGGCCAGCACCAGCATCCAGAAGACGCCATAAATTTCGATGGGGAGATCGCGGTTCCACATCCAGATGAGGCCGGCTCCGACGAGAGCCGAGGGCATGGCCAAGGGGACGCTGATTAGCCACCATAGCCTGCCGGGCGACGCATTCAAGCTTCGAGAGACCAGAAGAGCCGGCAAGATGGCTACCAATGCAGCGAGGGCGGCTACTTCGGCGCTTGTTGCCAGGTCGCCTGCACCCGCAGTGATGGCTTGCGCCCATAGGGCGGGATGCACGGCCTCTCGCAGCAGGATTGCGAAGAGCGCGAAGGCAGGCAACACGGCGAGCGCCGCAGCCGAGCGTAATAGCAGGGATGCAAGGCCGCCGATTTCGAGAGCTACGGGTTTGGCCCCACCGCTTCTCGGACGCTGTGCCGCGTTGCGCCAGAAGCGCGCCAGAGGAATCAGCGTCAATATGCCGGCGAGTACGAGGGGAAGGGAAGTGAGCAGGGCGCGCCGCGCGTCGTGGCTGGCGCTGAACTCCTCGAAGACTTCCATTGCATACGTGCTGCGCGAAAACAGCGAGGGCACCGAGTGATCCGCAAGAGTAAGCAGCAGCGCCAGGCTGGCCGCTGCGAGGCAGGCAGGACGCAGCAGGGGCAGCAGGATGCGCAGCAGCATCTTCCGGTCGCTGCCGTAGATGCGCGCAGCCTCAATACCGTGGCCGTCAAGATCCTTGAGCGCAAAATATGCCAGGCCAAAACAGAAGGGCAGGAGCGCCAGGCCTTGCACCCAAACAGCCGACAGCCATCCCGTAACTTCTCCCGCGCCATGCCCAGGCAGCGCGGCGGAGATGGGGAGCCAGGCGAGGGCATGGAGATAGGGGGGGATGGCCGCGGTGAGCAAGGCGGCGCGGCGGGCCGTTGCGGAGAGCAGGTCGTTTCGCCGCCAGCAATAGAGCGCCGCCGCGGTACCTGTGGCCGTAGCAAAGAACGCCACGGCCATTGCGTAGACGATCGTTTGCGCCAGAATCCAACCACGGCGCGCGCCGGGAATGAGCCATCCCGCGAGCTCAGCGTGGGGAACCGACAGGGTGGCTGAGAAAAGTGCAAGAATCGGCCCCCATGCCATGAGGAGGAAGATGGCAAAGGACGCCGCTGTCGCTATTTGACCCAGGGTTTTCATGGCCGGTTACCGGTTAAAGATCGCGGTCAGATCGCGGCGCGAGCTGTCCAGTTGTGCGGCGATTGCAGGCAGGCTGACTTTCAGCGTCTTCACAGTCCTGCCGCGAAGGCAGGGACTTACCGGACCGCCTGGACGGACCGATATTTGGAAGAAGCCGCTCTCGATGAGCATCTTCTCAGTGGAGGGCTGGAGCAGAAAGTCAATGAGCGTTTCGGCCTGGTGTGAATGCCGGGCTCCGGCGACCTTGGCGACTGTTCCCGGAACCATCAGGGTACCTTCGCCGTCCTGGTCTGGGAGCACCATTTCAACCGGTGCGCCATTGGCGATGGCTTCACACGAGTCGTCTGAATCTGTCCATCCGGCCGATGCACGGCCTTGCGCGACCAGATCGCGGACGACCGAGTTGCCGTCGGCGACGCGCACTCCGCGCTGGCTTAGCAGGCGGTAGAGTTCGCGAGCTTTCCCAGGGCCGATGGTCGCATACAGCGCCGCCGCCTGTGCCGCCGAGGTTCCGAACAAAGGCAGGGCAATCGCCAAATCCGTTCCTGGCCAGCGAGGCGAGACGAAATCGTCCAGACGTTGTGGACGATTGGCCGGGGCCAGTCTTCCGGTATGAATCAGGATTGCCCGAAACCGCGCTCCGTTCGCGAACCACTGGCCTTGAGGGTCGCGCATGAGATCCGGAAGCGTGGCGGCCGCGGGTGGATTGGCTGGAGCCAGCAGACCTTCGGCCTGCAGACGCAGGGTCTGTACGAACTCCCCGTTCCAAAACACGTCGGCCTGGGGTCTTGATCGCTCGGCGGCAATGCGATTGGCCAGACCTGTTGTTTTGGAAGCTTCGACATCGTAAACAGCGCGCACAGCGATGCCGCTGCGCCTTTCAAACTCGCGCAGGACCGGCTCCGCATGAACCTGGTCGACGGAGACGTAGACGACGACCTCGGGCCGGGAGTTGCGCTGGTGGCAACCGGCAAGAAGCGCGAGAGCTGAGAGCGCGAAGGCAAAATGTGTTCGCACGAATCCTCTGTCAAAAAGGTCTTGTTTGTGGTGGAGGCCAGTATAGTATTATTCGCCAATAAGTCCCAAGGTCAGGCGTAAGAGCAATTCCAGGATTACCGTGCCCCGGCAGGATTCATGCGAGGTTGCCGCTCCCTGATGGTCGTGTCAACTTTGAGTACTGCCATCGAGGTATTCCAATCCTGGAATTGCAATAGCGTTCGTAGTTTGGAGCATGCCACATGGGAAAGTTCTGTGGTAGTTGTGGAAGTATGATCGCCGACGGGGCTGCCGTCTGCGCCAGGTGCGGCAATCCAGCTCCAGCGGCCATCTACGGCGCTGGCTACGCGCCTGTCGCCTATGCAAGAAGCTCGGCGGCAGAGGCCCTGGCCGGGGCGAGCGAACCAGCGGGCATGGGGCCTGTGGCACCTTTGCAGGTGAGGCGGGCGGGTGCAACAGCAGAGATTGAGCAGTTGCAGGGATTTCGCGAAAAGGTGTTGGCGCAGGGCGATTCAATTGCGAATTCCTTTGGCGCCGAGCCTACGGGATTCATCAAAGTGATTGCCTGGATGGTGCGGGCAACCTGCCTCGACAAAAGGGTAGCGCGAGCGGCAGCGCAGGATACCGGAGGCAACGGAGCCGCCATTGCGGCCCTGGCCATTACCGCCACGCCCGGAGTCCTCTTCGGCATTCTCGTCTCGGGATTCCGGATGGGTCTTGTCCTGGGAGTCGCGACGACGGTTGTGTTGACCGTTGCGACATTGACGATTACGTTCTTCTCGCTTTCGATGCTCTCGGCCAAGATTGTCGACATCAATTTGCCTGTTGGGACAGTCCTGCGGGTGTTGGCCTACCCCCAGGCCATCGCGGTCCTGGGCTCCATTCCTATCCTCGGCAGCTTTATCGGTCCGGTTGCTCGAATCTGGAGCATCGTAGCCTCCGCCGAGGCGATTCGCGAAGTTACCGGTGCCAAGGCGGAGAAGGCCATCATTTTTGCCGCCATCGGCGCCCTGATCCAGGCATGTGTCTGGATGGTGTTGTCGATCCTAGCCGCGAGAACGGCGATGCTATTTCAGATTCGGTGAGCTTGCCATGACGTTTGAAGAAGCCGCACAACAATACTCGATGCTGCGCCAACAGCGGGACGCTGGACAACTGCCTGAAGAGCACTACCGTTCGGCGGTGTCTCAACTGGCGGTGGCAGATGAGCAGGGAAGCTACTGGATGCTCGACGCCAACACCGCGCAATGGGTTCCCTATGCCGCGCCTCAACCTCTGACCGCGCCTGTGCTAGAGACGAAACGGCGCGGGCTGTCGCAGAGCACGTGGGATGTGATCTCCGTGGTGGGCAATGCAGTTCTCTCTGCCGGTTGGTATCTATATTCCGGCATGGCAGAGACCAAGCCCGACTATCTGACCTGCGGCGCGATGCTGGTATTGCCGATTTCTTTTGTAGTACTGCGCAAGCCGATTGACGTCCTGCTGCGCTCGATTCAGCCCTTCCGCTCGAAGATTCCGCCAATGGTGCTGGCGGGATGCTGTGTGGCGGTACCCTACCTGATCTCGAACTACCTGTTCGCTTTCGGCGTGCGTCAGTTTCCCTTCATGTTCTGTTCATACGTAATGAGCACGCTGGTTTCGCTGGTTCTGATGCGCCAGCCAACCGGCGGCGCGGGTGCAGCCATTCCTCCGGGCGGCTCTCAGCAAGCGAGGGCAATCTGATGATTCGCAGAATACAGCGTCTCGCATATCGTCTTCGCAGCAGCCGGGTGTTCGCCTGGACATACCTTAGCCAGATCGTCCTGCTCAACTTGATGTTCCTTGTCTTTATCCCCAGCGCGTTTGCCGACGACTGCTCGATCGATCCGCGCCGTGCCGAGGATTGCCTGCGAACGCCGGGCTTTGCCGAGAACCTGGGTACGGGGGTAGCCGTTCTGGGCACGATTCTAGTGAACGGCATCGCCATTCAGACCATCATCCTGCAACCGCGCAGTCCCTCGGACTCCGACAAGGACAACGAGGATCCGCCCATCACCTTCTACCTCAACATCCGCACCCAGGAGGCGCGCTCGACGCTGAAGCCCGACGGCAAGGACTCGCTTTGGGTTTACGCCAAAGTCTCATGCTCTGATCCCAAGGTCGATTGCTCGCCCATGACCGATGGCATCTCTTTCACACCGGGGGGAGCCAACGCCAATTGGCTGCAAATCGCGCAAACCGATTTTCAAGGGGGCTACAAGGCGGCGCAGTTCATCGCCGCCAATCCCACTCCCACGGTTTCAGTGCCCGCGCCTTCGTCCAGCATTGATATCTCCGCGGCGGTGCAGGGTGGAATGCTGACCGCATCCCTGCCCTTGCAGATGCCGGTGCAGGTGGCCGAGTGGGACGTTCTAATTCAGCCCGAAGGCGTCACGCAGATCATGCCTGACACCAAGGAGAGCGTGAACCTGTACGCGCGGATCAAGTTCGACGAGACAGCCTTTACCGATCCCACGGAATTGAAGAGGGTGCAAGACGAAACCAAGGCTTCGATCAAGATGGTATCGAGCACAGACTGGGTAAAGATCGACGGCGCATTGCAGGATACCGGCGATTACATGGCTACGTGGATCGTGGCCTCTAATCCCAGCGGCAACATTGGCGCAATCCAGGGGCCTGAGTCGTGCACCATCACCATCACGGGCTCTTTCATGGGAACCCCGTTGCCGGCCAAGACCACCGTCATCACGCTTACGGCGCGGCCGGAGATAGACGCCCGGCCCGACCAGATACAACTTCTCGCCGGATCGCACGGCTCGACCGATGTGACTGTATGGATTGCCAATCCCGGACCTGGGACGTGGAGCTTCGACCCGCGCGTGACCAAAGGCTCGGCGGAATTGGTCACTCTCTCCAAAGACGATAAGGGTCCGGCGATGACTCTGGTCACGATTGCCGACAATGCCGGCAATCTAAATACCGGGGCAAGCAAGGTTTATTGCACGGTGAGCGTTTTTGCCAAAAACGACCAATTGAGTTTAGAACTTGAACGCCAGATTCTTGTCGCCTTGTGCCAGGAGGGCCTGGTTATTACCCACTGCGCCGATGGGGACAGCATTCATGTCCGCGCCGACGGCAAACAACAGAAGACTGAAGTGGATCTTTGCGTCTTCACCTACAACGCGGAAACGAAAGAGCTCCGGGCCGACGAGGGGGCCGCAAAGTCGATCGTGATCGACCTCGATGAAGAAGCGAAGTCGATGGGATATAACGTGGCAACCGCCTGCGTTGTCCACCACGATCCCGAAGGCATGACAGCGGAGAATAATCCCGCGGCCAAGATTATGTGGTGGGCGGAGAAGGAAATTCCGGGCGAAGACCGCATGATGGTCCGCTACAAGGCTTCGGTGCCGGGGATGGACCCGGACAAGTTCTCCAAGCAGCTTCCGGTCACCGTGGAAGCGATGACGCTGGAAGAGGAGTCGGCAGCGAAAGAGGTGGAAATCGAGCGTTGCCGCCAGGTGATCACGAAGTACATCCCCGCCGGCAAGCAGCAGCAGTTCACCGCTCTCGTTGATCGCCGCAAGGACACGCTTGGCCCCAAGGGCCTAGCGACATTGCGCCACAAGATTTGGGGCATTGCCGTCAACCTGATCCTTGCCGAGGGCGCTGAGGGATACAAGAACGAAGCCGAGTGGGCGGACCGCATCGTTGTGGTGCTGGAGTGGGCCGAGTGGGCAGGTGACATTGCTTTCAACGCTGCCGCCGCCGCGCTCTGCGGCCCGATGGGGCAGATTGCGGCGCCCATGATCAAAAGTGCGCTCGTCTCTGCTATCACCTGCTACGAGAACGGCGAGGACTTCGAGGCCTGGGCCACACAGAACCTGTGGGGCGTGTGGGGCGCCGTCGAAGGCCAGGCTCTCGATATCGACCGACTTACCAAACTCACCGGCAATAGCAAAGCTAAAGCCTGGGCCATCTTCGTCGGATACACCTTCGGCAAAAAACTCTACCAGGGCAAGGCGGTTTTGGATGCCGCCAAAGAGACCGCGCAAGAAATTGGAATGGGGCAGTTCAACAACTGGCTGGGCGAAAAGGCCAAGGCCTCGTATCAGAAGCACGGCCTTGGGGGAGTGAAGCCCACGCCGGAAAGCGGCACTACTGCACATCCCGACGAGGCTGATCCCTCCAGCAGCGCGCACGGCGACGAGCCCTCGACCGGAAGAAAGCCTGGAGATGAGTCAGCGCCTGGCAAAAAGCCCGGTGATGAGCCTTCAAGCACCAGGAAACCCGGTGACGAGACAGTCGTCAAGCCAGATGAAACGAGCACCAAGAAGCCGGGCGATGAGCCAGGCGCAAAGCCCGACGAGCCGAATGCCAAGAAACCAGGCGACGACGCACCTGTCACGCCCGACGGCGACAACAACCCGCCCCCTGAGCCCAGCGAGAAGCCAACCCGCGATGAGGCGTGGAAAGAGGGCCGCGAGAATGGGAAGGTGGCCATCAAGGAGCTGGGCGAGGCAGTCAAGAGCGACAATCCCGATCGTCAACGCCAGGCTGCGTTGAAGTTCCTACGGGACAAGAACGCGATGATGGAGCTCAACAACGATCCGGGCGCCGGCTACCTGCGAAAGAAGCTGAACGACACAATGAAGGATGTGTACACCAGCACGGATCGGGGGACCAAGACCGACCTGGCCCAACATCTGGGAGTTCCTGAAAGCGACATCCGGGTCTTCAACGCTACCAACACCAAGAAACCGAGTGGAACCACAAAGTCCAGCTACGACCGCGACATCACCTACCAACGCCGCGCCAAAGAGGGCGAACTGGTTCGAGATCCAAACGCGCCGGGTGGATTCCATGAGGTGAAGGCGGGAGAGCAGCGCTGGGTGGATATTCCAGCCTCCACCGCGGAGAAGCACTATGCGCGCAACTTCTACGAGGCATCGACCGGCAAGCAGGGAGCGTCGGACGCCGAGGTCACAAGTTATGCCCGGGCTCACGATCAAACCTGCACGGATCGCCTTTCCGCCGACGCCTATGGCACTTCGCGCAAGGATCTCGATACGGCCATCAAGCGCCCCGGACGCGACTTCAGCGATCCACAACAGGTTGGCCAATGCATGGAGCACAAGTCCAACGAGTGGTTCGAAAAGGCCCACCAGGTCGAGGCGACTCACCCGTCCGAAGCGGAGGGCTATCGTGCTGAGGGAATGCGCCAGACCAGTAAGCAGTATGACAACCAGGTCAGGGCGCGCGTCGGAGCGTTACAAGACCAGGGTGTCAACGTCAAGACGGACCCAAGGCTCGAGGCGGCGATGGGAGAGATGAAGAAAGTCGAAACCGGCCATCAGTCTCCAGCCGCGGCGGAGGCCAAATTGAAGGAACTCGGCTACGACTCGCCCCAACAGGTAGCCCATGATTCGGGCAAGTATCTCGAGAGTCTGCAGAAGCTGCGGCCCAGGATAGGGAAAGGCTAGGCCGAAACCATGAGTGAATGGGTATTTATCGATCTTCCCGCGAATATGATTGAGGGCCTGCCTGAGCCCGAGCAGCCCTTTCCGGTCCGGCGCGAGCGGATGCCGATTTACGACGAATTGAAGGCGGAGGGCTTTCCCCTCCTCTTTGTTGCAGACGAACTGGATGCCTACCTTGAGGAGCGCCCGGATCGCGTGGAGCGCTACCGCCGCGAGGCTGCACACCTGTTTCTTTGCGCCGGCATCGAGGCGGTGATGGACACCTGCATCGAACCCTCGTTGCACTACTTCAAACTCGCCATTTGGCTGGATCCCGCCAACCTGTCCGATCGAATGAACTATGCCATGTCTCTGCACCAACTGGAACGCCGCGAGGAAGCCGTAGCCGAGTATCGCGAAGTCATTCAGCGCGGATCAGTGTGGGATTGGTGGCAGGCATGGATGCTTTGCGCAGAAGAATTAATTTTCCTGGGGCGTGCCGCAGAAGCCATGCCGCTGCTGCTAGAGGCAAAGAAGACTATTCCGGATAGCCATCAATTTTGGACGGTGCTCGCCGATTGCGAAGAGCGTCTGACGCCAACCTGCCCGCACTGTGGCGCACCCCAGCATGAGAAGATGCGCTTCTGCGGAAACTGCGGCGGCAAGCTGGGTTGAACGGCTATTTCATGCGCCAGACGCGTGGAATCAGGTAGAGCAATGAGACGCCGACCAGTCCGCGTCCGAGGTGTGTCTGCGCACCTTGCGTGTTGCCCACCAGCGTTTGCAGTTGCATCAATACGGGCCAGGAGAGCCACCCCAGGCACCCGATGATCACGATGATTGCTACGGTTCGGCCCACATAGGGGACTAGCGGAACCAGCACCGCGGGCAACAGCGATGGGATGGCAAAGCCGGCGAGCATCGCCGTGTTCTTCGAGTACATGGGCCAGCCTTGCAAGAGTCCGATGGCGAGACCGGGCAGCACTGGAGCCAGCCCTTCCCAGATGGCCGGCGCGGCTTTCTTTTTCTGTACGGTGAGCGTGGCCTGCGGTATTGGTTGCGGCGGCATCGCCGGTTGCGCGGCGGCCTGTTGCTGCGGCAAGGTCCATTGCGAGCCGTTCCACATCATCCACTGCGTGGAGTTCGGATCAATCTGCCACCAGTGGCCAGACTGGTCCTGGACCCTGAGTTGCCCCGCCATCTGCTGGAACTGGGCGGCCTGCAACTGCCCTGCACGATACTGCGCCTGCAGATTTGCAAACTGCTGTCCCGCCTCTTCAAAATTCATCGTGCCGCTCCTTGCCTGATTTCCGGCCCTATCTTCCGGCCTTGAGTTCCGGCGCATCCGGGCGAATCATGGTGACGCCATCTTCCGTTCCCAACCAGAAGACGCCGTTCGGCGTTTCCGCAATGCGTTTTACTTCCCAACCTGTCATTCCCTGATCCGGCGTGAGAATACGCCATCCGGCACCGCTCTGCACCGCCAGTCCTTCGGTTTCGCTGCTAATCCAAAAGCGTCCGGCGCCGTCCTCAAACACGGTTCGCGCGCGATCCGAGGTCAGCCCGTCCTTTTTGCCCAGGCATTTCCATTGCGAATCTTTCAGGAGGCACGCCCCGCCGCGCTTGCCAAAGCCGCTGGCGAACCACAGCCCGCCGTCGCGATCCTGATAGATTGCGGAAACCGAAGGATGCGCCAAACCTGGATTATGGGTGAAATCCTGCCATTCTCCTTGGCTGGTAAGCTCTACCAATCCGCCATGTACGGGACCTACCGAAGATGCCCACATTGCGCCGCTGCGATCCTCAAACAGCGCGAATATGCCTTCAAAGCCTAGCGAGGCCGAGTCACGCACCAGGCGGAAGGCACTTCCATCGAGCCTCGCCAGGCCTTTTTCTCCTCCAGCCCAGATCTCTCCGTTGCTGCGTTCAAGCACTGCCTCCACGGCACCAACCTGCGCATCCAGATGCGTCCAGAGTGCCCCTTCGCGGCGCTCTACGCCGTTGCCATGGCCTACCCATAGCACGCCCTTGCGGTCGAAGATCATTGAGCGCGCCCGCTCCAGTGAAGGCGTTCCTTTTGGCAATGGAAGCAGCGTGCCTTGCTCCCAATCGAACAAACTCAGCCCGTCCCGTCCGCCGCTCCACAATTTCGTTCCTTCCACCAACAGGGCCGCGGTTTCGTGTGGAGGCCTGAACCTTTTCCAACCTTCATGCGGGAGACGCCGCCGGAAAGACTCGACCAGCGAGTCGGCGTTCAACCCGATTGCCAGCACAATGGTCACAGCCACGGTGAACTGAATGACAGGTCTCCACCGCCGCCACCGGCGTACCATGAGTTCCTTTTCCAATCTCACAGCGGACGCCAGCGGATGGTGACCTGGTTGAAATTGCCCTTACGGCATCGCAGTACGATCCGTTTCCATCCATTGCTAGGACTCGGGGCCTCGGCGATGCCCACTCCGACTGGCTCGACCTCGATCATCACCGGGATTCCGGGCAATGCTCCTCGCAGACTCCCGCTGCTGGCGGTTCTGCCGTCAATGGTCACAACTGTGTGTTTATCCAGCGAACCGGTCCACACTAATACGCCCGAAGACGCGTGCTGGGTCGGCTTTTCTGGCCTGTACGGCATCGGCTGCTGCGACGGCTCTGAGTTCATGCTGTGCTGCATCGCCTGTTGCGGCGATGCCTGGGAGGTTCTCGGCGGAGTGCCAGGGGCATTCTTGGTGGTGCCAGTCGTGGCCGGTTGAGGCGTCGAAACGGGCGGAGTCGCGTCGGGCGTGGCGGGAGCTGAGACTCCTGAAGCAGCCGCCGGCGTTGCGGCCGAACCTTGCGGTGGCTTGGCGAGGAATTTGGTGTAGGCGAACCAGCTCCCAACCGCGACAACCAACAACGCAACCGCAGCAACGACGATCTTGCCTACCGGAGATTTGCCTGCAGGCGGCGGAGGTGGGAACATGCCCGGCAAGGCAATCGGCAGGGGCGGAGCTGCCCCAATGGGCGTCCATTCCGGCTGCGAAAAGGCCGCTGGCAGAGGAGGCGGCGTGGCGGGAATCGAGATTGGCGGCGGTGGAGGCATGAGCGGTGGGGGTGGCGGTGCAGCCGGTGCAAATGCGATGGGTGGCGGGGGAACAGCCTGTGCGGGCGTTGGGGGCAGGGGCAAAGGGGCGCTCGAAACCTGCGCCGGTGCGGCAACCGCAGCACCGCACCCTGTGCAGAATTTCAGACCGCTTTTCAACTCGGCTCCGCATCCGGAGCACTTGCGCTCATCGCTGGGCGGCACTGTTGCACCAGGAGAAGTCATGGGAGTACCGCAGCTTGTGCAGAACTTCATGTTGGGTGGGTTCTCGCCGCCGCACTTCACGCAAATAGCCATATTGATTCCGCCGTTCCCTTTCGAAAAATTGCTTGCTACCTATCTGAGCGCCGCAGCGATTGCCAGCAATACAATCGCGCCGCCCAGCACCATCCACAATGTGCCGCCAGACGCCTTCCGCTCAAGCACAGCCTTCTCAGGCTTGGCAGGGTCGTAGAATACCCACACCGAGGCTCCAACCTGGAAGACCATCATTGCTTCCTCGGCCTGAGCCTGTCTCGAATAGCTCTTTGCGACGAACGCAATTCTATTCCCTAGATAGCGTTGGTTGTCGACAAGATATTCGTATTGAATCACGGGAAGGTAGCTGGTTGTGTCCGCCTCATCCGGATTGCCGCGGGTAGTGGACCTATCAATTTTGGCGGACAAGATTCGGCCTGGAGTATAGGGCCAAGAGAGGCTTGCCCGCACTTTGCGGAACTGCAGCCAGCCGATCAAGAGTAGTCCCGCTCCGAGCAGGGCAGGTACAAGAATCTGAGTCATCCTTCGTTCCCTTGCATGACTTAACCACTACCTGAAACCGGGCCCCTAACTTGCCTCAGTGCCCAGAAAGCGCACTGTCGCTTTTAATCCCGAAATCGCGGAAGTAGATTACGCTGTCCGCCTTGGTCCACAGGCCGGACCTGCCTTCGGCAGCAAAGGTGCCATCCTCGACTTCAAAGAGCTTTTCGCCGTTCAGGCTGACGGTGAAGTTCCTGCCGTGAAAGCTTACGCTCAGCCGGTTCCACACTTGCGGCGCAACCTTGTGCTTTACGCCATACGTGCCTGATGGAGTGCCATTGGGCGCGATCGGCGTGCGCACGCCTTTCTCAACCTTGTAGAGCACGACGTTGTCTTCCAGTGCGTTTGCGCGGGCAACGTAGTAGTTATCCGCATCGACAAAGCGCCAAACAAGCCCCGCCCCCTGGTCGATTTTGCCGGAAACGGTTTTGAAGCTCACGGAGATGGTTCCGTCGAGTATGGATGGCTCGCGAAGAATCGCGAGAGGATATCGGCTCTGGGTTGGATCGCCGGAGAGTTGTGCCAGCACCTTGGGCTTGCCGCGCGTAGCGGCGTCTTTAATGACGGCCCACTGGGGCACTCCGCCCGAGTGGGTCATGCAGGCGTCCCACCCCTGGGGCAGGCTTCCACTGGGCGCTCTGTTGAATTCGGTCTGCTGCGCCGCGCCGAATGCCGATGCGGCGAGCAGCAAAGCTATCCAAAGCCAAAATCTCATGCGTTCACCGTTGTTATCTGGAAAAGCATACCATCAAGTTCAACCGCAGTTACTAACAGTGCTTAGGGAGCCTCTGTTTAAGCCCTATTCGATGCTGAGCCTTCCCTCGGGGGCTGAAGCCCTTGTTCATTTTGCAGCATTTGCGGCACGGCTAAAGCCGTGCCCTTTCAAAACGTCGACTTAATCAGATGTTCCTTAGATCGTTATGTGGATCCAAGGAGCCTCTAAATAGGTCCTTGCTTTAGGGGCCGAGTCTACTTAAGGACCGGCGGTTCATTTGACTGCGCCGGTGGCTTACCTTTGTCCTGGGCTACTTTCAATTTGTTGAAGATCGAGTCGTTCTCAGCTTTGTGAAGGCTGCTGGTCTTGTCGAATTCGATTTTTGCTTGTTCCTTCATTCCCATGGACCGATAAAGGCGCGCGAGTCTCCAATGGACATCGGCATCCAAGGGGGTGAGTTTGACGGAGGTTTCGAATTCGCGAAGCGCTTCCTGCTGACGATGGCCAGCCTCATAGAGAATTCCCAGATCAACGTGAGCTTTCGCATTGCCGGGGTCGAGTTGAATAGCCTTCTCGGCGAGTGGAAGCGCATCGGCCGAGTTGCCGAGTTGGATATCGCAGTCAGCGAGAAACGCGAGGGCCGGCCCGTTGTCTGGAATGTTATCGAGTTCAGCCTGGAATTCCTTTGCGGCTTCTTCGATATGCTTCTGCGTCCACAACAGGTAGCCCAAACCGAAATGCACATTTGGCAGCTTGGGGTCGGCTTTCACCGCGGCGCGAAACTCATCGATCGCACCGTCTGTATTCTTCATCCCATCGAAAGCCTCTCCCGCGAGCATGTGCGCTTCGGCCGAATCGGCATTGAGGTTGAGGATTTCGCGGTAGACGTCGAGGACGCATTGGTACTGCTTGGCGTTAAGGCAGCTCTGTGCCAATGTGAAGCGAATCGGCAGATTCTGCGGATCGTGGGCTGTGGCGGTCCTCATGAAGGGAATGGCGGCCGCGTATTCGCCCAGGGAATAGTGGGCGAGGCCGATGAGGGTTTTCAAGCGCAGAGTCTCGGGCGAGTTTGCCGGAAGAGTTTTGAGCAAAGGAGAGAAGGTCTGGATCGCTTCTTTCATCGCTCCCGATTTGAAAAGAGAGAGGCCGAGATTCAACCGCAATCCGGGCATCCGCGGATCGAGCGCCAAAGCTTTGCGGTAGAGCGGCACCGCTTCCTTGTAACGCTCTTGTCGCGCTTCAAGTAGGCCGAGATGGGCATAGGCCTCAGCACTCGCGGGGTGGCCAGTCAAAAATGCGCGCCACTCCGATTCGGAATCAGCATATTGCCCCTGCTGTTCGAACTGGATGGCCGCGTCCCGATGGTCGGGGGTCGCAGTTGCGGTCTGTCCCAGGCAGGCAGCCGCGCTTAAAAGGAGTGTCAGGCTAATACCGAATCGAGCTCGAACCCTCACCAAAATACCTCTGCTGGTATTCTCTCGTTCAAGAGAGACCCGACGCAACTGACATTTCCGTATGCGCCAAAAAAGGAGCGGGCGCGGCAGCAATAGCTGCCGCGCCCGCGGTTAATGCAGTCCGCAACTTAGAAGTGGAACTTTCCACCTAGTTCCAGAATGCGGTTGCTATAGACGGAGGTAACCTGACCAAAGTTGCCGTCATGGTTATTCGCATTGATGCCGCCCCATTGGGTGTGGTTGAGGGTGTTGAACGACTCAAACCGCAGTTCGACGTTCGGACCTTCGTGGGTCGTGAACTGGATGGTCTTTGTCAGGGTGAGGTTGAGGTTGACCAAGCCAGGCCCGACCACGGCATCCTTGCCGGAGGTACCGAAGCCTTGGCCTGCGCCGCCATTCCACGGTGCGACTGGATCACCAAACGAGCTGGTGCTCATCCAGGCGGCCTTGGTATGGGGGTAGGTGACCTTGGACAAGAGGCTCGCACGGTTGCTGGTGCCGCCGCCCAAGCCCAGTGTATCGCTGCCGTTGTAGGCAATAGCCTGCGGCAGACCGGTTTGGTCGACGAATACGCCTGAGACGCCCCAGTCGCCGAGAATCGACTTGCCAACATAATTTGAGCTGTGCTTCATGAACGGAAGGGCATACACGAAGCTAGCGTTGAAGACCTGACGACGATCAAAGCCGCCGGAACCACGACCATAGCGGGCGTTGAACGGATTCGGAATCGTTGCCAAATCGTTAGGTGCAGAGTCAATCAAGTGAGACCAGGTGTAGGCAAGTTGAGAGGTGAGTCCCCACTTGTTTTCAAAGCGAACGCCGGTCTGCAGCGAGTGGTAGATGGAGTTGGTTTCGTTTTCTTCCTGGGTGATACCGGCAAATCCAGGGAACTGCCGATAGGCGTTGGTTTGCACCTTTCCAGCCTTGACTGCAAACCGGTCGCAGTAGGCAGCGTTAGGACTGGAGGGGCTCATGTAGTTGGCATCTGTGGTCGGCAAAGCGAAGAGCGGGCAGTTAGCATCGCTCTTGCTCAATGGCAGAGTGTTGATGGCGCGATCGTTGTTCTGATCCCAACCATCCGAACCTACATACTGCAACGCCGCAACTACGGAAGGCAGCAACTGATGCTGTAGTCCCAAGCTCCAGTTGGCAGTGCCCGGAGGCGGATAGTTGTACTTGATGTTTGTGAGGCCCGACGGGAACGACTGAGTCGCCGTTGCGCCTGTATTGATGTTGGTGTTGGGGTTGGAGAAGAACACGTTGGTGGCCTGAGGCTGATAGGCGAAGGGCGGGTTCAAAGCGGCGTTGTACACATCGTTGCCCTGAACGCGCTCAAAGAACATGCCCATGCCGCCGCGAAGAACGGTCTTGCCGTTTCCGAAGAGGTCCATGGCAAAGCCCAAGCGAGGCTGGAAGGTGAAGTAGCGGTTTTGAACGTTGCCACGCGGGAAGCCATCAACGCCAGCTTCTCTGATGCCGTTGAGATAGAACTTCTCGGTGCCGGTGGCAGCGAACGTGGTAAGGAGTGCGGGGTTGAGGGTGCCGTCTGCCTGCACGGGGTTGGGCGCCGAAGTGTTGTAAGACCCGATCACAAAATTCGAGAACTTGTTATAGCGCTCAAATGCGTGCGGCAGTCCATCGTAACGGAGTCCCAGATTGAGGGTCAGCCGCGGGGTGACGTGCCAATTGTCGATTGCGTAACCGCTGAAGTTGTTGTTGACCCAGTTCTTGCCATAGAGGTACTCAAGTTGCTGGAAGCTTGAGGACATGCCCAGGACCATGTTGACAATTCCGTCCTTGGCGAATGCATCGCTATTGAACGAGGCGGTGCCGTTGGTGTTAGCCTGCAACTCCTGATTCTTGTAATCGTGGAGCAAGCTTACGCCGAACTTGAACTGGTGCCGGCCCTTGGACCAGGAGAGATCATCCTTGTACTGGAAGCCCTCATAGCCGTTTTTCCATGGGAAGTAGGCTGCATTCCACGTGGCGCCGAGTGGTTGGCCGCCCAGCGAGATTGCGGGCATCTTGGCCATTCTGTTGTTTGCCGTCGGGAAGAAGCTGTTGGCAGTCCATCCGCTCGGCTGAGCAAACGCATAGCCCACGCCGGCGATCGGCGTGAGGGCGATCTTGTTGCCGCTATAGAAGAAGCCGGTCTCGTTGAGCAGCGATGCGGAGTACATCTGGGTGAGCTTGATCGCGACTGTGTAAGAGGGGTTCTTCATGGTGGTACCCACGGTCGCGTAGCTGCCCGTCCACAACGGCGGGAAGAAGGTATTCTGCATGGCGTCGTGGAGGTAGTGGCCCATCAACTGGAACTTGCTGTTGATGGTATGGTCGATGCGCACAGTATCTTCCCGGATGTTCTCGGGCTGCTTGACGGAAATGATGTATTGAGTCCCGTTGTTGTAGTTGGCTTGCGGGAAGACCAGCGGCAACTGCCGGGCCATATTCTGGTCGATAAGGTTCTTGGGGATCAGGTAAGTGCCGGTGGCGGCGTTGTAGTTGAAACTCCCGCCTGGGGTCAATCCATCAGCCGCAAGCAGAGTATTGAACGCCGTGTTGTTGGGCAGGTTGGGGACGATCGGCGTGACAGTTGCCGACTGGGGCTTATAGTTCATGTCCTGTCCAACTGCCGGGAAGTTTGTTGCGTAAAGCGCGTTGCTGATGGAGGGCGAGCTGCCTTTGATCAACTTGCGCCATTCTTCGTTCCAGAAGAAGAATGTCCGGTTCCTTGCGTTGTTATAGACGTGAGGAATAAACAACGGGCCGCCGATGTTGCCGCCGGGCTCGTTGAGTTGGAAGACAGACCGCTTCTTGCCGGCGTTATTCAGGAAGTAATCGTTGGCGTTGTAGGCCGTGTTGCGGTTGAACTCATAGAGAGTTCCGTGATATTTCCGGGTGCCGGACTTGAGCATCATGACAACGGTGCCGCCCGAGCCAAGGCCGTAATCTGCCGAGTAGTTGCTGCCGAGGGTCTGGAACTCACCGATTGCGTCCTGCGAGGGAAGGTTCATGAAACAACCGCCGCAGCCGCGGTCATTCTGTTCAGCGCCGTCCAAAAGATAGACGTTGTGTGTCGGACGCTGTCCGTTGAAGCTTATGCCGTTGGCGGAGGTAAGAGCATCGATACCGCCAAATGCGGGCAGGTTGTTGGTAACGCCGAGGCCGAGAGCCGCGAGTTGAACCACGTTACGGCCGTTGGTAGCGAGTTGCCGGACCTGTTCACCGCTGATCAGGGTGCCGATTTCGCTGGTCTCTGTTTGAACCTGAAGGGCGTCTGCCTCAACAGTAACGGTCTGAGCCTGGCTGCCGACCGTGAGGGCGACGTTTTCTTCCAGGGTCTGGGCAACGTTCACTACGATGCCGGTCCTGGTGAACTTCTGAAAACCTGGTGCCGTAGCCGAGAGTGTGTAGGTGCCGTAACCGACGTTCCCGAAATGGAAGGCGCCCACGGAGTTGGCCGTGGTGTCTCTTGTCTGGGTGGTCGCGGTATTGGTGATAGATACTGCCGCATTGGGAACAACAGCGCCGCTGTTATCCGCGACGGAGCCGTTAATGGTGGCGTTATCCTGTGCTCCAGCCTGCGGCGCAAGAATCAGGAACAGCGCTATAAGAGCTATACATAGCGATCCCAATCCCTTCATGCGCGAGCCGGCAGGGCGTATCCGAGCTGCGAAGAAAGTTTGCATCAACGAACTACTCATGGTTCATCTCCTGAAGTATCGTTCGCTCGACTGCCCAACCCCATTCCCTCTGCTTTGATTCTCTTCGTTGCTTAAGGGAATTGTCGGTACGGCCAGTTCGATTCGGTTGACTCTTTTGCCAGGACGAAAACAACAACGACGAATTCGAGCCTGCTCACTGATATTCGGTTAAGGATCAGCTGCCGGCTCCAGGTGTTCGAATCTCTCTTCCGCAATGACTTGCAACCAACGATCGATCAATGAAGTTGCAGGCATTGAGGAAAACCTGCGGACTTCGCTTCTCTGCGGTCCAAAATCGAACGGTTCTGATGAATTCCAGTGGTGCATGCGTACTTACCGCGAGTGTCCCGACATGGTCTTATGAAGCAACCTACGTTCAGAGCTTCATAGCTCCGTTCTGCAGTTACCAGCCTCAGTTGCGCTGCAAGTGAACTCTGCAAGCCGCAAAACCCGATGTATTGGGCTAGTGCCCCACTTGGGGAAGAGTCTCGCAAATCTGATTGGTCCGGGCGAAACTCCTGGTTGAAAGCCAGTGAGCATACGTTTTCCTCAGCGCCAGTAATTGTGAGTCCTGCAGTTTGTTCTTGTCAACAACAATATGAGGTAAATTTTTCCGCTTTTTCGGCCGAAGTGCAAAAAGTAAATCATTTTATCTGTCGTTTTCCAATCTACTGTTTATGGGAGGCGGGGCGGGGTTGGGGAGCGTGGGCCGATCTTCCGTAAACGTTTTCTTTGGCCCCCATAGATAGAGCCATATTGGGATGGACCTGTCCGGGAAGCAAGGCCTGTTGCGATGCCGAGTTTTGCCGCAAATTCAAGAACTGTTTCATTTAAGGTGAGCTTGAGGCATTGGAGACGGACTTAACGGTGTTCGAAAACCCCGGGGGAAAAGGCGCGAAGTGACGTTTACAGCCGGAGAGGAGTGACCCGTCAGCCGCGCTACCTGCGGTAGTCCGTCCGGTCCCGTACGGTCCTAGAGGCGATGAGCTATGAAAAATAGTAGGGCCGGGAACTATATATATGTTGGCACGGATTGCTCGGCAGGTTGGCGTAGTCTGCAAGCCGTCCTGACGACGTAAATGATTAATAAGCATGAAGTTGCAGAGGATTCAGCCTCGATGACCTCGTTCGGAAGGGGCGATCTCCCTTAACCACCCCGCATAGAGGCTGCAAAAGGAAATTCGCCGGGATCTAAAATCCCGAAGCGGTCTTCCGCGCATTCCTCAACTTTACACTGATCGTTGAGTCTCCCCGGCGGGTGTGAACTGGAACTGAAAAATGGGGCGCCTTCACGGTGTGAAAGCGCCCCACTTTTCAGTTACTCGCATTTGGTTACTCGGGTAGGGTCACCGTGCCCTTCACATTGAAGCTGCCGCTCACTATCGGCGCACCGGTGTTCGGCTGCCCGCCGCCCACGGACACGATGTACGCGCCCTCGGCCACAGTCGGCTCTCCGGCTTCGGTCACCATGCTCAAGTCGCGCGGATTCAACACAAACCGCAGCTTCTGTGATGCACCCGCCTCCAGATGAACCCTCTGGAAGCCGCGCAACGCCTTCAGTGGCGCGCCCGGAACCTTGGGGAAGCTCAGATAGAGCTGCGCAACCTCGTCACCCGCCTTGGTGCCGGTATTCGTGACATTGACTTCGGCAACCAGCGGACTGCCCGCAGCTACCTCGGCCGGAACAGTAAGTCCGCCATAACTGAAGGTCGTATAACTCAACCCGTACCCGAACGGATAAAGCGGCGTCCCTTCAAAGTACCGGTAAGTCCTTCCCTTCATGGAGTAATCATCGAAAGGCGGCAACTGGGCAAGGCCGTTATAGAAAGTTATCGGCAAACGACCTGCTGGATTGTTGTGGCCAGAGAGCGTCTGCGCCACGGCCGTCCCACCTTCTTCGCCGGGATAGAAAGCTTCGAGAATTGCGTTGGCATGCTCCTTGGCCCAGTTTACGGCGAGTGCGCTGCCGTTGGTGAGCACCACGACCGTGGGCTTGCCTGCCGTGGCAACCGCTTCAAGCAGATCCTGCTCGGGCTTGGGCAAATCGATGCTGATGCGGTCCCCGCCGATGAAACCGGGCTCGTTGACCGGCATCTCCTCACCCTCGAGTTCGCTGGTGATGCCTACGACGGCAACCACGACGTCGGCGTTCTTTGCCGCCGCTACGGCTTCCGGATTCACGTTGCGATCAATCTTGGCCCACACAAGGCGCATGTGCGGTGCGGCATTGCTGGTTCTTTGATACTCTGCCACAACCTTGTAGGGCTTGCCTGCCTCGAAATGAACGCGGCCGGTGACAGTGTCAAGTCCGTGAGGATAGTTTGCATTGGTGACGCGCTTGCCCTCGAGAGTGAGGCGGAAGAAGGCGTCGGTTTCGATTCCCAGGTTATACTCGCCTGATTCCTTAGGCGTGAGCGTCGTTTCCCATTTTACGGTCAACTGCGGGACAGACGCGGCCCCAGCCGGCAACGGCTGCGCTGCGATATCGATGTTGGGCTCGATGCGCGTGGCCAGCGGGGCAGCGGTTGTCTTTTGCTGATCCGTATTCGCGGTCACGGCAGCCACGATGTCCTGCTTGAGGTAGGTGGCCTTGGCGCCCGGCTTGCCCTCGATGCTCAGCAACTCAGAGGGCACGGGCCAGGTTTGCTTGCTCAGGAACCCGGTGCCGGGGACGTAGCTGATGGTTGCGCCCGGGAACTCCTTCTTGAGGCCTTCGATAATTGAGACGGTGTGCGTCGGAATCCCGTTGTAGTTTCCCAGCAGCACGCGCGTCTGGTCCGCGAGCGGGCCCACGACGGCAATCTTGATGCCTTTGGTCTTCAGCGGCAGCACGCCGTCGTTCTTCAACAGCACCATGGATTCGTTGGCCAGCTTGAGTGCCAGGGCACGATGCTGCGCACTATCCAGCAGCTTTTCGTCGATCTTGTTGTAGGGAACCATCTCCGGCGGATCAAACATGCCCAACTTCATGCGCGCTGTAAACAGCCGTACGAGGGCCGTGTCGATCTCGCTCTCTTTCAGGGAGCCTTGCTTGACCGCATCAATATATGGCTTGTAGTCGTGGTCGTCGTGCACTTTGGCACGGAAGTCGATACATTCATTGTCCATGCCGCGCTGAATGCTGATGGCGGAACCCTCCGGTTGTGTGGGCTTGTAGTGATGGCCGCTGACGATATCGCGGACCGCACCGCAGTCGGAGACGACATAGCCCTGGAAGCCCCACTTGCCGCGCAACTGGTCCTGAAGCAGAAACTCGCTGGCGCAGGCGGGCTGCCCGTTGATGTCGTTGTAAGCGCACATCACGGAGTCGGCCTTGCCCTCGATGACCGCGGCGCGAAACGCGGGCAAATAGGTGTCCAACTCATCGTGCTTGCTAACCGGCACATCGACCGAATGGCGTGTCGACTCCGGTCCGCTATGCACCGCAAAATGCTTTGGCGTCGCAATCACGCGGTAATAGCGCGGATCGTCGCCCTGCATGCCGGTCACGAAATTCACGCCCATGCGGGCGGTGAGGAATGGATCTTCGCCGTAGGTTTCTTGTCCGCGGCCCCAGCGCGGATCCCGGAAGATGTTGATGTTCGGCGCCCAGAAATCCAACCCCTCGAAGATGTCGCTGTGCCCGGCGCGCAGATCCTGCGCATGCTTGATGCGCCCCTCGGTGCTGATCGCAATAGCCATCTGGTGAATGGCCGCCGTATCGAAGGTTGCGCCCAATCCCACCGGCTCGGGAAACTCCGTCGTTCCGTTCACCGCGACACCATGCAGCGACTCGCTCCACCAGTCGTACGCCGGGACGCCGAGCCGAGGAATGGCGCGCGCCTGGTTTACCAGTTGCGTGGCCTTCTCCTCGAGCGTCATCCTTTGCACCAGGTCCGCTGCCCGTTGTTCGGCGGGCAGGCCAGGGTTCCGGTAGGCTGGCTTCTGGGCGTCCTGCGCCCCTGCCGTCAATGCCGCTCCGAAGCAGGCCAATCCAGCCGCTATAATCCGCAATCCAAAGCTCTTCATTGTTCTTCCTCGTTGGCGCTCGGGCTTGCTCCGAGGCATTTCCTTCGGAAGAATTGCAACCCGCGCGTCGCGCCCAACTCTAATGCGCCAAGGGGCCTCTGTCAAGCGCTGGATTCAGTGAAAAATCGCTTTATATGGGCATTTCCTGCCCTTCTCCCTTGCCGTCTCCCGCCAAAAATCGATCTGGAGATAAGTGACCCATTGTTCCCAAATCAAGACACAACATAGCGTTGAGACGAATCTGAGACTATGAGCAAGAAGGAACAGCGCTCTTCATTCGACGCCACTCACCATACATAAAGACGACGGCCTGCCTTCAGAATCCGCCCCATTTCGGCCGCAGTGGAGGCTGAACACTGTCCTGGGTCTCGTCCTGGTGTGGGCATCGCGATTGAATGCATCGGTTGAGAGTCTGTGGCTATGTGATCGGCGGGCTTAGCAGAGATTCAGGAGGCGCCGGGGTTCTGCGCCGGGCTTGAAAACTAGCCCGGATATTCAGGCGAAGGACATTTACCCGCCTTAAGAAGAAGTCATTGGCTGACATCTAAGCACTCTAATGGTCCTCAACGTAAGCTCTGTTTCAAGACCGCTGTTCATTCTAGAAGGGTGTACCTGAGGAAGGCACGATGCTGCTCTCGCCGCAGATGTCCAACGAACTTCTCGGGTTGCCATGGCAGTTTCTGGCCATTGGTCTGGTGCTTTGCCTGACAGTCACGGCACTGGGGTTCAAACGGGTTGAATATTTTGTGAGCCTTGGCTATGCTGCATCCATCGCCGTGCAGGCGATTGTTTTTCCTTTGCTTTACCGGGACACAATCAGAGATCTGGCGCTGGTCCAGTCAGGGTTGCTTCTTGCGTATGGTCTGAGGCTCGGTACATTTATCTCCCTCCGAAGGCACGTTCCCTCCTTTCAAAAGCAGCAGGCGGAAAACACGGCTCGCGGCGCCAAGGTAGGCGGCCTGCTGAAGATTGCCATCTGGGTCGTAGTATCGCTCTTTTACGTTCTTCTCTTCCTGCCTGCATTGCACACGATGTCAGCGCAGGCAGGCGGATTGGCGTTGGCGTCTGTACCTGTGGGCCTTGTGTTGATGGCGATCGGCCTTGGGCTTGAAGCAGGTGCCGATTGGCAAAAATCCCGCTTCAAGAAACAAAACCCATCCCGGTTCTGCGACAAAGGCCTCTTCAGCGTGGTGCGCTTTCCGAATTACTTTGGCGAGATGGTGTTTTGGCTCGGTGTCTGGGTCTCGGCGATGTCGACCTTTAGGACAGTGTCCGCCTGGGGGCTGGGGTCCCTTGGCTTTCTGGGCATCGTAATGGTGATGTTCGGCGCGGCGCGCCGCCTGGAATTGAAGCAAGGCAAAAGCTACGGTTCCGATGCAGCCTTTGAAGTTTACTCGCACAAGGTGCCGATCCTTATACCGTTCCTGCCCGTGTATTCCCTGCGAAGCCCCGGAGTATCAAAGAGATGACACAACCTCAGGTCTGCATCGCTGGAGCAACTGGCTACCTGGGTAGCCGGCTCGTCGCGCAACTGCGAGCGCGGTCAATTCCAGTTAGGGCGATATTGAAGGACCGAAACTGCGAAACTGATCAGTGCAGGATGAATGCACTAGGAGCCACGCTCGCCTTTGTTGACGCATCGCTCATCGGGTCCTATTCAGAGGCGCTTTCGGGCGCTGAGGTCGCGATCTCGTGCATGGCATCCGGCAACGTGCATGTAGATTCAACCAACGATTTTTGGGCTATCGATCGCGACGCGAACATTCGCTTCGGGCTTGAGGCGGTCTGCGCTGGCGCTAAACACGTCATTCTGGTGGCAACGTTCGAAGGGCGCGACTCAAGAAAGCTGACCGAGTTCAGCGATGCCAAAGAAGGCGCAGTGGACGCGATTGGCGCAGCTTGCCGCCAGGCAGGCGCAGCGTTCACCGTCATCCGACCGACTGCCTATTTCAGCGATCTGACCAACCGGGCATTCGACTCGGTGCAGAAGAAAGGCACCTATACCGTCATTGGAGACGGATCATGTCGTATCAATCCGATCGACGGAGATGACGTCGCAGTGTTCATTACCGATTGCATTAGCGATCCCAAACAGGCAGGACGCGAGCATCAGATTGGAGGCCCCGAGACTTTCACCTTTCGGGAGATAGGCTTGCTCGCGGCCGAGGTAATTGGATTGCCCTACCCATTGAAGGTAAGGTCGATTCCACTATGGCCTTTGCGAGTTTTGGCGGCTATGGCCGGAATGGCTGGCTGCGCCTTACGCAAGAGCCGGCGATCGGCGGCGATCCTGAAGTGGATGATTTATTCGAGCACCCACGATGCAGTCGCAGTGACCTGTGGCACGCATCGGCTCTACGATGAATTTTGTTCGAAGCGCGATGCCGTGCGGCCTGCGGTCTGAAGGGGCCCTCCATGTGGAGTGGTACCTGAGGTTCATCGGGCGCGAAAGTTTAAGGCAGAGGCCTGCGGTCAAAGGTCAAATAGTTTTGCTCACTTTGGCCAATGCGATGAGTTCATGAGAAAACGATTGGCAACCCCTACCACTTACACGGTCGCCAATTCGTGTTCGATTGTCCTTCAGTCTTCGATTATTAGAAATCTGTGGTTTCGCTCACCTGATCGCCGGGCTAACTTGAATTACAAGTTTTCCGAAGTTCTTTCCTTGGAGCAATCCAATGAAGGCATCGGGCGCACGTTCCAGCCCTTCCACGACATCCTCGCGATACTTGATCTTCCCCGCGGTGAACCACTGCGACATCTGCTTTTGAAATTCGCTGAAGTGCGACCCGTAATCGTCAAATATGATGAATCCCTGAACGCGTATGCGGCGCTTCAGGAAGGTGCCCATCACTTGAGCGGTGCGATCTCGTCCCACCGGAGCTTCTCGGTCGTTGTAATGTGCGATCAAACCACAGAGGGGGATGCGCGCGCGCGTATTGAGTAGGGGCAGAACAGCCTCAAAGACCACGCCTCCTACACTCTCAAAATAGACATCGATACCCTTGGGGCAGGCATTTGCGAGCAGGTCCTTCAACGCGGGATCTCGATGGTCAACGCAAGTGTCGAAGCCTAGATCTTCAACGGCAGATTTGCATTTTGCTTCGCCTCCAGCTATGCCCACTACGTGACATCCCTTAAGTTTTGCAATCTGTCCGACGACGGATCCGACCGCGCCGGTAGCTGCTGCAACGACTACCGTCTCCCCGGCTTTCGGCTGCCCAATCTCCAGCAAGCCCATGTAGGCTGTGAATCCCGGCATCCCAAGTACGCCGAGGGCATAGGAAGGATGCTCCATTTGCGGGCCCAAGTTGAAGACTCCCTTTCCGTCAGACACTGCGTACTTCTGCCAGCCACTCTGGCTCAGCACCCAATCGCCAATTGCGAAGTCAGGATGGTGCGAGATCTCTACCAGACTGACGGTTGATCCTACCATCACCTCGCCGATCGCTACCGGGGGCGCGTATGAGGGGGCATCGCTCATTCTGCCTCGCATGTAGGGGTCGAGCGAAAGGAAGATGGTTCGCAGGAGCATCTGGCCCTGGGCAGGGACGGGGACGGATTGTGTCTCGATCCTGAAATCGCTGGGAGTGGGCGCTCCGGTTGGCCTGGAGGCGAGGACGATTCGTTGATTTTCTGGATTTCTCATAGTTGACTCTCCATTTGATTGTACTTTTCAAGTATCGACAAGCTCAGGTATGTTCTGCGAAAACGCTAATTGCATATGCGCACGCACGTTGATCTTTATTGCTCGTATCGAAGCGTTTCGCGAGAAGTTTTCCACTTTTTGTGGATCGCCGGTATTCCGAGACCGCGAGAAAGCCCGTACCGCATTGCTCAGGAGATTGACGATAAATGATCGAAGAGTGATATTGAATGATCCGAACCGGCGGTGGTAAGCACCGAAGAGGCAACCAGCAATACGCTTAATCCCTGCAGGATGCTCATTCCGATTCGACGCTGTTGAAGCAAGGGCTCGTATACGTGGCGTAATCGAGGAAGCGGCAGCCTTGGCGTAGGCTGAATTGCACGTGCGTCGAGATCGTGAGCATTGATTGGGTTTTGCGGGCTTCAGTCAATAAAGTCAAGCAAGAGTCCAACTGAATGTGACGGTTCGGCGGCTCGCGCATTTTGTTTGATCCCTTTCCACCGTGCCTCGCGGTTAACCCATTAGTGAGCATGCAAGAGCAGGCCCACTTTGTCCCCAATCCGAAGCTGGTCATACGGGCGCCAATTCTGAATCTGTGCGCGTCATCGCCCTTATCCGGGTGGCTGGTTGTTGCAGAGCGTATGTCCATGGACTCACTCAAGCCTCGAAGAGGCAGGCTATGATCTCGCCCGCAACTCGGGGAGAGCACGTTTTCAAAGCTGGAATAAGCGGAATCAAAGCCAGGTTATCGAGAGGTAATCGGTCCCAACTCTCTAAAAGGATGGAACTATGAACACTACTCGTCGTATTCGGCCCGAGCGGCTGGCGCAGCTCGTGGTTGCACTATGCCTGGCTTTGATCATCCTGACGATCACGCACTCGGTGAACGCCAGTCGCTCAGCTGTGACCATAAGCTACGCAACCCCTGCGCCGTTTCAGATCGGAGCCAGCATAGTGCCGATCGTTCCAACAACGACTGGCAGGGATCTCAAATTCCGCATCAGTCCTTCACTTCCCGCAGGCCTGACGTTTTCGCGAAAGTCAGGCAGCATATCTGGAACGCCCACTGCGGTTACTCCTCCTGCGGTGTACGTTATTACGGCATCGAACGATCGAGGAACAGCAACCTTCAGGCTTACATTGTCAGTGATCGGCAATGGCGGCCCGTCTGCTCTGGTATATCCAACGCCTGCTCCTCTGCTGGTTGGACTTCCAATTACATCTCTTTCGCCAGCGGTGAGCGGCGTTGTCACTCAGTTCAGCGTGACCCCCGCGCTGCCAGCCGGGCTGGCGATGGACCCGGCGACCGGCGTAATCTCAGGAACGCCAACCGCCGTTACAACGTCAGCGGACTACACCATCACAGCTGCCAACGCAGCAGGGCAAACGAGCTACTCGCTGGCTTTGTCGGTTGACGCTGGTCCTACCGTTCACCTGACTGCGACTGCCACGGATCCAAATTCCCAGACGCTGACTTTCCGCTGGCAAACGACCGACGGAGTCCTCGTCAATGTCAACGGTGATCAGGCGGATTGGCAACTTCCGTCCGGTCCCGGACTGCACCTCGCTTACCTGTTGGTCTCGAATGGCCAAGGTGGTTACGCTGAGGACAGGCTGGTTGTGAATACAGATGTAATTGGAAATCCCGTCCTGACGACGGCGCCAGTTGACCTCTCCGCGCCGGCAGCTGCGTCACAAACAGGAGACTTCTACCGCTCCTATGTGCAAGCCGGATTAACGGCGGGCGATTACTTCCCGGGACTCACAGGCGGATCGCACGTAGTTCAGGTTGCGGGGTTGGCTGTGCAGATTCTTGACACTGCCAGATCTTTTGCAACAGCCGGAATCGGAGTGACGAACCAGCGCGGCGAATATGTGATCCAAGGCTTGCCGGTTGGCACGACATACCAGGCGGATTGCCAGAACCAGACAGGCCTTTCGGGAAATCTGTTCTGCACTTCGGATAGTGCATTTCAATTGCCCGGGAGTTTGACTTTTTCCATGCTGCCCCTTGCCGTAACTGATTGGTATCCAGGTGGAGAGACGTATACGTCAGCCTGGATGACAGGCACCATGAAACTCGCGGACAACAGTTCCTGCGGTCTGAGCGATGAGTTCTTCGGATTGGCGCCCGCTGGCGTCATCTCCCTGCTCGATGTCTCCAACAACCCCATCAACTGGCCTCAGTTCAGCCCGGCCTCGGTCAACGAATTTATGGATTTTGCGCTGCCTACATCAGGTGGCTTCACCTCGACTGGAGCGACTCGCGTCCAATTTGGCTGCGAAGGCGCAACACCGGTCACATTGCCGGTTCCAGCCGGTGTGAGCATTTACACCAATACGGACCTCGGTACCGTGACGCTGCCAAACACGGGATCGCCAGCGATTACGTCGATCAAGGCTGACTATCAGAGCCAGGTCGTAGCATCCTTTCCCCCGCCCCCTCCGGCCTTTCCCCCGCCTCCGCCACCCTCGAACATCAACCCGCGCAGCACTGCATTCCTGGGATTCAAAGGGATTGATTCAAGAAAGGGAGCTTGCCAATACTACAAGGCGGTCGGTGCCGTGAAATCCTGCGATGCATCGGGTACACCGTCCGGGGCGATCAGCTTTAATGACTGGATGCGCAAGGTGAAGATTGGGCCATTCGCAGTGGCGGGGACACCAGAGTACACTGCAAGTTACATCAACAAAGTTGATTTGAACCTCGCGCGCGTTCACCACTCAATCTCTTACGGGCCAAACCAGACGGCAGCATATGTTTGTAATCACGCAGGCCCGAGTGTCGCCGATCCTTTGCAGCCGGAAATCGATTCGGTGATCGACGACGCAATCAGTAACAAGAAGCTTGTGGCTTGCGTGGCCATGGACCACGGCATCTCTCCGGGTGTAAATCTTGATGCCCAGGGAGTCGCGCAGCCATTTACGCGATTCCTGATCTTTGGACCTAGCGGGAACCTGCTCATGTCAGTCAATCTCGATGGCCGCGGTGAGAAGTTCGTGCCTGGAACATGCGTGGCATGCCACGGAGGTGACCACTATGCTGGACGCTATCCAGAAGATGGCTCGGGGCCTGCGAACATAGGTGCTCATTTCGTTCCTTACGACAGCGGCAACTTCGAGTTCTCGAGCAAGCCAGGTCTGACGTTGCAGGATCAGCAGGAGGCACTCTACCTGCTGAACCAGAACGTGCTGAATGCCGGGCCGACGGTGGCTGAACAGGAGTTGATAGCCGGCTGGTATGCGACCAGTCATGAATTGGATCCTGTTTATGTGCCTGCGAGTTGGCAGACGGCAGGCCCCAAGATGGTCAGCTACTACCAAAATATTTACGCACACAGCTGCCGCACTTGCCACGTCGCGATGACGGAGGGTTACAACTTCGATCACTATCACAACTATCAAGTTCCAAATGGCACGTACCGTTCCAACTCCGGTGTTGCGCCCACAGTATCGGCGCAGTGCGGACCGGGCTACGCTCTGCCGCTCCTCTCATATTCGATGCCCAACTCACTGGTTACGTTCAACCGTTTCTGGGCTCAGTTTGGCTCACCGAGTGATACGGCAGCTCGCACTGCCTGCAACAATGCCGTGAATCCGTTTTAAGAATTCAATGCAGGCAAATCATCGCCATCGAAACCTTATTGCGCTTACCGGGCGACAGATAATACGATATGTCGCCCGGCATTCTACTTAACGCGAATGGAGCGTTCCCAAGCATGGCAAAGAAGGCAGACTCGACTTTCCACTCGGCTTAGTAATTTCGATTGTTTCCGAGTGCCCGATAAATCAACCCCGTTCAAATGAGGCTCTCGCACCGGCTCGGATCTTGAAGAGCATCGAATTGCCAGTAGATCCTCAGGGCAAACCGTACTCAATAGAAGATGATCTGCACGAGACACTATATTAGTCAGCGCGCGTCTGAATGATTGAACAACACTAGCTTCCGCGTGAATCAGATCATGCTGTTGTGGTGAAAAGGACCGCCCATCATCGCCGATTTTGTAACAGAAAATGCTTGGTTCAGCTCACTTTACAGACGTGCGCGGCAGATGTAGACTTCCGAGTGTCAGTAAACGCTTTCTCTCGTTGTGTTGACGGGCGTCCTTGAGGATTCGTTAAAGGAGGGATATTAACAGTGAACAGGAAAAAGAGAGCCAAGACTTCCGCAATCCAAGCTGCCTATTCTAAAAGACTTGAGCCGAGCCGCCGAGAATTTCTGATGGGCGTGGGAGGCACTGCTGTTTTGGGTGCACTCTCCGGTGCCCCGACCTTTGCGCAGGATTCTAAAAGCGCTTTGAATATTGCTCGCGTCGCAGTCCCGACGAGCCAGGTGATGACGAGCGAGAACCGAATCTCCTCCTTGAACGACGGGTTTAATCCTGAGAACTCGTTTGACCGGAGCCATGCGCTGTATGCGCTATGGGCGGAGCCATCGACGGGCAGGCGCACAAGTTGGGTGCAATACGAATGGAGCGAGCCTGTCAGCGTCAACAAGGTCGAGATCTATTGGGCCGTCGATCGCCCACGTGCGGGCGAGCTACCGGGAAGTTATGTGCGCAAGATTTCTGCGCCAGAAAGCTATAGAATTCTCAGCTGGAATGGGACCGATTTCACACCGGTTTCTCGGCCCCAGGGTCTTGGAGTCGCACTTGACACGTTTAACGCGACAACCTTTGAACCAGTGAAAACGAATAAGCTTCGGATCGAAGTGGTTCCTCAGAAGGAGCGACCTGCAGGCATCCTGGAATGGAGAGTCTTCAATTACGGCCCTGTTCCATTACTTCAGCCGGTTGTAGATGCCGGCGTGGACCGTTCGGTTGTGAGCGACGGGCGGACCTATCTGTCGGGCAAGGTGACCTGGCTCGAAGACTCAAGCAAGAACCGGGCCCGCTGGGTGAAGTCCGCAGGATCAGGCGCGGTTGTCTTTGCCGATGCGGCTTCACCGGTCACTACTGCGACATTCTCTCAACCCGGTGACTACGTGCTGGCGCTTGAGTCCAGCGGCAGCAAAGGCCCGGCGCACACGATTGGCGTACATGTGGAACCGGCGCCTCCTTCTGACCGTCTCAACGTGGTTTACACGCGGAAGTATTCGATCGATAGTAAGCTATGGAAAGATCGTACAAAGGCTCTTATTGTGAGCTGGATTCCGCACTGCATCGCCATGTGCGAACGCACAGATATTCCTGTCATGCGTGGCGACGGGGGAATCGACAACTTCATCGAAGCAGCAAAAGCGATCCGTGGCGAGCCGCACTCGGGCCACAAGGGATACGTCTTTTCTAACGCATGGGTTCACCAGACAGTTGAGTCCATGTGCATCGCCCTTATGGTCGATCCGCAGGACGACGCCGAGATCATCAAGTCACAAAAGATGATGCGTGGGACGCTGGAGCACTGGATTCCGCTCATCCTTGCTGCTCAAATGCCGGATGGCTACCTGCAAACAGCGTACACATTGGCGGACCGCAAGAATTGGCCGGAGCGCTGGTCGCCCGACCACCGCGGCAATCATGAAGGCTATGTCTCGGGCTACTTCATCGAATCGGCCATTAATCACTACACCCTGACCGATGGGAAGGATCTCCGCCTGTATAACGCGGCAAAGAAGCTGGCCGATTGCTGGGCGGCGAACATTGGGCCCGGCAAGAAGGAATGGTTTGATGGGCACCAGGAGATGGAGCAGGCGTTGGTGCGCTTCGGCCGCTTCGTAAATGACCAGGAAGGGAATCACCGCGGGGACGCGTATATCGCTCTCGCGAAGTTCCTTCTCGATTCGCGGCGGGGTGGATCGGAATACGACCAGAGTCACTTGCCCCCGGGCCAGCAATATGAAGCTGTGGGCCACGCGGTGCGCGCGATGTACTTCTATTCGGGCATGGCGGATATAGCTGCTGAAACCCAGGATCGCGACTACCAAGGCGCGGTTATCTCGCTCTGGGACAACATGGTCAACAGGAAGTACTACTTGACCGGCGGCATCGGAAGCGGGGAAACCTCCGAGGGCTTTGGGCCGAATTACTCGTTGCGCAATGAAGCTTACTGTGAAACCTGCTCGAGCTGTGGACTTGTTTTCTTCCAGTACAAGCTCAACCTTGCCTATCACGACGCGAAGTACGCCGACCTGTACGAGCAGACGATGTACAACGCATTGCTCGGAGGAGTGGCTCTCGACGGGCAGAGCTTCTGCTATACAAATCCATTGGCGAATACCGAGCGCGCGAAGTGGCATGTGTGCCCTTGTTGCGTGGGGAATTTCGCGCGCACCTTGCTTATGATCCCGACCTGGACTTACGTGAAGAGCAATGATGGGCTCTACGTCAACATGTTTGTCGGCAGCAGGATTCATGTTGGTCAAGTCGCGGGCGCCAACGTTGAAGTGGTTCAGAAGACAAATTACCCCTGGGATGGATCGATTTCAATTACCGTGAACCCGGGCGAAGCAAAGACCTTCTCGGTCTATGTGCGGATCCCAGACCGTACCACAAGCAAGCTCTACAAAGATTCTCCTCTGGTCCGAGGTGTGAAGCGGTTTGCGGTCAATGGGCACGAACAAACGCCGACTATTCATAAGGGCTATGCCGTAGTCACGCGCGAGTGGCAGGCTGGCGACCTCATCGAACTGGAGTTGCCGATGGAGCCGCAGCGCGTGGTTGCGGACAGCCGCATCAAGGCCGACCTTGGCCAGGTGGCTTTGAAATATGGCCCACTCATCTACAACGTCGAGACGGCAGACAATGGAAACATCGACCGTAAACTAGCGGATGCACCACTCCGGGTAGAGTGGCGTCCTGACTTGCTCGGCGGCGTTATGGTGATCTCTGGGAAGTGGCAAGATGGGGCACCGATGCTGGCGATTCCGAATTTTGCACGTGCCAATCGAGTCGGAGCGCCACCCGACTATCCCATGGATCGCGAACCCGATCATTTCACCAGAGCGAAGCCTTCAATCAACTCGAAGGTGTGGATCTAGCCGGGAGCCATGCGTAGGCAAAAACGCTACAGCGGATCTCCAATTGCTATACGCTGAGGCGCAACCGCCCAGTGGCGTTCTCCTTAAGAAAAAGCCACCGCGCAAAGCGCTGGCAAGGGTACGTGAATTGTAGAATAGCTCTAGGCCTTCATCCTACGAATTGGCCAACTCGATTGACGGAGGGAAGGCGACATCAGGGGGACCACTATTTGGAAGGTGCCGGTCCCACAACGAGCCGGTATCGTTTTCTTTCCGTTTCATGCCGTAGCGATTCCTGGTGCAACTCCGCTAAGCGCTTGACCAGGGGTTTCAGGTCGTCGGAGTGTCCTGTATGGCGCATCGAAATGATCAAATGGTATGTTGCTGACTCGTCGGACGGCGAGTACTTAAGGGCGATCTGGCATTGTTCAATCGCCAGGTCATACTGGCCGGTTCTCATGTACATACTAGCCAGAAGGTCTATTGCGCCCACGTGATCCGGCTTCAGTTTGACGGCGAGGAGAGCCGACTTCATTGCCTCTTTGAAGGCATCGCTTCCCACTGCGGGAGCCTGGTTCATGAGAAGCTGCGCCAAAAGATAATTCAAAAGCGGGTCTTCCGGATGCGTTTGAAGTTGGGTTCGCACTTTTGCTAGCGCTTCATCAGGTTTATTCTTCAATACGTCTGTGAGGTCGCCAGCGTAAGAACTGATGCTCTGCGCCGAATCCAACTGCTCCACTCTCTTGAAATCGGCTTCCGCCTTGTCGTACTGCGCCAACTGGGCATAGAGAATTCCGCGGGAGATATAGAGGGCGGGATCATCTGGAATTCGTTGGAGCCCCGCATTGATCATGTCAATTCCAACCTGAAACGAATCATGAGCCAGACAGATCTCCGAAAACATAACGTAGTAGCTCGCTGTCGCCGGACTCAGGACAATCGCCTGTCGAAGAAGCGATACAGCCTTCGGCGTGTCTCCGGTCGCCTCATACGCCTGTGCTGCCAGGCTTAGAATGTCCGGGTCCTGTTGTGCATCCGTAACCAAAGGCGCAAGCACCTTCAACGCGGCTTCATTTTGACTTGTTGTAACCAAAACGACCGCAAGATCATATTTGGGATATACACGGTCAGGAAGCAGCGCGGCCAGTTCTTCAAAAACGGCGACTGCTTTCTCGAAGTCCTTCATCTGCACTAGACAATAGCCATAAGCCTCCAGCGTCTCAGGATGGGTTCCCATCTGTCCGAAGCTGATTGCGAAATGCTCTTTCGCTGCGCGGCAGTCGCCCTTTTTCTTTTGGAGCATTGCCAGCATTTCCTGAGCGGTCAGATCGTGCGGATCTTCCTTCAGAATTCGATTGAGCAGCGGGATCGCGCGCACGTCACTCGACTCATAGAGGAGCTGAGTCTCGCCCCTTAGCGCAGGCATGTATGTGGGTGAAAGGCGCAGAGCCTTGTCGAAAGCAGCAAGTGCGTCCTTTGTCTCGCCTTTGAGGGAGTAGATTATTCCTTCCAAGGTCCATAGTCGAATGTCGTTCGGTTTTAAATGAAGCTGGGACTTGGTGAACTGCAGGGCTTGATCGTATTGCTTGGAACGAACTAGAGATTCAATCGATGGAACAGGTGCACCAGCTTGCTGCGCAACAGCAACAGCGCCTCCGGGTGCGGCGTAGGAAATGGCGAGAGATGTGATGAGAATGGCGAGGCATCTCCTGCTCGCATGTTGCGTCAAGACGGAGAAAGCCGAGATAAGTTGGCCCCAAATCATTTGAGTGCTCGCAACCTTCTGCCTAATTGATCGGGAGGTATCATTCCAACCGATGCCACACGATGGTCCATCGAGTCTGCCCCTCAATTCTATCGCTATCAGCAACACTGATGTGCCGAGGTCGGCACACTAGCGCGCTTATACCGTGCGGACAATAGTGCCCCGCGTGAAGTAGCCGAGTGTAAGAGCTGGCGACAAACCGAAGCCGAAGAACTATTGAGTCGGCGGTACCGCGATTACGAGGCCCGTGGCTTTCCTTTCCGTGCACGGATTGCCGTTACACAATTCGCCAGTAATCCCTTTGCCCTCTCTGATGGTGTAAATGCGGTCCACCGCCGACAGTTTCAGAGCCTCCTTTGTGCCATCGGGCCAATGAATCTCCGCCGTGCCAGCATCTGTCGCATCGCCCAGCCCAAAGTGAGGGCGCCGGTCGTTTGCCGAAATGTAGCTGCCACTGGCCAGAACATCCTGCCGCATCCGCATGCCGTTTGCATTCAGGTAGACGGTGGCGCAGGTCGCATCACGCGGGCTCTTTGCCCTGCCCACCAGTTTCATCTCCACCCAGTGGTGATGGTCCGGATTCACGTTCCGCAGCAACACCGGAGGGCCGTCCACCGGGTTAACGATCACATCAATCTTGCCGTCGTTGAACAGGTCGCCAAACGCCGCGCCGCGAGCGGGAATCACATCTGCAAGCCCCGTGCCCTTTACAGGCGGCACGTACTCAAATCTTCGCGTCTTCGCTTCGCCGGGCGCGTTGTGGAACAGAAGTGGACGCTCTGCCCACGTCGTGCCCCAGTCGTGCTGGTCCACCTGGGGATAAACGTGGCCGTTGACCATAAAGAGGTCCAGCCAACCATCGTTGTCGTAGTCGAGAAAACCGTCTCCCCAGCCCACAAACGGAATCGTTAACTGCGCAGTCCCAGCGTCGTAACTGACGTCTGTAAAGCTTGCCTCGCCATCGTTGTGGAAAAGTACTTTGTAGTCGTCACCAAAGTCAGTGACGTAGAAGTCGACCAGACCATTGTTCTCGTAGTCCCCTGCGGCAATCCCCATGGATGCGATTTCGCGCCCGTCCTTGTTCAGCCCAAAACCCGAGATATAGCTTTGATCGTCAAAGGTTCCGTCGCCCTTGTTTATATAAAGAAAGTTCGGCTCTGAGTCGTTGCCCACCACGAGATCAGGCTTGCCGTCCCCGTTGATGTCGACGAAGATCGCCGTGAAACCGTAATACTTGTTCTTGTCTTCGACACCGGCCTTCGCCGTCACATCGGTAAATGTTCCATCGCCGTTGTTATGGAACAAACGGTCCGCCTCACCTGGCAATCCCCGCGGGCCGCAATTCACAGTTACACCTCTGTACTGACAGGCGGCGTTGGCGAGGTCTTTTCCGAGAGCCTCCGCCAGGGCGCGATCGTAATGGACATAACCCGATACGTACAGGTCCAGCAACCCGTCGCCGTCGTAGTCGCCCCAGGCCGAACCTGGCGTCCAATTGTCCACAGCGACCCCGGCCTTTTCAGCCACATCTGAAAACGTACCGTCCTGGTTGTTGTGGTACAGGCGGTTCTTCCCGAAGTTGCCCACGTAGATGTCAGGCCAGCCGTCGTTGTCATAGTCGGCAACCGAGCACCCGTAGCCCCAGCGGTCGTTTGTTACGCCCGCTATCACAGAAACATCAGTGAACGTTCCGTCATGATTGTTGCGGAACAAGGCTGCATGGGGTGATTCTTCTTTGCCGTCCAGTGCATCGAAGGTGGAACCGTTCACGAGGTAAATGTCCAGCCATCCGTCATTGTCGTAGTCCACAAGGCAAACGCCCGACCCGTTTGTCTCCACAATGAACTTCTTCTCCGGCGTCCCCATCTTATGGATCCAGCGTGAGAGTCCGGCCTTTGCGGTGATGTCCTCAAAGACCACCGGCCCCTTGTCTACAAATCCCCCCGCCGTGATTGGTCGCTTCTCTTCGTCGTAGATAGGTTTGGCCGCTACGCCCGAGGCAATTCCGCCCATACCGCCTAGTTGGGGCGATTGCGTCGGCTGCTGTGCTGGGCAGCTGCCAAACACTACCAGCGCACTGACGACAACACTGCAAATCAAGCCACGAAAGTGCAAATACGATCCTCCGGCACGTCATGATTCTAGCGCAGAGCATATGCAGGGCGTGCCCCGCACTAGAAACGGCTCCGGTACGGCGGGAACGTCCCGTTGATACTAACGCTCCGTGACGGATACCGAAGTACCTCTATATACAAGTGACGCGTCGGGCTTCGCTTCAACACTCTCACCAACTCCATGACCTTGCGATACCCAGACGACATGGAATCTAATTTCCGCCGGGATTCCAGGGTAGGTTCCAGCTCGATCCCCCAGGGTTAACGTCTTCCTTCCCTGAGACCACTTGATCGGGATTATGGCATGCGCGCCGTTCTCGTAGCCATAGTTGTCGCCTTCATCCTGGTACAGATCGAAGCTTCCATCAGCGCCTGAATAGATGCGGAGTTCGATCGGGTCACCGGGCTTTTGATCTGCATACTCAATCTCTGGACCGAGCGGAATAATCGAACCCGCGCGGATGAAGAGCGGCATCAGAGCAAGTGGTGCGTCGGCCTGGATTGTTTGACCGCCGCTCACGGTAGCGCCAGTCCAAAAGTTATACCAAATAGGATCAGGCGGCAAATAAACGTCACGGTGTACCGCACCCTGCTCCAAGACAGGATTGACGAGGATGGCCGAACCAAACATGAATTGATCCGGGATGTTCCGCGTCCTTGGATCTTGCCGCCAATCCATGACGAGCGGCCTTTGAATGGTGTAGTCCTCGTTGTGAACCCGCCAAGCCAGAGAGTAAATGTAAGGCATTAGCCGATAACGCAGCTTGTCATACTTCAGCAGGACCGGCTCGACCAGATTGTAGGTCCAAAGCTCGTTATGCGGTCTGTGTCCGTGCGTACGGAAGATCGGGCAGAAGGCGCCGTACTCGAACCAGCGAGCGTAAAGCTCCTGATACTTTGGATCTTCCAGAATATTCGCCTCAGCCGGCCAATATCCACCAATGTCGGTGGTCCAATATGGATATCCGGACAAAGCAAAATTCAGGCCAGCAGCAACCTGATGCGTTAGCCCCCAATAAGTGCTGTAAACATCTCCCGACCAGACGGTGGCGCCCACTCGTTGTTGCCCTAGGAAGGCGGAGCGAGTCAGCAGGAATACTCTTTTCTGATCGGTTGTTGCTCGCCAATGCTCTTGCACGCCTAGCGTGTGCATGAGGGGAAAGATATTCGCGTAGACTGCTCCATTTCCGATGGCGAGTTGTTTATCCCGCAGGATTCCGTCCCCCATATGCGGCCAATATTCCTCTGGCTCTGCGCTATCGAGCCAGAATGCATCCCAGCCTTGATCAAAGAGCTTCCCGGGCAGATTCTGCCAATAGAACTCTCGCGCCTTGGGGTTCGTTGCATCGTAAACATGAGCGTCACGAACGTCGAAGTGGCTCGCTTTGATCGCCTGAAAGTTCTCTGACTTTGGATCAAACAAGCCCCAGACAGAAATCATCGCGTGCAAGTGGGCTTCGTGCAGAGTCTTCAATTCCTCCGGCACATTCGTAAAGTTCGAGTTGAAGATTGGGTCACCCTCGGTCTTCCACCAGAACCAATCCTGCACAATTGCGTCCAGGGGGATGTGTTCCTCGCGATAGCGCTTTGCAATTCCAAGAATTTCCGCTTGCGATTCGTACCTGTCTTTCGATTGGAATAATCCGTAAGACCACTTTGGCAACATGGGTGTATGCCCCGTCATGTTGCGATAGCGATGGATGATCTGGTCCATTTCCGGGCCATAAATAAAGAAATAGTCGATCGCTGTTTCCGCCACAGATGTGAAGCGCAGCAGGAGCGGAAATCGGTTATCAACCTCAGTTTCAGAGGCGGTATTCCACATCACAGCGTAACCCTTGCTCGAAACCAGAAACGGAATGGCGACGTCGGTGTTGTTTTGCAGAAGCTTTACTGTGCCTCCGCGATAGTTGAACATCCCACTCTGATGTTGGCCCAAACCGTAATAGCCCTCTGTCGCATCCGGTGAAAACCGATCCGAAACGTGATAAGTATTCAGACCGTTCACGATGTCGGATTCATATGTACGTGGTACTGCATCGCTTTCTTGAAGAAGCTGTTCTCCTCCAATTGCGCTATAAGTGAGATTTCCACGTTTGAGAGAAAAGCTGATCTTTAATGCAGCTGTTTCTATCGCGACAACGTCGCCGTCGGATTTGAAAGTGAAGACCGCACTTGGGCACGACTCACTCGGAGCCAGCATCCATGGTTTAACTTGTTCAGCAGAAGATACGGCTTCGGGGCCGGCAACAACATGGATCACGGAGTCGCTGCACACCGTCAAATGAAGCGTCTCATCCCCGATCTTCGCAATCATGCCGTCTTTAGTTTCGATGGCGGAAATCTGAGGCAAAGGTGGAAGTTCACTACTCAATTGCGCATTAAGGCCCCGTGAACCTGTTGCGAGGACTAGAAGGAAGAGCACGAAGGGAAAGCGGTACGTAAGGTGCAGTCTGAGACAGGCGGTGTTTGGCATAACTTCTTTCCTTCAGCGTAGCTGGAGCTTCAGTTGATGTATTGGAGCACCATTTGGAATGGCGTTGTCACTGGTAGGATGCGAGAGTCACAAACCAATGTTCCGATCACGACATCGAAGGGCGCGGCCGAAACACAACAACTCGCAACGCTCAGCCTGCTCCAAACAGGTCGTGGACAACTTGCCTATGGTCCTTGCTGACCACACACGCGACGTCAGCAGGTAGGAAATTAGTGAGCCATGAAAGATTGGTCCATTGCACGGCTCACTTGTTCAGGAGGCGGCTGAGGAACACGCTGTCAGGGGAGGTTTCGAGGAAATCCGCCGGCCCGGGTGCGCCTGTTCCTGAGTGAATCTGACCCGGCGCTGCTTTTGCCGCCGGGTCAGATCTATTGAAGTGCAGTCAACGCTCTAGAAGCTGGCGCGTACGTGGAATTGCAGGCTCCGTGCGGGCAACTGATTTGTCGCGTGGCCAAAGTTTCCACTCGTCATATCCGAGGAGACACCCTGGAGGTTAGAGCGATTGAACAGATTGAAAACCTCTCCCTTCCCCTGAATCCTCATTTTTTCTCCGAAGAAGAACGGCAGATCGAAGAATTTTTCGAAGGTGAAGTTCACGTTGTTGTAACCGAGCTGGTCATAGGTGTTTCTTCCGAGATTGCCTTCCACACCAAGCCCAGGAGACGGGAACGAGGACGATGTGAAGAGTCCGCCCAGGTAGTCGGCCTTCTTCTTACCGGTCAGGTGCCTGCCGAAAGAAGGAGCGTTGGGCGTGTCGTAGTTGGTGCCGTCTGCGTTGTAGTCACCGCCAGTATTGCCGATTACATTTCCGCCCGCGTCAAAGACCGGATGGAAAGCTGCGCTCGAATACACGGTGAATGGAAGTCCGGTATGCAAAATCATCACGCCACCGAATTGCCAGCCACCGAGAACGTTTCTCGCAAGCATCGAATTGTAGTTGCCTGGAACGATCCAGGTGCCATCAACTGCGAACTGCTGGCGGATGTCAAAGTCAGCCCGCCCGCGCTGTGCCTTGAAGTCGTCGGCTTGAATGATGTTTGTATTGCTTGTGACCCCACCGCCAGAAATTGACTGGGCGGTGCTGTAGTAATCCAGGGCCTTGCCATAAGAGTAAATGCCGCGCACAGCAAGCCCGTGAGACATGCGCCGAGTGAGTGTTGCAGACCCGACGTGGCCTATGGAATTGCCGTTGGAAGTACCGTACTCAATTGCAGCGAAACTGGGATTGAGATACTGCGGATTGTTCTTGTTGACGATCAGATCGCCTGCAAAACGGTTAGCGTTCTGATAAATCGGCAAGTGGTGAGCCGCCGTTCCAGAGTAGTTAAGTTCTGCGACCATGTTGCCCGTAAGTTGCTGCTGCAGGCTCAGGGTCCAGGCTTCCACTTGAGTCATCTTGTAGTTTCGATCGAATCCTCCCAGACCAGACCGCTTGGGAACACCTCCGAGCAGGATGCCGCCGCGAGAGTCGAAGGCTACATTCGCCGTGGGCAGGACAGGGCAGACTTCTTCGTAGCCGACAGGGGATTGGCAAAGCTGAAGCGGCGGAGTTGGATCGCCCTGACGTACGTTGATTGACGGCGTGTAGATGTACGGCAGGTTACCCGAGGTGGCGTCGGTTATGTGGAGGTAGGGTGGCTGATCGCTGAACATACCAAAACCGCCGCGCAGTGAAGTCGTACCTTTACCAAAGACATCCCAGGCGAATCCCAAACGCGGAGTTACAGCCCAGACAGTATTATCAGTGACCGTTGTCCGGCCGTTTGGCGCTGCCGATGTAGTGGCGCCAGCAATTTGCTGCTGTCGGGTGGCACCAGACCCAGGGGTGAACAGTGTCAGCTTCGGAGTGAGAATGGAGAAGAGGTTACCCAGATTGTCATAGCGAATGCCGGCGTTGATCGTGAGTCTCGGAGCGACCTTCCAGTCGTCCTGGACAAAGAGGGCTGTGTAGAGGTCGCGGTAGCGGCGTGCATACGGTGCCTGCCCGTGGGTCGTCAGATCGACCTTCGAGCCGGTCTCCGAAGTTGACTTGTCCTGAACAAAGTCAAGCAGATTGTCGAAGTTGTAGGTCGGACGTGTGAATGCGCTGTTTTGGTGATCGACTTCACGAATGTTGAAGCCGTCATAGCCAAACTTAAGCGTATGCGATTTCACGGTCGCCGTGAGGACATCGCGCCAGCCTACCGTGGTTTGGATAAAGTTTCCAGCTCCCCAGGTTCCAAATCCTTGCAGTCCGGTGACGTTGATGTACGGAATCGCCTCAGTAGGTGAGTTTCCATTTGCACCCTGGGGACGAATCTCATTCACGCTCAATTGGTTCAACAAATTAGAGGAGAATGTGTGCGTCCAGTTGACGTTCCCGAAATCGGAGATGGCATAGTACGGGATGTTTGTCGCGGGACGCGCCTGAATTCCCTGGCTGTTTTCTGAGGTGCGCATCCCATCCACGTAGATACGATCATTCTTTCCAACGTAGTAGTCGACGCGGAAATTCCACTGGTAACCATTTTTGGGCGTCGTGAAGCTGATATTCGACGTACCAACCGCATTCAAGGTCGCTGGGATTGCTGCCGGCAACGCATAGTATCCTGGAGTCGCAGCCTGAACCTGGGCAACCGTCTTGATGTTGGTTGTGGGAAATGACTGAGGGGGGGCCGTCTTCAGGATCCCGGCAGCAACGGTATTGGGCAAGTTGGCGGTAACCCAGGTATCGAAATCCTGCGTCTCTGCAGTGATCTGATATGCCGAGGCAGAACTGGACCGTAGAACGTCGATGGCGCCGAACCAGAACAGTTTGTTCTTGATTGCAGGCCCTCCCATAGTGCCGCTTATCTCGTTGCGGCTGAATACTGGGATACTCGATTGGAATTGCGTGCGCGCGTTCAGTGCATTGTTTGTGAAATAGTAGTCAAACGTCCCGTGGAGATCGTTCGCACCAGACTTGGTAAAGACTTCGACGGTTGCTCCACCATTTCTTCCCTTCTCGGCATCGAAGTTGTTGGTTCTGACGTTCATCGATTGCACGATTTCAGGATTGGGAGAGATGGACGTTCCACCGCCGCGGGATGGGGTGTTGGTGTAAGCACCATCAATCATGTAGCCGTTCTGTTCCTGGCGCAGCCCGGCAGCATTGATGTTGATGGCATACTCGTTCGTATAGTTGTCACCGGAATTCACGGCGGTTCCAGTCATTCCAGGCGTCAGGGCGGTCAACCCATATACGTTCTGCCCCGTGAGCGGCGTCTGCTGCAGGGTGGTTTCGGCAATGACTGATCCGGTAGTCGGGCTTATCAAGTCCACCGATGTTTCCGAGGCGGAGACAGTGACATTGGTGGATACAGCTCCGACGGCCAATACAGGAGCAAGGGTTCGAATTTCACCAACCTGCAGGGTGAGGCCAGCCTGCCGCCAGGTAGTGAACCCGTTCATCTGCACTTCGACCGTATAGGTTGATGCCCCAATATTGTCGATGCGAAAATAGCCGGCGCCATTCGTTGTCGTGGCCTTTTCCACTCCAAGCCGCGTGTCTGTGACGGTTACACCAGCTCCCGCGATCGCAGCCCCGGATGAATCGTGTGCTGTCCCTTCAATGCCGCTTGAGAACTGGGAGAAAGCTGAGATCCCCCCCCAGCCAACCAGTAGTAGAAGTACCGTTACAATCCTGCCCACTCTTCTGTCACTCACCATGTGTTGTCTCCTTTGGTAAACGCTTTCCAAGCTGTGGATATCCAGCCCTCTATATGAGATCCGGTCTAGATCTGGTCCGCCGGACTCAATCTCGGAGCAGTTTGTCGATGAACTGACCTGACCTCAGGCGGTTCTACAGACTACGCCGCCTCTCTCAGAAATCAGTACGGCAAAAAGCTAGGTGATGACGGTAAAACCAACAAGTGTTACACAGTGTATTACTGTAAGAGCGTATAGATGCTCCTTATTATCAAAACGTTACAGGACGCTACGGAAATGTTATCTGTTCCTGGAGTAATTCTCCTTCATGGCGAGTCATGTTCCCTGGGCAACTCAATTGACCTGCGTCCGTACCTGTCACTCGGATGTGACCCTGCAGGAGCAATCCCTGGAATACCGGACGAAAGTAGAGGTGGCGTGAGCGCGGAGGTAATAAGGGAATACACTCCAAGTGATTGACTGTATTGATGTTGAGATCGCTCTGTGGCGGATGGAATGATCTCTTGACATCCGATTTGTGGCCGATGTTTACTCTGTATTGCGGCATATAGGCAATTCCAGAACGGCTTGGCTGTCGGCTCCGGAAAAAGTTTCACTGCGGAGATCGCTTCTCGCCCTTCCGCCTGATTATGAATGTGCCGCGAGTCTGGGAGATAGGCGCAGAGACCAAAGCGATGCCACGATATTGGACCGATTTGTGCCCTCTCTGTCTCAACCTCTCGAATCTGTCGATCATTGAATGCCGCCTTTGGACTGGGACATTACGACCATTAGGAGAGTGAATGACCGTTGCCACAGTTCCTCCGAACCATACAAAAGGTTCTCCTGATCCCAACTGGAGCGAACCTGAGAAGGCGGCAGTTGTCCTTCACGAACTCGACAGAATCCTGGCGAGCAGATTCTTCAAGGACTCGGGGCGCAAGTGTCAGTTCCTTGAATATGTTGTTCACCGTAAGCTTGAAGGAAACGACGATCGGTTAAAGGAACGCACCATTGGGGCGGCTCTCTTCAACAGGCCACCTGATTATGCAACTGGAGACGACCCGATCGTAAGGGTGCAGGCCGGAGAAGTAAGGCGTCGTCTGGAGCAGTTCTATCAGGAGGAGCCAAACCACTCTCTAGTGAGGATTGAACTGCCTCGTGGAACCTATGCGCCACGCCTCAATTGGCCTACTTCGGGAGCCTCGGCAACGGACTCTGCAACAGATCAAACGCAGCCTCGAACTCGCACCACGGAACCATGGCGCACGATTGCGATTTTGGCGATTCTCACAGTCGCTATAATCGCTGCCTGGGTCGCCTTTTCTCACTTGCATGCTAAAACCGGGCGGCAAGTCGCACTCGAGCAGTTCTGGGCCCCTGTCTTTGCCACCCCCCAGCCGGTCTTAATCTGTCTTGCAAAGCCTGTCGTGTATAGACCGACCCTGGAACTGTATCGGAAATATTCTCGTGCTCATCCTGGTAATTTTGAAACCGAAGTGGAGCGGTCGAACCGGGCGCTGCCGCTTGAGAATAATCAGAAGATTGAATGGGGCGAGATGATGCAATTCCCCGACTATGGTGTTGCAACGGGGGATGTTCATGCGGCCGTAACGGTTTCTGCGTTGCTCGGAAGGATTGGAAAGCCTAGCCAGGTACGGGTAGGCACGAATTGCTCCTTTGAGGATTTGCGCAATTCTCCCGCGGTGATTGTGGGCGCGTTCAACAACAAATGGACCATGCAGATCGCGCCGAGCCTTCATTTTACTTTTGTTGAGCAGAACGGGAGCTTCATGATTCATGAGCAGGTTCCAGGAGGGAGAACTTGGATTTCGAGCATCCGACCCTCCTTTCAATCTGGAGAGGATTATGCGATCCTCGCCCGATTGCTGAATTCAAAGACTGGTCAGTTCACCGTTATTGTCGCGGGCCTCACGGGCAGCGGTACACAGACTTCCGGCGAGTTTTTCTCGAACCCCGAGTACATGGAGATGGCCGTGCGCACTGGTCCCGCAGACTGGCAGACCAAGAACCTGGAGTTTGTCCTGAAAACCACAGTTACCGAATCAGTCGCTGGTCCTCCTGAAATGGTAGCTGCCTATTATTGGTAGATGGACAATTGAGCGGGAATATGTTAAGTAAAGGGGCGCTGAATCGGAACTTCATCGGGGCGAAATGCAGATGTCCCAACACCACAGACATCGCATGTAGCGGCATGATTGAGCCAAGACGCCAGAACTCGGTGCCTACCCGGAGCACGGACCGTAACCGCTAGCTATGGAAGGCAGGGCGATTCAGATGGCAACCTAATATAATGAGGCAGGTTTGCCAGCTTCTTCCTATAAAGCGCGGGCGTGGGCATCAGTTTTCCTGAGCGCGACCGGCGGCAGGCCACAATTTCAGCGGCTGTACCATTAGTGAAAAAGAAGAGACGAAATGAGACGAAATTTCCTGTTGCTGTTCTTCGCGGTAGTCAGCGCCACCAGCCTCCTAGCACAAAATAGCGGAGCAGCGGTTCCCGACTGGGAGAATCCGCGGGTATTCGGCATCAACAAAGAGCCAGCGCGCGCCACATTCACGCCGTTTCCCGATGAGCCAGCCGCGATGAACGAAGACCAGCCCTCGAAGCTCGTGGAGTCGCTCAATGGGACGTGGAAGTTTAGCTGGGTCAAGAGCCCGGATCTCCGGCCCATTGACTTCTACAAGCCGGAGTTCGACGTTAGCTCGTGGAAGGTGATTCCCGTTCCCTCGAATTGGGAGATGCAAGGGTACGGAACGCCCATATACACCAACATCACATATCCGTTCAAGAGAAACGCCCCAAGCGTAACAGATACCCCGAATGACCACTCCTGGACAGCGTATGGTCAGCGCGACCCCGTCGGTTCCTACCGTCGCGACTTCACAATTCCAGAAGCCTGGGGCGGACGTGAGACGTATCTCTTGTTTGGCGGCGTGAACTCAGCCTTTTATGTGTGGATCAATGGTGAGAAGGTCGGATATAGCCAAGACACGCGTATGACCTCCGAGTTCAACATCACCAAATACCTTAAGCCCGGCAAGAACGTGATAGCGGTCGAAGTCTATCGTTGGTCGGACGGTAGCTATATGGAGGACCAGGATTTCTGGCGTATGAGCGGCATCTTCAGAGACGTAACCCTGGTCTCCCGCGGCGCGATGCACATACGCGACTTCCAGGTGCTGACGCCGTTTGATGCTGCGTTTGAAAACTCTACGTTCAAGCTGCACGTGAGTGTTCAGAATGTCGGCAGTAAAAATGGGGCGGCCTCCGTTGAAGCAAAATTGTTGGATGCTGCAGGGGATCCATTGTTCACCACCGCGCGAAGGCTAACCTTCTCTGCGGGAAAAGAATCGGAAATTGAAATACAGCAGCCCGTCAAGAATCCGCGGAAATGGTCTGCGGAAATTCCTTATCTCTATCGGCTGATTCTTGCGTTGAAAGACGCCAAGGGCAACGTTTTAGAAGTGATTCCGTCGAACGTGGGCTTCAAGCAATCGGAGATCAAGGGTAACCAAATTCTCTTCAACGGCAAGAAGCTAATGATCAAAGGCGTGAACCGCCACGAATTCGATCCCGACCTCGGCCAGGTTGTTACCCGCGAGATGATGATCCAGGACATCAAGTTGATGAAGCAGAACAATATCAACGCCGTTCGAACCTGCCATTATCCAAACGTGCCTGAGTGGTACGACCTTGCCGATAAGTACGGGCTCTACATCCTGGACGAGTCCAACGTCGAGTCTCACGGCTACGGCTCCGGCGAGAAGCAGCGCATTTCAGACAGCGAAGACTTCCGCGCCGCGATTGTGGATCGCATGAGCCGCACGATTGAACGCGATAAGAACCATGCCTCAGTGATAGGTTTCTCCATGGGCAACGAGGCCGGATGGGGCTCAAATTTCGTTGCGGCAAAGCAGTGGGCGAACTCTCATCACCCGGAGTTCTTCATTATTTACGAGCCGAACAACAGCGTGCATGGCGATGCCCTCACACCTATGTACGCGAAGCCGCAGAACATCGTGGAGTACTACAACCGTTTTGGCAAAGGCCGTCCCTTCTTCGAGATCGAATACGCGCACGCAATGGGAAACAGCACGGGGAATTTCCAGCAGTACTGGGATCTATTCGAGTCAGAGCCTTGGGCGCACGGCGGCTTCATCTGGGATTGGGTGGACCAGGGTATACGCAAAAAGGGAAAGAACGGGAAGGACTTCTGGGCCTACGGTGGAGATTTCGGCGACAAGCCGAATGACGACAACTTCTGCACTAACGGTCTGGTTCTGCCCGACCGCACTGTGCATCCGGGATTGAGCGAAGTAAAGAAGTCCTATTCCAGCATCAAGGTGGAGGCCGTCGACCTGATAAACGGAAAGGTGCGCGTTCACAACAAGTACAACTTCCTCCGTCTGGGTTTCGTTCACGGCACATGGGCCTTGGAAGAGAACGGAAAGAAGATACAAGGTGGCGATGTTCCTGTTGGAGATCTGCCAGCCGGCACTGCAAAGGAAGTCACGCTCGATTTGAAACAGCCTGCTGTCCAGCCCGGAGCGGAGTACTTCCTCACCGTCAGTTTCAGTTTGGCGCAGGACGCGTCGTGGGCTGCGAGGGAACACGTCGTAAGTTGGGACCAGTTCGAGGTTCCATTCAACACCAATCCCGCGCCATCGCGGCAGAATGATAATCTCCCCGCGATTAAACTGGCCGAGATTCCCGACGAGCTAGTCATCTCGAATGAGAATTTTTCAGTTGGGATTAGTACGAGATCGGGCTCAATTTCCTCCTACAATGTCGGCGGCAGGGAACTGCTGACGGCGGCCCTGGAGCCGAATTATTGGCGCGCACCCACGGATAACGACCGCGGAAATGGAATGCCGCAGCGGCAGGGAATCTGGCAAATAGCAGCTCCTAATCGCATCACAACTAGCGTGGCAGGCGAGCAGGTATCTACGAGCATCGTCAAAGTCACGGCCGCTTCAAGATTGCCTGCAGGTAACGCGACACAAAGCTACGTGTATACGATCTATGGCGACGGCTCGATTGAAGTCGAAAGTTCGTTCAAACCTGGCGATGTTCCACTCCCTGACCTGCCGCGCGTAGGCATGCAGATGGCCGTGGACGGATCACTTCGCAATGTAGAATGGTACGGGCGCGGTCCGCAAGAAAACTACCTGGATCGCAATATTGGAGCCGCAGTAGGTATTTACAAGGACAAAGCCGATAACCTTTGGTTCCCGTATATCGAACCGCAGGAGACCGGCAATCGCACTGACGTTCGGTGGGTATCCTTTATCGACGATCAAGGATTCGGCATCAAGGCCATTGGGATGCCACTGTTGAACTTCAGCGCGTGGCCTTTCCGCATGTCAGAACTGGAGCACGCGAAATTGCCTGTCAACATCGGCCATAAGCATCCGTCAGAAATCAGCGAGTCGGATGACATTACCGTGAATCTTGATTTTCGCCAGATGGGCGTGGGAGGGGACGATAGTTGGGGCGCGCCGGTCCACAAGGAATTTTTATTGCCGGCCGCGCCTTACAATTACAAGTTCCGCCTGGAACCCGTGACAGGGCGCTGAGATACTTCTTCCTGGGTGCGCGGGGCGGCAACTCTCGCCCCGCGCTCTCGACGCAGTTTTTGGATACAGCATCGGCGCCAACAGGTCCGAAGCTGGACGCCTCAACGTACTGGCATTGGACTACCCCCTTCGATTGAGACGCTCTCAATTGGCATATTTGCAATAGATAGAGCTAAATATGGCGCAGAAGCAAGCTGTGGGCCAATATCCGAAGGTGCTTCGGAAAGTGGCCGTGGAGCGGTTGAAGATTTGCGACAACATTGTCGTGTTGCCGGAGGACCATGACGTTGAGCGGCTTGTCTATCGACGATCAAGATTTCCTTGCTGTCTGCGCTCATTGATGGAAACCTCCTTCCCGCCCATTTCGAAGATTGACCCAATGCGCTTGCAAGGCCATGGGTCAAAGTGATATTAAAATCAACCATGCCACAACAGCTTGATCCTGAAGACACTCTGCGACTTCGATTGTTCAATCGCCGCCACTTTCTGAAGGCTGCCGGATCGGCAGCGATTCTACCCACAGTCCTTGCCGGCCACGCCGCGCAAAGCTCGGGAGGCTCAGCCAACAATCGCATCAATGTCGGTGTGATTGGTATGGGCTGGCAAGGACCGGGCAATACAAAGTCCTTCTTGGCGTCGGAGGATTGCCAGGTAATTGCGGCCTGCGATATTGATGCGAATCATCTGCGGGAAGCCGTCAAGATGATTAACGACTCCTACGGGACCGAGGACTGCAAAGGCTACCACGATTACCGGGAGTTGCTTGCGCGCGACGACATTGACGCCGTTATGATCGCCGTGCCAGACCATTGGCACGAGATTGTCGCGACCGAAGCCGCACGCCGCAAAAAGGACATCTACGCCGAGAAGCCGCTAGCGCACACGATAGCCGAACAGCAATCCATTGTTCGCGCGGTCCAGCAGAATCGCATTATTTGGCAGATGGGCTCGTGGCAGCGCTCGGTTCCGACCTTTCACAAGGCTGCGGAGATCGTGCGAAACGGACTCATCGGCACCGTGACCCGCGTTGAAGTCGGACTGCCGCACGGCAACTCGGATTTTGACGGAGTGCAACAGGAAGCGCTGGCCAAACTGGCTGCCCATGGAGTGAATGTCGCGAGCCTGGAGCAGGTTGTGCCCGGCACGAAGGCCTGGGATCTTCTGGTCTCTGATCCTCCTCCACAATTGGATTACGAGACATGGATCGGCCCATCCAGGATGGAGCCCTACATCAAATCGCGTACTCATAAATCATGGCGCTGGAATTACAATACCGGCGGCGGGCAGCTTCTGGACTGGATTGGTCACCACTGCGACATTGCCCACTGGGGCCTGGATTTCGACCACTCCGGCCCGTCGGAGGTTGAAGGCAGCGGCGAGTTGCCGCCAGCCAACGCGATTTGGAACTCCGCAACAAAGTACCGATTCGAATTGAAATATCCGCAGGGGGTCACAATGACCATCGCTGGCGGCTACCCCGACATCAAGAGCGGAGTTAAATGGATTGGTACCGAAGGCTGGGTGTGGGTCGATCGTGAAGGATTTGAAGCCTCGAATCCTGCTTGGAAGCAGGGCAAGTATCTGCCCAGAGAGTTACGCAAGGTGAAGCTCTACACTTCATCCAATCATCAGCAAAATCTTCTGGACTGCATAAGAACGCGTCAACAGACGGTTACGCCCGTGGAAGTTGGACATCACTCCGCGATTCCCGGACACCTTTGCCTTATCTCCATGCTTACCGGAAGAAAAATCCGCTGGGACGTGAAGGAAGAAAAGATCATCGGAGATCCCGAGGCCAGCAAGCTGATGACTCGCGATTACCGGGGCCCATGGAAGATGAGCTAGATGCTTTTTAACTGTAACCGGTTCTCATTGCGTCGCTTGGTTAACAGCAGACGTACTCTGAAAGACCGCCTAATTCAACCTTGGCATCGACCGGGGAGACATGACTGATTTGACTGAGATAAAACTGGACGCCGATTGCAAAGTCAATTGGGATTTTACCTTTGCCTTTCTGGCTTTGCGCCTTTGGCTCGGAGTACGTGCCTTGTTTGTCGGCATTCAAAAGTTTGGGGCCTATAAATCCGTTGCGATGCCGCTCCTCGATCCTGCAACTGGCCAGCCTGATGCGAGCGGAGTGATGGTCAACGTAAACGTCAAGTCCTATGCGCTGGCCAATTACGCGGGCATCCCTGTAGCGCTCAGAGACAAGTTCGCCCATGAGCCGTTGTTCCCGAAATTCGCATTGGTGGCATTCGACCGCATGCTTGGCCCGGCATTTATTCTCACTGGAATCATGCTCATTATCGGCCTGGGTACTCGCCTGTCGCTGATCGCCCAGGGGTTGCTTTTCATCGCACTGACTGTCGGCCTGGTTTTGATCGATCAGAACGACGGCGTGGCTTGGCTGGGCATTCATATCGGCTTGATTGCCGGGGCTTTCCTGCTCGTCGAACACAACAGATTCACGGTTATTAAAAAATGGTAGATCCTTTCCTGAATCGCCGTGCATTCATTGGCGCTACTGCGGTCGCGGGCGCGGGCTTGTTATTGAACTCCTGCAAGTCCGATTCCGCTCCCAAAACAGCGGCTATCAAAACTTCTTCGCTGAATACCATTAACATCGCTCTCATTGGCTATGGCGAAGAAGGCAAGGTGTTGCTGGAGTCGCTTCTGAATATCGAAGGCGTCAGGCTCGTGGCGCTGTGCGATATCTGGGATTACCACCTCAATGAGGGCGCGCGCTACCTGCAGAAGATCGGCAATGAGGTCCGCACCTACGAGAATTATGAAGATCTGCTCGCCAAGGAAAAAGACCTGCATGCGGTTGTGATAGCTACCCCGGATTTCTGCCATGCGCCAATGACGAACGCATGCCTGAAAGCCGGCCTGCATGTCTATTGCGAAAAGATGATGAGCAACACGATCGACGGCGCGCGCTCCATGGTGAAAACCATGCGCGAGACCGGGAAGCTGTTGCAGGTAGGTCATCAGCGCCGCAGCAATCCACGCTACCTTTTTACGATGAACCGTCTGCTGCATGAGGCGCAGTTCTGCGGCCGCCTGACGGCAGCGCAGGCGCAATGGAACCGGGCGGTCAAGGAAGACTCCGGCTGGCCCAAAAAATACGAGATGCCCGCGAGCAAGCTCGCTAAATACGGTTATAAAGACATGCACCAGTTCCGCAACTGGCGCTGGTACAAGGGACTCGGCGGCGGGCCATTGTCCGATCTCGGCGCGCATCAGATCGACATCTTCAACTGGTGGCTGGGCACGCCGAAGTCAGTTATCGCCAGCGGCGGTTTGGATTACTACAAGAACCACGACTGGTATGACAACGCAATCGTCATTTATGAGTATCAGTTGGCCCAGGGCGTGGCGCGCGCGTCGTATCAGGTGCAGACGACTACCAGCGCTGGTGGCGGCTATTTTGAGACGTTCATGGGCGACGATGGCACCATCAAGATGTCTGAAGACCCATCCCTGTGCGCGATTTACCGTGAGGCCCGCGCCACTGAGGTTTCATGGGACGATCTGATTCAGAAGGGCTATGTCCGCGCCAAGGCGACTTCTGCTGAAGACGCAGCGAAAGTGGACGTTCGCGAAACCGCACAACTGGCAGAGTATGAGATTCCAGTGTTTTTCAATAAGCCGCCACATCAGCCGCACCTGGAGAACTTTTTCAACTCCATCCGCGGAATGGGAAAATTGAATTGCCCCGGCGATGAAGCCTTCAGCAGCGAATACACGATCCATAAAGCAAACGAAGCCATTGCCGCGCAGACCAGACTTGCCATCACCGCCGAGGAAGTGAGAGCTTGAGTAAACAATGAAAATCCTTTCTATGAATTCTTCCGTTCTTGCAATTCTGCTTGTCGCCACTGCTGCGCTTGCGCAGAATCAGGTCGTTTTGAAAACGCAATTGCCGAAGCCCCTCTTTGTTGGAACGCCTGTGCCCCTCAATGTGCCTAATCTTGAGCCCCCGACGAGAGGTAAACGCCCCGATTTTTACGTGCCCGCCGGCACAATCAACCTTTGCAGAAACAAAAAGGTCACATCAAGCGACAACAATCCTAATGTTGGAACGCTGGATATGGTCGTCGATGGAGACAAGGACGGCAGCGAAGGCTCCTGGGTTGAGCTTGGACCTGGTAAACAATGGGTGCAGATTGATCTGGCAAAGAGAGCGAGTGTCTCCGCCGTTCTCATCTGGCACTTCCATTCGCAGGCGCGCGTGTACCGCGATGTTGTAGTTCAGGTCTCCGACGATCCCACGTTCCGGTCGGGTGTGACGACCATCTTCAACAGTGACTTTCACAATGATCTTGGCCTCGGCGTGGGCAGGGATTTGAATTACATTGAGACGTATCAGGGCAAGCTGATCGACGCCAAGAACGCGAAGGGGCGCTATGTCCGCCTCTACAGCAACGGGAACACGGCCAACAAGTTGAACCACTACATTGAAGTTGAAGTTTGGGGCAAGCCGGCCGTCTGAGCCCACCCCGTTCGCCGCGTTCGTATTCCCGCGAGGCAACAGATTAGGCAAGAGTATTGAGCATCAGGCAGGACCAATCACGCATGACCGATGCTCTTGAGATTCCGAAGTTGCCGCACGCAAGAATCGCATCCGCGAGGTTAAAACGGTTGCGCTGGGCGGCATTTCTACTTCTTGCGCTTCTCGGACTTCTCATCCGCCTGCCGCAACTGGGTGTGCGGCCCATGCACACGGATGAAGCCGTCAACGCGTACATCGTAGGACAATTGCAGGCCGGAGAACCCTTCGTCTATGATCCGCAGGACCGCCATGGTCCGGCGCTGGCTGCCCTTGCCCTGCCGCTGGCGAGAATGCAGGGTGCAAAGTCGTTCTCTGAACTGACGGAATCGGAGTTGCGTCTGACTACGGTTCTGGCAGGAACTGTCACAATTCTGCTTTTTGGCGCGGCTGTGGAAATGTTCGGTTTCGTGCCCTGCCTAGTTGCCGCGGTCCTCTTTGCCTGTGCTCCATTGCCGGTCTACTACGACCGGTACTTCATTCACGAGTCCCTTTTTGTTGCTGCCACGTTTGGCCTGATCCTGGCGGGGAGGCACGCGTGCAAGCAGCTCTCCCTGGCGCGAGCCGTATTGGCTGGTGCCTGCGCCGCGTTGATGCTGGCTTGCAAGGAGACCGCCGTTCTTCATTTCCTTGCGCTGGCAGCCGCCGCGTTTGTCTTCTGGATCTGGAATTTCCGCGGGAAGCCCCTTGGTGCTTTGTGGAAGCCAAAGGCATTACTGGCCGCGGTTGTGGTTCTCTTGCTGCTGGTCGTAATGCTGTTCACATGGTTTGGCAGTAACTGGAAAGCGCTGGCGGCGTTGCTGCAAGCAGTTCCCAATTTATTTGAGCGAGCGGGCGGTGAAGGCCATGAAAAGCCCTTTTGGTATTATGCCCAGCTTCTCACCGGTGGTTGGTCGGGCGGATTGATCTTCGCGTTGGCCTGCATGGGGTTGTTCCTGACAGTGAGGAAGCGCGCCCCCTCGGCGTTCGGCTTTCTGGCTTTCTATGCCCTCTTCCTTGCCGTCATATACAGTGTCATTCCATACAAGACGCCGTGGCTGGCTCTGAATTCTTGGCTCCCAATCGCCCTATTCGCCGGCCTGGCAATCAAGTCGCTCTGGTATATGGCGGCAAAGTATTCGGCTCTTCGCAAAGCCATGCCTGCCTTTTGCATTCTGCTTGGGGCTGCGGCCGCGACTCTGATCGCTCACGATACGCGGCAACGCGTCTTTGCCCATCCCGCCGACGAATCCAATCCATACGCCTATGCCCAAACGTCAGAGGACTTACTTGGATTGCCTGTGGAAGTTGCAACGCTGGCGCACCAGAGTTCCCTCGCATCGCCGCGCATCGCCGTCATTGCCTCCGACCCCTGGCCGCTGCCGTGGTATCTGCGCCACTATTCCAACGTCGGATTCTGGCAGCCGGGGCAGCCTGTGGGGCATGCGGACCTTTACATCACATCCACTGAGGCCGCGGTCCAATACAGCGATCAATTGCAGACTTTTATTCCGGAGTTTTTTGGAGTCCGGCCTGGCGTGCTGATCCTTTTGTGGTCGCCCGCGACGAAGTGAGATCTCATGGCTGACATCTACCAATTCAACCATCGCGCCATGGCCACGCACTTCGAGGTGCGCATCGCCGATGAAGAAAGAACGTATGCAGCGCAGGCTGCGCAGGCCGCGCTCGACCTTCTGGATAAGCTGGAATCGCGCCTGAGCCGCTTTCGAGCCAACAGCGACATTGCGCAGACCGCTTTTCTCACACCTGGCGAAAGAATGTCCCTGAGCGAGCCGGCTTTCGCCTGCCTGGAAATCGCAAAGAAGATGGAGTTGGTCACCCGCGGCGCGTTTTCCGTCACGGCCGCAGCCTTGCAATCACAGACATCGTTTCCCCAGTGGAGCTTACCGTCCGAGAAGTTCTCAATTCTGTGTGAGAGCGGGCGGCTGCAATTCGATCTGGGCGCCATTGGCAAGGGGTTTGCGCTGGACCGCATGGCGGAGTTGCTGCGTAGCTGGGATTGCCCTGCGTTTTTGCTGGTTGCAGGCGGTAGCAGCATTCTGGCAGGCAATGCGCCGAAAGAAGCTTCCGGCTGGTCATGCGGCTTGGGCGGCGACGATGCGCCGCAGCGATTCTTTCTGGCGCAAGCCTCGCTGAGCGGTTCGGGCTTGGCGGTAAAGGGAAACCATATCCTTGATCCACGTACCGGCCAACCAGCCTTGCGGCGAAATCGCACCTGGGCCCTGACCGATACCGCAGCGGAATCGGACGCGCTCTCGACAGCATCCATGGTTTTGAGCGAGGCGGAACTAGAGGAAGTGCTTGTGCAGGAGTCGTCATGGCTTGTCTTCCTCGAGACTGAAGGAGATGCCCGGCCGATTGGAAACCGCAACCTGCCACTGCGTGCTTGATTACCTGCACAGGAGTCTTGGATCGTCCAGGAAGAAGTGATGGAGAGACAATGATGCTAATGAAATTCTCTAGGAGTGTGTCGGTCATAGCGTTTTCGCAAAAGCCAACTTAGCGGTTTGCCGGGGAGGTATTCGAAGTGTGTCGCGCAGGTGGTGAGCCGGTTTGCGGATGACAGTGTGTTTTTCGGTGCGATTTCGGTTAAGACG
>CAIKND010000164.1 GCA_903828675.1 uncultured Acidobacteriaceae bacterium
CGATATCAGCACATGGGCAACGGTCAGCGCCGCGCAGATTTCGGCCAGTTCAACCGAATGGAGTACCTGCGATCTGCGCACAATATCCTTGGCCGTCGATGGCAAAGAGACGAGCGCATGGCCACGCAACTCAAGCAATTCAAGTCCCGAGCGCGTAACAGCAAAGACCGGTTCAGAAAGCAAACGGCCACAATCGATGCGCTCGACGAGTCCGTTCCGCTCTAATCTGTCGAGCCGCCAGAGCACCGAACGCCGGCAGGTTTCCGGTCCATTGTTGAGCAGTAGTGCGCAAATCTGATCGCAGGTAATGGCGCGGGCATTACGAATCGTGACGAGCATCGGAATGTCGCGATCGTCCGAGAGTGCGATAAAGCCGCGCCGGTATCTCATGCGATGCGCTCCGCAACTCCGGTTTCAAGCTCTATCTGGCGGCCATCGGCCGACAGAATCCAACGCCCGAGGTCCGTTTCGATCCAATCCATGGCGCCGATAAGCACCATCGCTTCGTACCGGGCGCCGCGAACACTGACCGAGATGGGCTGAACCCCGTCTGATCTCCATGCGCTGGTTGCGAACGAAATGTGCCCATGCGTGCGCTCGTTGAGTGTGACCAGATAGCGATCGGGAGAATTGTTGTTGGCAGGAAGACGAAATAGAAGATGTATCCTGCCGTCAAAGAAGTTCGGCCCCGAGCACTCGAATGTCCTCCCGATCGACCGCAGCGGACGGTCTGGATCGAAGTTGCTCGTCAGGTTGAAGCGGATTTGTCCGGGGAATGCCCAGCACATGCGCAGCCTGCGGCCATACATGAGCCCTGCCGAGTTGAACCATGCCGCATTCCGGCGGAAGCAGAATGGATCGTTCAGGTCGCGCGAGTGCGCGGCCCACCAATTGGTTCCCAGACCAATTATGCGGACGCGCACGGCTTTATGGCCTCAATCAGTCCCTGCACGACGGCGCGTGCCTGGAGATTCCGTTCCGGTCCGCGCAACCAGTTGAGGAACCAGATTCGCTCGTACGCAAGTGGCGGCAGCGGGAGATTGTTGTCGCGATAGTGCGTGAGCAACTGCCCCAACCGCCCAATCAACACCGCATATTCTCCATCACGTTTCGCGCTCTTGGACAAATCCAAACTATGAAATGTGGTGATGAACTCCTCCCAGGGACGCCGCTCAGCGGAATCAGCAGAACCTGTATAGTGACGCCAGAACCTATAGCAAGGGCTCGTTCGCCCGAGGTGATCGAGCAGTGTGTCGATCTGTTCACGCGGATCAATTTGATTGTCAGAGTGGTCGGCAATGACCGCGGCAGAATGGCATTTCGACATCAGTTCGATCGTGGCCGTTGCGAGCAGCAAGTCATTGAACGCTTCGAGCGCCTCAGTTCGCTCCGGTTCGTTGAGCGTCGCGATGCGGTCAAGTTCCGCCTTGACTTCAACAGGCGGTTTCATTCCGCGCAGTCTATAGAAGCACAGAAAGAGTTGCGTGCGCTCGAACGCCAGCGCATAATTGACGTCCTCATCTGGGACGAATGCGCGAACATATTCGCGCCACTCCGCTGGATCGGAGAAATCCTTGGACGATTTGATCTTCAACTTGTTTGTCATCGCTTTATCCATTGGCCCCTTTGAGGGTCCGATTGCGTCTCCGTTCGTCGTCCAACTGCGTGTTCGCCTGGTTAAGCCGCTCCCGCAGATTGCGCTCGCTGTTTCGCGTAGCCTCAAGGCTGTTCTTAAGGAACTGCACCTGCTCTTGCACACTCATTGTGCAATTCACGGCACGTGAGGGATCAGCCAAACTCGTAGCCAGAGCATTTGAGGAATTTCCAGCAGCAGCTTCGTCGTTTGCGTTAGCCATCTGTGCAAGGGCATGGACCGTGTCTTTGAGATCCGTCGTCTCTGGCTCGGCCGCTGGATTGGGTTGCTGCTTCGCCATCAGGGCGCGCTCGACTTCAGCGTTATGCTGTTCGGCCAGTTGGTTGAACTGCTCCGTGCGGCGCACAATCTCGATCTTGTCGCTGACGCGGCCGTTCCAGAGTTCCGCGATGATGGTGGCGGCAACGATCTCTTTCTTTGCCGCCGAGCGCCACTCGAAATAGATGATTCCTGCCGCGCAAACGAGCAACCCAAGCGTTACGGCGTTCGACCAGAAATAGAGATCGTCGACGGTATGGCCGACAAGATCGCTCCGTCCCTTTGCCATGGCTGTGCCATAGTCGGTGTTCGAAGGGTTGATCTTGCCCATGGCATAGTCGAGGAATCCCTGACGCTGGCGTTGGGTTGGCCCAGTCTTTTCCGGCTGTACGGTTTGCGTCTGGGCGACGAGGCCCGGCGCAATCGCACAGAAGAGCAGGATGACGGCCGGCAATTGAA
>CAIKND010000165.1 GCA_903828675.1 uncultured Acidobacteriaceae bacterium
CCATGTAGGTCTTGCCCGCGCCGCACTCGGCTACGATCCGCGCTGCTTTGGCTTTGCGCAGGTACTTTGCCGTTCCAGTAATCGCCAGTGCCTGCGCCGGAAGCGCCTTGCGCAGCATGGTCGAAATGCGCGGCGCTACAGCGTCCTTTGTGTTTTGCAGAGGCGGGAAGGTATTGAGAATACGATCTGAAAGCTCCGAGGCGTGTGCACGCAAGTACGAAGCAATATCGATGATGCTCTCTTGGCTCATGCATAAACCTCACGGCGGGTCTTGTGGGTGGGATCAAGTCAGGAATTGTTCAGAAGACGAATCTGCGGGGAGCTATTGCTCGTCCTTCCCCGGAATCTGTCGCAACGCATCGAACAACGTATGCTTCGGCCACTTGATCGGCCCATTCTCTTCGGGGAAGGCGATCTCACAGGACTTCAGCGCCGACGAGATCCAGGCGACCAACTCGTCGGCTGTGGCCGTAACCAACACAGGCTCACAACCTATGCCGCCGAGTGGCTGAAAGCGGCCTTCGGCTTCAAGAGTCCCGCAGATGTGCTTTGCCCACCCGGGCACAGCGGGAAGGCCAAGAAGGGTTGACAACCACGCCCAGGCTTCATTTGGACTCTTACGGGAAAGGATCGTCCGGCCTGCGCTGCCATTCGCGTGCAACTGCTCGGAGATGGCCACCAGATGGCGCACCGGGTGTTTGCGGCCCGGCAGGATAACCGAACTGCGATAGCACGAGGCGTGTTCGCCGAGCGTGATCTCCTTGATTGCACCATCGGGAAAGGTCAGCGTGAAGTACGCCTTTTCGTGAACAGCCGCGGTGATGGCGCCGATGTCGGAGTCGCTTCCGAAGACGCCGACGAGATGCGCCTGCTCATCCTCTCCTATATAGGAGGCAACCCTCACCCGAATCCTGGCTGAAGTTTTCTCTGTGATGCGGTGATACTCAAGCAGCCCGAGCCGCAGGTGTGCATTCTGCATCGGCATCTTCCTCCTGCCGGATTGGTGTTTCAGTCAATTTCAGCGTTCTTCCGTCGGCGTAAACCAATCGCAGTTCGTTGGCCCATCGTTCCCGGTGGCGGACGATCTGCTCTTCGCCGTCGTCTTCGACGAAGGTGGTGACATGCTTGACCGATCGCCAGCGGGCGATATGCCGGTCGTCACCCTGACCGAAGACGCCATTCAGCAAACCAGCCGTGCAGAGCAGTCCGACATGGCCTCCATGCAGAGGCGTGATCGGCCGCCCAGTGGCCACGTCTTCATGCGAAGCAAGAAACGGCATCACCTGCTTCCACGCGCCGGAGTGCGTCAGGAGGTCTTCAAGCAGGTCGAAGGGCAGGCCACGGTAGCTGAGAGCCGTTTCACTCGAAGGCGGGACGCGATACGGCTCGCAGGCATCGGGCGCCAACTCCGGCAATTCCTGATAGCTGCCGTAGAGGCCAATGCGCTGCAACAGGCGCTTATTCGCGTCAATGGCCGAGCCGCGTACGTTGGAACGTACGCCGAGCACGGCGATCTGCCGAAAGCGCACAGACTCCTCGTCGGTCATGCGGAAGACGTTGAGCGCCGTGAAGTGCGAACTCAGCAGGCCCGCGCAGTCCATCAGCCGCTCGAAGGGAATGACCATCGCCAGCACGCCATCCATCGCCAGCCAGCGATAGGTGTGTTCGAGAAACAGCCGTTCCATGCGGTTGTTCGCCATCAGGCCAATCTCGGAGTCGTAGGGCGGATTCAGATAGAGCAGCGAAAAGGACTCTGGCTTCGCTACGGCATCGAAGGCATTGCCCTGGATGGTCTCGATACCCTTCGATTGAGCAATGGCCGCCCGTTCGGCATCGAGTTCAACGCCGTAACGGCGCACCTCCGCGCCTTGCGTGATGATTTCGAGCGCCGTTCCTTGCCCCACGCAGGGATCTACAACCGACGCCGGGCCGGTAAAGCTGAGCAGTGCGCGAAGCCGCGTGGCCTCGCGTATGGGAAGTGGGTAATAGCCCATCTTCAACCGTGCCGCGTTGCGCGCCATGGTTCCTCCTTGGGCAATAAACTCTGGGTGTGAGATAAAGCAATTTGTGGCCGCGAATAAAGCATATGTTGGCCGCACCATATCATCGCCTCAGAACTCCAGAAGCGAGTACCTGCGGTAGACCGAATCCGCGTGGCGCGTCCACAGGGTTCCAGTACCGAATGGAAGACACAGGGTTTGGCAACTCAGGCGCCCGCAAGGCTCTCGGTATCTCAACGTAGAGCTTCAGATCCCAACAGCTGC
>CAIKND010000166.1 GCA_903828675.1 uncultured Acidobacteriaceae bacterium
AAAGTGGGTAAGTCCCTTATTTTTATATGCCTTATAGATCGCTTTGGATGCGTCTAGATGTGATCTTGGTAGCGCTACCGGGAATCGAACCCGGGTTTTAAGATTGAGAATCTCACGTCCTAACCCCTAGACGATAGCGCCTTTATAATCAATTACTTAAGCAAAAAACGAAGGTCAAACTAGTGCTAGTAAGTGTGCTAGTAAGCCTACTTTTCGCTCGGATCAGTACCAAATGCTTCCTTCCCCTCTACGCCAGAGATACGGATTAAAGTCTTGAGACAAGTTGAATTTCATCAGTCACTTGGAAAAGATCTTGGCAGCAGGGTTAATTCCTGATGGCACAAGATCAGTATCGCTGAATCACGTGAAAATGGCAATTCCTTGCCAGATTTGAAGTCTCGGGGGAGGAGGCAACATTTTAATCCTTAGAGAAGAAATCAGTTAAGAATAGGCCCGTCGAAAATGGAGCTCTGTCTAAAATCCGGAACCCGAGATGGTGGTTCTAATTCTGACCCGAGGCGCGCTCGCCTAGCGCACCGCGGATCTTGCAACAAGAGAGCACCCGTTGCCTACATCGTCGCCTTTTGGTTGCAAGGCAACGTTCCTGTTCTAGCTACTAAGTCGTCTGGCCAAACTCATGTGCCTGCAGTATCAAACCGCAGTCGGTAGCGGCGGTTCAGTTCGACAACCTGTTTCCGCTTGCCAGCGAATTCAGCAGGAGGCCAAGCCCGACATCGCCAATAGATACTGATTTTCGACTTTTGTTGGCAGATCGAGGCTCTTCTCGACCGAAAAGATTGGTTTTCGTCCTGATGTCGCGTATAGTTGTTTTCGACCAGACGATGAGATTATGGGTCGCCTTCGACCGAAAGGAGGAATTTTCGACCGTGGATGCTGAGTATCACCCCCGTAACGATGATCACGCAAGAACCTTCCAGGAGAAGACGGTTCCAGCGGACACAAGGCTGGTGGGCTGGGCGGCCCTCGTCCAGACATTTGGAGTTCAGGCCCCTGTCCGCCGCCCGAGCACCGTATCCGAACAGCACGTCAAGGCGAGCCGCCGAGAGGAGAGGGGATGGAACGTCTTCGACAAGCGGTACTGGCCCGGCGAGTCCGTCGGCGACCAGCTTGGATTCGCACTGCGCCATGAAGACCTCGACATGCTGGTCCTGAAGCGGCTCTTCGAAGCTGTCCCGCCGGAAACCATCACCGCTTTTGTGCGCAGCGCTCTGACCGGCGCATCCAACCGGCGCGCTTGGTTCCTCTATGAATTCCTCACTGGTCGAACGCTCGACATCCCTAATGCGCCGGAGGCGAGTTTCACCGATCTTCTGGACGACCGCCTTTATTTCACCGCGGCGCCGCGGCTCTCCCGCCGTCACAAGGTACGCGATAACTTGCTCGGCACGCCGGCCTTCTGCCCGGTCATTCGCAGAACACAGGCGCTCATGGCCTACTGCGCGCGCGCGCTCGGAACCAAGGCGAACGAGGTCATTGAACGCACCGGCGCGAGCGTAGTCGTGCGCGCGGCTAGTTTCCTTTTGCTGGCGGACAGCCGCGCCAGCTTCGAGATCGAAGGTGAAAAGCCGCCGCGCAGCCGATTGGAGCGCTGGGGCCGCGCGGTGCTGCAGGCCGGAAAGAACCCACTGACCATTGATGAAATCCTGCGCCTCCATACCGTGCTGATCGAGGACACGCGCTTCACGCGGGCCGGGCTGCGAATGGATGGCGTTTTCCTGGGCGACCGCGATCATGAGGGTGATCCGCTCCCGGAATTCATCGGCGCGCGCTCTCAAGATCTGCAGCCCCTGATGCATGGCTTGATCGCCGCGAACGAGCGTATGGGCGAGGGAGAACTCGACTCCGTGCTGCAGGCTGCCGCGACGGCGTTCGGTTTCGTCTACATTCATCCGTTCCAGGACGGCAACGGGCGTCTCCATCGCTGCTTGATCCACCACGTCCTGGCAGAGAGAAAATTCACACCGCCCGGCATGGTATTCCCGGTCTCCCCGGTCATGCTCGACCGGATCGACGCCTATCGCGAGACGCTGCGCGCGCATTCGGGTACCTTGATGGACTTTATCGAATGGCGGCCAACGCCGGAGAGAAACGTCGAGGTCCTGAACGATACGGCCGACCTATACCGATATTTCGACTGTACCGAAGCTGCGGAGTTTCTCTACGCCTGCGTTGCGCGCGCCATCGATAAGGATCTGCCCCAGGAAATCGACTTCCTGCGCCGAAATGACGAGGCGATGCGCCGCATCATGAACATGGTAGAAATGCCGGACAGAATGGCGGAAAATCTCGTCAGGTTCATTCGCCTGAATGAAAGCAAGCTAGGCCGCAAGCGGCGCGAAGGCGAGTTTGAGAAGCTGACCGACGACGAAGTGGCTTCCATCGAAGCAATCGTCCGCGAGGCCTTCGACGAGTTCGAAAGCTAGCCCAACTTCCGCGGCTTGGGGCTTGCATAGATTATTTTTGAGCAAGTTATTGGACACCAAGCTGGGGGGCCGAGAGTAAGTCCCATAATTTCGGATTTAACGCAAGTGCTTCTAGGCGGAGAACAATGATTTGCTGGCTTCCCCTACAGATTCGCCTTTGCCAACCGCCGCAGGAAGGCGTCCTTGGCGGCATGTGTTTTACGAAGCTCCTCCATTGTGAACTGGAAACCGGTTTCATCTTCTTGGCGAACAGCAAGGTCATGCAGATCCAGTAGCAGAGTCACAGCCCGCTCGTAATCCTTCGGCTGCCGCTGCTGGATATACGCCTCCACCTGCTTCCAGACCTTCGGCGCTCGGCAAGAGTGACCCACTTGTACTTGTCAGAAGTGACCCAGGGCATGAACAGCACTTGGAGAGGTAGAGATATATAGAGCATCATCCCGCACCGCAGGTGCGGCTGGGTTTTGCTTTTAAGTGTCATCCCA
>CAIKND010000167.1 GCA_903828675.1 uncultured Acidobacteriaceae bacterium
AATCATTGTGGCCAAACAGCGCAACGGTCCCACGGATACGGTCCATTTGAACTTTATTGCCAAGTACACGCGTTTCGACAATCCCGACTCAGAGCACGCAGTCTAACGTCACAACTCGTTCACTATCAGCGCAATGCGCCCGGCGAGCGGCTCTCGCAGGAGCCCGTGCAAGCCTCTGCGTATGGAAGCTAATTGCGAGGGTCCTGGAGGCGATAGACGCGTACATAGTCGACCAACATGCTGGTTGGGAAGTGTGTAGTTGCATCAGGATCGCCTGGCCAGTAGCCTCCTACGGCGACATTCAAGACGACGAAGAAGGGATGGTCAAAGGCCCAGTGCTGCCCGGCAGGCAGGCTTTCCGCATTCTGGGTTTCATACAGATGGCCGTCGACATAGAAGCGAATTGACTTTGGTTCCCATTCGATCGCGAATACATGAAAATCATCGCTGAAATGTTCCTGGCTGGGGAGTTTGAAAGTTCCGGAGAGCGGATTGCCCCCGGAGTAGCCTGGGCCATGCAGACTGCCGTGAACGGTGGAAGGCTCGAAACCGACGTTCTCCATAATGTCAATTTCGCCGCAGGCAGGCCAGCCAGTTGACTTGAAGTTATTTCCAAGCATCCAAAACGCCGGCCATATTCCCTGGCCTTTCGGCAGCTTTATCCGAGCTTCGATGCGGCCATATTTGACCTCGAACCTGTCCCTGGATTCAATACGCGCGGAGGTGTACTTGCGGGTGCCGTCCTTGTCCGTGTAGTTTTCCTCTCTGGCTGAGATTTGAAGATTCCCGCTTTCCATGTGGAGATTGGCCGGTCGGTCCGTATAGTATTCGAGTTCACGGTTCCCAAATCCGGATCCGTCTTTCACGATGATCCATTTCTTCAGATCGGGCATGCTTCCGTTCGGGCCATTAAATTCATCACCCCAGAGCAGTGTGCGACTGGTAGTTGACTTATCGGTCCTTTGAATATCCCTGGTTTCGGACTTCTGGGAATAGCCGGACATCAGTGAAAACAGGGCCAACAACGAAATCGCCAAGCATCTAGCTCCATGATTCAGTCGCAACATTGCACTCTTTCCTCTTGTTTTCAATCTTGGGGCGGCTTCAAGAGCCGAACGTTTTTCCATCGACTAATTGGCGTAAATACGCACGTAATCAACAAGCATTTGGGAGGGAAATGGGGTATTGGAGTTTGGGCTTCCCGGCCATGTCCCGCCAATAGCCAGATTGAGAATGATGAAATTGCCCCCGGAATCGAAGGGCCATACTGCGCCACTGAGACCGCTCATGTTCGAGGTGGTGTAGGTGACGTAGGGCGTGGCGGGGTTGTCGATGTAATAGGCCACGCTCCCCTTGCTCCAGATCATTCCGTAGGTGTGCCAGCCAGCGGCTGTCTGCCCACCGCTGAAGTCGTAAAGAGTTCCCAGATTGCTGCCGGTGAAACCAGTCCCGTGAATGGAGCCTTCGTTCCAGTCTGGTGTATTTGCGGCGTTTACCCGTTCCAGCACATCCTGTTCGCCGCAGGCCGGCCAGTTTACGGTAGCGATGTTATTGCCCAGCAGCCATGCCGCGGGCCAGAAGCCCTGCGCTTCCGGGACCTGCGCCCGCACTTCAAACCTGCCGTATTGGAAGCTGAACAGCCCCTGGGTCTTGAGTCGCGCAGAAGTATAGACACCTGCCGACGGCTGCTGCGCAACAATATGAAGATAGCCGTCTGTTCCCACATAGGCATTTGGACTGGCAGAACTGCACGGGGAAACGGATGAACCCCATCCACAGTAGTCTTCCAACTCGCTGTTTCCCCAGCCGCTTGCGCCTGTGTCGTAGGTCCACACCAGCGGGTTGGGCTGGGCATTAGACCCCGTCGAATTTGCAAATTCGTCCGACCAGACCAGCGTTCCCGACGGAATGCCCAGCGTGAAGGGCTGACTGGTTACACTGCTGGCGGTTGCGCCCGAGGCCGTTGCGAAGGCATTCACCGTCAGGTTGGACGCGACGAGAAAGGGCGCCGCATACAATTGCGAAGTGCTGCTTGGGGTCGATCCATCCAGTGTGTAGTAGATAGTGGCCCCGGATGTCGTTGTCGTCAGCGTCACCACTTTGGCGCCACTCTGCGCAGCTACGGATGAGATAACTGGCGCAGTTACCTGCTGACTGGTGACGGACGTTGATGCGCCTCCGCTTCCGCCGCAACCGGTGACGAGAAAAACGCTCATCAAAAATGAGAATGGAATCTGCAAATGCATGAAGTTCAACATGGGTTCGTCTCTCTTTGACTTGATTTTCCCTGCACCTCAACGCGCATTGACGCACGGGGCTGGCCCTGTGTGGATGGATCTATAGGCAAGTCTCCGGGCAGCATGGCCACTGCTGCCCGGAGATCCTCAAGGGTTGGTTGACTAGAACGTAAAGCGCGCGCCAAACTGACCCACTCGTCCGCCCACTCCCCCGTAGCTGATGATTTTGCCGAAAGTAGCATCGCCCATATTGGTATCGGGACCGCCCAGCGCACTTCGATTGAATACGTTGAAGAACTCGATGCGCAAGGTGAGGTTGTATTGTCTGTCAGGACCCATAACAAGACTCTTGTGTGCACTGAGATCTTCGGTTGCGATGCCGGGGTTGCGCACCTGCGACTGGAAGTTTCCGGCAGTGCCCAGTTGACCCGGCGCCGGATTCTGGAAGCAGGACGGGTTAAGCCATTGCTGGTTGAGCTTGCGGCTCCCGTTCGTCAACTTGCATCCGGGGGTCAGGTTCACATAGACCGAGTTGAACCCCGGATAGGAGTTAGTGGAGTGAACAGAGATCGGCGTGCCGGTGTTGTAGTGGAAGTCCCCGTTCAAGCTCCATCCGCCGACGATATTATCCAGCAGTGGACTCGCGTTGGCCATGAGTGCCCTGCCGTGGCCGAATGGAAGGTTGTAGATTACATATCCCTTGACGATATGTGTCATGTCAAAGGACGAGATTCCCTTCGCTTCGTTCTTCAGGTCGTATATGTTTTGAAGGCTGCCCGTCCACCAGAGCTCTTCAAAACCCGAATCGACATCGCCATGAACTCTTGCCCACGCATAACTGCCTTGCAGGGAAAGCCCCTTTGCGGAGCGGCGAGTTACACCAATCTGCAGGCTCTTGTAGTCGGAGTTACCCAGCGGCGATCCGACGCTGAACAGGGGACCGTAGGCAACAGCGACCTGCGGAAAAGGAGTGATGCCCTGCCATCCTGGTCCACCGTAACCCCAGTATGGGTTAGCCAGATAAGATGCGGGAAATTTTCCATTCAGAACATAGTTCTGCATGTTGGCCACAGTCGGCTGATTGGTGAGCAAGGTGCCGCTCTGCAGATGGTAACTGTGGCTCTGGATCCAGTTCACGTCGACCTTTGTATCGCGGGCCAGTTCACGCTGCAGGCCAAAGCTGTATTGCTGCGTATTGCCCGGTGTCAGCGAGCGAGGATCTATGCTTACGTTGCCCCATTGCGTGTAGTCGGGGGTCTTTACCTGGGAGAGCACAGGCTTGTACCCTGCATCCCAGTTGAAGTTTGACTCCGTACTGTGCTGGTAGAAGCCTGGATTGCCAGTCTGCTGATAGGGAATTCCACCCCAGGTGTTCAGATTCAGCGGCGTGAAGAAGACTCCAAAGTTTCCGCGTAATACGGTCTTCTCGGTCAGCTTGTATGCTGCACCGACATGCGGCGCGTAGTTGTAATAGTCTTGGCGACGTTCGAACGACTGTCCGCTGCTCGTCAGATACTCATACTGCCCCATCTCGCCGGTAACTGTGTTCTTGTCGTTCGTCTCGAAGCTTGACCAGTGGCCATACCTCTCCTTGTAAGGATTGTTGAAGTCCCAGCGCAGGCTCATGTTCACGGTTAGCCGCGAAGTTACTTTGAAGTCGTCGATTGCGTACCACGAGAAAGCCTTGCGCCGTCCATACTCCGGATCGTTCGCCGTCGCTGTAGCCAGGTAGGCTTCGCCTAGGAGAAAGCTTGCGAAGGCGTTGCCGATTTGGTTGTAGGCATTAAAGTCGTACCACGGTCCAGCCGTCGAAGTGGGATCGAAAGTGATGTTGTTGAAGGTGTTCGAGTCTGGATGGCTGTTGAATTGCATCGCTCGGAATTCCATGCCAATCTTCAAATTATGGCGACCGTGAGTGAAGGCCGCTTCATCGCTATAGATAAAGGTGTTGCCGGCATAGAAGTCGTTGAACTGGCTTCCCAGACTTGAGAAGTTCCAGCCGTTCTGATAATTACCGCCGTTGGTGTACATGCCCGAGCTAAAAACGATCAGAGGGAAATTGCCGGCTCCCGACATGATCCCAAGAGTGTGGTCCCATCCGCTTGCCTGGGATACAGCGATGCTTGGATTCCGGAAGCGGTTGAGAGTGGCGTTCGCGGTATTTACCAGATTGGGCGAGGCGATGTACGTATAACTCAAGCGGGTGCCTGACGCTGTGGTGTTGTGCCAATACGCGTTCGCCATCGGGCCGCCGTTTGGAGATGTCGCAGACCAGACACCGCCTTGATCGGCATTGATGCGCGGATAGTTGTCAAAGTAGTACGAACCGTTGAGGTGTTGCCTGGGGCTCAGGTTGTAGTCGACCTTGATGCTGCTCTGTGTGTTGTGGAACCAGGGATCGGGAGAAGAAGCATTGCCCGCTTCATTGGCCGTTAGAGAAGATTCCGGTTTATAGTACTGGTGATAAAGTTTGAGAATCTTGGCGGATGTCGCGCTCAGCATGCTGGTCGGAACATGGTTGTTCACAAAGACGCAACCAAACGTGCTGGGAGTCACACTGGCCGGGTCGACGATAGCTCCCTTATAGATGTTATTCCCGCAGCTATCTACCGCTGGAGCGCCGCCATAAGTCAATACCGGAGCGCCAGGCGACAGCATCGGGCTCAGATCGGCATACGCTAAGACGTTGCCGCTTGAGTCCAGGCCCATCATGGCATCGGTGGGAACGGTGCGCGAATTCGGTCCGAGACTCCACATCGACTGCATGTAGCGCTCGAATGCGCCATAGTAGAAGAGCTTATCCTTCTTGAGAGAACCGCCAAAGCTTCCACCCCAGTCAGAGAGGCTGTCACTCTTTTTCAGATAGGCAGCGGAGTTTGCAGGATCGGTAATAGCAGCCAGGTGATTGGACGCGCTCAACGCATCCAGAGCCGTCGAGTGCATGAAGCCGAAGAGGCTGCCATGCATTTTGTTCGTTCCAGACTTCATTTCATACCGGAACACGCCACCGCCGCTGCGCCCTGCATCGGCGCCAATGCCTGCGGTGTCTGCCTCGAACTCCTGAACGGCTTCCATCGGGGGCTGCGACTCGCTGATGTAGCCGCCGAGCTGTGAAACAGCCGACGTGCCATCAATCATCACCTCTTTGGTAAGTGCCATGCTGCCGTTGATGTGCGAGCCATAGTCCGTGCCTTCAACACCAGGCACATAGGCGAACATGAAATTTGAGAGGTTGCGGCTGCCCTGCACGTTTAAAGGAAGCTCGCTTACCGCTTCGCTATCAAGGTTGGAAGAGGTAACTGCATCCTCGGTTTGCAGTACCGGAGTCGAGGCTGTTACTTCAATCGATTCGCTGGCTGCGCCCACTTCGAGTGCGGCATTTATCTGCGCCACCTGGCTGATCATCAGGGTAATGCCCTTGCGATCGAGCGTCTTGAAGCCAACCTTCGAGAAGCTGACGCTGTAGTTCCCAATTGGAAGATTACCTACCCGGTAAAGACCCGCGTTGTCCGAGGTTGTCGTCAGCACCACGTTTGTCCCCACATTTGTCACCCGGACTTGTGCTCCGGGCAGTACCGCCGACGATGAGTCCTGAACCGTACCTGTGATGGTGGCACGATCCGATTGCGCAAAGACCGGCAAGGCCAGTAGGCACGCAACAAGCACAGCGAATTGCAAGATTCTCTTCAACATCTCAGCGTATCCTCCATAAAACCGCACGTATCATGCGGGTCAGCGCGCATCGCTCTTTAGCCCCATTCCTGCTTCGCCTGGCGAAGGTGGAGAGCCCATTCTCTTGAGCGTGCGCATTTGCCTGTTTCGGAAGGGATGGCCGATATCCCCTCTTGGTTTTGTACCCGGTTTCTTCTCCTGCCGGTCATTCGAGCCCGGCAGACCCTTTGTCTCTTTGATTGCCGCCTTGCGTGCGGCACTTTCGCCAATTGCCTGTCGGGCTTGCATTATGTGCCTTGCGTTCTCCGCCAGGAGGCCGCGGCTGCCAGCTCGCCACCTGCTTTAGAGACTTGCATTCACACGGCCCATCAAACAAAGCGTATTCAACGCGTGGTAAAGCACGGCTGAATACGTAACGAGACGATAAATTTACGAGTTTTGATTCTGTACCACTGAGGTATACGGCGCGTTGGCGCTCATGAGTGTAGAAAACCTGCCCGTCGCCCGAGCTGCTGAGTGAGAGCGAACCAAGTCGCTCATCCCAGGCTTTCCGCGGGTATCCAGGCATGGCGCGCCGCCCCCCGACGGACTCCAGCTCCGCGTTAATTCAGCAGAAGCGGCTGCGCAGCGTTTACAGGCGATGCGCACTTGGGCGTCAGACCAAAGGGTTTGCAAACAGCAAGCCTTGGTGCCCAGTACTGAACAACTTTGCGCTCGCTCGGTGAGTGATCCTGGAGGATGGCCCGCAGATATGATTTACCTGTAAATCGGTCGTAAATCCCCGCCGATTTACGCTTGTAAATAGCTCCCTATAGACGCCTGAAGGGTTTTTCAGGCTCTTCGTGGCTGCCGGCACATGCGGATTGGGATGACCAGAGTCGGGGCAGATTGCATTTCCAGGCATCAGAGAGCCAAGGGAACTGGGAAAAAGCCAACCGCATGTCTCTGCTGGATTACTGTCCGCTCCCTAACTCGAAGGGAACCGTAAGCTGAGAGTGGTCTCCGCTGATGGTTGTGGCAGTGATTGTGACCTTGTAATGTCCCGGAGGTGCTACGATTCTGCCTTTATCGGAAAAGGACTCAGTAGACAGAGTGAGCGTATCCTCCTGCGAAAGCGTGTCAGAGAAGTTCACGACCGAGGTGGCAAGCGAACAGATCACAGTTGCAGGCTCAGTTGCACAGGCAAGATGGACGCGGCTGGAGTATTTGACCGCCTGCAGACTCACGATGCTGGCCACGGTGGAGCCGCTCTTAACCTGAACCGGCTGCCATTGGATACTGGGTGCCGGAATACTTGGAATGTTAAAGACCCTGACGTAGTCGACCAGCATATCCGCAGGGTTAGGGGTAGTAGCGCCCGGGGCACCCGGCCAGTCGCCGCCAACGGCAAGATTAAGAAAGAGCGAGAAATGGTGATCGAAGACCCACTCTCCGCCTTCCGGGAGGTCGCTTGCATCCTGAACAAAGAAAATATTTGCCGGATCGTCAAAATAGAACTGGATCATGCCCGGAGACCAGATAATGCCGTAAGTGTGAAAGGCTCCGTCGTCAACCCTGGCGCCATTCGGGAGCTTGAAGTCATGCCACAGGCCGTTGCCGCCATAGTACCTTGGACCGTGCAAAGTGGACCGAATCATCCCTGGTCCCAGACCGTTAGTGCGTGGAGTAAGTGAAATATTTTCAACAATATCCAAAGACCCGGCAGCAGGCCATCCGACAGTGTCGAAATTTGCGCCGAGCATCCAGAAGGAGGGCCAGAGACCACTACCGGTGGGCAGCTTCATCCGGGCCTCTATGCGCCCATACTGAAAGTCCTTCAGGCCACGGGTGGTCATCCGGGCCGAGGTCCAATTGCCGTCCCGGCCCTTTTGAGCGCGTAAAACCAGATGACCGGCTCCATCCTGAAAGGCGTTTGGGCGGCGCGAATCACACTCCGGCGGGTTTAATCCCTTGGGTGAACAATAAATCTCAAGCTCATGATTCCCCCAACCTGACTGATTGCCAAGGTCGTAGGTCCATTTTGATGGGTCTGGAAACTCTTGGGCTGGCTCATTGAATTCGTCGCTCCAAACCGGCTCACCCCATTGAAGAGTGTCGCTGGCGAATTGCACATGCCGGTCGGTACGCTGCCCAAGGAAGAAACCCACCACAAAAACACCAGACAGAGCAAGCAAGGCCAGGAGAGATATCCCAATCCCGCGCTTGTGATGAGCGAGGATGGCAAAAGTTCGGGGGAGCAGCGGCTCTTCAGCAACCTCTGACGCATCGGCAGAGCCACCGCCCGCAATACTGCCAGCCTTGCCGGTCGAGTCCATCCCATTCGGAATGACGGCATCTGCTTCCAGGTGGGAACGCCTAACAAACTGAGGAACATAGTGGCCGAGCGGCAAGACCATTTCCAGTGTACGGTCTCTGCCGTCGCCTTTGTAGATTTCCTCAAGTTTCTTACGGAGAGTCCGGGCGGTTACGCGGACGATCGGATCTATATGGGAATCGAAATTGGAAGCTTTGCGTCCCAGTGCTTCGACAGCAATTGCATACTCACGGATTTCGCTGGCTTCACCTTCGAAATATCGATTGCAAATAAACGATAGGAAGCGGACGAGATTCGGGGAGCGTGCAATATCCGGATGCTGGAGGACCCACTCAAGCTCCTGCTTCTCCTCCTGAAAGCCCTGAGCGGGAAGCTTCGCAGGGCCAGGATGAGGATCACGCAGATCAGTTGACTTGTCTGAACCTGCACCTGAGGTATCCAGTTCCATTCGTAGTCACCAAACCACTCAACGAGAATCCGATGCCCGGACCGGCACCCCTAACAGTAGCCGGGACACGGATTTAGGCTGCTGCTTAACCCGCGATTGCCGCATCTTATGTGGAGAAATAATAGCATCCGCAGCACAAAAGGATGGAGACTGGCCAGTGCCTCGCCGTTCATGAGCGCTCGCAGCATGATTCCGCCGACTGAGCCGATGCAGCCATCGCAGTTCCGGCACCATTTTGGCAGCGCCAACTGGACCACTTTGACGAGTTTCATTTGACACCAAATTCAGAACAGAAATTGAGCACCTGGTTCAGTTCCATTGCACACTGAGTTGTTTCCTCGGCGGTACCAGCCGGTACGAAAACTTAGGTACTCCGAGCATCACGCCTCCGCGAACAACATACCCTTCAAGGACCGATAGTGCCTTCCGAATAGGCTCATGGGACTCAGCTACGCGCGTCAGATAGCCGGCCCAGCACACACCGAGTCCGCGTGCCTCTGCCGCCAATTCAAGAAACGTCAGGGCAATGGCGCAATCCTGTTTCCCCCAGGCATAGTCCTCAGGCGTGCAGGCCATGATCACCACGGGCGCACCGCGCAATATAAAGTCATACCCACTTTCCCAATGCTCCACCATCGCTTTGCTGATGCCTGCATTCAGCAACCAGTTCATCGCCTCCACTGACAAGGCATGGACCTTGTTTCCGCCCTCCACCACGATCCAATGCAACTTCTGAGAGTTCGACGCCGTCGGAGCCCGTCTAGCCACGTCGAGCAGTGCCTCCAATGTCCCGTGTGCGATGGGCTTATCCTTGAACTCCCGCACCGACCGCCGGCTCATCAAAAAGCCGTCTAGAACTGCGGGAGCCGGCCATTCCCTAAACGCCGGCAAAATGGCATCCTCGGGCAGGCCTGAGTGAGTCAGTGCATCATGAGGACACACGGCGACGCAGTGGCCGCACAAGATGCAACTATGGTCCGCAACCTCTTCGGGAAATCCCTCCTCACCAAGAGCAATAAACCTTGCGGGACAAACCGCCACGCATGCACCGTCTTTCTGGCACACGCTTTTATCAACTTTAATCTGGCTCAAAATCGGTATTCTCCCTTGAAATTGTCCGGCCGGGCAGCGGCGCAACACTGGCAGCAGTTTACTCCTGCGGTTACCATGAGCAGGATCTCTGCTGCCTGCATTGGATCGGCCCCTTCCGCGAATTTCCGCGACAGGTCGTCACTTGCTACTGGGTCTCGCCCAAAGATCAATCAACGCCGGATGTACATCTTTCTATGTCGGCGTGTTGCCCCCTGCCTTCATGTTGTCACGAAGCAGGTTAGCCAACAGCACATCGACCAGAGTCCCGCCCTGGCTTCCGCCTCCGCCCGCGACAATCTGCGGAACCAGCTGAACCTTGTTCTGGGCCAGGGCCTGCATCACTTGCACCAGCGCGTAATTGCCTGATTCCATCGAATCGATCTTCAGCTTGATGACGTCAGCCTCGGCCGTTCCAACAGCTTGAGTTTTCGAGGCTTCCGCGTTGCCGACCGTCGTAATCACGTTGGCGTCCGCTTCGGCGTTAATCTTCTTTGATTCGGCCTGTCCCCGCGCTCCTTCAATGGCCGCCTCTGCGCCGAACTTGGCAATGGTCACGCTCCGTTCGGAGTCGACGACCCGGGCCTGCGTGTCTGCCATTGCGCGGGCCTGCTGAAGATCCTTGCGGGTTTCTTCTGCCAACTGCTGGGTCTTGTAGGTCACCTGCTCCTGCTCGGCTATCTTCCGGTCTGTCAGCGTTTTCATCAGCGCTTCCGGCGGCGTGATATCGCCGATCAGAGTATCAATCGCATTCACGTTGTATTCGGTGAGAGCCGCGCCGATCGCCGTCTTCGCTTCGGCCTGCCTCTCGCTGCGCTTCTTCAAGAACTCGATCACATCCGACGTCTGCGCGGCGTTGCGGAAGTAGTTGCCAATGGTAGGCTCCAGAACCTGCGTGACCAGATTGGCCATCGTTCCAAACCTAGCAATTACTTTGGGCGCGTCGTTGCGCGGCACGTGGATGATCTGGCTGACGTCAAGGTTGAATGTGAATCCGTCGGAAGAGCGCACGGTGATTGTCGAAAGCTTCTCGTCGAGTTTGTGCGCCTCAGTCTTTCCCGTCGCCCAATTAAGCACGATGTTCGCGGTCGGAACAATCTCGACCTTATGGGTGAACGGGTTGATGGGATACTTGCCCGGATCGAGCGGATCAACCCACACGCCCTTCTGCCCACGACTCACCAGGTTGCCGTGTTTGAAGCTGTCGCCAGTCACGTCCCTGCCTTCTTCGCCCACGTAGGCAATGACAACACCGACATTCGCGATTGGGACTTCGGTCATGGGCTTCATTTCGACGGTCGCAAAACGCGGGTTGATGAAATACCGGCCAGCGAGAATGACCTGCTCCTGCAAGCCCTTGTGCCCGCCGTTTGTGATAAACGCTTCGGCATCCTGGTACATGTTATGGCCCGCGATTTCGTTGCCGGCAATTTCACCCGTGGCAAGCGGTTTCCCGTCCTTCGTCGTCACCACTCCTACCATATTGTCAGGAATCTCCAGGACCTCGTCCATGCTTACCTGGAAAAGCGCTGTGTTGATCCGATACGTTCCCGGAGGAATCACTGATATCTGCGGTCCGCGCTCGCCGCCCCGTGTAAGGAACCCCCGCGCATCCTGAAACGAATTGCACTCGACGGTCTTTGCCAACACGCGGCCCCCCGAAAGCGGATGCCCATCGCGCGCCTCTACAATGCCGATGTGCCCCTTGTCGATGGTTGTGAACGGAACCTTTGAGACAGCGTATTGCCACGCCCAGAGTCCAAAATGAATCCCGGGAGCGAGCGTATCAGCCTGCAGCCCCGCTTCGCCGCTCAACGCGACAATTGCACCATCGGGAAGCGTGCGGTTTTTGCCGAAAAGCACCCACTTTTTATTCAGAATTCCGATTTCGTCCTTCGAAACAATGACGGTCCCGAAGAAAACACGCAATATTGCCTTATTGAACGCCACTATAAGGACAATTGCGATCAACCACCCATATCTGGCCAGTAGGTCAAACACCGTCGTATCCATGCTGTAACTCTCCTTACGCTTCGAACCAACCATCATAGCTCTAATGGGCAGGGAGAAAGTCATTGCGTACAAGTGATTGTGGAAATGCAAGCACGGCGAGGCACGACGGCGGGGCGCAGCCCAATGTTCGCAGCGGCACGATCAGGCACCCGATGGCCGCTCATTTCTGCATTTGGATTGCGGCTGGACTATTGTCACCGCCCCCGGGAAGACTCGTGGAAGTGTGCCCTGCGGCGTGGCACTTGAGGCACACTTCCAGAATCCATTTGGTCGCTAGACGACTCTCCGGTCAATCACTTACCCGGTGACGCCTTCTTTGCTGGCGATACGGCGGAGTTTCCGCGCGCCACCTGCAACTGCCCCCGGAGGCGAATATCATCCGAAGACGATCCGATCATCAAGTCGAACATCCCAGGCGCAACGATGAACTTCCTGGTAACGATGTCATAGTAAGAAAGCCTTGAAACTGGAAGCGTGAGTTCGATATGTCTCGTCTCGCCTGCCTCCAAGTTGACGCGTTCAAATCCTCGCAGGCTCTTGATCGGCTGCACTACATCGGAATTCACCTGGTGAACATACAACTGCGCAACCTCGGAGCCCTTACGCTTGCCCGAGTTCCGCAGGTCGAAGGAGACCTTCACAGTCCCGGCTGCATCGGTTTTGCTCTTCGAAACCTTGAGGTTGCTGTACTCGAACTGCGTATAGCTCAACCCATGACCGAACGGGTACAAGGGCAAGCCCTTGAAGTACATATAGGTAAAGCCCTTTGAAACGTCATATTCGTTCGCTGGCGGCACCCCATCGAGGCTTGCATAGACCGTGTAGGGTAGATGTCCCCCGGGATTGTAGTCGCCGAACAGCGTTTGCGCGATGGCGGTTCCCGCAAATTCTCCCGGATACCACGCTGACAGAATCGCAGGCAAGTGATCGTTTGCCCAGTCAACCGCAAGCGGTCCGGCATTCATCAGGACCAGCACGGTCTTCGGGTTTGCGGCAAAAACGGCTTCCATCAACTCTTCCTGGGCGCCCGGAAGATTCAGATCTCTGCGGTCACGGCCCTCCGCTTCGACCTTCAAGTTGGTTCCGAGAAACAGGAGGACCACATCGGATTTACGCGCCAAGTCAACCGCTCGCGCTATCGCGCCTGGGTCGCGTGCGTCCGTAAACCCAGCGCCCTGCTCATATCCAATCTCCACTCCCGGACCAAGCAATTCCTTCAGTCCCTGCAGCGGGCCGATCTTACGAATGGGCTTCCCATAGTAATTGCCGGTCTCATAAGCTTCGTCTCCAGCAGGGCCAATTACGGCAATGCTCTTTACTCCCTGTTTCTTCAGCGGCAGAAACTCCTTGCGATTGCTCAGCAGAGTCATCGACTCCAGAGCCGTCTGCAGAGAAAGCTGCAAGTGTTCAGGCGACCGGATCACGCTCGCCGTGATCTTTGAATAGGGGTTCATCTCTGGCGGGTCGAAGGCGCCGAGGCGGAATCCCACGCGCAACACGCGAGATAGCGCGCGATCTACATCGGCAACAGGCAGGCGGCCACTCTTCACCGCCAATGGAATATTTGTTTCAAATTGCTGATCGTCCGAGTCGCAGCCGGCTTGAATCGCGCGCGCCGTGGCCTCAATAGGATCTTCGGTCATGTGGTGCCCATCGATAAGATGCGCCACCGCGCCAAGGTCGTCGGTTACAAATCCATCGAACCCCCATTGACCCCGCAGGATATCGGTCAACAAGTACTTGTTCACCGCATCCGGGTAACCATTGATCGCGTTGTAGGACGCCATAACCGATTGAGCATGGCCCTCCATAATGGCATCTTTCCAATGGGGCAGCCAGTATTCCATCAGGTTGCGTTCATCCACTGAAGCCGAGAATCTTGTCCTATTCGTCTCAACGTTATTCACGGCAAAGTGCTTTACCGTTGCCGCCACTTCAAGATAACGTGGATCGTTCCCTTGGAGACCGGTCACATAAGCAACAGCCATTCTTCCCGTCAGAAACGGATCTTCGCTGAATACTTCTTGAATGCGTCCCCACCGCGGGTCGCGGCTTATATTGATAACCGGCGACCGATACACGAGACCGTGCTTGCTGCGCGGCCCTTCGGCGCCAATGTTATACAGCGCCCTGGCCTCATCTGACATCGCATGAGTTATCGACTTCACTAATGCTGTGTCCCATGTTGCTCCCATGCCGATTGCAGCCGGGAACAGCGTAGTTGGTTGCTTCGACCACACTCCATGCAGTGTTTGATTCCACCCGCCCCAGGCACTTACTCTTAGCCTGGGGATCCCCTTGTTCAGGTGGTTCAACTGCTGCGCCTTCTCTTCAAGCGTCATGCGAGAGATAAGGTCAGCCACCCGTTGGTCAATGGGCTTCGATGGGTTCAGGTAGGCCGGTTGAGATACAGCCTGTGCTAATGAGTTGCCAGTAAGGCAAAGGAACAACACCCAGAATGTAAACAATGACTTCATTGAGAGTCTCCATCGAACGCAACTTCTGACTTATCCGTGCAACTCACTTTGAATTAGTGGCGGCTATGGTTGTTGGCTGGTAACGCGGCGTCTTTGTCGAGTGAGACATAAGGGCCAATTGGTAGTTTCCTCCAATCGGCCCCCATGTCCGGTTCTTCTCCGCAGCGTCACAGTCCTTCTACCACTTCAAGTGCATCAGCGATGTAGCCTGCCGCGGGAGACTGGTAATAATCGTAACCTTGCGGTCGCTCACATCAAGCCATTCAGGAGATTGCAGAAGCTCCAGTTGTCCGGCCTGCTTCAGCCGCGCATATTGCTCTGGTGTCGGCGCCTGGGGAGACCCCATCCCCTTCCACACTGTGTACGAATTGCTGTGGTTCTCGTCGATCCGATAATGCTCAAGCAAAACCTTCTTGACGCCCGCGGGAATCCCTGTAACCGTCACCTGAGTCTCTGCGGCAGGCGCCGGCACATCGTCGTCGTGGTAATTCCACAGCATGACTGCCGCCTCATGCTCCGCCTTTGTTGCAAGAGCGTCCACATCAGGCGTCTGCCTCACTCCGCTCTTTAGAATTTCGTCGAGCGGTACCTGTCCCGTGCTGCTCGTCGTCACACGTTCCCCGGACATGAGTGCGACCATTCGGAAGACATTCAGTACAGGCTTGTCCACGCCGTTGGTCGATAGGGTACGAAATCCCTCAAAGTAGTCTTTGTTTTCAAATTCGAATGACCACGACAGCATTGACAGCAAATTTACCTTGGACTGGTCCTGCAACTCGAACAGCGCTTTGATTGCCGTCGCCGTATACGAGGCATAGAGTGGTCCGTTGCGGTACGCATTTGCCGGATTCACCTTCATGGAGCACCCTGCGCAACCTTCAGGATCAGCCTCGCTCAGGATAATTGGCAGGTGAATGAACTGCGGGTATCTTGCGACAATCTTGAAACCAGCTTCCCCTGCCCTCAATTCATTCGATAGGCCCATCCGTACATGTCCGTCTACCAGTTTCGGCTGTCCCTTGGGATGGAACGAAATAAAATCAAGCGGAACCGCCTTCCCGTTTGCGGCGCTCTTGTCATTCAAGCAGTGCTTCAGGAAGTTATCCAGAAATGCTGAAGCCTTATCGGATGCCGGGCCTGTGCTAGCCGGGCCACCGACAATTGCATTAGGCAGCGCCGCGCGAACACCCGCAACCGCGTAATCGTAAAGCTTGTAATATTCCTCGGGCGTGCCATGCCAATAGACGATGTCTGGCTCGTTCCACACTTCGAAGTACCAGGTGCTCACCTGTTCCTTGCCATAGCGCTCGACAAGATGCTCCGTGTACTTGCGCGCCAGTTCACCCCACATCGCGTAGTCTTTGGGTGGATTGTTTGAAGCCCCCCCCATCGTGGGATCAGGATAGTGAAGCTGATACGCATTCACTCCCGCTACCTTAGCGGCTAGGTCTTTCGGCATGAAGCCGAGTTCAACCATCGGCCGCACACCTGCCTTCTGGTATGCGTCGAAGGTCTGGTCGGTGATGGTGAAGTCATATACCGGATTGCCATTTGCATCCAACGAAAATACATTGGATGAACTCCACTTCAGTTCCGCCACTCCATTGCCCGAAGTCAGCAGATGATGCGCGCGGATGTATACCGGCACTGGGCTCAGGTCATGCAATTCCCTGAGCAGTTGCTTGCCGTCCTTCATCGTCGTGTAGTTTGACTCGTCGTAGCCAAACCAGCTGTAGATCGGGTTATAAGGCCCCTGTGGCTTTGCGAGGTCGACTTGAATGGATACGGGTGCTGAAGAAGGGACCTGTGCCGCCCCCTGTAGTGAGGCGGCACAGATCAGAAGTACTGCAAGTATACGCATGTATTACTGCCTTTCCCGTTAGAAGTTGTACTTCAACGCAAATTGAATGTCACGCGAAGGAATCGAAGTGGATGTGATCGCGCAGCATGACGATGAAGTAACCGTGGCTCCAGGCGCATTGAAACTGGTTGTGTTGGAAATGTTAAATGCTTCCGCGCGGAAAGAAAGCGTCGTCTCGTTCGGCATCACAAAGTTCTTGAAGATCGATGCGTCGAACTGCCGGCGCATATCGCCCCTCAAGGTATTTGCGCGAACCGTTCCGTAGTTATAGGCCGGCGCAGCGACGTATGCTGTTGGGTCAAACCACTTCTTCAGCGACTTCTGGAAGCCTGAAGTCCCTCCAGCTGGATTCCGGTTTGGCCGCTGAGAGCCAACGCCCGTATTCGCTACGTCAGACCCGACCACCGGCGTGTAGGGCATACCGCTGCGCAAGATGGTGATCGTCTGCACTTGCCATCCACCCAGCACTGTATTCATCAGCGCGTTGCTTTGGCTGAGGAAGGTTCTGCCACGGCCAACTGGTATCTGGTAGGTACCACTTATCGCCAGGTTCTGCGGGATGTCAAATGGCGAGTAAGTGTGTTCGTATCCTGTATTTCCTCCCGCCTGCGGCGTTTGTGCAAACTGCAGGAACTTCGACCATGTATAAGAGACGAGCGCCGTTAGTCCGTTTCCAGCACGGTGCTCCAGTTTCGTCTGCAGTGACTGATAGGTCGCGCCTGTATCCTGCGACTGCATCGTAATCGCACCCCATGGCTGATACGGGCGGCGTCCCTGAACTGCTCCCGGTCCCGGCGTTGGATCATTGAAGTCGTTGCTGGCTTGGAGATGCAGTGCGTGATTCCCCACATAGGCCACTTCAGCCAGAGTCTTGGTGCTAAGTTCCCTCTCGACTGAAATGCTGTAGTGATCGTTCTCGCCCATCTTTAGATGCGTGAGGGTCGGGTTGAGCGTTGGGTTAGTAAGAGCCGAGCTGCGAGCCAAGGAAGAAGTTTCCCGTGGTACGCGTCGGAACAATATTCGCTGTCTGGTTAACCGTCTCGGAGAGCAGGAATGGAAGAATATTGCGGTTGACTCTACCGCCGGTGCCCTCGGGCTCATAGTACATCCCGTAGCCGCCGCGAACCACAAATTTGTCAGTAGGCCGCCATGCAAAGCCGACACGAGGAGCGAACTGCATCTTGTCTGTGTAGGTAAGGTTATACGGCAAGCCAGCGTCGCTGGTGGTCTGAACATACTGACCGAAGAACTGCATTGCGGCAGGAGCAGCATATTGGGATGATGTGTTCACAGAGCTGCTATGGCTGGCTACAATGATCGGCTTGGGCTTGGTGGGATCAAATGTGCCCAGCTGTCCAAGGTAGCCTTCAAGCCACGGAGAATACTCGTAGCGCAGGCCGACGTTGACGGTCAGCTTGGCGCTGACGCGTATATCGTCCTGGGCAAAGAATTCCTTGTACCAGGCCTGTCCTCCGAAATTGGCTCCAGGATATGCGCGAGCTACCGAAGAGGGATAACCCAGCAGGAAGTCTGCGAAAGCGTCGCCTCCCTTTGTAGTGCCACCCGGGTTTTGAGTTACAGCGCCCGTGAAACCGAAGTTGCCGGCATAGGTCGCGCTATCGTAGCCAAGCCACTGATAATAACGAATCAGGACGCCAAACTTCAAAGACTGGCGACCCTTCAGGATGGTGAAGGTGTCCGTCGGTTCCAACACCCGGCGGTCTTGCGATTTAGGCCGCTGGTCAAACGTGGAACCCTGAAGCGCTGCATAGCCGCTCCACGAATAATCCGGGAAGGAACTGCCAGTATCCGGCCGTGCAAGTCCGGTGAATCCTTGGATGGCGTTTGCAGCGTTAAAGTCAGTACCCTGCAGGAATGCAGAGAGCCGCACGTGGCTGGGTAGTCCGTGAATGCGGAAGTCCTGCACTTTGTTGGTGCCGATGTTTGTAATCAGGCCGAGTGCGATGTCCTGACCGTTGGAGGTCAACGAGGCCGTCTTCAAGAGGGGCGAAAAGTTTGGATCCGTCTCACGATTGTTCGTATACGCCCAACGGAAGAACAGGCGGTTGGATTGATTGATCTGGTGGTCAATCCTGGCGGTGAATTGGTCCCAGTCAATCGCCTGCGACGGAACTGCCTGAAAACTGGTCGCACTGGCATTTCCCGCAGGATAGTAGGCCAAAACTGCCTTGGCCTGCGGCACAATCAGTCCGGGGCAGATCACATTCAGAACCCCATTGCAGCTGATCTGCGAGCGCGTAGTTACGCCTCCGGATGTGATGGTCGTCAGCGGATCATAGATCGCGTTCAATCCTGCAGCGCTGAAATCGCCTGACCGCTGGGCTGCAGTGGGTACAGTACCGCTTTCTACTAACCCCTGCCGCAACCGCTGTGCCTCGTAATCTACGAAGAAGAACGTTTTGTCCGTGCCGCTATACAGATGCGGAATGGAGAGCGGCCCACCGATATCGCCACCAAACTGGTTGCGCTTCAGAATTGCGCGCTTAATTGAGAAAAAGTTGCGGGCGTCGAGCTTTTCGTTCCGGATAAACTCGAACACACCACCGTGAAATTTGTTTGTTCCGGACTTTGTTGATGCGTTGAACGACGCACCACCACGGTTATACTCCGCTGAGTACGCGTTCTGTTGGACGCTGAATTCCTGCAGAGCATCAATTGATGTCTGGATAAAGGTACCGCCCTGGTGCTGCTCGCTCACGTCCACGCCATCCAGCAGGAAAGAGGTCGCACTGCCATGAATGCCGCTAATCGTATTGCCGTCCACGATCTCCGGGCGGATCGCCAGAGAGTTGCCTGTGGCAGGCAACAGTGCCGCTCCAGGCGTGAGTTCCGCCAACTGAAAGTAACCGCGCCCATTGAGCGGTAGGTCGGTGAGTTGCTGGTTGGAAACCACCGTTCCAATCGTCGCCGACTCGGTGTTCATCAAAGGAGCTGTCGTTGTAACCTCAATTGTCGTCGTTGATGCACCCACCTTCAAACTCAGGTCCTCGCGAACGATCTGACCAATCTGAACCTGAACTTCGGATGTGGCGGCAGTCTGAAATCCGGGAGCCGTAACGCTCAGCTTGTAGACTCCAGCCGCTACCGGGGTGATTACATAGTCACCTGTTGAGTTTGTAACCGCAGTTTGTACAAAATTTGTGCCAACATTCGTTGCCTTGACTGTTGCCTGTGGCACCACCGCACCCTGCTCATCCGCGATGCGCCCTACAAATCTTCCTGTCTCTACCTGACCAAAAGCAGACATGGCCACTCCTAAAACAAGAGCGAACATCACCACAGTCTGTATCTTCGAAGCTAACCTGCATAGTCTCACGTCGTACCTCCTATCCTTTGTGAAAATCCGTATTGCTCTGCCGCTCTTCCTCTGCACACTTCAACCGAACTGATCCTGCGGTAAGCATCGGTACAAGCGTTCTTTGTCTCCGGACCGCTGGCCCAACTGCAGATTTCGCTCGTCCCTGTGCATCTCATATAAAGAGGGCAACCGTATTCGATATCTCTTCTTCAAATCGTCATTGTCCCTCCTCTTTGCTGTAGATCGATGTTGTATATTCGCGGCTGTTTCATACGTTCCCTGTGCGTTGGCAGAAGTAAGTGCAGGCTGCGCTGAAGTTGAGGGCGAGCATCGCTCCTCATCGCTCCGGCCTTGCCATCAAGAGCTTGCCGTTGAGTTCCGTGCTTCACGCCTCATGCAGATGCTTCATTTATGCAGGGCAAGCGTTTGCCGATAACTCAGTTGCACCCCGTCTTCGACTCCCGCGGGCAAAATGATCTATTCGGGCTGTTTTGTCGAGCTGGTTTTGGGCGCCATGTCCTCAATGAAGGTCACTAGCGCTGAATGGTCCAGGTCGCCACTACCGTGATTCATCAACGCAATCAGCATCTGTTGAACCAGGCTGGTCAGCGGCAAGGCCACCTTCTTCGACTCAGCCGTGAGTAAGGCATTGCGCAGGTCCTTCTGGTGCAGGCGAATGCGAAAGCCCGGCTTGAAGTTTCTGGCTATAACCATCGGCGCTTTTGCATTGAGCACCGTGCTTCCAGCCAATCCGCCTTTGATCGCATTGAACACCACTGCCGAATCCACTCCGCACCGATCCGCAAGAACCAGCGCCTCCGACATTGCAGCTATATTGCCGGCCACAATAATCTGATTCGCAAGCTTGGTCACGTTGCCTGCGCCCACCCCTCCCGTCAGAACTGCACTCGAACCCATGAGTTTCAGCAGCGGAGTTACCTTGTCGAACGTCTCCTGATCACCACCCACCATGATCGCGAGCGTGCCGTCGATCGCTTTCGGCTCTCCACCGCTTACAGGCGCATCCAGAAAGGCAACTCCCTTTTCCTTGCAAGCTGCGCCCATCAACTGCGAACTCATCGGGCTGATAGAACTCATATCCACGAGGATCAGTCCCGGATGTGCGCCCTCCAGGACTCCTCCCGAACCCAGCACAGCCTGTTCTACTTCCGGGCCATCCGGCAACATAGTAATCACAATGTCCGTGCGACTCGCGACGTCTTTGCAGGAGACTCCGCGCTCGACACCGTCGGTGACTACAGCATCCACAGAAGCGGGAACTATGTCATAGGCGACTAATTCATGCCCTGCTTTTCGCAGGTTGCGCAGCATGTGTTTGCCCATGATTCCGAGGCCAATGAATCCAATTTTAGACACGTATTTCTCCTTTTCCGTCATGCCGAATGCTGCGCAGCCTAGCCGGCCGATTGCACGGTCCGCAGCCAACCAAGCCCATCGATCGTCTTGCCTGCCGGGCGATACTCGCATCCCACCCATCCCGTGTATCCGAGTTCGTCGAGCGCGCGGTAGAGGTATTCATAACGCACTTCTCCGGTGTCCGGTTCGTTGCGCTCGGGGCATCCAGCTATTTGAACGTGCCCGCATCGGGCCTCATAACGCTTGAGTTTGGTAGCAAGATCTCCCTCCATCACTTGCATGTGATAGAGATCCATTTGCATTTTCAGGTTTGCGGCTCCAACTGCCTCGCAGATTGAATAAGAGTCGCTCTGAGTGGAGACAACAAAGCCCGGCATATCCCGAGTATTAATCGCTTCGAGAAGAAGTGTGATCTCGTGCTTCGCGAGCTCATCTGCCGCGAATTTGAGATTCTCAATCAGGGTCATGCGACAAGCCGCCGCATCGCAGCCGATTGGAACAATGCCAGCCATGGCATGAAGCCGGGGTGTCCCTAACTGCCGGGCATAGGTCAAAGCTGTCTCAACGCCCTTGCGGAATTCCTCTTCGCGCCCAGGAAGGCAGGTGATTCCGCGCTCGCCCGCGCTCCAGTTGCCTGCCGGCATATTGAATAGAATAACTTCAACACCGGCCGCTTTTGACACGTTCTCGATAACCTCTGGCGTGTACTCATACGGAAACAGGAACTCGACCGCCTTAAACCCCGCAATCGCCGCAGCCTGGAAGCGATCGAGGAAAGGCGCCTCTGTGAACATCATTGATAAGTTCGCTGCAAATTTTGGCATTCGACTTATACCCCCTTCTTTGTGAAATTCGCCATAATGTCCGCGCCCTGGGTTACAACGCCGATTCGGGCATCACTACCGTGCCTGGCAAACGCCGACGCCAATGCCTCGTTGAAATCATCGGTGGATGTGATGCCAATTTGGGTAGCCTCCGAGTTCGATATTCCGTCCGTCACCAGGGCGACGTTCAAACGCCTCCGGGTTTGATCGAAGGCGAGGTAAGTGGCAGCAGCAACTTCGTCGGTTACTTTGCCGTCCGACACCAGTTTCATTACTTCATCTGCTGGTGTTGTCCCGAACTCCACAAGCTGCATGTGATCGGGGGCAATACCTTCCGGCGCCGGAATCATGAGAATCAGTGTCCCGCCGTCTTTGACCAGCATTCCGCAGTTATTCACAGCCTTGAAGCCCTGCCACAGATCGCGATCAGCCGGATGAGAACTTGCCACAACGATGTCGGGCTTCTCATCCAGATCGATGGTGTAGATCGGGCGTGCAATCTCGACGCCCGCGCGGTGCGCTTTTATCACATCGCCTGCAACCACTCCAGCCACGGCACCTGCTGCGTCCAAAACTACATTCACAATGAACTTGAGACCGGAGCGTACCGCGATAGTCTCCATTTCCTTGCGGACTTCGTTATCGACATTGCCGAGAATCTCATAGACGCGCGGACCGGCTATCAGATGCGTTCTTCCTGTTGTCAGGGCGTTGGTAACTCCAGGCTGCACCATCTTCGCGCCCCCAGCCCAGCCCGCGTACATGTGCGGAATGATATTGCCGATCGCAATGCTGATTTCGCTGTCAAGATACTGCCGGCTCACGTGAATGGGAATTCCAAGTGGCGTAACTCCCAAATCGACGAAGTCCTTTGGATCATGCGAGAGGTTGTTGACCGGAACCCGATGTAATACCGCTTCCCCAACCCGCTCAGCCACCTCATGGTGGTTCATCCGGCGATGAGTCCCAAGCGCAATCATGACCGAAATATCACTGTCTGCGATTCCCGCCTTGTTCAACTCATCCAGAAGGATGGGGAGAATCAGGGCCTGCGGTGTGCTGCGCGTGCTGTCATCCACCAGCAGTAGAGTTCTTTTGCCGTGAAGGGCTGCCAATTCAGCAAGCGTTGGTGAGCCGATCGGATTCTGGATCGCATATCTTACTGCGGCCGCTATATCCGGGATCACCGGTGCATGCCTCGGGCCTTCGATCCACGCGAGGTTCTTTGAAGGAATCTCGATGGTTCGATCGCTGTGTCCGTAGGGAAGCGTAATGGATGTCATGGCCTATACAACCTCGCTAATGGGATGGGATGCTGTTCCAGCCTTGCGTGCAAGGACGAGCTGGACCGCAGTTATAATCGCTTCGACGCTCATTCCGTACTTGTCCAATAGTTCTTCATACGGGCCTGATTCTGCGAACGTGTCGGGTACGCCAACCCGCTCCAGCGGAGCTGGGTAACTCTGTGCCAGGCATTCGGCCACAGCACCACCCAGACCACCGATGATAGAGTGCTCTTCGGCAGTAACAATCGCGCCGGTCTGTTTCGCGCAGAGCGTCACCAACTCCGAATCCATAGGCTTGATCGTGTGCATTTCTACAACCCGCAAGTGAATGCCTTTCACTTCCATTTGCTGTGCTGCCTGGATCGCGCGGGCCACCATGACGCCGCAGGCAATCACAGTCGCATCATCCCCATCAAGGAGTGTGATGCCTTTGCCTATCGTCGGCGAGTACGCCTCAGTGAAAATCTCGCTAACTTCATTCCGGCATAAGCGGAAATAGACTGGCCCGCTCCAGGCGGCAACCTGGGGCAAGAGTTTTGTTACTGCAAGCGGGTCGGCCGGAACCACAATTGTCATGTTGGGCAGACTGCGCAGGATTGCAAGGTCGGCGATTGTCTGATGTGTGGGGCCGTCGAATGAATCGGAGAGCCCGGCATACGCTCCGGCGAGTTTCACATTGGCGCCGCCAAATGCGAGATGAGTTCGAACCATTTCCAAGGCGCGCGTGGCAAAGAGAAATGCGAATGTGTTTGCTATCGGGACTCTGCCGCTGTTTGCAAATCCCACAGCAACATCCACTAATGCCGGCTCAGCGATGCCGACATTGAAGAATCGCTGAGGATAGGCCGCCTCGAACATGAAGCTAAAGTCGGAACTCTGGACGTCGGCGCTGAGCACGACCACGTCGTCCCGCTCACGTCCCAGTTCAACTAGCGCCTCCCCGTAGGCTTTGCGCATCGAAGTAGCACTGCCGAAAGGACTCTTAATCAGGCTTTCCATTGATTCATCCTTTCCTCTAACTCGGCCAGCGCCGTATCGAATTGTTCGCTGTTCGGAATTCCTCCGTGCCATGCAGGCGCGTTCTCCATAAAACTCACGCCTTTGCCTTTGGTTGTACGAGCAATGATTGCCACTGGCTTTCCATGGATTTCGTTGGCGAGGTCCAGTGCAGCCAGAATCTCCGACACGCTGTGGCCGTGAATTTCAATAACATGCCAGTTGAAAGACGCCCACTTGTCTACGATGGGCTCGGTTGGCATTACTTGGTGCGTCGTGCCAGTCTGCTGCACTCCGTTGTAGTCCACAATAACCGTCAAGTTACTAAGTCCGTACTTGGCGCCCACCAGCAGGCCTTCCCAGATCACGCCGCTGTTTAATTCCCCATCGCCCAAGATGGCATATATCCTTCGGCTTGAGTTTTCCAGGCGCGCCGCAAGGGCCATTCCCGATCCAATTGCCACTCCATGACCCAGTGGCCCTGCGACAGCTTCTATTCCCGGCGTCTTGTGCGGCTCTGGGTGCCCCTGCAAACGGCTGCCCAATGCTCTGAAGGTTGGAAGTTCCGAGACAGGAAAGTAGCCGCGATGCGCGAGGACCGTGTAGAGCATCGCGCACGCATGCCCCTTTGAAAAAACAAGACGATCCCTGTCTGCCCAGTCAGGGTTTGCAGGATCCAGGCGGAGTTGATGGAAGTAAAGTGCGGTCAGGATTTCCGCTATGGAGAAGGCTCCCCCAATGTGTCCGGACTTGCGGCCATAGACCATGCGAAGAACCTGGGCGCGATACTCGTATGCGCGACGCGACAGGTCGGCGATCATCTCGGCCGTGTGCGGCGCCTCATACGGATAGACGCGGGCGGGCATTGCCTGGTCTGTTACAGACTTGATCACGCCTTTGCCTCCGCGCCAGATCCGTAGAGTGTCCGGCGAATGGATTCAAAGCCAGTTGTGCCGCTGTTGTACACGGGCACCGCAGTCTTGCCCAAGTGGGGTTCCAGAGCAGACATGGAGAGTTGCGCAAGGACAATCGAATCTACTCTTCCAGATAACTTTGCGATTTCTTCGAGCAGGATATTGTTGTGTGTTTCACTATCGCCCTTCTGGATGGCGGCAAATGCCTCAGGGCGAAGGACAGTTGTTATATCGACCGCCTTCCCTTTCTCCGCTGCGACAATGCGCAATAGCCTCTCTGACGAGGGTACGGTGGTTGCGAGGGTTGCGATCAGTCCAACTCTAGGGCCTTGGTCCACGGCGAGTTCCATCATGGCGCGGTCTATCTGCATGATTGGAATGTCTATCATCGGGCGGGCAAGTTCAGCCGCGTAGTTGAACGTGGAACAAGCTAGAAGGATAAGGTCCACGCCGGATTCCTGAAGGTTGTACGCGTACTGCGCAAATCGAAAGTAGTTATGCTTGGGGATAACTCCGACGCCGGCGCTGATATTGTCTCTCTGAATCGTGTCGTCGCATAGGTGTACCACTGCTACGTCAGGGATATACCGATCAAGAAACGGCTGCATCGCACGAATGGTCAGGTTGACCGCATGGATAATGCCGATAGTCCTGGTTGTCTTTTCCATCTTGTTGTCTCCTTGATTCATTTGCAGATTGAAGACGCCTCTGACAGGGCTGGTGCCGTCTTGAAATCGATAGGGCGAATCACGCGAATTGCCAGCAGGATCACGCAAAATCCAGTCAGGTGCATCATGCTTACACATGCGAATACGGGACCATACCCAAACCCGTGGTCGAGGAGGCGCCCTACCACCAGGCCGAATACGATGCCGCCCATCGCTCCACCAAACCCAACCATCCCAGCCACCGAACCCACCATGCTCGATGGGAATATATCTGACGGCAGGGTCATCACCAGCGTGGACCACGATTGCTGGCCGGCAAAGGCGATGCTGAACAGAACAATGACAAGTTGCACCGGCGAGTGCGAGACAAGCAATATCAGTGGCATGACTCCCGCACTGATGCCGAGCGCGGCCTTCCGGGAAAAGTTGACGGAGTGGCCGCCTTTGATCAGCCGACTGGAGAACCAGCCTCCCAGCAGGCTGCCGATTCCAGCTGCCGCGTAGGGGATCCAGGCAAAGTAGCCCACTTGTTTCGTGTCGAAATGATGCACATCGTACAGATACTTTGGAAGCCAGAATATGTAGAAGTACCACGCGGCGTCGCTCAGGAACTTGGCAGTCACCAAGCCCGCGACCTGCGGGTACTTCAGCAGGTCGATCCATCGAATCGCCCTGGTGCTCTCAGCCTTCTTGTCGAGCACCTCTGCAATTTCCAGCCGCTCTTCGGCACTGAGTCGCGGATGCGACGCGGGTGGATGGTATTCAGTTATCCACCAGAGAGTCCAGGCCAGGCCGACTGCGCCAGCAAGGAAGAACACCCAGCGCCAGTTTAGATGCGCTAATGTGATTGCGATGAGGGGAGGGGCCGCGACTGCGCCGACTGCAGTTCCGGCGTTCATGAGGCCCATGGCCGTTGAGCGCTCACTTGCCGGGAACCACTCGGCCATGGCCTTGGTGGCCGCCGGAAAGCCGCCTCCCTCGCCCATCCCCAGCAGAAAGAGGCTGCCAGCGAGAACACCTACGCTGGTTGCGAATCCCTGGCTCGCACACGCTAGAGACCACCAGAGCATGATCAGAAGGAACCCTTTGCGAGTTCCAAGCACATCGATCAGTTTTCCACTGACGGCGTACATAAGTGCATACGCGGCCAGGAACGCCGCTTGAAGTTGCGAGAATTGCGTATTTGAGACGGGAAATTCCCGCTGGATCGCCCGGATTGCCACAGGCAGCGTCTGCCGATCAAAATAGCTGATCGCGATTGCGGCGGTAATCAGGAGGGCCATCCTCCAGCGCAGAGACTTGCTCATTTTGCCAACTTACAGGAAACATGCGTTCTTGCGCGGTCATGGCAGCAACAGGGAGCCGTGATCCCGGTTGTGACGTGAATACTCTTGTTTGACTGCCTGAATGCAACACGCGACTTCGTCTGATATTCAGTAAATCTCATTGTCGCCTCCCAAACATCAGACAGCCTGATATGCAGATGTACTAGCGAGCGAACTATAATCAAACGCAGGTACACATGTCAATGCTTAAACCCGTATCGAGAATCACGTTGGGGGAGCAGGTCGCGGCCCAGCTCTCGGATCAGATATCTGAAGGCAAATGGAAGCCTGGCGAAAAGCTGCCTTCCGAAGCAGAGCTCTGCTTTGCGTTGAACATAGGGCGCTCCACTTTGCGCGAAGCCTTAAAGTCGTTGGCATTTGTCGGAATGGTGCAGATGCGGCCGGGAGAAGGCACGTATGTTATTGAAGGCTCGGGGCTTTTGATCGAGCGGATCATGGCGCGCGGATTTCTCAAAACGGAGAAAGAGCTGCAAGATGTAGGCGAGGCGCGCGTGGTCCTCGAGGGTGAAACTGCAGCTCTTGCGGCCGAGCGCGCGGAGCCTTCTGACCTTGCTCAGTTGGACGCTCTCATGAGCGAAATGAAGCTGAGCATAGCCGGGCAAGGGCGTCCTTATGTTGACCTGGACGTGGAGTTTCATTTGGCGATCGCCCAATGCGCCAAGAACCAAATGCTCTTCGAGTTGCTGTCGCCCATCCGGGGCGTACTCAAGGAGTGGATCAGTAAATCCCAGGAACTTCCCGGAATTCAACAGAGTGCGCATCGCCAGCACGCGGCAATTCTCTCCGCCGTTCGCAAGAGAGAGCCTGAGAAGGCAAGGCATGCCATGCGGACGCATCTGCAGACCTGCGAAAGGGTCTTCAGCCTGCTTGGCAGGCTCACGGGGAGCAAGGACCACGTCGGAGATTGAGGCTGTCCGACGTAGAGCTGGACGTGGCTTGGTCCATTTCCTGAGCCGGCGGAATTGTCAAAGTTGCAATGCCCTCATGGCGCTTTGTGATCAGCCGCAGCTTCTTGCCATCAACCGCTCATACAGTTACGCTCGATCCCCGCTCATTGGAAAATCGGCGGGAATCGGGCGTAATTATTTGCCGCGCCAACTATCCTTTATTGCACTTGCACCCGCAGCACCGTGACACTTTCATGAGGCAGCGTGATTGAAAGCGGCCCGCTGCCGAGGATCGCCATTGTGCTCTGGGCTGGAACGATGTGCAGAGGCTCGACCTCGTCGTTACGCTCGTATCTGCTGGCAGCGCGAAGCTGTTGAACCTGTGCAGGGGCCACTGCATGCCAGCGTCCCAAGTCGAAGTTTGTGCCGACATCCTGATCCAGGCTTCTGTTCACACAAAGAAGCGTAATCGTTTTGCCATCGGTACTGCGCGTTGCAACAACATCGATATAGGGAACGTCCTGTTCACTGTCTACCATTCGCGTGCCGCCCGCGACGTTGTAACTTCCCGAGTCACTATTGACTGTCAATACCGTGTCGCCCTTCACGACGGTATACATCTGAAAGGCGTAGTACGCGGGAACCGCATAGACCTGCTCACGCCGCTTCCAGACGCCGGCAAACTCCATCAGGCCGGTCATGTCAGTAATTTTGACTTCGGACGAATGGCGAAGCACAGTATTCAGAAAGCCCGCAGCCATTACTGCGCCGCCCTGATTCATCCAGCTGGGACTTTCGTTGGTGAAGTTCCGCTCGCCGTACCCCTTGCTGTTAAAAAGCCACTCAGTGACCGCAATATGCACCTTCCCCTGTTGATTGGGATGCGCGTCGATCTGCGCCCGCACCTTGTCGAAATAGTTCCCGATTGCAGTCGGCACAGCATACGCCGCAGCGGCTGTAAAGTCAGGCGTTGCCGCTTCCAGTACGGTGCGATTCGTGCCAAAGATAAAGTGCTGCGAAATCTCGTTGAATGTGCCCGCAGGATTGTTTAGGAGTGCAGTATTCCATTTGCCATCCGACAGGGGAACCTCGCCAGTGGCAATGATCTCCGCATTCGGTTCCACCGCACGCACCGCCTGGCTGAAGGCCAGAGTGGCTGGTCCAATCTCGTCAGCAGTTTTGTAGCCAACCTGCCATTTTCCGTAGAGTTCATTGCCCAGTTCGTAAATCACTCGGCCTTTGTGATGCGTGCGAATATACTGCACCCACGCGGCGGCTTCCTCGGGTGTGCCGCTTCCCATATTCAGGTCGAACTGTGGCACCGCGCCGATCAGATCGCAGAGTTGCAAAAACTCATCCGTGCCAAAGTTGTTGTACTCGGGAATGCCCCACGCAATGTTTTCCATCGTGGGCCGCATGTCCGCTGGACCGATCCCATCTTTCCAGTGATAGTAGGAGCTGAAGTTGCCGCCAAACCTCAGCTCCGTGATGTGCATCGCCTTGGCCATCGCCACTTCGTCCGGATCCAATATTCCGATCGCGTCCTCGGGCATCAGCGATATCTGGTCCACGTCGACGCACTCGTTACCCTCCACTGCCACAGCCAAGTGCACTGCCTGCAAACGCCTCACTTCCCCAGGGCTCAGCCGCAGCACAGCCTGGTACTTTGTCCATTGCGCAGCCGGCACATCCACGTGCGATTCCGCCAACACCTTACCCGTTTCTGCGTTGCGAAACATGACCGTCAACCGCGTTGGCCCGCTTATATGCTTGGCGTAGAGAGAAACGCGATAGCCCAGGACCCGCTGCACGGGCAGGTACACCTTTTGCATGATGCCGGTCTGCTGGTTCGGCGTTCCCAGTAGTTCCAGCGACTGCCAGCTATTGGCGGCATCGCCTACATGCAATTCAAAGCGATTGCCTGCGGCTTTGCTCAGCGGCAGCCAAGGCAGAGGTATTCCGGTCTCGTTCGTGCTGTCGATCAGTTCCGGCTGTTCGCGGAAAAGATTCTCCAGATTGGTATGGTTCCAAAGGCCAGACTCCAGGCTGCCATTCACCAGTACTTCGGCTGCAATACCGTTGTTGATTGAGTTGCCGATTGGTTCCAGGAAGCTCCCGAAGATCGTGTCCGTCACGCGTTCCGTTCCTTCTGCGCCGATATGCACTGTCACCGTGGCGGGCATTGGGCGCGAAGGACTTACTTGAGCATAAGCACCACTCGCCGCAACAGCCGCCACGGCGCCCGCTCCGAACAAACCACAGGCAAACTTCATTGCCACGAATTGTCCCGTCACTGAGTTACATCCTCTCTCGATTGGCACGAAACTTTACTGTCGATCCTTCAGCGGATATATGGGCGACGGCGCAGGGGCTGGCTGGCAAGACTTGCCTCCGTATTCTCATTCATAACTCCCGGCGCTTGAGATTGAACATGCCGGCAAAAACGCCGCAGCCATCATACCGAATGGCTGCGGCGCCTTGCCTTGCTCTTTCTTAGAACGAGAGCGTTCCGCCAATTTGAACTTCGCGCGGGTCATGCTGCGTTCCCGTGATCTGTCCGAAGTTGCCCGCTGTTACGCCATTGCTGGGGTTGCTGAACTGCGCATGGTTCCACGTGTTGAAGAACTCACCGCGAAGCACGAAGCGAATGGAATCGTGAATTGGGAATGTTTTGTGCACGCCAGTGTCCCAGTTGTTAACGCCAGGGCCGGTGAGAATGTCAAAGCCGGAGTTGCCATAGAACCAGGCGGAGCCGCTCGTATTCGCGGGATCGGTCGCCGGGTTCACAAAGCAGCCCTTGTTGATCCAGTAGTGACCGTTTGATCTGACATCCTTGTTCTGCAACTCGTTCCTTCCGTTGCAGGTCCGATCTGCCTTGATGTTCGCGGGCGACCAGTTAGTGTTATTCGGAGCGCTAACCCAGAATGGATTGCCCTTCTGCATCGTGGCGATTGCGTCTACGCTCCAGCCGCCAGCCAACGTGTCGAGAGCCCAATTCATATTGGCTCCGAACTGCTTACCGCGCCCGAGCGGCAGTTCCCATACCGCACTGATTACGATTGACTGAGGTATGTTCGAAGTGGTCATGCCCCAATCGCAGCGGAAGCAGCTCTTGTTCTGGTTGAGTGTGCCGTTGCTGCCTTCGGTTGCGTCGGAGAGTCCCTTGGACCAGGTGTAGTTGGCCATCAGGCTGAGTCCGTTCGTAAACTGCCGTTGAAGCTTCACCAGCATCGCGTTGTAGCTTCCGTTGCCGATGCTGTTCACTTCCTGCATGTAGGTGTACTGAGGCCAGGGGCTTCCGTGCGGGTTGTATGTCTGCACGCCCGGAGAGGAACCATCCCATGGATCCCAGTTCTTTTGCAGATGGTGCGACTGGTTCCCGATATACGCAACGTCAAGCGTGTATGCTTTGCCGAAGCTGCGCTGGATGTCGAGGTTCCACTGCGAGATGGCCGGCGGTTTCATGTTTGCCGCCAGGTATTGGATGGCGCCGGTAATGGACGAAACCTGGGTTGATGTAATGCCTGCAACCGGTACCACCGGCATCGCGTTCACGCCTAGAACGTAGGTCGGATTCGGTGCTGATGTGGCGTTGCTGACGCTGTTGTTGACCGTTATGTATTGGGAGACGATCGAATACTGCGCCGTAATGTCCATCTGGGTTGTGTAATACATGCCCCAGCCGGCCCGAACCACCGTCTGCTTGGCGAACCACGGTTGCCAGGAGAATCCGATTCGGGGAGCGAAATTGGTAGTCGTCATGTTCCAGACTTTGGGGTTTGCCGTTCCCAGCTTGGCAAATGTCTCCAAACCGCTTGTGAAGTCGAAGCCGTGAATCAGGTTCCTGTTGGTCTCGTCAGAGGGGTTGGGAGGCGTATTTGCGTACCATGCCAGGGCGAGGTTCACTGTCAGGTCAGGCCGCAGCTTCCAGGTGTCCTGAATATAGGGTTCGAAGGTCGTCCAGCGATAGTGCGTCTTCGGCATGCCGATGGATTGGCCGCTGGTCAGATCACCCAACAGAAAGTCCGCGAACGCATTGCCCGTGTTCGCTACCTGCGAGACTTTGCCCGTCGTTGTGTTCAGAGCAGTTTGGGCGCTGAATACGTTGTTGAAATTGAAGACGCCGCGCGCATTTGCGTTGGCGCTCGATTGAACGCTGCGCACATAGGACAGATCGCCGCCAAGCTTCACCTGGTGCTTGCCCAGAAGCCAGTTAAAGCTGTCATGAATCTGGTAGATATTGTCGATATCGCCCAGAAGTCCGGTCGAGGTGCCGAAGCCCGCGTAACCGGCGATGCCGATGCCTGGCACACCGTCAGGATCGGCCGTTCCGGTGATTCCTACCTTAGTCTGGATTCCGGGAACCGAGCGGCCCTGGTCATACACCGAGTCACGCACCATGCCCATGCGAAGAGAATTGACCTTCGTTGAACTCAGCTCCCAGGTCCATCCCAGTGCTACCAGTTCTGTGTCGAGCGGAAATGCTGTGCCCTGCGACGGAAACAGGCCGGGAGACGTGACGGGCGAGTTCAACCAGCTGCCTTGCGCGAAGAGCTGATGGCTATCCTTGGGATTAAAATCGATGCGGCTGGTGATCTGGTCCGATTTGACTGTCGCCGAAACGTTGCCGCCGAGATTGTTCCCCGTCACACCGGAGGCTCCGGGGAGATAGAAAGCCAGCAGCTGCTTTGCTGCGGGGTTGATGGTAGTGATCTTATTGTTAGGGAACTGCTGGCGCAGCCCGGTCGTGGCATCATACGTTGTCGGATCGTAGATGGGCGTTGAGAGCGCGGAGAAGTCGCCGTTGAACATGGCCTGTGTTGGCGTCAGCGCCGTTGAATAGGTCGTCTTGTTCTGGCGATAGCCTTCGTAGTTTCCGAAGTAGAAGAGTTTGTTCTTGAAGATAGGACCGCCAACCGACGCGCCGAACTGGTTCTGATGATAGGGACCCGGGGCAATCGGAACGCCTGCCGGAGTGATATCGAAGTAGCCGCGGCCTTCCATCTGGTTGGTGCGAACAAACTCGTACGCCTCGCCGTGCAGTTTGTTGGTGCCGCCCTTGGTCACCACGTCGACGATTCCTGGGTTAGGCCCCATATCGGGCATGAAGAAGCCGTAGTGAACTTCAAACTGGTCAATTGCCGAGACCGATACATTGAGCGAGCTGTTGCCGGCGCGACTGCCAAAAGTCTGGATCCCGTTGATCAGGTACATCGTAAAGTCGGGCTCGTTGCCGCTGATGTTGATCGACATGCCTGAGTGCCCGGTTTGGCCAATGGAGGCGTTGGCAGCCCCCGATGTGGCCTGGGTGGCTCCCGACAGAAGGCCCAACTGAAGAAAGTTTCTTCCGTTCAAAGGCAACTGTGAAACGCTCTGCGGACCAATCACGCTGCCCAGATCGTTGGACTCGGTTTCCAGCAGGTTGGCTAGGCCATTGGCCTCCACGGTCACCGTCTGCGCGGTCGAGGCAATGCCCAAATTTGCATTTTCACTCGCGTGCTGGCCTACGATCAGGTTGAACTGCGAGAGCTTGTAGGTCGCAAATCCCTGCCGGGAGAATTCGAGCGAGTACAGCCCCGGCTGCAGGGCTGGAAACGAGTAGCTTCCCGATGCATCCGATTGCGTCTTCAGAACCACGCCTTTGCCGACATTTGTCAGCGTGATGTCCGCGCCGGAAACCATGGCGCCCGATGTGTCCAGCACCGTTCCCTGAACTGAGGAATTGATGTTCTGAGCTCTAATAGCTTGCTGGCCAATGATCAGCATCAACAAGCTTATTAGAACGGACAAAATTCGCATTTTCGACTTCATTACGACCCTCCCATCAAGTTGAACAGCGCGATCATATGCGCTGCGGCGAATGCCATTTGAGTGCAGCGCGAGATTGTGTCATCCCGCCGCCTTAGCCGGAACACGGAAACAGTGAAAACCAGTTCAAGCTTCCCACGCGCCGCGCCCCGCATTTTCTGTGATCTATCAGCCCCTTGGCTACGCACTCCCAATTGCTCTGCCGCGCCCACCCGGCACTAAAATCCGCACTTCTCTTCCGCGCCCTCCAGCAACCTCATAACTGGATCGCTTCATCTGTGCTCTTCCGTGTCGTTCTCTCGAAGCGGTTCTCGAAAGCGCTCAGGTGTTGGCCGCCAAGCCATACCAAATTCGTGGATTGGCAGAGCATAATTGCCGAAGAGGTGGGAGTGCGCTGAACTTGTCTGATCTAGTTGAAATCGCTTACATCCCAGCGGGGCCGCCCCCCCCCCTTCGCTGAATCTCTTTCCAAATCTTCGCAACATTCCGAGATATCCAACCTGATGTAATGCTTTACATTCAGAAGAATGAAATTATCGCTGCCCCCGATCCTCTGTCAAGAGATTTTTGCGGATGGCCCTGGATGCCCCCTCAGCAACCTGTCATCCTCATGCGACCCTGAGTGCCACGAAGGAGAGCCGAAAACCTGCCCAGCGCAATGTCGAAGTGAACCTGCGGTTGATTTAGGATCCGGCGCTCAAATCTCGCCTTTGAGAATGGAAATTGCGTTTGCCGGCAGAGTTGGGATAGCGCATTTTGTATGCGCATGAAAGCCCCGTGCCGCATCCTTTCGCCTTTTCCCGGAGAAAGGTGAGGTGGCAATGGACTAGCCTCGCGCCTCCTCTGCCACTGTCTACTGTTCCCTGCGTCTCGCGGCATCCTCCCGCAAATGGCTAAACGCCGCCGAAGGCACATCGCTTAGTGGCAGTGCCGGCCCTTCCCAAAGCAAGCGCGGCGAGCCATCGCTCACCGAATGCAGACCCTCCAAATGGATTGCATGTTTGCCCGCATGCAGCCCCAGCGACCCGCGATCGTACCGCATCGCATTTCCCTTGGACCCGCACACCTGCGCAAACGGCGGACCGGTCTTCGCCACATCCATGCCGTCGATCACCAGCCGTGCTCCGTCGCGTGCAAGCAGATGAAACGTATAGCCGCCGTCCGCCGGAATGTCGATAAAACCTTCCCAGACCGCGGCATAGCGCGTATAGCCCTGCGAATCGGCATACAGGCTCGGCGAGTCGCCAGTGAACACCGCATGCTCTTTCTTCAGATCGGGCAACTCAGTCCACATGCCAGGATAGATCTGCCATGCAAGGCCGGGCAACGGAACCCCGACCGGGTCCAATGCGTCACGCCAATGGGCAACGGCCACAACTCCCTGCGCGGCCCAGTCCTGTTTGCCTGCCTTGTCCTCAACGTGAAGCAGAACCCTGAACCGTCCGGCGCCGTTCTTCCCGTCAAGCTCGGTGCCATCCGCGTCGGTGAAGCGATGGCTCACTCTGAGGCCCGTTGCTTGCGTCCCGTCGCCAAAGAGCCAAGTGTAGCGGGCCTTGGCTGAGGCCTGCGCAGTGAAGGTGACCGTCTGTCCCGGCGCAAAGGCCTGTGAATCCACCGTAAACGCAGCCACCGGTCCATTCGGGGCCGCAAATTGAACCGCCTGTGCGCCACCAGAAACCGCCAGCGGCAGATCTGCGTTCGTAGTTGCGCGTGCCTGCGCGTACTTCACGTTTTCAAACAGCACACCCGCCACCGGACCGGTAATGGTCGACCCAACCAGGGGTGGCTGATCGAGCGCCCAGATATTGCGGAAGGTAAAGCCGTGCAACGCCGGCTCTTCCCGCTCAATCTGCACCAGCGAATACCAGTTGTCGAGTGTCAGATTCTCAAACGTGTAGTTGGAGTGGTCGCCTTTGGCGCCGTTTGCCCCCCAAAAGCCAAGCAGACCAAAAGTTTGTCCGCAGGCGCCGATCCCGCCGTGCAGAATGTCGGAGTCCCGCAGCGTAAAGTTGCGCGAGTTGAAGCTCTTCCTTGGCCAGCCGGAGCGGACGATATTCGAAATGCTGGTCGAGAGTTCACTGTTCTCAATGACGATATTCTGCACATCGTGACCAGGGCGCAGTATATCCTCGTCGGTATAGCCGTCCCAGTTGCCCTGCATGGCGAACACATCGTCTGAAGCGCGCAGAAACGCATTGCGCACCAGCGTGTCGCCGCCACCCAGCCAGTCCATTCCGTCCTGATTCGCATTCCCGGGATTGCCGCCGATCACGCGCAGATCGTCATAGGTAAAGTTGTTCGAGTCCTTCATCTGGATCGACCAGGTGCGCGCCCGAACCACGCAGGTCAACCCATTGATCTCCACTTTGCGAGCTTCTAGCGCACCGATGCAATGCCAGTCTGGCTTCTGCATCCAGCCTTCGTCGTTGTTGGGGTCCTGCGAGCCTTCATAAACAATCGTCCCGCGTCCCAGCACCTTCACGTCCTGCACCTTCCACAGGTTCAGGCTGCCGAAAATGAACGCGCCCGGTGCCAGGTAGAGGGTCTCGCCGCTCTTGGGATTCAGGCTCTCGTGAAACACGCCTGCGGGCACAATACGCACGTTCTCCCCTGCGTGTGGCGGAGGCGGAGAAGGCGTCCCCGCGAACAGAAACAGCATCCGCGCGTGGTTCAGAAAGTCCCCCGGCCTCGCGATAGAGAGCTTGGCCGGCCCTGCTAGCTTGAAGCGGATCGTCTGCCCTTGCCGAATCGCCCGCAGCCCCAGTCGCCACGGCTGAATATCGACACCTTTGTCCCAGAAGCCCGGCTCCACGGCTGTGATCTCAACAGTCACCGGACCGGTAATGTCAAAACTGACGAAGTCATAACTCGCCGCCGCGTGGGCCACATCCACCGGCTTGCCATTCACGCTGACTGAAAAAGCAGTGGAGCGCAGCTCCTCGGGAACGGGAGCGGCCTGTACGCGCGAAGCTGCGTGGACGGCGGCAGGAAGCGTTAGAAGAACCACGAGCAGCGAGCGAATTAGCAACAAGTGAGACCCCGGCGCGAATCAGAGGGAACCAGACCACTCTAGCACCGCGCCCAGCCGCCACTCCAGACCGCAGTCAAATCTCTATCCCCTGCTGCTTCTCTTCCTCTCGATCCAAGGCTCCGTGCCCAGTCCTTTCCGCGCACTTAGCGGAAAGGGCGGGACAGCAACCAACTCAACCCCGCGCTCTTTTGGCCCCAAGTACCGACTGCAAAGTCCCTGCCTCTAAATTCCCTCACCCATCGACACATAGATGCGCAGGCGCTCCAGCTCCACTCGATAAGCCTCGCGCTCGGCTTCCTCAGCGGCGAAGGGCTCCACTGGCTGCGCGTGCCCGCCCAGCCGCTCTTCAAGCTCCTCCACGCGGGCCGAGAGAGCAATCAGCGCGTCCGAGAGTGGGTCCTTCACATCGTGCGGATCGGTAATCAGCACCCTTTGCCCGTTGCGATAAATAATGTGCGCCGGAACGCCAACCACGGTCGAGTTGGGCGGCACATCCGAGAGCACCACGGAACCCGCGCCCACGCGCGAATTCTCACCCACAGTGATATTGCCCAGCACGTTGGCGTTGTTGCCGATAAACACTCCATCGCAAACGGTGGGATGGCGTTTGCCGTGGCCCTTGCCTGTGCCGCCCAGAGTCACGCCCTGGTACATCGTCACGTCGCTGCCCACAATCGCGGTCTCGCCAATTACCACGCCAGTAGCGTGATCGATAAACAGCCTTCGCCCCAGCAGCGCGCCCGGATGAATATCGACGCCGGTAAAGAAGCGGCCGATTTGAGACAAGAGCCGTGCCGGCAACCGCATCTGCGAACGCCAAAGCACGTGGGAGATGCGGTGAATCCACACCGCCCAAAGCCCCGGATAGCAGAGCAGAATCTCCAGCCGCGAGCGCGCTGCAGGGTCGCGCTCCAGCACCGAGTTGATATCTTCGCGGATGCGTTCCAGCATGGTTATGGCTTACTCAAGTGATGCTTGAGACCGGCGAAACTGTACGCCCCGCCGGTCGTTGGAGTGCTTACAGCGTTACCGTTTCGGTCGGCAACGCAAGCGCCTGCTGCCGCAGCGACTCGAACAGCACGCTCGACAGGTAGCGCTCGCCAAAGCTCGGTAGCACCGCGACAATCACCTTGCCTGCATTTTCGGGCCGCGCCGCAACCTTCAAAGCCGCTGCCACTGCCGCTCCCGAACTGATGCCCACAAACAAGCCTTCTTCCAGCGGCAACTTACGCGCCGTCGCAATCGACTCGTCGTTCGTCACCTGAATAATCTCATCCACTAGGCCGGTATCCAGCACGCTGGGAACAAAGCCCGCGCCGATGCCTTGAATCTTGTGCGGCCCTGGCTTGCCGCCGGAAAGCACGGGGCTGTCCGTCGGTTCAACAGCGATCGCTTTGAACTCCGGCTTGCGTTCCTTAATGTACTTGGAAACGCCCGTAATGGTGCCGCCGGTGCCCACGCCCGAGATCAGTATGTCCACCTTCCCCTCGGTATCGTCCCAGATCTCCGGGCCCGTGGTGGCGTAGTGAACGGCCGGGTTGGCCGGGTTATCGAATTGCCCCAGGATAAATCCGTTCGGCGTCTTGGCCAGAATCTCGTTGGCCTTGGCGATGGCGCCCTTCATGCCGTTCGGACCCGGCGTCAGCACGATCTCCGCACCAAAGGCCAGCAGCAGCACGCGCCGCTCAAGGCTCATAGTCTCAGGCAGGGTGATGATGAGTTTGTAGCCCTTCACCGCCGCCACAAACGCCAGCGCGATGCCAGTATTGCCGCTCGTGGGCTCAATCAGCACAGTCTCGCCCGGCTTGATCTTGCCCGCCTTCTCGGCTGCCTCGATCATGGCAAAACCAATGCGGTCTTTCACGCTCGATACGGGGTTCTGACTCTCTAGCTTCACCAGAACGGTTGCCGGCAGCCCTGCCGCCATGCGGTTCAACTTCACCAATGGAGTCTTGCCAATAAGCTCAGTTACATTCGCGGCAATGCGCGCCATGATGATCTCCTTTTTCCGGGACAGTTACCCGGAGCTTGCTTTTCTGATTTGTGGGGTGTAGGTGGAGCTATGGGGCGGGAAACTGCGGCGCGAACAAGGCGCACTTCAGCATCGGAGCTCTCACCAGGACGGCGTTAGCGACATCGACGCATGACAATAGCCTAAAGCCAGTATGCGTTTATGGCAAGCACAAGTTCAATTAAATTAGCGCCGCACTCCGTCAACCCGTATTTCTCAGCCCCGCCGAAATTCCGCTGATCGTCGCCGCGATAGCGCGGTTCACCTCCAGCGTATCCTCGCCCCCGCGCTTCCGCCGCAGCATATCCACCTGGATCAGGTGCATCGGGTCCACATATGGATTGCGTAGCTTGATCGAGTGAGCCAGCACCTGGTTCGTCTCCAGCAATTCCGTCTGGCACAGAACCGCCAGAACCGCGCTCACCGTGCGATGAAACTCCGTCTCAAACATGTCGTAAATGCGCTCGCGCAGCAGCCGGTCTTCTACCAGCGAGGCGTAGATCCGCGCCGTTGCCAAGTCCACCTTGCCCAGAGCCATCTCAACATTGCGCAGCAAATCGATAAACAGCGGAAACTCACGCGCCATCTGCTGCAGCAGTTCCAGCGCTCCCGGCTTGCTAAGATACTGCTCCAACGCAAATCCCACGCCAAACCACGCCGGAACCAGCAGCCGCGACTGCGTCCAGCCGAATACCCAGGGGATCGCGCGCAAATCCGTCAGCCGCGTAGATAGATTGCGTCTCGATGGCCGCGAGCCGATCTTCGCGTTCTCCAGTTCGCCCACCGGTGTGGACTGCTCAAAGTAAGTCACCACGCCAATGTCTTCGAGAATGTGCTGCCTGTAAAAATCGTAAGAAATGTTCGACAACTCGTTAAGCGCGGCCTCCCACTCCGGCTTCAGCACACCCGTAAAGTGCCCCTCCGGATCCCGCGCATTCGGCCGCGCCAACGCATCCAGCGAGGCGGCGATCATCAGTTCCAGGTTGCGTTCCGCTAGCACTTCATCGGCATATTTAAAGTTCAGCACTTCGCCCTGTTCGGTAATCCGTAACTGCCCTTCAAAGGAATCCATCGGCTGCGCAAAGATGGCGCGATGCGTCGGTCCGCCGCCACGGCCCACCGTCCCGCCGCGCCCGTGAAACAGCCGCAGCTTCACCCCAGCCTCCCGTGCCACCACGTGCAAATCGCGATGCGCGCGGAAGATCTCCCAGGTCGAAGTCAGCATCCCCCCGTCCTTGTTTGAATCCGAGTAGCCCAGCATCACTTCCTGCCAGTTATCCCAGGTCGCCATCAACCTGCGATAGTCCGGCCGGCTCCACAGTTCCTTACACACCGCCGGAGCGTTGCGCAGATCGTCGACAGACTCAAACAGCGGCACCGGCATCAGTCCCGGATTGCGCCCCGCTCCTTCCACCTTCACGCCGCCCAGCCGCGCCAGCCGCACCACCGCCAGCACATCGTCCACCGTGGACGCGCCCGAGATCACAAACTGCCGAATCGCCTCAGGCGAGCAGCCTTCCTTGATCTCGGCCACCACGCGAAACGTGTCCAGCACCCCCGACGTTTCCGCCGAAAGCCCGCTCGGCAGCGAGGCCGCCATCGTGTCGGCAATCGCCTCCTGCAGCGCCGTTGCCAACACCCGCGCATGTTGCCGAATATCCAGCGTGTGCAGATGCAGCCCAAAAGTGCGCACCTGCAAAATCAGCGGATCGATCAGCGTGCGCGCAATGCGGATTCCTTCGTGCGCCGCCAGCGATGCGCGCAGCGTCTCCAGATCGTCCAGAAAATCTTCCACCGAGCAGTATGCCGGCAGCACCTTCGCCAGTTTGTCCTGCGAACGTGACAGCGTGTACGGCGTCACCGGCATCGCCGCGCCCGCCGGTACAGCGTGCTCGCCTGCGTGTTCCAGAGTCCGCTGAATGCGCGCCTTCAAGCAGATCACGAAGCGCCGGTAGTATTCGAACTCGTACTGCTGGCCAAAAACCTGCGCTTCCGGCGTATGCACCTGCGCAACGTAAGCCTGCAGCCGCTCCATCAGCTCGCTGCTCACCGGCCTCTGCTGCGCGCTCGTGGTCAGCAGGTCGATAATCTCGTCCAGTTGCCGCTGGTAATAAAGCATCAGGTGCCCGCGCGCCAGTTGGATTGCGTCCCTCGTCACGTCCGGCGTCACAAAAGGATTTCCGTCGCGGTCGCCGCCAATCCATGAGCCGAAACACAGCACCTGCGGCAGCGCGTGTGCCTCAATCTCCAGCCCGTAGGATGCCCGCAGAGCCTCAGAAATCTCGCGGTAAAGCCCCGGCAGCGTCTCAAAGATGGACACGTCATAGTAATCCAGCCCCATCTTGATCTCGTCGTAGACCGTCGGCCTGCGCGAACGCACCTCGTCGGTCTGCCACAGGCTCGTAATCTCCGCCAGCACCAGTTGTTCCAGCCGCGCCAGATCCTGTTCAGGCACGGGAATGCGGTCCAGCGTCGCCAGAAATTCTCCAATGCGCCGCCGCTTGAACATCACCGAGCGCCGCGCCACCTCCGTCGGATGCGCCGTAAACACCGGGGTGATGAGTACTTTCTTCAGCCAGTCCAGAGCCTCGTCCGCGCCAATGCCCACCCGCCGCATCTCGCACAAGGTTCCGGCCAGCGACCCGCGCTGCCGCCCTGCATCCCCGCTCAGCCGCAATGCGATACGCCGCCGCTTGCGATGGTTGGTCTCCGCCAGGTTAATCAGCTCAAAGTAGAAAGCGAATGCGCGTGTCAGCAGCACGGCGCGTTCCACCGGAAGCGAGTGGATCAGCGCCAGCGCGCCAGCCCCCTGACGGTTCGCCTCTTCGTCCTTGCCGTGGGCCTCCGCGTCGCGCCGCCGGATCGTGCCCTGCCGCAGCGCTTCCACGTGGACAAACAGCTCTTCGCCGGCCTGCTCGCGCAGCACCTCGCCGAGCAACATCCCCAGCGAACGCACATCGCGCCGCAAAGGAGCTTCTTTCAGGTCGCCGGATTGCGCTTCCAACTCCGCCAGCCGCTGCGGCCAACTCTCGGGATTCCACAATAGAGCCATCGTGTCTAAATTATGCACGACCGCCTATAAGGATCGCCTAATAGGCCCAGCACAATGCCCCGGAACCAAACCCCGCGCACTTACACTTTCCGTTCCGATAAAGCCCCGTGCCCCATCCTTGCGACTTTCTTCTGTCGCAAGGGTGGGACAGAAAAAATCAACCCCCAGGCCTTTCCAGAAACCCTCACAGCTCGTCCGATCAGGCCCCGTCCAACTGCCCCATCAACTCTTCCCACTCCGCGGTATACTCCGCCAACTGTTTCCGCAACTCCTCGGCCAGCTCCGTCAATCTCTGCGTCTCCGCAGCCGACACATACACCCCCAACTGCTCCTCGGTATGAGCAATTGAAGCCTCGATGCGTGGAACCTCTTCCTCAAGAAACGCACACCGCTCTTCCATTTGCTTCTGCTTGATGGGATTCAGCCGCCGCGGACGATCCTTGCCGGCATCGGCCTCGTCACCAGCCGCCGCGCTCTCGCTCGCAACCGCCACAGCTTCCGCCTGCCGAGCCTTTCCCGCAACCTCCGGCGCAGCCCCGCCAACTGCCTGCGCCTCCTTCCAGCGCAGATAGTCCTCGTAATTGCCCTCGTGGCTGGTAACCGTGCCGCCTTCCACCTCCAGCACCCGCGTAGCCAGCCGGTCAATGAAGTAGCGATCGTGCGAAACAAAAACCACCGTCCCGCTGAACGCCGCCAGCGCATCCAGCAGCACGTCCTTCGCCCGCATGTCCAGATGGTTGGTGGGCTCGTCCAAAAGCAGAAAATTCGACGGCGACACCAGAATCCGCGCCAGCGCATAGCGGTTCCGTTCGCCGCCGCTCAACACGCCCAGCGGCTTGAACACATCGTCGCCGCGGAACAGAAAGCACCCCAGCAGCGAGCGCAATTCCAGTTCCGGCACCTTCATCGCGGCGCGGCTGATGTCGTCCAGCATCCGCGAGTCCCCGTCCAGCACCTTGTACTGGTCCTGCGCAAAGTATTCGCTCACCACGTTATGGCCCAGCTTCACCTGGCCGGCCGTCGGCGCTTCGTCCCCAGTCAGCAGCTTGATCAGCGTGGACTTGCCCGCGCCGTTCACGCCCACCAGCGCCACCCGGTCCCCGCGCTCAATTCCGAACCTCACCCCGCTGAACACCTGCTTGGCGCCGTAGCTTTTCGCCAGCCCTTCAGCTTCCACCACCATGCGCCCCGAGGGCGGCGGCTGCGGAAACTTGAAGTGAATCGTCGACTCCTCTTCCGGCACCTCGATGCGCTCTATCTTCTCCAGTTCCTTTATGCGCGACTGCACCTGCTTGGCCTTGGTGGCCTGTGCGCGGAACCGGTTGATGAACGACTCCAGATGTTCGATCTGGATCCGCTGGTTGCGATAGGCCGCCTGCAACTGCGCCCGCCGCTCGTCCTTTTGGCTCAAATACTTGCTGTAATTGCCCTGGTAGATCGTCAGCCGCTTGTTCCATATCTCCACCGTGCGGTCGATCGTCACGTCGAGAAAATAGCGGTCGTGCGAAATGAGAATGTAACCGAACGGATAAGTACGCAGGTAGTCTTCCAGCCAGTTGCGCGTCTCCAGATCCAGATGATTGGTAGGCTCGTCCAGTAGCAGAAGATTCGGCTTGGCCAGCAGCAGTTTGGCCAGCGCGATCCGCATCTGCCAGCCGCCGCTGAATTCGTCCGTCAGCCGCCCCCAGTCTTCCTTCCCGAATCCCAGCCCCGTCAGCACGCCGCCTACCTGCGCGTCCAGCGCATAGCCGTCCAGCGCATGGAACCGCTCCTGCAGCATCGAGTAGCGCTCCGCCACAGCCTCGTACTCCTGCCCCGCATGGTCCAGCACCGACAGTTGCCCGCCCAGCCGCTCAATCTCCTGCTCCATGTCGCGCAGTTCGTCAAAAACCGTCAGGCATTCCTCAAAAACGGTCCGCCCGGTCAGCCGCAGTCCTTCCTGGGGCAGATAGCCGATGCTCATGCCGCGCGTCTGCTGCAAGCCGCCGTAGTCCAGCGTCTCCAGCCCGGCCAGCACCTTCATCAGCGTCGACTTGCCGGTGCCATTCGCGCCTACGAGCGCAGTCTTCTCTTTGCTTCGGATAAGCCAATTGGCCTCCAGAAACAGCACTCGCGGCCCAAACCGCTTCCCAGCATTTTGAAGTGAAAGCATCTACCCCTATTTTCGCAGAGGGATGTGCGCCGGTGAAACGCCTAGCCCTATGGCCGAATCTCCACCGGCGTTCCCACCGGCACCAGGTTCCAAATCTCGTCGATCTCTTCGTCGGTCACGGCGATACAGCCCAATGTCCAGTCATACAGCCGGTGCCCCGCGCCCAACCAACCCTTGCCGTTAGGCAAGCCGTGAATCATGACGGCCCCACCCGGCGACACGCCCAGTTTTGCCGCCCGCTTCCTGTCCTCCGCGTTGGGATAGGAGACGTGTAGTCCCTTGTGATAATGGCTGGCCGCTGTCCGCGAATTGATCGTGTAGTGCCCCTCAGGAGTGCGCGCATCGCCCTCCCGCTCTTTAGGCGCAAGGCCCCCCTGCCCCAGCGCCACCTTATAGGTGCGAATCACCTTGCCCCCGGCCAGCAACTCCATCACGTGATCCCTCTTCAGAATCAGAATCGAGTCGGCCTTCTGCGCCGGCCCCGGCTGCTGCGCGGGCAGCGACCAGGCAACAGCGCAAAGCAGCAGAAATAATCCCGCGCGGCCCGCGAGCGCAACCATCCTCTTGCGATTCTTCATGAGCTCCCTTCATCCAGACGCTCACGCTCAGCCTTCAATCCAGATGGAAAACCTCTTCCATCTCCGCCCACCACTCGCCTTCCTTGCGCGTCGGCACAGGGCTCTGCATCGGTATCATGATCGCCCACCACTCCTGCGTCGTCTTGTCGGCAGCCATCTTTGCCATGTCCGCCGCATAGTCGTCACCATGGTATTCAAAGTAACTGAACAGCGTGTGGTCCTTCAGATAAATGGAATAGTTGCGAATATTGCACTTGCGAATCATCTCCAGCACAGCCGGCCAGACCGCAGCGTGATATTCCTTGTACTTTTCCTCTTCCTCAGGCTTGAGCCCCAGGACCATTCCGTATCGAGTCATCACTACTCCTCAAAAAATGACGTATGGGCAACGGCCTCGGCGCGTTCCATATCGAGTTTGCTCGCCAATTCCACCCGTTCAACATCATCGCGCATCGCCCTCGTTTGTGCATCCCCTACAGCCTTCGACCCACCATTTTCCTAGCTGCGCCACGCGATTTCTAATAACGCACACGAAAACAAACGGCCAGTGCAATGTTGCGCGGACGCGAATTACAAGAGACAGTTCAGCCCGATCCGCCGGAAGCAAGCAGTTCGAGCATGAGCAAAGCAGTAGCGCTCCATGCAGGCATCAGCCCGTCGCCCGCGCCGTGGGCGCAGTGGTCGTTAGCCCCGCGCGTCAGTGTGGGGTTGGCGATACCAAAAATTCATCCGGAGTCCCGCAGGGACGGTGCTCATGCTTGAAACGGTCTTGAAAGAAGAATGGAAGAACACAAACCGCGAGCGGCTCCTGTAAACGTCAAACTTCTCCTGCCTCCCCGCCAAAGCCGGGGGTCCTCCCAATCAAAACTGCTCACCAGGGAGTTCTGCGTCCCGGCTGCCGCTAGGTCTCACCCTTTATATTCATCATTGGAGAGCATCATCCATGTCGAAGCGTGAATTTCAGACCGAAGTCAGTCAATTGCTGCAACTGATCATCCATTCCCTCTATTCGCATCCGGAAATTTTCCTTCGCGAACTCATTTCCAACTCCTCCGATGCGCTCGACAAGCTGCGCCACGTCACGCTTACCGAGGATGCCTACAAGTCCCTTCCCTTCAATCCTCGTATCGATCTGGAGTTGGATGAAGAAAAGCAGACCCTCACCATCGCCGACACCGGCATCGGCATGAATGAAGAGGATCTCGTCTCGCACCTTGGTACGATTGCGCGCTCCGGTACCAAAAATTTCCTTGCGCAACTCTCCGGCGACGCCAAGCGCGACTCCAATCTCATCGGCCAGTTCGGCGTGGGATTCTATAGCGTCTTCATGGTCGCCGACCGTGTTGAAGTCGTCTCCCGCAAGGCCGGTGAAGAGCAGGCATGGCGCTGGATCAGCGATGGCACCGCCGGCTTTGAAATCGAGCCAGCCGAGCGCCCCATCGCCGGCACCACCGTCCTCATTCATTTCAACGAAGAGGGCAAGCAGTATTCCAACAGTTGGCGCTTGCAGGAGATTGTCAAAAAGTACTCCAATCACATCGCCTTCCCCATCTTCCTCACCTACGACAAGAGCGAATGGAACGAGACCGAGAAGAAGTCGATAAAGAGCCGCGCCACGGAGCAGGTCAACGCCGCCAGCGCACTCTGGCGTCGGCCCAAGAGTGAACTTAAGGATGAGGACTACAAGGAACTCTACAAATCCATCACCGGCGAATGGGAAGATCCCCTGTTCTGGTTCCACACCAGGGCCGAGGGAAATCTCGAGTACACTACCCTCTTCTACGTGCCCGCCAAGGCCCCCATGGACCTCTACCAGGCCGAATACAAAGGCGGTGTCAAGCTCTACGTAAAGCGCATCTTCATCATGGACGACTCCCGCGAACTGCTGCCGCAGTATCTCCGCTTCGTTCGTGGAATCATCGACAGCGAAGACCTTCCGCTCAACGTCAGCCGCGAACTGCTGCAGCAGAACCGCGTGCTAGCGAGCATCCGCACCGCCAGCGTCAAAAAGATCCTTTCCGAGTTGAAGAACGTCGCCGCAAATCAGCCAGAGCAATACTTGAAATTCATCACCGAGTTCAACCGCCCGCTCAAGGAAGGCCTCTACGGCGACTTCGCGAATCGCGAAACGTTGCTGGAACTCATCCGCTTCAAGTCGACCAAAGTCGACGGGCTCACCAGCCTGGCCGATGTAAAGGCCCGCATGAAGGATGGGCAAAAAAGCATCTACTACCTCACCGGCGGCGCAGAGTCGCTCCTCCGCACTTCTCCACTTCTTGAGATTTACAAGAAGAAGGAGATTGAGGTTCTCATCCTCGATGACGACATCGACGAGATCGTGTTTTCGGGCATCGAGAAATATGGAGAGACCGATCTCAAGGCCGTCAACAAGGCTGCAACCAGCGACGACCTGAAAGACGAAGCCGAGCCCGACAAGTCGGCATCGCTCCAGCCCCTGCTCGACAAGCTGAAGGCCACTCTCGGCGACCGCGTCAAGGACGTGCGCGCCTCGGTGCGGCTCGCCGACAGCCCGTCCTGCATCGTCAGCGATGAGGAGGAGCCTTCCATGCAGATGCAGCAAATGCTGCGCGCCATGGGCCAGGCCAACATCCCCGCCCCCAAGCCAACCCTTGAAATCAATCCCGATCACGAGATTGTGAAAAAGCTGCTTGCGCGCGCCGATGACGCCGTCTCAGCCGATGCGGCGTGGCTGCTTCTCGATCAGGCGCTCCTTATGGAAGGCGTACCCCTCCAGGACCCCGCCACCTTTGTTCAACGGCTTAATCGCATCCTGAATCTCTCGATCTAACACCCAGTCCGAGCGGCTGCACGTATCTGCGGCCGCTCTTCCTCTTGCTTCCTTTCATTACCATGTCCTGAAGGGAAGCCCATCCCCGACTTCAAATTCAACCGCTATCGGCGGACTCAGAACCCAGCTGCGTTGCCTAAAGCCCACCCGTTTTGTCTGCCGTCAACCTCATTTTCGTCCTAAACTCTCACCATGGACAACGAACGCATCCGCGAAATCTGTCTTGCGCTGCCCCACGCCGCCGAAACTCTCAATTGGGGACATCACCTTGTCTACTGGGTGGGCGACCGCGAAATCGGCGGCAGGATGTTCGCCACGACCGACCTCGACGGCACCGGCAGGGGTGTTCTCTGGTTCCATTGCGGCGCCGAGCGGTTCCACGAGTTACTTGAAAACGAGGGCATCTTAGCCGCGCCGCACCTGGCCCGGGCCCACTGGGTTGCCGTCGAGCGCTGGGACGCCCTGCGGCCTCGCGAGATAGAGGAAGAGCTGCGCCAGGCGCACGCCCTCATCTACGAAAAGCTGCCCAGGCGAACCAAAGCCGTTCTTGCCCTGCCGCAGAAGGAGCGCGCCAAACTGATCCGGGAGCGAAAAAAGCTGCTGGCCGCGCGTGAGAAAGCAAAAGTAGTTTGATCGGGAACCGCTCCTGTGCAGCCCGCGTATCTCTTAGCAGATATTCGTGACCGCTGGCGGGCTCGCTTTCAAGAATCGCCGGCGCACCGAGGCGCTGAGAGTATGGTGAAGTTTCTTCTGTGGTGCATTCTCCTGGTCATGTGCTGGCCCCTGGCGCTCCTCGCGCTGGTTCTCTATCCGCTCATCTGGCTCCTGCTACTCCCGTTCCGCCTCCTGGGAATCGCCGTTGAGGGTGTATTAGGGCTTGTGAGCGCGGTCATTACTTTGCCGTTCCGGCTTGTCCGCGCCATCTAGCGCGCGGTCATCCTCTCGACACCGCTTCTCCAAATGCATTAGCGTGACCCTATGTCAGGAATTTCTCTGGTTCTGGACGGCAAGGTCGCACTCATCACAGGCGGCTCGCGCGGCATTGGAGCAGCAACGGTTCGAATGTTCTCCGCGGCAGGGGCACGGGTGGCCTTCAGCTACCAAAAGGCAAACGTGCAGGCTGAGGCTCTCGTGGCCGAGTGCTGTGGGCCGCAACGGTGCGTTGCCATCCGCCAGGAACTCAGTACTCCAGCCGACGGCCGCGCCCTGGTAAACGCCGCAGTCGCGGCCTTCGGCCGTCTCGACATTCTCGTGGTCAATCACGGCATCTGGCCTTCCAACGAGGCGCCCATCGCCGAGATGCCCGATGAGCAATGGCGTCGGACCATGGCCGTCAATCTCGACTCGGTCTTCGGACTGGTGCAGGCGGCTGTGGCGCAGATGGATCGGCAGGCCAAGCCGTCCCCCCTCGACGGGCAGGCAACCGGACACATCGTCCTCATCAGTTCCACCGCCGGACAGCGCGGCGAGGCCAACCACGCCGACTACGCAGTGACCAAAGGCGCTCTGATAAGTCTCACCAAAAGCCTGTCCAGCGAACTCGCGCCCAGGGGCATCCGGGTTAACTGCGTCGCGCCCGGCTGGGTGGCGACGGAGATGTCGGCGGCCGCGGTGGGTGACCCCGAAATGGGCGCAAAGATCAGGGCGGGCATCCCGGTGGGTCGCGTAGCAAGCCCGCGTGAAATCGCCGGGCCAGTCCTGTTTCTGTGCACTCCTTTAGCCGGATTCATCTCCGGCGAGGTGCTTAACGTCAACGGCGGCGCGGTACTTGTCGGGTAAGAGGAAACGATGAAGATACGCAGATTTCTAGCGTGGACAATGGCAGGGCTGATGCTCACCTCGCCACTTGCAACCCGGGCGCAGACCGGCGACGACGCCTCCGCAAAGAACGCACAGCAGGCGCGCAAGGCGCTCGACGCCATGGTGCAGGCGCTGGGCGGGCAGGCTTGGCTGAATATGAAAAACCAGGTGCGTGAGGGACACATTGCCGCGTTCTTCCACGGCAATCCCGACCCCGGAACCACAAAATATTGGGAGTTTCACCAGTGGCCCGACCACGACCGAATGGAGTTGACCAAGCATCGCGACGTGGTCGAATTCTTCATCGGGCGCGAGGGATGGGAAGTCACCTATCGCGGCAAAAAAGCGCTGCCCCAGGAGATGGTGGACGACCACCTTCGCCGCCGCGACCACTCCATCGAGACCGCCGTCAAGGTCTGGCTCAACGATCCCAAAACCATTCTGGTCTACGAGGGCCAGCATCTGGCGGAGCGCCATTTGGCCGAGCAGGTCACCCTCATCTCGGCTCAGAACGAGGCCATCACCATCCTCATGGACGTGCAGACCCACCTGCCGCTGCGCCGCACCTTTCAGTGGCGCGACCCGGAGTATAAAGACAAGAACAGCGACGCCGAGGAGTACGACGACTACCACACCATTGACGGTTTTCCCACTCCGTTCACCATCTCGCGCTTCAAGAACGACGACATGATCCGCCAGTATTATCTGGATCACGTCAGCTATAACCAGACGCTGACGCCGGATTTCTGGAGCGTGGACGCAGCCAACCTGCGCATCAAAAAATAGCCGCGGCTCGCATCCGCGCCAACCCGTATCGGGTCAGGCGGAAACCCAACCCACGCATTATTTATAATCCTGTGGGGCGCATTGCAACCCCTGCGCGCTCACTGGAGCCTTAGAATGACCTTCAACATCCAGGAAATCATGAATTTCCTGCCCCACCGCTACCCCTTTCTCCTCATCGACAGGATTATCGAGTTCGAGCCCACCAAGCGGCTCGTGGCCATCAAGAACGTGACCATCAACGAGCCGTTCTTCCAGGGCCATTTCCCCGGCTATCCCATCATGCCCGGCGTACTCGTGGTCGAAGCTATGGCGCAGGCCGGCGGCATGATCATGATGGCCGAAATACCCGACCGCGACAAAAAGCTGGTCGTCTTCACCGGCATCGAGCGCGCCAAGTTCCGCCGCCCCGTAACCCCAGGGGACCAGTTACGGATCGAGGTTGAGGTGCTTTCCATGAAGATCCGCGCTGGCCGCATCGAAGGCAAGGCCTACGTGGACGGCAAGCTGGCCTGCCAGGCCACACTCACCTGCCAGGTTGTGCCGCGCGTCCGCGAGCCCCATCCGGCCACTGAGGCTCCTGCGGAAAATGCACCGGCGCCTGAAGCGGCAACCCCCGTGGAGAAGCCCCAGTGAGCATTCATCCCAGCGCCATCATTGCTCCCGGAGCCATCGTTCCCGCCTCCTGCACCATCGGGCCCTTTTGCACTATCGGTCCTGAGGTGGTGCTCGGCGAAGATTGCACGTTGATCTCGCACGTGGTGCTGGACGGCCGCACCCGCATCGGCGCGCGCAATGTCTTTCACCCCTTCTGCTCCATCGGCATCTCGCCCCAGGATCTCAAGTACGGCGGCGAGCCCACCCTTACCGAAATCGGCGACGACAACACCATTCGCGAGAGCGTCACCATCAGCCGCGGCACGGTCGGCGGCGGTGGCATCACGCGTCTCGGCTCCGGTTGTCTCTTGATGACCTGCGCCCACATCGGCCACGACAGCCAGGTCGGCAGCCATTGCATCCTCGCCAATGCGGCCACGCTGGCCGGCCACGTCATCATCGAGGACTACGTCACCCTCGGCGCCTTCTGCCCCGTCCACCAGGGCTGCGCGGTCGGTAAGTACGCCTTCGTCGGCGGCGGCACCATCGTCACCCAGGACGTGCTGCCGTTTTCCAAAACCTCCTCGCGCCGCGAGAACAGCGCCTTTGGCGCAAACAGCGTCGGCCTTGAGCGCCGTGGCTTCGGCCCGGAACGGATCAAGGCCCTCCAGAAAGCCTTCCGCCTGCTCCTGGTATCCAAGCTCAACACCACGCAGGCTCTTGAAAAAATGCGCGAACTCGACGGCGAAGACGTAGCCCTGCTGGTCGCCTTCATCGAACGCAGCCACCGCGGGGTCATCAAGTAAATGGAGAAACTGCGCAACTCGTAAACCATCGCTAACTTGAGGAATACGGGCTTTGCAAACTGCGGATAGACTGAGGCAGGCCAAGGTACGGGCTATGAATGCCGCGGAAGAGGCTTGTTGAAACGCTGCTTTGAAAGGGCACGGCTTCAGCCGTGCCGCTAGAGTAGCCAAAGAACGAAAAGGGCTTTACAGGCTGCGGAAAAACTGGCCCGGGTGGTAGGCCGGGGATTTATCCCCGGTATAAAGCCCGCAGAATCAGCGATGGCTTTAGCCACTGAGGTATGCTTTTCAAGCTTTTCGTCCAAATTCAGCCCTTTTTCCGCAGCCTCTTTAGCCCCTGAGGGAAATTCGGCCTCGGGAAAAAGCAATTCGGAGGGTCCATGCACGTCCGCGGATTCTTGATCTTAGCTCTGGCAGTGTCGGCGTTGTCCTCTTTCCACTCATCAGCTCAAGAAGCGATCACGGTGGATCAACCCACCCTCGGTCAGCACGTTGACCATCATGTCCCTCCCGTCTATCCACCGATCGCCAAGGCGGCACGCATCCAGGGCACGGTCGTTTTCGACATTACTGTCGGCGTAACCGGCAACATCGAATCGATGAAAGTGGTCAGCGGACCTGCCATGCTCCAGCAAGCCGCAATCGATTGCCTGAAGCAATGGACCTATCACCCCTTTGTGAAGGATGGCGCTCCCGTTGCGGCGAGGGGGCAAACGTCGATCGTCTTCATGCTCAGCGATGGGGGACCAACTCCCCAGGAAGAAGAGATCGCGAAGCGATACTTTCCTTTGTTCGACCAATGCAGGAAAGCTATTTCGGCCAAGACGGACTATCCCGCCGCAGCCGCAGTCTGCAGACATGCGGCAGAAGCCGCCGCGGAATTTGCACCGAACGTTCGTTTCATTGAGAAGCGATCTGCTTTTGTCTGGGCGTCCTGGGCCCTTTTGTACAGTGGTGACCTTCAGACTGCTCGAATCTATGCGGTAAGGGCAGTAGACGTAGTGAAGCTCGGACACGATGACGACTCGGGCTCCAACGCCGCTTACGGGATCAGAGGCATTGTCGAAGGCAGGCTGGGCAACCTCGCGGCCGCGGACGGCGATCTTTCGACGGCGGAAGATTTCGAACGCAAGGGAATTGCCTGGGTGGAAAAAGAGGCTCCGAGTCTTCGACGCGAATACACAGGAGCGCTCGTCATGGACCTGCGTTTCCACGCCCAAATTCTCCAAGCCCTGAACCGCCCAGACGAGGCGCAGAAGAAGCTCGATGAAGCTGCGAAATACAACTAAACTGACGGGAAACCTTGCCATGAGACAAGATTCACCTAAACTCGTTTCCATCCGGTGGCAATCATGAAACTCGGCCTGATCGCCGGCAACGGCCGCTTTCCGTTTCTGCTCCTTGACGCCGCGCGCGCCCAGGGGCTCCCCGTCGTCGTCGTCGCCATCCGCGAAGAGACTGACCCGGAGATCGACCTACGCGCAGCCGCCGACGAAGGCATCACCGTCCACTGGCTCTCGCTCGGCGAGCTGTCGCGCCTCATCGAAACCTTCCAGAAGCAAGGCGTCAAGAACGCCGTCATGGCCGGACAGGTGAAGCACAAGCAGATCTTCTCCAGCATCCGCCCCGATTGGCGACTGGCCAAACTGCTCCTGAATCTGCGCACCCGCTCCACCGACATGCTGCTCGGCGCGGTAGCCAAGGTGCTGGGCGACGAGGGCATCGAGCTGATCAGTTCCACCGAGTTCCTCGAGCCCTTGCTCGCCCAGGAGGGTGTGCTCACCGCGCGCTCCCCAGACGAGAATGAATGCCTGAACATTGAGTACGGTCTCGGCGTGGCGCGCGCCGTAGCCGGCTTTGATATCGGACAGACCGTCGTAGTCGCTGCGCAGGCTTGTGTGGCCGTCGAGGCCATGGAAGGTACTGACGCCACCATCGAGCGCGCCGGACGCCTCATGGGCTCTCTGGGCGGCGATGCGTCCACCCTCGAGCGCCGCCTGACCGTGGTCAAGGTGGCCAAACCAAATCAGGATATGCGCTTCGATGTTCCCGTCATCGGAATGGCCACCGTCGAAACAATGATCCAGGCCGGCGCCAGTTGCCTTTCCATCGAGGCCGGGCGTACGCTTTTATTTGACCGCGACTCCCTGCTCGAACGCGCCAGTCAGGCTGGAATTGCCATTGTGGCGGCTCCGCGCTGATACTAGAGGTGACAGGCTTCCCCCTGCCGCTGTCAGCTATTCCTTGTCGAGGTCCCCAGCAAGCGGTCTTGCTCGATGGAGCGTCTGTTCTCTGGGCCCCTGTTTTTCATCCCCAGTCTTTAGGAGGTCTTTCGTGAGAAAGCCAGTTCTCTTTGTTTTGGCCGCGGTCTTTGCCGTCGCGGTTGCATTCGTCACAGTGCACGGGTTCGCGCAGACTGATGCCGCCCTGCCCACCGTCGGGCAGGTTGCGCCCACATTCACGCTGCCCTCGCAGGATGGCTCCCAGATTTCGCTCGACAGCTTTCGCGGCAAGTGGGTTGTCCTCTACTTCTATCCTCGCGACATGACCCAGGGCTGCACCATCGAAGCCCACAACTTCCAGCGCGATCTTTCCCTCTACGAGGCGAAGAATGCGGTCATCGTCGGCGTCAGTGTGGACGGGACCGACAGCCATCAGAAGTTCTGCACCAAAGAGGGCCTGACCTTCAGGCTCCTCTCGGATACAAGCCACGCCATGGTCAGTTCATACGGTTCGCTGGGCAGCTTCGGCGGCGTCACGATTGCTAACCGCAACACCTTCCTCATCAATCCCGAGGGCAAGATTGCCAAGGTGTGGACCAAGGTGAATCCGACCACAACTTCGACCGAGGTGCTGGCTGCGATTCCCCAGTCCACGCAGTCTCCTATGCCGGCCATGTCGGTAAAGCCGCCCGCCCTATAGCAGTGTCGTCCGGAACTCCGCACAACTCGCGGTGATCTCGTTCAAGACTTCTCTAACCCTGCGTCAACCAAGGAGCGACCATGACCAACAGCCTTAACCCTAACTCCGTAAAGCCGCCGCAAGTAGACAGTCTGTCCGTCAAGCCCCCGCAGGAACAGCTGTCCGTCAAGCCGCCGCAGGTACAAAACTTGTCAGTAAAGCCGCCGACGCAGAATCTTTCCGTCAAGCCCCCTACCGCGTCGTAAACACGGTCTCAAGCACGCCTAAAGGCCTCCCCTCATGGAGGCCTTTACTTTTTGCGGTTGACTCGGCGCTTGAGAGCCGCGACGCTATAAGTGGAGAGTTCGCGACGCCAGCAAGGCGACCCGGCCATCGGAGAATTTCATGCCCACACAACTTGCCAAAAACTTCCGCGCAGAATTGAACACACTGCATACCGAGTTGTTCGCTCTACCACAATCCCTTGCGGACACACCCTGGCGCGTCGGCGGCTGGACGCGCAAACAGATCGTCGGGCACCTTCTCGATTCCGCCGCGAACAACCGCCAGCGTTTCGTCCGCGCCGCCACCGGCGGTTCTTATGCGGGACCGAATTACGCGCAGGAGGCGTGGGTGGCTGCGCACGGATACGCCCATCAAAGTTGGGACACGCTGCTGCGCTGGTGGCAGGTGGAGCACGAGATTCTTGCCGCCGTGGTCGATCGCATTTCAGAGGACAAGCTAGAGACGGGTTGCGTGCTCGACGAAGACGCGCCGGTCTCGCTGCGCTTCCTCATCGAGGATTAACTGCGCCACCAGCGGTGGCATCTCGCACAACTCAAACCCGCCGCGCCAGCCCGGTAATCTCGCGACGTCCAGACGCAAAAGAGCCCGGCGATAAGCCGGGCTCTTTTGCTTGCCTTAATTGCCTGTTGCCGGTACTACTTCTTGGCAGGAGCCTTCTTGGCTGCCGCCTTCTTCGCAGGTGCCTTCTTCGCAACTGCCTTTTTCGCAGGAGCCTTCTTGGCTACTGCCTTCTTCGCCGGGGCCTTCTTGGCAGGAACCTTCTTCACTGCTGCCTTCTTGGCGGGCGCCTTCTTTGCTGCTTTCTTAACTGCCAACTTTATACCTCGTCTTGTGGGTTTGCTGGCGCGCTTGCCGGCCACGGCCTTCTTGACCTTGACCTTTCCGCCTTTTGCGCCAGTGTTGCTCTTCTTCGCGGCGGATTTCTTTGTGGCCTTTTTCGCCACAACCTTTTTCGCGGCTGCCTTCTTCACTACGGCTTTCTTCGCCGGAGCTTTCTTGGCCACAGCCTTCTTCGCCACAGCCTTCTTCGCTGGGGCTTTCTTGGCCGGGACTTCCTTGGCAGCTTTCTTTGCGGGAACTTTCTTCTTCTTCTTGGCGGCCTTCTTTACGGCCGGCTTCCCTTCGGGTTCAGTTACAACCACGACCAGTGTCTCTTCGCCGACTACCTCATCATCATCCGAGGAGGTAAGAATGCTGGCGGTTTCGACTTCCTCATCATCGTCGTCTGGGAAGTCTTCGACCTGATCGGGGTCCAGTTCATTCGGCTCCCCAGCGGGATTGCCGTCACTCATCGCATACATACCGAACACTTCTTCCATCCGATTTGCCTCCAGCGGCTCGCCGCTGTCCTCGTTTCGTTTGCCGCTTCTCACAACAAATACTTGTGATCCACTCGCGGAAACTATTGTAGCAATAGCTTGCACGCAAACACTAGCAAAACACAAGTGTGTAATGAGGTGCCCTGATCTTTTTTACTTGTGCGAGGAAGTCTTCTGCTTTGTCGCGGACTTGTGAGCAGGTTTGCTCGTGGCGCTCGAACCCTTTGTTGGCGCGGCTTCCCGCGTCTTCGGTGCCGCTGTTTGCGATTTCGCCGGGCCTGCTGAAGTGCGCCGGCGATGTCCGCTCGATGCGCGTCTTACTGTCGCGGGTTCGGCCACATGCAGGCGCCGTCCGGGCTCCACCTTAATGCCCGTGAGTTTATTCCAGCGCCGCAATTGATTCAGTGACACGCCGAATCTGTCCGCAATCGTCACCAGCGTATCGCCCTTGCGCGTCGTGTAAAGCAGCGTGTGCGCTGAGGGCGCGACCGACGGCGACACCGGAACCACCAATGCTTCCACGCCCTGCAGGGCTGCTGTTTCGCTCAGTTGATTGGCTGCGGCCAACTCTGAGACAGTCACGCGATACGCCCGTGCCACCGTGGCCAGTGTGTCCTCGGGCACCACGCGGTGATAGCGCCACGCGTTGCGACGCGCTTCAGGAATCTGCGCGATGCGCTGATCGAACATCGTGGCCGTACCTGCCGGAAGATGCAGATCGAACGACGTATCGGGCGGCGTAACAAAGCGCAGCAAGCTCGGATTCAGCGCCATCAGCTCATCCATCGGCGCGCCCACCAGGTCCGACACCAGGCGCAGATCCACCGAATAGCCGATGGTCACGGTATCAGTCAGCACCGGAGGATCGAGAGTCAAATCGTCGAAGCCGTACTGTGTCGGATGGTTGGCGATGATGATCGCGGCCAAAATTTCCGGCACGTAGTTCTTCGTCTCTGCCGGCAGATTGTTGCGCTTGTAGAGTTCCCAGAAATCCGCGTACCCCGTCTTCTGCACTGCACGCTGCACGTTGCCCGAGCCCCAGTCGTAACCCGCCATCGACAGGTACCAGTCGCCCAACTGGTCGTAAATAAACTTCATGTAGCGCGCGTAAGCGCGCGTGGACTTCTCAGGATCAAAGCGCTCGTCCACGTATGCGTTGCGCGCGAGCCCGTAGTTGCCGTGCGGCATAAACTGCCACATCCCGCCCGCGCCCGATTTCCCATTCATTGCCCGCGGTTGAAAGCCCGACTCCGCCACTGCAAGGTAGATCAGATCCTGCGGCACGCCTTCTTCGGCCATTACGCGCTGAATCATCGCCCTGTAGCGGCCCGAGCGCTGGAAGGAGTGCAGCAGCGTGTTGTGCCCCCTTTGCGTATTGGCGAAAAAGTTGATGAAGCCGGCCACGTAGTCGTTGACTACAAGAGGAAGATCGGACTTGGTCGTAGCCAGTTCGGCCTGGGCCTTCGCCACGATATTGGGATCCACCACGAACGTCGCGTCACTGGCCACATCCGAGGGAGAGGGTTCCACCTTCGGCGCAAAACCGTTGCCCTGCTTCAGCGCTTCCATCTCCAGCGCGTTCACCTGGTCCACGATGCGGTCGAGTTCATCCTGCAACTGCGGGTTCGACTTGATGTCTATTCCGCTCGAGAGCATCAGGTCCACAGCGCGATCGAAGTCGGCCTTCGCCTCCGGCAGCTTGCCCTTGCTATAGTTGGCCTCTCCAAACGCGTATGACTGTTCCACCTGTTGGATAAGCAAGCGCACTCGTCGCTCTTCCATGGTGGGCGGCGCGGCCTGCGCAGTTGAAGCCTGCGGAGAAGCCGCGGGAAGAGCGGGCGCCGTAGACTGCGGAGCCGCGGGTGCGGTCTTGGGTTGAGAGGGATCGCAGCCGGCCAGCGATAATGCCAGCACGGCGCAACCAGCCAGCCGAAGCAGCTTCCAGGTCGTATGCGTGATGAGACGCCGCCGCGTCGGCAAATGTAAGTGAACGAAAGACACTATCCCGATGATAAGCTATGCCATGGAGGCACTGCGCGCTGCATGGCGCTTATGCCCTCTTAAGACGGCCCCCATGGACGTTCGCTTCCTTCGAAACTTCGCCATCATTGCCCACATCGACCATGGAAAGTCGACGCTGAGCGACCGTCTGCTCGAATTGACAGGCTCTGTTACCGGGCGCGAAATGCAAGCGCAGATTCTGGACGACATGGACCTCGAGCGCGAACGCGGCATCACCATCAAGGCCCATGCCGTGCGCATGATGTACAAGGCGCTCGATGGCAATACATACCAGCTCAATCTCATCGACACCCCGGGACACGTGGACTTCAGCTACGAAGTATCGCGCTCGCTGGCCTCCTGCGAAGGCGCGCTGCTGGTCGTCGATGCCAGCCAGGGTGTCGAGGCGCAGACGCTGGCCAACGCATATCTCGCCATCAACCACGGCCTTGAGATTATTCCGGTCATTAACAAGATTGACCTGCCCTCTGCGGACATCGTCCGAACCCAGGAGGCCATCGAGAAAGCAGTAGGCCTCGACGCCACCGACGCGATCCCCGTGAGCGCCAAGACCGGCCAGGGCGTTGCTGAGGTGCTTGAGGCGATCGTGCACCGCCTGCCGCCGCCAACGGGCGATCCTGATGCCCCGCTGCAGGCCCTCGTCTTCGACTCCTGGTTCGATGCCTATCGCGGCGTCATCGTGCTAGTGCGCGTCATGCAGGGCACCATGCGCAAGGGCCAGCGGATTCGGTTCATGTCGAACGGCAAATCGTTCGAGGTCGAATCGATGGGCGTGCTGATGCCCAAGCCGGTCGAGATCGGCGAACTAATTGCGGGCGAGGTCGGTTTCTTCGCAGCCACCATCAAAAACGTCGGCGATACCAAAATCGGAGATACCGTCACCGATGACAACCGTCCCGCCACGGCTCAGCTGCCCGGCTTTGAAGACATCAAGCCGATGGTTTTCGCCGGCCTCTACACCGTGGACTCGCACGAACACACACTGCTGCGCGATGCCCTTGAGAAGTTGCGGCTCAACGACTCGTCGTTTTTCTTTGAGCCGGAAAGTTCGGTAGCGCTGGGCTTCGGCTTCCGCTGCGGCTTTCTTGGCCTGCTCCACATGGAGATCATCCAGGAACGGCTTGAGCGTGAGTACGAGCTCGACCTCATCACCACCGCCCCCGGCGTGCGCTATCACATCTCTCTCACCGACGGCTCGGTACTCGAGGTGGACAATCCATCCCGCTGGCCCGAGACCACCAACATCGAGTCCATTCGCGAGCCCGTCATTACCGCCAAGATCCTCACCAACGAGGAATATGTAGGCGGCATCCTGAAGCTGGTGGAAGAGAAGCGCGGGAAGCAGTTGAACTTCGAGTATGTAACGCCCACGCGCGTCATGCTCACCTACGAGTTGCCACTCAACGAAATCGTGCTCGACTTCTACGATCGCCTCAAATCCATCTCCCGCGGGTACGCATCACTGGACTATCAATTGGCTGGCGAGTGGGAATCCCCGATGGTCAAGCTGGACATCCTGGTCTCCGGCGAGCCGGTGGATGCGCTCTCGATCATCGTGCACCGCGACTTTGCCTACGAGCGCGGCCGGGCGCTGGTATCCAAAATGCGTGAGCTCATCCCGCGCCAGCAGTTCGAGGTAGCCATCCAGGCCGCCATCGGCGCCAAGATCATATCCCGCGAAACCGTAGTCGCCCTGCGCAAGAACGTGCTGGCTAAGTGTTACGGCGGTGACATCAGCCGCAAGCGCAAGTTGCTTGAAAAGCAGAAGGAAGGCAAGAAGCGCATGAAACGGATTGGAAAGGTGGACATTCCGCAGGAAGCGTTTCTCGCCGTACTCCGCGTTGGGGAAGACAGCTCAAAGTAACGCTCTGCGGCAGAGTCGCAGGCATGCCGATTTCCGCCCCTCAAGTCCACCGGAGCCCAATCGTGTGTAGCCAATCAGCCGCATTCACTCGGGGTCTCGCTTCAGTGCACGACTTCAGTCGGGCCGCAAATATCTAAGAATAGATGAGGCCTTTACAGACTACGGAAAAACTCCCCGTTCGAAGTTCTCCGGCAAGCTTTGTAACAGTCCTCCACCGGCGTTGCCGGCCCACGAAGAATGAAACTGTGCCCCATCCATCGGACGTCTTTGCTTCTGTCCGATAGGTGGGAGTCCGTAGAGTTCCATCACTATTACTTGTTTTGTTGAACTTGCATTCTTGTTTCTTTTTGGGGCACGACTTCAGTCGGGTCGCAAACCCACTGAAAGATTCGCGGGCCTTACAGGCTGCGGAAAAACTCAATTTTGCAGAAAGGGCGAGAACGGATCGCGTCAGGATGCCCGAAGAACGATCCGTGAGCCTCGGGTGATATTTTTTTCAATTTGTACCCATTCTGCCCGCATATCGAGTTTTTCCGCAGCCTCTTCAGATCGACGCCATCGACGAACAGATCGAAAAGCTGGCTGTCAAATACCCCGAGATCGGCACTCTGCGCAGCGCACCGGGTGTCGGCCCACTGGTGGCCGCGGCCTACGTGCTCACCCTCGACCGGCCCGATGCAGTTCCCAGCAGTCGCTCCGCAGGAGCCTTCCTCGGCCTGCGTCCAGGCCAAAGCCAGTCTGGCGACTCCGATCCGCAGAAGCGCATCACCCGAACCGGCAATACTTATCTGCGCTACCTGCTGGTACAGTCGGCGCAATACGTTTTGGGCCGCTTCGGTCCCGATTCGGCCTTGCGCCGATAGGGCCTGAAGCTGGCCGCCAGCGGAGGAAAGCGATCCAAGAAGCGAGCCATCGTCGCGGTGGCCCGCAAACTGGCCGTTATCCTGCACAGCATGTGGCGCAGCGCCCAGCGCTTCGAGCTCTTTCCACAATCGGCTTAGGCGCAGGCCTGACCGGCAACCCAACCACAACCTCTCAACCAACCGCCAACCAGACGTGAAGAAAGAAAACAGGCAATGATCTCAGAATCCATCTCCTGTCCGGGTGACTGCGCGCAGGGGCTTGGCCGTCATAGGCCGTGCTTCAGATAGCAGCCCCGATTCATCACCATCGGACCCCAACAGGCACCGAGCTCACAGCAGCTCACATCGAGTGCGTATAGAAGCCCGAGATGAATCTGAAACACGAGAAAAAAGGCAAAAGCAAATGCAAAAACTTCCAATGAGGGAAAAAACAAAAGCAAAAGCACCTTGACACCACCAGCCGTCTCATAGAAGTCCCTGCTGCATTTTAATTAGCGCATCGACTCAGACTGGGCCTTTTTCCGCGGTCTCTTCAGCCCCGAATGCTCCCTCCGAGCGACATCGAGCCTCTTCCGCAACTTCCTCTGCCTCTCCGGCAATGGCCTGGGATCGCCCAGTCGAAAATGCCCCCGGGAGGTGACTGAAGAGATACTTTAGTCACCATCTGTTCATATTCAACTGTGGAAAGCTCCTCAGGCGCGAGGCCGGGCACGAACTCAGGCCTGCTCTTCAATGAGGTGGTAACCAAAAGGGGTTTCTAATTGATAAATAAGGGCTTGCCTTGCCTGCAACGGGGGGTCGCTAGTTGACAGGAAAGGGAGCTGAGACTTTCAGCCGAAGTTTCCAAAAGTAATCCACAGTTTTTTCCACAGAAATGGGCCGAAGGTGCAAATTATTTCAACCAGGTAAACAACCTTTTTATTTATGTAGGATGCACGCTCATACACACGCGAAGACCCTGCATTTGCGGGGTCTTCGCGTGCGTAGCGGTCTAACTGATGCGGCCCGGCTCTAGTGAGCGGCAGCGGGCTTGGCGGTCCGAGGAGCCGGCTTGGGAGCATCTACTCCCGCAGGCTGCGCCGGAGGCGCGGGAACTCCCGACTTGGTGTTGTAGGCGTCGATGATTTCCTTGGTTATGTTGGTCGCAGGAGCGGCATAAAGTACGGGAGACGCCTGTTGCGAAACATCCAGCACCAGCGTATATCCCTTCAGCTCCGAATAAGACTGCATCACGTCATAAACCTTGGATGCAAGGCTGTTATAGACTTCCTGCATCTCCTGCTGGAAGTCGCTCTGCGCGTCTTGGCCATCACGATCCAACTGCTTCTTCTTGGTATCAATGGCGGTGGCGCGTGACTGCTGTTCTGCCGGCGTCAGCTTGTCGCCCTGAGCCTGCAGCTGCTTGGTCAGGCTGTCGATCTCGTCGCTAAGCGTCTTGAGCGCCTGGCGCCGGGGATCGTACTTCTTCTGCAGGTCGGCGAAGTTGCGCTGGCCTTCATTGGTTTGGGCCACAGCCACCTGAAAGGCAATGACGGCAATCTTGGCTGGACCGGCAGGCGCTGCGGTAGCGACCGGTGTTTGAGCGGCGGCGCTCAGGACAAAGCCCGAGGCCAGCGTAACAATGAGTGCAAGCGAACGCTTCATTTGAGTCAAAAGCTCCTTCGGAATTCCTGTGTGGCTGTTCGCGCGGACGCGCGAAAACAAGCCTGTGCCTCCTGAGAAACCTCACGATCTTCTTTGGTGAAACTCCACGCCGAACGGTGCGGAGACAGAAAAAGATACGGACGGAGACATCAGCAGGAACTAGATGGATTATAGGAGTCCTAGGTAGGAGCGTCAATCAGGCGGGTGTGAATTCCATTGCGACTCCTGCCCCCTATGCCTGCTGGTTCCCATGCGGACGGTCCGCGCCCGTTCATCATGGAAGAAAACACTGGATACGCAAAAAGACCGCTCTCTGCGAGCGGCCTTTTTGCGTATCCAGTTGCGGATCGGTGCTTAGAACGTTGTGGAAATGGTTAGGCGGAAGGTTTTACGTGGCTCCCGGAACTGGTAGCGTGCGCCATAAGCCTGGATGGCCTCGTGGTAGGTGAAGTCACCTGCGCCACCCTGCGGGAACATATCGCGGGTAATCAACTGCGCCGAACAGCTTCCCTGCTTTCCGCCCAAGTTGACGTCGTTGCAATAAGGCGTCTCATAGAGGCGAAGCGGATTGTAAGCGTAGTACAGGCGGAACGGCGCGTTGACGATCGGCATGATGACCGAGATCTCGGCGCCCGTGGACATGCGCGGAACAAAATTGGTCCCGGTGATTGGCCGGATGTTCCGCTGAAAGCCCACATCGGAACCGTGAAGTGAGCTCTGGCATGCGCCATTGCTCACAATCTGGCAACCATAAAGTGGCGCTGTCAGAGTTGCAAAGCCCTGGGGACTCTGCTTCAACTGCCCCTTGTTCACCGCGGCATCGATGCCAAAGTCGTTGAACAGAGCGAAAGTTACCGGCCCGACGATCGGGATGCGGTACTCGAGGTTCGTGGTCAGGTTGGAATCGCCGCCGATCGAGGCGATACCGTAGATCGGCAGAGGAACCTGGATGCACTGGTTGTCCTGCGGCGTGGTCGGGTCGCGGGGTACGCAGCTGCCGTCCGGATTGGTGAGTTGGAAGTTCACCCGGTTGGGCACGTAGCCATAGGGTGTGGCGGAACGCACGTCAAAGCCGCGCAACTCTGCCTCGCCGCCTGAATAGAAGCGGTTGTTGGGTGGAGCCACTTCGCCGCCAAAGCCCTGCACATAGCCCAACTGCGCGCGGATGCCCAGCACGTTGCGGCCGTTTTCAGACGGGATCAGGTAGTGCATCGGCAAAAAGCGCTTGTACGCCACGAGCGGCGAGATATAGCGCACATTGCCCCAGATGCCGGCTGCCTGGAACGCCGCCGTGTATTCCTTGCCGGTGCGCGGACGCATCGGATTGTTGATCGTGTTGTAGGAATACGTCAGCGAAACCGAGCTGTTGACGATGCCTTCCAGGGAGTTCGAGCCCTGGATGCCCGACCGGAAACTGATGGTCTGGAAGAAGGTCTGCGAAGCCGTGCTGAAGGCCGTGATCGAGGACTTGGTCAGCGAATAGGTGATGCCGACGCGCTGGAATGCATGCCGCTTCAGCGGATAACTGAGCGAAAGATTCAAGCCGGTCGATGCCTGGTTGTAGTTCTGCGTCAGCGACTGCTGCGCTGAAGACAGGTTCGACGACTCTCCACTGGTGGCCTGGTAGTTCTTGGCGGCGTTGAAATCCTGCTTGTTGTTGAAAATCTGGAAGCCCACGTTCATGGGGCGATTCTTGATGTAAGGCTGCGTAAAGCCGAATAGGAACTGCCGGCTTACGTTGCCAAGATTGCCCTGCAGGCTCAGCGTCTCGCCCAAACCAAGGAAATTGTTCGTCTGGTAGTTGATGCCGATAAACGCGCCCGACATACCACTGACGCCACCGTTCATACCAATCGAGTTCTTGCCCTTTTCCTTCACCTTCAAAAGCAGCTCGACGGTGCCGGCATCGGCATCCTGGTGCGCTTCAGAGTCCTGATCCACCTTGAGAGCGTCGAAATATTCCAACTGGTTCAGACGAAGCAGGCTGTACTCCCAAAGCTGCGAGTTGTACACCGAACCCTCATCCAGCATCAGTTCGCGGCGGATGACACGGTCACGAGTGATGGTGTTGCCCTGGAATTCGATCCGGGATACGTAGAACGGCTTGCCTTCGTCGATATCGATGTTCAGCGAGACCGTCTTCTTTTGGTCGTCGAACTCAGGCTTGGGGATCGCGCCAAAATTGATGTAACCCAGCTGCCCGTACGCCTTCTTTAGATTCTCTAGGCCCTTGCCGATTAGCGTGGCGTTGAACCACTCGCCGTCTTTCACTGCGAACGTGCCGCGCAGAGCCTTCACGTTGTTGACCGCCTTGTTGCCGGTAAACGTGATCGAGCCCAGCTTGTAACGGGAGCCCTCTTCGATATTCATCAGAATATCGATGCGCTTACCCTTGTTGGGGCGGAACGTGAACCAGTTCAATCCACCCTGATCGCGAATCTGGGTCTTCGGCTCTTCCACCGCGGCGGTGTAATAGCCCTTGTCGCGGTACGCCTGGCGAACTCGCTCGGTATCTTCTTCAAGCTTGGAAGCGTCGAAGGTCTGAGAGAACAGGTTCTCGAAGACGATGGAATAGGGAATGCCGATCGGCTTCAGGTTCTTCATCGAACGGCGCAGCAGCAGCGGGCCGATGTGTTCGTTCCCACCAAAGCGGATCTGGCCGACCTTTACAACCGGGCCTTCCTTGATGTTGAAGTTCACCTGAACCGACGCCGGAGGAATCGTCTTCACTTCGGTCTTGATCGAGGCAAACTGGTGCCCATGCTCGGCCAGCAGTTCCTTGACCACCGCTTCGGCCCGCTTGATCTTGGTCGGGTCATACTGGCTCTCAACCGAGAAGCCAACCTTTTCCTTCTTGAAGCGATCCAGCACGTCCGACACCGAGATGGTGCTCAGGCCCTTGTAGTTGATCTCGCGGATCGTGGGCTTTTCCCGAACAAAAATGTTCAGAATTATGCCCTTTTCCGACTCCTCACGCTCAATGCGCAGGTCGTCGAAATACGAGGTATTCCACAGCGAGTTGAAATCGCGCTCGATGGAAATCGGGTCGTAGGTATCGCCGGCATGAGTAAACAGCCGGGCAAGAATTGTTTCCTTGGGAATTCTCCGGTTGCCAATGACGCGAATCGAATCCACGGTCTGTGGCTGCTGCGCCACGGCCGCGACGGAAGTCGCCACCAAGGCCAGCATCAACATCATGCGTGCCAGACGGGATGCGGTTCGCACGGTCCGGGAGATGCAAGTGCGCTTCGTCTTCACCGGGCAGGAACCCTGCGGCGAGCAAAAGTACTGGTACGATCCATAGTTCGGCTTCACGGGAAAAATATGCACACCCTCATTGCTGAAAAATCTGGTCCTGCCTCAAGGAAAGATTGATTATATTTGACCGTGGCCACCCTGCCCAAACTCTCGTCTTGGCAATCGGCTCGGAAACTGTGTCTTTCCCATAATTTCCCTGCCGCGCCTGGCTCTCGCGGACTCGGTCCGGACCCCAATTCCACCCCAGAGGCAAAATCCCGCCGCCGGAAAGCTGGATTATCGGTACCCATTCCACAGTCTACCGGAACGAACCGGGTTACGACGCTCTTGCATCCAGTCTGTTCGCGGCAGCATCCTTCTTAGACGCAGGCCAGCGACACAGGACACCGCCCCGCAACGAGGTTTTCTAGCCATGATTGGTTCTTACGAAACGATTTATGATTTCTCTGCCCTACTGCTCGATGGGCGCTCTACCAACCTGGCCGAGTTCCGTGGCCGGGTGCTGCTGATTGTGAATACAGCCAGCCAATGCGGCTTTACCCCGCAATTCAACGGTCTCGAATTGCTCTACCAAACCTACAGAAACCGCGGTCTTGAAGTCCTGGGCTTCCCTTCCAACCAGTTCGGCGCGCAGGAGCCGGGGTCGGCAGAGGAAATCGGCGCGTTCTGTGAAAAAAATTATGGAGTCACCTTTCCCATGTTCGCCAAAATCGACGTGAACGGCCCCCATGCCCATCCGCTTTACCGGTTCCTGAAAAGGGCAAAGCCCGGATTCTTGGGAGTTTTCGGCGCCTCGTCCATCAAGTGGAACTTCACCAAGTTTCTTGTTGACCGGAAGGGCAACTTGGTTGGCCGCTATGGTTCCGCCACTAGGCCAAAGGCCCTCGCCGGCGCCATCGAACGGCTCCTGGGCAATCCATAACGACACCGACTCCCCTACCCCATCGCCATCCCCCACTGCTCTCAGCTGCCTGATCGAGCCCCAGCTTGCTCCACTGCGACACCGACCGGACCGCCCATCCACCTCATCAGATTTGCCGCCAGCAACAACAGCAGCGTCACGTAGAGAAGGCTAAGGTTACGCAGTTCCCCCGGCACGCAACACAACAGGTACAGCGGAAAATTGATGATTGCGGCAATTTGCGCGTGACGCTGTATCGCAGGGGACAAAAAGCGCCATCCTCTGGCCAGCGTCCAACCCGTCATGGCCCAAAGCATTGGGTTGAAGCCTTGAAGCGCCAGCAACCCATACGTCTTTTCCCTTAGCAGCAGATTCGATGGATGCAGCATATAGTCAATCTGATCAAGCAGATGGATTTCAATCATTCCGCCCGCATTGTGCTGAAACTGCAATCGAACCATGCCATAGACCGCCGTGCAGGTCAGTCCAAGAACCCCGGTCGCGGCCAGCGCCTGCATGCGGCCAGTCCGCATCCGCAGCAGCGGATAGAGCGCAGGAACGAAAAGCAGGAAGGACTCCTTGTTCCAGGCTGCCAGCGCAGCCACCGGAATCAGCCACCACCAATCGAACTTCAGCGCCATCCATACCGCGAGCGCAAGAAATGCCAACTCCGGGAAGTCGTAATAAAAACCTCCCCGGGTCATGAAATACGGGAGAATCAAAATCATCGCGATGGCGGCAAGGGCAGAGGCTGCCGAAGCATATCCTGCGGCCCTGCCGGCAAGATACATGGCATGGATCGCGAGCCATGCGAACAGAAATACCATCGTATAAACAACCCAATACCGCAGGAAGCAGGCCCTGCTTCGAGCCAGCGGCGAGTCGATGAAGTCGTCGCGGAACAGCCTGCCGTTATACAGCCTGACCTCATAGAGCCGGTCCTTGGCACCCTCTGCAACCCGCGCATCGATCCAGTTCGCCACCGCCGGAAGCAATTGCCGGTAGATATAGGGGCGCACGGCTGTACCATCCACAATGGCGTCGAAGCTGGCGCCCGCCATGTAAGCGCTTGTGCCTGCCTCGCGAAAGTGCCACTTATCGAAGTAGCCGTTGAACGAGGCCGCCGCAGCCACGAAGAAAAGCACGCAGCAGCAGAGACGATAATAGAGCTTTGACGCCAAACCGGCCTGGTTCATCTTCTCTTTCAACTTCTCCGCTCCTCTGGCGTGGAAACCCGCCGCGGCCCAAACACCCGGACCACAAGGCCCAACGGACGGAATCTGTAAATAGGCTGGAAATAGGCTGGGCGCTCCCCCCAAAACTGCATCTTTTCTACCCGCCTGGCCGTCCTAAAAACGGTGCGGACAGCCTTTTTTCGACCCGTGCACTAATAGGGTGCTTCTTCGACTACCATTGTAGATTCAACTGTAAGACAGATCGGACCAGGACGGCCCTGCCGTCCGGTTCGGGAATCCTGCGAGCCGGTCAAACCGGGCCAGGGTCGTTGCTGACCGGTTTCCTGCCGACGGAATCAGCGCCATCCCGGTCACGGAATAGACTCTCACGAGCAACCCGGCTCAGGAGCGAGTAACAGCCCTATGTGGATTGTCCGGCTTGCGCTGCGGCGGCCTTATACCTTCGTCGTCTTTGCGCTCTTGATTCTCATCCTTGGCGTGTACAGCATCCTCTCGATGCCCACGGATATCTTTCCTGATATCGATATCCCCGTCGTCACCGTCTTGTGGCAGTACTCCGGCCTTTCGGCGGACCAGATGGCCAGCCGCGTCGTCAGCAACGTCGAGCGCAGCATGACCACTTCGGTCAGCGATATCGAGCATATTGAGTCGCAGTCGCTCAACGGCGTCGGCATCATCAAGGTTTTCTTCCAGCCCCATGTCAACATCGGCTCCGCTGTGGCTCAGGTCACGGCCATCAACCAGGTCATGCTGCGCGCCCTGCCGCTCGGAGCCATCCCGCCCTTCATCATCCAATACAACGCCTCCAGCGTTCCCGTCCTGCAGCTTGGACTCTCCGGCCAGGGCCTCAACGAGCAGCAGTTGAACGATCTGGCCACCAACAACATCCGCACCCGCCTGGCAACCATCGAGGGCGCGCAAACGCCCTTTCCCTACGGCGGAAAAATGCGCCAGGTCCTGGTTGATCTGGACCTGCCCGCCCTCCAGGCCAAGGGGCTTTCGCCGGTCGACGTGGTCAATGCCTTCAACACCCAAAACGTCATCGCGCCCTCCGGCACCATGAAGATCGACCGTTTCGAGTACGCGGTCGAAACCAATTCCGCACCCCTGGTCCTCAACGACCTCAACAACCTTCCCGTCAAAATGGTGAACGGCGCCATGGTCTACGTGCGCGACGTGGCCCATGTGCGCGACGGCAACACCCCGCAGACCAACATCGTGCGTGTGGACGGCCGCCGCGCCATCATGCTCAGCATCATGAAGACCGGCTCATCCTCCACTCTGGACATCATTGCCGGCGTGCAGGCCAAGCTCAAGGCCATCAAGGACCAGTTGCCCCCGCAGTTGAAGATGGTCCCCCTCGCCGATCAGTCCATCTTCGTTCGCGGAGCAATCGACGGGGTCGTGCGTGAAGCCATTATTGCCGCCTGCCTCACCGCCATTATGATCCTCGTCTTCCTCGGCAGTTGGCGCTCCACCATCATCATTGCGGTGTCCATCCCCCTCTCGATCCTCTGTTCGCTCATCATGCTGTACGCGCTCGGCGAAACCATCAACATCATGACGCTCGGCGGCATGGCGCTGGCCGTCGGCATCCTGGTCGACGACGCCACCGTCGCCATCGAAAACATCAACCGCAATCTTGAATCCGGAAAGGAACTCGAGCAGTCCATCCTCGACGGCTCCGCGCAAATCGCCGTTCCCGCCCTGGTCTCAACCCTCTCCATCTGCATCGTATTTGTGCCTATGTTCTTCCTGAGCGGCGTGGCGCGCTACCTGTTTGTACCCATGGCAGAGGCCGTGGTCTTCGCCATGCTCGCCAGCTACCTGCTCTCGCGGACGCTGGTGCCCACCATGTCCAAGTACCTGCTCAAGGAGCACGACGACGCGGAGACCGTCAGAAACCGCTCCAGCCGCAATCCATTCACCCTCTTCCACTCCGGCTTTGAGGCCCTCTTTAACGGATTCAGGAATAGCTACCTTCGCCTGCTCACGCTCTGCGTCGACCACGCCGCCGTCTTTCTCGTCCTCTTCCTCGTCTTTACGCTGGCCTCCCTCGGACTCACGCCCTGGCTCGGCCAGGACTTCTTCCCATCCGTGGACTCAGGTCAGTTCAAAATTCACGTTCGCGCGCACACCGGTACCCGTATTGAAGAAACCGCCGCTCTCTGCGACGCCGTGGACAACACCATCCGCCAGCAGATTCCCGCCAAAGAGCTGGTCACGATTCTCGACAACATCGGCCTTCCCTATTCAAGCCTCAACCTTTCCTACTCCGTCTCTGCGCCCGTGGGTCCGGCCGACGCGGACATCCAGGTGCAGTTGAGCCCCCATCACCATCCCACCGCGGAATACGTCAACCATCTGCGCTCCGTGCTCGCCCGCACCTATCCCGGCGTCACCTTCTACGTCTTGCCCGTCGACATCGTTACCCAGATCCTGAACTTCGGCCTCTCCGCCCCCATCGATATTCAGGTCATCGGCTCGGACCTGTACGGTGATCGCGCCCTGGCCAACAAGATGCTCGACGAAGTCCGCTATGTGCCCGGTGCAGCCGACGCACACATCCAGCAGCCGTTCAACGAACCCAACCTCACCGTGAATGTGGACCGCACCCGCGCCGGAACCATCGGCCTCACCCAAAGAGATGTCTCGCAGAGCCTGCTTATCGCCCTGAGCGGCAGCTCGCAGACCAGCCCCAACTTCTACCTCGACCCCCGCAACGGAGTCTCCTATAACGTCGTCATCTCGGCTCCCCAATATGCGGTGGATTCACTCTCCGCTCTCCGAAGCCTTCCCATCACAGGAACCACCTCCACAAAGCAAAATATTGGATCCGCCGCAACCGGGGCGCCCGGCGTTTCCAATCCGGTAGAAATCCTCGGCAACCTCGCCACCGTTACCCCCGGAGCCGAACAGGGCACCGTCAGCCACTACGACATTGAACCGGTCATCGATATCTTTGCCAATGTCGATGGAACCGACCTCGGGACCGTCACCCGGCAGATGGAAAAAATCGTGGCCAGTCATCAGAAAGACCTGCCCCGCGGCTCCCACTTCATCCTGCGCGGCCAGAGTGACACCATGAAGAAGTCCTACGTGGGCCTGCTCGCCGGACTGGTCTTCTCCATCCTGCTCGTCTACCTGCTCATCGTGGTCAACTTCCAGTCCTGGCTTGACCCCTTCCTCATCATCTCCGCGCTGCCTGCCGCCTTGGCCGGCATCGTCTGGTTACTGTTCCTCACCAATACCCGTCTCAGCGTCCCTGCGCTCACCGGCGCCATCATGTGCATGGGCGTAGCCACAGCCAACTCCATCCTGGTCGTCAGCTTCGCCAGAGAGCAGTTGGAGACTCTGGTGGGTGATGCCCGCCGCGCCGCACTCAATGCCGGCTTTGTCCGCCTCCGCCCTGTGCTCATGACCGCCCTCGCCATGATCATCGGCATGGTGCCCATGGCCCTCGGCCTGGGCGACGGTGGCGAGCAGAACGCGCCACTGGGCCGCGCCGTCATCGGCGGACTGCTGCTGGCCACCGTGGCCACCCTCTTTTTTGTCCCTGCATTCTTCTCTCTCATTCACGGCCGCATCGAGCGCCGCCGCAAAGCGGTCCTGGGCCTCACGCGTGCCGCGACGTTCGATGAATTCGACGAGATATCGGAGTAACTCCCAATGACCCAAGCATCCAATCCGAACCCGCAACCGGAACACGGCCACGAGACCGCGCCCGAGCAGAAACCTCTCTCGCCTCGCCTGGCGCTGCTCGGTGTTGCCCTGGTCTTGATCGTCGCCGCCACATTCGCGGGCATCGGCATCCTCCGTCGCATGCACGACGACACTGTGCTCGCCGACCGCACGCAGGATCTCGCTGCGCCCACCGTCAACGTCGCGCCGCCCAATCTGGGCGCGCCCGTCGATAGCTTTGTCCTGCCCGGCAGCGTTACTGCTTACACCGATTCGCCCATCTACGCCCGCACCTCCGGCTACCTCACCCGCTGGTACTTCGACATCGGCTCAAAGGTAAAGAAGGGCGCGCTACTGGCCGTCATCGCCACCCCCGAGGTGGATCAGCAACTGGCCCAGGCTGAAAGTGAACTGGTCACCGCCCAGGCCACCGCGAACAACGCCCGCATCCAGGCCGAGCGCTACACGGGATTGGTCAAGACGGACGCCGTCTCCCACCAGGACACTGACACCTTCGTCAACCAGGCCGCTGCCACCGCAGCCGCTGTCCGTTCCGCCCAGTCCAATGTGCAGCGCCTGCGCGAGATGCAATCCTTCCAGAAAATCTATGCGCCCTTTGACGGCGTCGTTACCGCCCGCACTGTTGACACCGGCCAGTTGATTGACCAGGGTGCGGCCAAAGAGTTGTTCCACCTCCAAGCCATTCAAACCCTGCGCGTCTACACCAACCTGCCCCAAAGCTATTCGCAAGTCGTCAAACCCGGCGCCAAGGTCGAACTCACCTTCGCCGAACACGCCGGAAAGGTATACCAGGGCACGCTGGTGCGAAGCGCCAACGCCCTCGACCCCGCCAGCCGCACCCTGCTCGTTGAAATCGATGTGGACAACCGCGCCGGCGAACTCATGCCCGGGTCGCTCGCTGAAGCGCACTTCAAAACACCGCCCCGCGGCCCCACATTTATCGTGCCCGCCTCCGCCCTCATCTTCCGCAAAGAAGGCATGCGCGTCGGCGTCGTCGTCGACGGCAGCAAGGTGCAAATGGTTCCCGTCGTCATAGCTGAAGATGACGGCGCCAACGTCCAGGTGGTCAGCGGCCTCGGCGCCAACGACAAGGTCATCCAGAATCCCACTGACTCGCTCATCGACGGCCAAAAAGTCCTCGTCGTCAGCTCCGGCGCCCAATCCGCCCCTGGAGGCAAGTAGCATGACGGGGCTCAAGACCGCGAAAAAGCTCGTCCAAACGGTAGGCCTGGGATTTATCCCCGGTTTGAGCCTCCTCGCCCTCACCCTCCTCACCGCCTGCAAGCCCGTCGGCCCCGACTACAACCGCCCCGGCTATCACGCCCCCGATGCCTACAAGGAGTCCGGCGCATCCACAGTCGTCGTCCCACCGCCCAATCCCGCCGGAGGCGGCTGGCAACCCGCCTCACCTTCCGACGGCATGGTACGCGGAAAATGGTGGGAGATCTATCAGGACCAGCAACTCAACAAGTTTGAAGAGCGCATCGCCGCCAACAATCAAAGCCTCCGGCAGGCGACAGAGAATTATCTGGCCGCCCGCGACCAGGTCAGCGCCGCCCGCTCCAGCCTCTTTCCCACCCTTTCCGCCAACCTCTCGGCAAGCCGCGACAGGCTTTCCGCACACCGGCCACAGGCCAACAGTGGCGCCAACTACGGAGATATGGTCATCGGCGCCCAGGCAAGCTGGGAGCCCGATTTCTGGGGACGCATCCGCCGCACCGTCCAGGCCGCCCGCGAAAGCGCCCAGGCCAGCGCCGCTGACGTGGCAAGTGTCGACCTCAGTCTTCACGCCGAAATGGCCTCCGACTACTTCCAGTTGCGCGGCCTCGATGCGCAAATCAAGCTCCTCACCGCCACCATCGCAGATCTCCAGCACCAGCTTTCGCTTGCCCAGCGGCGCCTCGATGGCGGAGTGGCCACCGAAGCCGACGTAGCCCAGGCCCGCACCCAACTTGAGACGGTTCGAGCTGAACTGGTCGATGTTGGCGTCGCACGCGCTCAGTACGAACACGCCGTAGGCACCATCGCCAATCTCAATCTTTCTGAGTTCAGCATCCCTCCCTCGCCTCTCGATCTCTCGCTGCCCAAAGTCCCCACTGGCGTTCCCTCGCAACTGCTCGAGCGCCGCCCTGACATCGCCGCCGCCGAGCGCCGCACCGCCGCTGCGAACGAGCAAATCGGCATCGCGATCAGCGCGTTCTATCCCTCCATCAGCCTTGGCGGATCAGGCGGCTTTGAAAGCGTCTATCCCGGCACATGGATTCAGGGGCCCAGTTCCCTCTGGTCTCTTGGCGCGCAGGCCGCCCAGCTCCTCTTCGATGCCGGCAAGCGCTGCGCGCTCTCGAGCGAAGCCCGCCACAACTACGAAGCCCAGGCCGCCGCCTACAGAAACACCATCCTCCAGGCCTTCAACGATGTTGAGGACCAGCTCTCCGGACTGCGAATCCTGGAGGCCGAGTCCAGCGTAGAGCAGCGGGCGGTAGCCTCCGCTCAGCACTCCTACGACATCTCCAATCAGCGCTACAAAGGCGGCGTCACCAGCTATCTTGAGGTGCTCACAGCCGAAGCGACGCTCATTCAAAATCAGCGCACCGCCATCGACCTCCAAACCCGCCAATTCGTCGCCAGTGTCGGATTGGTCCGCGCCCTGGGCGGCGGCTGGGACACATCGCAGCTACCCAAATAGCCGAAATAGGAAATCGGCTGTCCGCATGGGAGTTTGCAGTCGCACATGGGGCATCGCCACACCCGAAATAATAAAAAATGACTGAAATTTCAGGTTGCTGAATTGAAATGACTTACCCGCAATTTTAGATGCAGATAATTGCCCGCCTTTGGCGCACAATAGAAACAGTCAACAACAAACCCAATTCCGAGCCCGTCTTCCCCACTCCCGATCAGGTTCCCTCCCACCGCCCCTCCACCCCCCTCCCACCCTCCCCTACCCACCCCCCCTCCCTCTACCCCCATTCCCGGTGAAACCGCAAGGATGTCAAGCTCATACGCATGTAAACTGTTTATATATAATGAGTTAGATAAATATTCCACCGAGGCCACTGCCAGAACTCATTTCTAATCAGCATGCGCCTCCGCGTTTGGCTGTACTATTCCCATCAGACCATCGGAAGATTCTGTTTCAGGTCACCACAGCCTCGGGGCCACTCTGGAACCCAGGCAAACCCTGACTCTCTGGTATCCTTGGGAAGATCGCCTTATGCGCTGGTTAATGATTGGCCTTCTCGTCTCGGTCGGAGCGCTGCTGTTCGCAGCAGCGGGCTTGGCGCACCACATCTGGCTCCAACGCCGAAAACTTCGGCAGGAATCCATTGCCGCTCGCGATCGAGCGCAGGAAACCGACCTGTAACCGCAGCCCTGAAGGAATTCGATTGAGCAGACATCTCTCAGCCTCGTTGGTGAATGCAGCCGTTCCCACCACTTTCCCGGCAACTTGGCTGCGCTCCGTCGGCATCGTATTGGCGGGCAGCACCTTGGTCGCGGTCTGCGCGCACGTTGCTCTGCCGCTCTACTTCACGCCCGTTCCGCTCACCCTGCAACCCTTTGCGGTTCTGCTGCTTGGCCTGCTGCTGTCTCCGCGTCTGGCCGCCGGCACTCTGGCCGCTTACCTGGCTGAAGGCGCCCTGGGATTGCCCGTCTTTGCTCCCAGCCCGCTTGCTTTCGGAGGCATGGCGCATCTGTTTGGACCCACGGGCGGTTACCTGCTTGCCTATCCGCTGGCTTGCGCGCTCATTTCCTTGCTCTGGCGGCGCAGTAACCGCACGTTTACTGCGGCAGCACTCAGCGCCGCAGCCGGGAACCTTGCCATCCTGATCTTCGGCACCCTCTGGCTGGCCGTCCTGACCCACGCATCGGTTCAGTCGCTGCTCACCATCTCCGTACTACCCTTCCTGCCCGGCGATGCGCTCAAGATTGCCGCAGCCGCCGCCATTGCCGCTGGGCGCGAGCGTTTACGCCGCCGCAGCGTCTAGCCGCATCAAAAAATTGATTATGTTCGCTCGTTGAAAGGACCTTGGTAAACCGTGAGTACTTCCCAATCCGTAACACCTGCTGCTGATGGCTTGATCGATATCTCCATCGCCCATAGCCCCGACTCCGATGACGCCTTCATGTTTTATGGCTTGGCAACCAATAAGGTCCGCGTCCCCGGCTATCGTTTTTCACACACCCTTTGCGACATCGAGACCCTGAACATGCGCGCCCGCGACGAGGCTTTCTTCGACGTCAGCGCCATCAGCTTCCACGCCTATCCTTCAGTGCAAAAGGACTACACCCTTATGGGATGCGGCGGCAGCGTTGGTGAAGGATACGGTCCCATGATCGTCTCCAGCCGCAAGCTGTCTCTGGACGATGTCAGCAAGATGAAGATCGCAGTCCCCGGAACGCTCACCACCGCCTATCTCGCGCTCAAAATCTTCAATCCCAACATCCAGACTGAGGTTGTGCCCTTCGATCAGATCATTCCGGCGATTCTGGCCGGGACCTATGACGCCGGGCTCATCATCCACGAGGGCCAGCTCACCTACTCCTCCGACGGCCTCTACAAGGTCCTGGATCTGGGCGTCTGGTGGCGCGAAACAACTGGCTTGGTTCTCCCCTTGGGCGGCAACGCCATTCGCCGCTCGCTGGGCGCTGAAAAGCACAAAATCATCTCCAAGGCTCTGCGCGACAGCATTCAGCACGCCCTCGACCACCGCGAACAGGCTCTGGAATACGCCATGCAGTTTGCTCGCGACCTGGATGTCAGTCTGGCCAGCCGCTTTGTAAGCATGTATGTCAACGACCGCACCCTCGACTACGGCCCGGACGGCCGCCAGGCGATTCGCAAGCTGCTCGACCTGGGCTACGAGCGCGGCGTTATCTCCATCGCGCCTCAGGTGGACTTCGTAGACTAGTCCCCTTTCGCTAAAGCACCCAATCCGCCTGTTGCCGGACCAGCATAACGTCCTCCGGTATCGGGCGGTAAATTTTTATGCGGTACCTTCGGTGCCAGCATCACAAGTAAAGGTCATTGATATAACCCAAAAGTGGGTTACTGCTTTCTGAATTTTTTCTAATCTAAGCCGATGCATCCAGCAGGGAGATATTCCAGGATGCTCGCTAAAACCCTTCCCACGTTCTTGCTCGCATCGCCCGAGCCCGCTCTTCTGGCAGCCATTGAACCGGTTCTGCTGGCAGCAGGGGCACAGGTCGAGATCGTGCTGTCTGCCCACGCGGCGCTTGCCTCGTTAATTGCGCGCAACACGCCCAGTCTGGCATTGCTCGATACCAACCTGCCTGGGATGGAAATTGGGCAGTTGCTGGCGGCGGCTCGCGCCGGAACCAGCGGCAAAGGCTTCCCGATAGTCCTCATTTCCGACTGTGTAACCGAGGAATGGAAAGACCGCCTGGCTGAAGGCGTTATCGACGATTTGTTGCCGCGTGCCGTCGAGACCTCCTACTGGCAGTTCCGGATCGACCAGGTGCTTCGCAACCATCGCCTCACTTGCGAACTGGAGATGCTGCGCGAGGCTACGACCCTGAACGCGCAACTGGACCGGCTCACCGGCTTGTATAACCGTGAAGCCATCCTCGCCATGCTGTTTCGCGAGACCGATCGAGTGCAACGGATGAACGGCTCACTCTGCCTCATCCTGCTGGACATAGACGACTTTGGCCACTGGAACTCGCGCCTCGGTGCGGATGTCTGCGACGATCTGCTCTGCCAGGTCGCAGGCCGGATAGCGCGCCTCTTGCGCAGCTACGATCTGCTGGGCAGACCGGGAATGGATGAGCTCCTGCTGGTGCTGCCAGGATGTAGCAACCTGAATACCCTGATGCTGGCGGAGCGGCTCCGCCAAGAGGTCTTCAGCGTGCCGTTTCGTACGGGTGGAGAGTCGATCCGGCTTTCAGCGTGCTTCGGGCTTGCGTCCAGCCAAGGCCGCTCTCCGGTGGTGGTCCTGCGCGAGGCGGAACAAGCTTTGCACTGGGCCAAGGCCGCGGGGCCAGAGTCCATCCAGTGCTTCGGAGATTCGCACCGGAGTTCTCGCGCAGCTGTAACCTTCCTGTCTCCAACCTCAGGGGATGAGTTGCTGGCCTGGTAGAGAGCGCGGATGGAACCTTATGAAGATAGTTCGCGCGCTCGGGCGCCAAAAGACAACTTGAACACCCGGCTCTATTTTTCTGTCTTCGACTCGGCCGTGGCAGTCTCCATTTCGAGTCCCAGAAACTCCTGGAAGACTTCGTTCGAGAGCAGTTGCCCTTCCGCGGTCAGCCGGACCGTTTTGCCGCTTGACGTAAGCAGGCCGCTCTCCACCTGGCGCTTTACCACTTCCATCGCCGCAGCCACCATCACCGGGCCGAACTCACGCTTCAGCGCCGCCACCTTGACTCCGGCATTCAGCCGCAGGCCCACAAACCAGGCCTCCTCGTGCTGCCGCGCGGCAGAGAGCCAGGCGGTTTCCACCGGTTGTGCGCCTTCAAGAAACGCAGTCAGATCGTCTGTGGTGGTGGACCGCAAAACGTATGGGGGTGCGCTGGCTCTGGCCTCATCAGCAACCGCGTGCAGCATCGAAGACGCATCGAGGCCCAGCCCAAGATAGGGCCGGCGCTGCCAGTAGCGAAGATTGTGGCGGGAGGCAAAGCCCGGACGGCAGAAGTTCGATATCTCGTACTGGATGAGCCCAGCAGCCGCCAACATCTCAATCGCCCGTCCGTACATCTGTGCAATGGAGTCGTCGCTGGGCACCAATTCTGCATGGTAGCGTGCGCCGCCAGAGAGCATTTCGCGCCCAAGACGGGAGTCCTCGTCCACCTCGAGCATGTAGACGCTGGCATGAGGAACGCCGGAATCGACCAAAATCTTCAGAGATTCATCCCAGGAGGCAAAGGTCTGCCCTGCAAGGCCGGCGATCAGGTCCACATTGAGGTTGGCGATTCCGGCAGCGCGCAGGCGGCGGATATCCTCAGCGACGATAGTCCGGTTGTGGAGCCGGCCGCTGGAGTGCGCCTCGGTATCGATGAAGGACTGCACCCCGAGGCTGACGCGGTTGACGCCCGAGGCTGCCAGCGCGGCGAGTGTCGAGTCAGCGAGTTGCGCGGGGGCGCACTCGACTGTGATCTCTGCGTCAGGATCGAAAGCGAATTGTTCCCTCATCGCCGCGAAGAGCCTATCCAACAGCTCGGGAGCCAGCAGGCTGGGAGTCCCTCCGCCCAGGTAGACAGTATCCACACTGCGCGGCAGTTCCAAGCCCATTTGATCCGCCCACTGGCCGGCGGCGCCAAGATCCTGAATCACCCGGTCTACATAGCGCGCGTGCTCGCTCGCAGGATAGACTCCCGAAGCGAAGTTGCAGTAGGTACACTTCGACCTGCAGAAGGGAATGGAGAGGTAGAGGCCGAGCGCGTCGTCGCGGAGACCGGTCATGAGTTGATTGTTTCATGGGTGGAGGCCGACTTCACGGTTAACAAACCGTATACCCGCTCATGCAATCATTAAGGGGAGGAGATTCCCGTTTGAAATTATGGCCTGTTGCAGGCATTTTAGTGGTCCAGGTGTCGCTGTCTCTCGCCCACTGGTTCATCTATGACACCCTAATCTTTTTCGGGGGCAATCTGAGCCCGGCCACCGTTCTTGCCCTGCGGGTCGCGCTCACCCTGCTGGCCTTCAGTTTCATGGTCGGTGCGCTACTCAGCTTCAAATTCTCAAACCTGCTGGTCGAGCTCATCTATAAAGTGGCGGCTGTGTGGCTGGGATTCCTCAACTTCTTTTTCGTGGCGGCCTGCCTCAGTTGGCTGGCCTGGTATGCACTACTGGCTACAGAACTTGGCGCAAATCCGCCTGCGGCCCGGCACTTCATTGGCGTCGGCTTTTTCGCCCTGGCCCTTCTGGCCGGCATCTACGGCCTGCTCAACGCGCGCTGGATCAGGGTGCGGCGTATCCCGGTGATATTGCCGGGGCTTCCCGAGTCCTGGCGTGGACGCTCCGGGGTTCTGCTCAGCGATCTTCATCTGGGCCACGTCAACGGCCAACAGTTCACCCGGCGCATTGTGGACCTGGCCGCCAGCCTCAATCCGGACATCGTCTTCATTCCAGGCGACCTTTTTGATGGCAGCAAGGTCGATCCAAACTACCTTGCCGCCCCGTTCACAGACCTGACGCCGCCCTTGGGAATCTTCTTTGCCACTGGAAACCACGACGAATTTGGCGGCATGAGGCTCTATGCGGAGGCGATGAAAGGCGCGGGCATCCGGGTTCTTACCAATGAGCGGGTGACCGTGGATGGACTGCACATTGTGGGCGTGACATTTGCCAATTCGACAGATCCAATCAGCCTGCGCGCCAGTCTGGAGGGCCTTCGCCCTGACTCCGGCGAGGCCAGCATCCTGTTGAATCACATGCCCAGCCGATTGCCAATCGTGGAGCAGGCCGGGGTGTCCCTCCAACTGTCTGGCCATACCCACGGCGGACAGATGTTTCCTTTTAACTGGATGACACGACGGGTCTTCGGCCGGTTCACGTATGGCCTGCAACAGTTCGGCGCGCTGCAGGTGTACACATCGAGCGGAGCAGGTACTTGGGGACCTCCCATGCGGGTGGGTACCCACCCAGAGATTGTGTTGCTCGAGTTCGAGTAGCCGTGTTCTCATGGTTCTTCTGTTTTTTGAATTGGTTTCGGGATTCGAAAAGAGGACGAACCATGTGGCATATCAGCAAGCGCCTTCTCGTACTGATGACGATAGCAGCGGCTTTGGCGTCCGGCGCGATGACCGCACAACGAGCCGGCCAGAGCGCGAAGTTCACGCCCGACTTGAACTTTTCCACGGTGCTATACGGCGCGGCCTACTACAACGAGTACATGCCTGGGGACCAGGTCGCACGCCTGGACAAAGACGTAGCCCTGATGAAGGCCGCAGGCCTGAACGTGGTGCGTATGGGCGAGTCGACCTGGAGCCTTTGGGAACCCGAGGACGGGCGCTTTGAGTACGCATGGATGGACCGCGTTGTGGATGCCATGGGTAGGGCTGGGATCAAGGTCATTCTGGGCACGCCGACCTACTCGATTCCAGCGTGGATGGCGCATCAGCACCCAGAGGTTCTGGCGCGTCGCATGAACGGCGGCATCTTTGGTGGACCGGGGATAGAGAACTCCTACGGAATGCGGCAGAACATGGATACGGATTCACCGGCTTATCGCTTCTATGCGGAACGGTTGATCCGGCACATCGTTGCTCACTATAAGGACAACCCCACCGTCATCGGCTGGCAACTCGATAACGAGACATCCAGCTACGACGCGGCCAATAACGACGTCTTCATCGGCTTCCAGCATTATCTCGAAAAGAAGTTTGTCACCCCCGAGGCTCTTAGCAAGGCTTGGTTCCTTAATTATTGGGGCGAAGACCTGCACACCTGGGAAGATCTGCCCACGCGCGACGGCGCGCAGAGCACCGGGTACAAGCTGGAGTGGAGCCGCTGGAGCCAGATGCGGGTGACGGATTTTCTGCACTGGCAGGCGGCGCTGGTGCGCGAGTGCGTGGGGCCCACCCAATTTGTGACAACCGACTTTGGTGGCATGATGCGGCACGACGTGAACGAGGAGGCGATCTCCACAGCGCTCGACATTCCAGCCGACAATGTTTACCACGGAACACAGGATCATTTTGACGGCTCCGTGCAGTCTATCCAGGAAGACTTTTCGCGATCGCTGAAGCATTCGAACTTCCTGATTACCGAGACCAACGCACAAAGCACGGATTGGAGCTCGGCATTTCAGTTCCCGCCGTACGACGGGCAAATGCGCGAGGATGTATACACGCATCTGTCGAATGGCGCCAATATGGTGGAGTACTGGCACTGGGCATCGATCGCGGCCAATCAGGAAACATATTGGAAAGGCGTGCTGTCACACGATCTTGAGCCAAACCGCGCGTATGCGGAGGTAAGCCGAACTGCGCATGAGCTGGAAAAGATTGGACCGCGGCTGGTGGGATTGCAAATCAAGAACGATGTGGCGATTCTCTGGAGCCGTGACTCGGCCAACGCCATCGGCTTCATGCCGTTTACGTCCAACGCGTCGATGCCCTGGCTACCCGGACAAACGACGGCTACATACGACTCTCTGGTGAAGCAGCTTCACAAGTCGCTCTATGACTTGAATGTTGGCGCCGATTTCGTGTTTCCGACAACCACGGACTTCTCGGCATACAAGCTGCTGATTGTCCCTGCGCTTTATATCTCAGACGATGCGCTGCTACAAAGGATTTCGGACTACGTGAAGAACGGCGGGCACGTTGTAATGACGTTCAAGAGCGGATTCGCGAATGAAAATTCCGCGGTTCGCTGGGTTCGCGCACCGGGACCACTGCGCGAGGCCGCCGGCTTCAACTATCAGGAGTTCTCAAACCTGGAGAAGCCCCTGGGGCTTAAGGGCGATCCGTTCCATGCGGGCGCTGCGAATCAGGTCAGCTACTGGGCGGAGTTCCTGATGCCAGAGCACGCAAAGGCGCTTGCCTATTACGACCATCCCTTCTTTGGAAAGTGGCCGGCGATTACCGAAAATGAATTTGGCGGGGGCACTCTGTTGTATGAAGGAACCTATCTGACCGACGGGCTGCAAACCGCGTTGCTGAAGGGCGAGTTGGCAAAGATCGGGCTGACTGGACCGGACCAGCAACTGCCAGCTTCAATTCATGTGCAACACGGCGTAAACCGGCTGGGCAAGCGACTGCACTACTACTTCAACTATTCAGGCGCGGACGTGAAGGTAAGCTACGCCTACGGTGCGGGAACGAATCTGCTGGATGGGAAGGCCGTGACAAAGGCGGCGGCGTTGACGCTTGGACCGTGGGATTTGGCTATTATTGAAGAACCATAAGGAGAAGTTGGATTGAGTGCAGATTCCCCCGCGCCAAAGCTAACCAGAAATGCCGTAGTTCGGACTCGACTTTCCGGGTTCGATTTGCTGATGAATCCGCGGCTCAACAAGGGCACCGCCTTCACGGAGGAAGAGCGCGACGCATTCGGGCTGCACGGCTTGTTGCCGCCTCATGTCGGCACGCTTGAAGATCAGCATGAACGGCGGAAGATTGCGCTGGATCATCGCGACACGGCATTCGGCAAATACAACCTGATGCGCGATTTGCAGGACAACGATGAGACGCTGTTCTACTCGTTTATTGCGCACCACATTGAAGAGTTGCTGCCGATTGTGTACACGCCTGTGGTGGGTGAGGGATGCCAGCGCTTCAGCGAGATCTGGCGCAAGCCGCGCGGACTTTTCCTGAGTTACCCGAACCGGGACCGGATAGCGCAGATACTGGCCAATCCGCGGTATGACGACGTGCGCTGCATCGTGGTGAGCGATGGAGAACGCATACTTGGATTGGGAGACCAGGGCGCCGGTGGGATGGGAATTCCCATTGGAAAGATGGCTTTGTACACGGCGCTGGCGGGGATTCCTCCGGAGCATTGCCTGCCGGTGCTGCTGGATGTGGGCACCGACAACGAAACGCTGCTCAATGATCCTATCTATATTGGCTGGCAGCATAAGCGGGTGCGTGGGCAGGAATACGACGATTTTGTGGAGTTGTTCGTCACCGCCGTGGAAAAGCGCTGGCCACACATTCTGCTGCAATGGGAAGACTTTGCAGGGGTGAATGCGGCGCGGCTTCTGGAACGCTACCGGGACCGGCTGTGCACGTTCAACGACGACATTCAGGGCACCGCGGCCATTACGACCGCGACGCTGCTGGCCGCGGTGCATGCCACGGGGATTCCGCTGAGCGAGCAGACGATTGCGATGTTCGGCGCTGGGTCGGCCGGGATCGGCATCGTTGACCTGCTTGTAACCGCGATGAAAGAAGAGGGCTTGAGCGAGGAACTGGCGCGGAAGCGCATCTATGCCTTCAATCGCTACGGGTTGCTGATCGAGGGCGGCAAGGGGATTCGGCCGGGGCAGGAGGCGCTGGTGCGCACGCGTGAAGATGTTGCCGGGTGGAACCTGACCGACGCGGACTCGATCTCGCTGCTCGATGTGGTGCGCAACGCGAAAGTGACGGTGCTGGCGGGGGTCTCAGCGCAGCCGGGCGCATTTACCGAGGAGATTGTGCGGGAGATGGCACGGCACATCGCGCGGCCGGTAATTTTCCCGCTGTCGAATCCTACGTCGGTTGCTGAGGCTACGCCTGCGGACCTGCTGCGGTGGACGGACGGCAGGGCGCTGGTGGGCACCGGTAGCCCCTTCGCTCCCGTTGAATTCAATGGCAAGCAGATTCGCATTGCGCAAGTGAATAACTCGTATATCTTTCCAGGGCTGGCGCTGGGAATTCTCGTTTCAAGCGCCCGGCGTGTGACGGATGGAATGATCATGGCCGCGGCCAAGACCCTGGCATCGCTGTCTCCGGCGCGCGAGGACAAAAGCGCACCGCTGTTACCGCCGATTGCCGACTCCCGCAAGGTGGGTTTGCTGGTGGGCGAGGCGGTTGCGCGGCAGGCGGTTGCTGACGGAGTGGCCGAAGGCGGCGGCGAAGAGAGCCTGCAGGAGAGACTCCGCGCGTATGTGTGGGAGCCGGTGTATAAGCCCTATGAACGGCTGCTTTGAAACCCGGCTCGAAGTTGACAGGCAGTGTATTGAGCGTGTCCGCGCCTGCCTGGCCTGAATCAGAATGAATGAAAGCAAGATGTCTGAGAGGAACCTTATGACGAACTCATTACGCCGCGCAGTGCCCAGAGTGTGGGCATTGGCAATCATTTCTATCTTATTGCTGGCTTTGCCGGGATTGTCGCAAAGACATTCGGCGCCCAAGGTGGATGGACCCTGGATGAACGCGAGCCTTTCACCAGACCAGCGCGCCGACCTGGTGTTAAAAGAACTCACGCTCGACGAAAAGATCGCCCTGCTGCACGGTGTGGGAATGCCTACGGACGATCCGGTGACGCCAGACAATGCGGCATCGAATCGCGGTGTGGGCTATGTGGTGGGCGTACCACGGCTGGGGATTCCAGGGATCGACATGAGCGACGCAGCCTACGGCGTGCGGTCGAGTGGCGTGAATGGGCGCTATTCGACGGCGCTGCCGGCGAACGTGGCGGCGGCGGCCAGTTGGGACACCGAGGCGGCGTTTGAGTACGGCGCGCTGATTGGGCGCGAGTTGCGGGCGCAGGGATTCAACATGTCTCTCGGCGGCGGGGTGGACATTACGCGCGACCCGCGCAACGGGCGGACGTTCGAGTACCTTGGCGAAGACCCGGTGCTGGCGGGAACGCTGGTGGCGCGGCTGATTGAAGGAACGCAATCGCAGCACGTAATCGGCGACATCAAGCACTATGCGTTCAACGACCAGGAGAGCGGGCGCAACTCCGTCAATATTCACATCGGCGAGCGGGCGGCGCGTGAGACCGACTTGCTGGCCTTCGAGATTGGCGTGACCAAGGGCCATCCGGCCGCGGTGATGTGCTCGTATAACCGCGTGAATGGCGACTTTGCCTGCGAGAACAAGTTCCTGCTGAACGATGTGCTGAAGAAGGACTGGAAGTTCCCTGGGTTTGTGCTTTCGGATTGGGGCGGCACGCACAGCGACGCGAAGGCTTCGGCCGCGGGCCTCGATAACGAGGAGCCGGGCAACGTCTTCTTCGACGCGCGGTTCAAGGCCGCGGTACAGGCCGGAACCATTCCCATGGCCGAGCTTGACGACCACGCGCACCGCATTCTGCGGTCGATGTTTGCCGCGGGCGTAATCGACTATCCGCGTCAGCGGAGTGTTGTCGATCCGTTTGCGGGGCTTGAAGTGGCGCGCAAGATTGAAGAGGGCGGCATTGTTCTGTTGAAGAACGAGCGGGGCGCACTGCCGCTGGCAGCGGAGAAGCTGCACACCATCGCAGTGATCGGCGCTCACTCAGATGTGGGCATGATCTCCGGCGGCGGCTCGGCGCAGGTGGATCCGATTGGCGGCAATGCGATTATGCCTCCGGGAAAGGGCGCCACGCATTGGCAGGATCACGTCTGGTTTCCGACTTCGCCGATGAAGGCGATTCAGGCGCGTGCTCCTCATGCGACAGTGACGTATAACTCAGGCGAGGATGCGGCAGCGGCTGCTCTAGCGGCCAAGGGCGCAGATGTGGCCGTGGTGTTCGCTTACGAGTGGGAGAGCGAAGGGATGGACCTTAAGGACCTGTCGCTGCCCGAGAAACAGGACGAGCTGATTGCGGCGGTTGCAGCGGCGAATCCGCACACGATCGTGGTGCTGGAGACAGGCAGCCCGGTGACGATGCCCTGGGTTGGCGCACCGGCGGCGATCCTCGAAGCGTGGTTTGCCGGCAGCGACGGGGCCAATGCGGTTGGCAATGTTCTGTTCGGCAAGGTGAACCCGAGCGGGAAGCTGCCGAACACCTTCCCGAAGAGCGAGGCCGATCTGCCGCATCCGGTATTGACAAGGCCCCCTTTGGCTTCAGAACAGTTCTCTGGACCGGTCTCTCCGCTGGAACGAGCGCAGGGACTGCCACCTTTTGAAGTGGCGTACGACGAGGGTCTGAAAGTCGGCTACAAGTGGTTTGACGCCGAGAAAAAGCCGGTTCTGTTCCCGTTCGGCTTTGGGCTCTCGTATACGAGCTATGGCTACTCCGGACTCAAGGTGAGCGCGGGCGATAAGGTGACGGCGACGTTTACGGTGGCCAATACCGGAGCGCGCGCGGGCGCGGAGATCGCAGAAGTTTACGCGGCTCTGCCGGCCAACGCACAGGAGCCTCCCAAACGCCTGGTGGGCTGGAGCAAGGTGAAGCTGAACGCGGGCGAGAAGAAGACCGTGACGGTGGAGATCGATCCGAAGTACCTGTCGATCTTCGACGAGCAAAAGGGCGGTTGGACGCTGGTTCCTGGCGCGTATACGATCCTGGTTGGCGGATCGAGCCAAAGCTTGCCGCTGAAGGCCGCCGTCAGTTTGAAGTAGATCGAAAACCGGGAACGCGAATAGCCCCTTTGCCTGATTGGCGAAGGGGCTTTTTTGCGTGGATTGTGGCGAGTAAAGGAATCAACTTCAGTGAATGAAAACTGTCTTCGCGATGGCTTGAGAGTCGGAGTCTCGCAGGGAGGGGGGGTGGGTAGGGAGGGGTGGGGTAGGAGGGAGACGCGTTAGCATATTCAGTGACGAATCTTCCAACAGGGGCGACCTTTGACGTTG
>CAIKND010000168.1 GCA_903828675.1 uncultured Acidobacteriaceae bacterium
AACCGGTCCCTCCAATCGACCGTGGCCGCCGCCGTCTGTTCGAGAGCGCGGTCCACGCCGGCTGGCATCTTGCCTGCCATGCGTGCGACGGCTGCGGCTTGATGCACCGCGGCGCGCCATGCAGTCTCGGCAGCAGAACGCTGGGCATCGGACAGGGGCTGGCCGGGAGCCTCGGGATTCGGGGCGTCCAGAACCTGGCCGAATCCGCCCGGCGTCTTGGGCGGCTGAGGGATCTGGTTGCCGCCGGGGTCCGGCAGGCTCGATTGGCTACCACTGGACAAGTCTGAGTCACCTGTCGATCCCGACGATTGAGGGGAGCCGGAGTTCGACGAATTCTCAGACGCTTCCTCTTCGAGCCTGTTGTAGATCTGCTCGGCACTGAGGTTGTGGTAGCGGTAATCGTCCAGAACGTCTTTCGGCAGAGCCAGGCCAGCCTTGAGTACCAGGGGATTGATGGCGTAGTCAGCCGCCTCATTCCATCGTCCGGGGTTGCGGTTGCCGCGCCGGGTGTGATGCTGGAGGGCAGGGTGCATGACTTCGTGGGCCAGCACGCCTACCAGTTGGTCGGACGGCAACTCCTCTACAAAGGCTGGATTGTAGAAGAGGCTCTTGCCGTCAGTCGCCATGGTGGGGATGCTGGGAGCGGAGACCGGTGTGAGCCGGAAAATCAGTGCTCCGAAGAAGGGGTGGTCCAAGAGCAGGACGGTCCGGGCTTTCCGGATGAGGTCAAAAGCAGTGGGTTTCACGGGGACATTTCCGTCTGTGGGATTTGTGGTGGCCTCGTCGAGGATGCGCGCTTCCGCAGCCGAAGCCGAGGGCTTGGAACCAGAGTGCGCCTCGTAGCCATCGGTGCGGCTACGGTCTTGCGCAACCATATCTTTCGCTTTTTGGTAGTGGATGCGGTGTCCTCGCGCTGCAGAAGGGCGCAGTCAGATCGAGGCCCTGCAAAGGAGAATCACCCGATGGACTTGTTTCTCAAGGCTTGAGTCTCGTATTGGATTTCAACGGCGGCAGGTAGCTCTCTTCGGTGACGACCTTTCTTCCGGTTTTGCTTTCCAGATCGAGTCGGGCTCGCTTGGATATGCTGCCACCTGTCTTTGCGGCCTTCTTGTTGGCGGGCAAGCCCAGGGCCTCTGTCGTCTCCGCAATCTGACGCGTAGAAAGCTCGGCAAGTGCCGTGAAAATGAGTTCGGCCTCGCTCATGTGATCGCGAAGATTCTGGCTTTCAAGCCCCTTGAGGTCTTTATGCTTTTTGACCGAGACTCCAGACCATTCTTCGTGAATGATGTTGGTGAGGATGGCGAATTCTTGCCCCTGCTTGACCTCATGCGCAGCCCAGTAGTCGGTCAGTTTGTTGCGCGTCTCCTGTCCGGTCATGCGCTGGGTGATCCACTTTTCGCTACGGCCCAGGTTGCGCCAATTCTGTCTAGTCCGCTCGAGCGCCAGGGCAGGATCGGCTAATTCCTGCAAGCGTTCATAGCCTACTTTCGCAAGCCAGCGCTTGAACGGCTCCGCTTTTGGGGAGGGGATGGCCTGGACAAGCCGGAGAATTCCGGGCACGTTCCAGCATTGCAGTTTCTGGATTCCGCCCGCCGTTTCAAAGGGGAGTGCAAGGGGGGGGACAGTTTGTCCCCCCCCTTTGAAAGCTTCAACCAGAGAGGAGTCCCGTTTGCGCAGCTTCTTGAGGTAATCCGATGGATTGGGTGAGTCCGTTAGTACTCCCACGATGTCGGAGACAACAAACCACCACTCTTCCTCGTGGAAGGCCCGTCGCACCGGATGTTCTTCAAAAAGTGCCATCTCGCTCATTGGAATACCTCCGAGCCCTCGCAGCCGCCCGCACGCTGTTGAAGGTCGATCAGTTCAGCTTTAGCGTCGTGCTTGTCTCGCATGATAGCAAACAGTTTACAGCCTGCCTGTGAAGGTCAGGCCGGAACGCCCATGTACGCGGCCATGTGGTCCAGAATCGAGGAGGTCTCGTTCTCGATGGACTCCTCGGTGCTGGCGGGCGTTTCGAAAAGCGGCGCCGAGCCGGCCGCGTCGATCTGCGACGGCTCGGCGGGGGTTTGGTCGATGGCCAGGACGCCGGCGATGGTGCGCGCGATCGCGGCGGCGCTGGCAGCGGTCTCGATCCGGGTTGTCGGGTTGTTGCGCAGCAAGTCAGCGGAATGTTGGCAAAGCTGCTTGCGCACCTGCTCGGTAAGGGAGGCCAGGTGCGGGTCGCCAACGATGTTGAGCCGAGGCAACAGCTCTACGAGGTCGCTGACATTCGAGACCAGCGTTCCGTGGAAGCGGGCCTCCGGATCGGCGAGCCGGCTTGCCATGTGATTTGTCACGTCATAGAGACGTGTCCAGAGGTCGCGCATGCCGTCTCCGATCGCCGTGCGGGTAGAAGCGTCGATATCGCGGGCAATGCGAGCCTGTTCGTCCTCCGACAAGTTGACGCGGAAATCGTCGCCAGTCGGGATCGGGAGAATCTCCGGCCGGAAAGCAAATTTCTCCTTCAACTTCTCGGCGGATGGATAGTCCTTGAGGCGGAACAAGTTCCCGAGCATGGGCTGCGCCTCCTTGACATAGGAGTCGTAGGCATCCAGAAACTCGTCGACTGCATAACGGAACTCGGTCGCGAAGTCGCGCATCTGTGCCTGGAACTCGAAGTAGAGCTCCGCAGGCAGGATGCGTAGTCCCTCGTCGCTCCAGGGAAGGGTGACGCGGTAGAAGTAGTTGCGAATGCGTCCGGCGATCGACTGAATCTCGTCGAGCTTGGGCGCTTCGCAAAACAGACGCTTGTTGTAGCGGCCTGCCTCTTCGTTGGCGCCGTTGAGAGTGGCAACGTCGCGGCTGGCCTTGCGATCATGCTTGCGGGCGGCCCAAAGGCTGATGTGGACGGCAGCCAGCATTGCCTTGGTGGAAAGGTCCATGGCTTTAACTCCTTGGCGGGTGCCGGGTAGCGGCCTTCAGGCCACCACACCGGAAAACCGGACACTGAAATCGATAAAGGTTGACGTCTTGGTTATGGCGCTATCGCGCAATGCCGCATCGCGCATGGCGAGCACGCAGTACTCGGGTTCCATCCGAAAGAGATACTGGCCGGCCTGGCCTATATTCCGGTCGTTGATGACCCGGCCCAGGGCGGTAGCGACGGCAATGGATGCGGATGGGTCATCCGGAATCTTCGTCGTCTTGGGGTTGAGCAGAATCTCATCGGTGGAGGGAAGGTCATGCAGCAAGTGCAGGAAGGAAAAGAACTCTGCGGCGGCGCCGTCTCCCAGCACTCCGTTGAGCATGTGGAGCAGTAGGTCGTCGAGGGTGGTATGACGGGCAAACCACCCTTGGAGGATGCGCGAGGTCATGGCCCAGGCGCGCGGATTCGGCCAGGCGTATGCATCGGCGGAGTGGTCGGGGACCAGCAGCAGGTTAGGCCGGAAGCGCAGGAAGGCGATGACCTGGGCCAGAATCTTGTGGACAATGGCCCAGCTGCACCAGTCCGGCATTGTAGGTTCCAAAAAGAGGTGCTGGAAGCGAGCACGAAGGGGGTAGGGCATTGCGAAGTGGACCCCGCGCTCGGAGGGTGGATTGCCGGCCGCCATGATGTCCCAGCCATCGGGCAGGACATAGTCGCCCAACCGCCGGTCGAGCACCAGCTGGTAGCAAGCGGCCTGGACCATCTGCGGCGCCGAGGTCAACTCGTCGAGGAAGAGGATGCCCTTTCCCTCACGGGGCAGGAAGTTGGGCACGAGCCACCTGGTGGTGTCACCGTCGATGCAGGGAAGGCCGCGCAGGTCGACGGGGTCGAGCAGAACGGCGCGCAAGTCGATGAAGTTGACGTTCCGCGCAACGGCCAGGTCGCGGACAATGTCGGATTTGCCGACGCCGGGGGCACCCCAAATGTGCACGGGGATGTGTTCGCAAAGCGCGCAGTTGAGCGCTTCGATAAGGTCAGAAGGGGTCATGGCTTACTCGCGTTTCGAAGGTGGGGGAAGAAGGTCGGTTTAGAGGAGTGCCGGGCCAGGGCATCGACGACTGGTGCAGCAGTAGCGGGGGAGGTAGATTGAGGCCGGAGGCCAGGTGCCTGTGTTCTGGGGGCAGGCCTCGGGGCTGCTACTCATCCAGCTTGGCTCTGACCCAATCTTGATAGCCGCGGACCGTGTCTTCGTTGGCAACCTCGTACCGCCAGTCGGCCATCGGGTAGTCGGGGTGTTCTTCCCACGGATTGTCCGGCGACGCCTGCGGTGCTGGAGGCTGATGCGGGTTAGGGATTTCAACGCGCTCGTCGGAGCGGAAGAACGCGACAATCTTCCGCTCGGGGATGAACTGAACTCCCGGACGGTCCAGGTCATACACGTCGACTTGGTCGACGCCCACAGTTTCGCTTTCTTCAATGTTTTTGGCGAGAGACTGGAGTGTATCGGCTTCGTATGCCCAGATGATGTCGCCGCTCGACCGCTCAACGGCGGTGAAGCGCTGCGGTTGCGCCGGCACCTTAAAGCCGTTTTCAAAAAGCCAGCCGGCATCCTTGAGGATTGTGTTGGTCAAGTATGTGCGGCGGCCATTACCGGTCGCTGGATATTCCATTGGGATCTCCTACTGTCTAGTCCCGGGGGACTGGGTAGAGGTCGAGCCAGATGTTGCTGGATCGGAAAGTCAGTTCTCCGAGTGAGCTTTAAGAAGTAATCCCGGCTACCATCGCATCCGATATGGATGGTAGACATTCTCTCGCTGGAATGCCCCCGCTAAACTTTTGGCCTGCGTTGCGAGCAAGTTTACAGGTGCGAGAAGGCGAGATCGGTAATACATGGGTTTGGTCCATCGCTTCGAGAAGCTCTGTGCCAATGCATGTTTAGTACTGGACCGAAGAAGGCCGTTCTTTCCGATTCCGGGTCTAAAGCCCCTGCCAAGCATTCCAAATACAACCCTGTCTCCGAATGGCGCTCGGAATTCTTCAATCAGGTCGAAAACAAGACTTCCCTGGTCTCGAAGAGATCCATGGATTAACCCAAAATATGGGTCGAGTCCAACTTTCGAGATTGCACGCCATACCTCTCCATATAAGATCCCGTAGACATAGTTAAGGCATTGGTTGACAGGGTCATGGGCAGAAAGTGTCATCCTCCCATCAAAGCCAATATCTTCTGGAACAAGGCAAGCCAACTGACTCCAATAGATGGCCGCTCCTCTCCCTTCTAAGCCCATGCCGACCCCGCGAACACTAGCTTCGCGTGTATCAAGCCGTGAGATATTTCGAGACAGTTCGAGGATCTTGTCGGCTGAATCTCTCATTCCGCTGGCAATTTCCGGGGCAACACGGCTCCGATATTTTGCAAAGTATTTCAGAACCGCGGCTTGGTTTGACGCCTTGGCCGCAATCATAGAGAGGCCTACTTTCAGAACGTCCGGCTCGTCCCGGCGCAGAACCTGTAATCGGCGGATGGACGATCGTGCTGTTTCGATAGGATTGATTACCGCGATCGGATTTCCAAGTGGCGGTGCTATAACGACGGAGACATCATGTTTGGCCAACTTCACCTGAGCATCAACTGAAATATTGATGCCGAAACCCTGCAAGTAGATAAGACTGATTTGATTCATGGGGCGCCGGTATACTTCTTGGCGCCTTCTTTTTAGAACAACGTCTTCATCCTCGGCAGTCAGGTATGCACCATGCGTCAGGACATAAAGCCTGTCGCCATCTTCAAGCATTGTCGAAAGGAAAGGGGACACCTTACCGGAAACGCCGCTGGAAGTTACAGCTCCGACCCGGACCTGTTCCACGTTCGGAGAGTCAGTGTCACTCGATTCACTGCTTCGGCGCATCCAGGCTGGGGGAACATTGTATGGAACATCTTGGGGATATCCAGAGGCTGGCTGTAAAGCCTTGGATGTGGGCTGGCTGCCAGTGACTTGGTCAGTGCGAGGTGGGCTCACAGATACGCGCTCACGGCACACCCATGCCGGGTTCTGTCTGAGAGAATCCGGAAGGTGAATTGAGGCAACCTGTTCTATTCGGTCGTCGAGGTCTCGCATTTGGGCTGATAGCGACTGTTCTCCCGGTAGCAGAAAGTAGTTCCGCCATCCCCTGGTGATTGAATTGAAGCGCGTGAGGCACTGAGAGACTCTGTCGAGTGCTCCAGCTGATGCAGCCAGTTCCTTGATCAGGGCAGAAATGTGCTGAAGCAGGACCTCGATGCGGGCGGGTTGCACGATGATTGAAGAATTCGAAACATGGAAGCCGAGAAAGTCATAGCCTTCGGAGACGTGAACGTAAAATGTCTTCGCTGGTTTGAGTTCAAGCCGCAAAATGTCGTGAAGGAAGTCTGCCAGACGCCGACAAATGTCCTCCGCCGCTTCTTTGCTGTGTGCAAACATGACAAAGTCATCCGCGTAGCGAACGAATGGAATGCCCAACATTTCAAAGTGTTTGTCGAGAGTGTCGAGGTATATATTGGCTAGGAGCGGTGACAGAGATTCGCCTTGCGGGACTCCGATTTCGTTTGGAAACATGTCGCCAAGCTCAGAAATATCGACTGTTAGCCAATTACGGATCAGTGTCAAAAACTCCTCGTCAGCTATCCGAACCCCCAGAGTGCTAAGCAGAACGTCATGATCGATGTTGTCAAAGCATTTTCGTATGTCCGCGATTACGGCCCATTGGCGGCCACTTGCAACAATTGATCTTGCGACGGCAACGGCTTGATGAGCATTTCGATGAGGGCGAAAGCCATAGCTGAATCTGCTGAACGTAGGCTCAAATACTGGCTCCAGAACGGAGAGGCACGCAGCTTGCACAACCCGGTCCCTGGCGCACGCTACACCCAGATTGCGAACACCACCGTCTGATTTCGGGATTTGAATCCTGCGCAGTGGGCGCGGA
>CAIKND010000169.1 GCA_903828675.1 uncultured Acidobacteriaceae bacterium
ATCCCGCCATTGATCCTATGGCTCCGGAGGCCGTCAAGAGGGATATTGGCGACTTCATCGCCCGAATGCGCGCCGAGGAAATTGACCTCAAATCCCTCGGCCTGCGTACCGGTACACGCGACGATGTTCTGGCAGAAATCGCCCGCGTCTATCGTCTCGCTGAGAGTGAATAATTACCGGCCTCCGTTTTTGTCGACGCAACCTGGTAGCTGTGAGAGTGCTGACAGGGCAGTGATGACGGACCGACTGCCCTTGGATTGTTGGCATCCTTCTGCGTCTTGACCATGACTGTTGGCAATCAGCAACCCCATCCCTTCACTCCCTAGGTCGTTCACCGCAGATTCAGGATGCAGAAGAGGCTGAGAGGTGCTAAAACAATGGTCTATGACCAATTCGAGCACCATGCTGACACCTCGGGAAGCCGCCCGCTTGATCGGCATCAGCTATCCCACCATCAAGCAATGGATCCTGGCCGGCAAGCTGAAGACGAGCCGGACTCCGGGCGGACACCACAGAGTTTCCGAGGCGTCTCTGAAATCCTTTCTTGCCGGCGATAAGCAAAAGCCGGCCGCCGAGTCTCGCGAGCGGTACCGCCGGGTCAGTGGCCGTAACCAGCTTGCCGGCAAAGTCATAAGCGTTCGCATTGAAGGTTTGCTTGCCGAAGTTGTGCTCGCCATCGGCGACGTCCGTATGACTGCCATCATTACATCCAACGCTGTACGCGAGCTCCAATTGAAGAAGGGAGACACCGCGGCCGCTCTCGTCAAATCTACCGATGTGATGATCGAGCGCCTCGACGATCTTTCTTAGCCGTTTCAAGTTGTTGTCTTCACAAAAGCCAAGATTTCCGCAAGCTCACCTTTGCCCAAATCCGAACTGATTGACCATACGATTGGAGTCGTCTAAAGTCGTATACATCGGTTCGAGGCGTTTTCCCCCGATCCGGCAAGACCCCGTCCACTCAGACCCATTGAGAGTTCTGAAGCCAGCCCGTAGGGGAAGGCCATTCTGCATTCTTGGAGAGCCTCGTCATGAAGCATCGCAATGCGCTCTGGTTCGTTTTGCCGCTTGCGCTGGCAGGCGGTACGGTTTTGTCGGCGCAGATCGCAGGAGAGCTGACCGGCCGCATCCTTGATTCATCGGGCGCCGGAGTCCCGGGCGCGCATATCGAGCTGACCAAGTCCTCGACGGATTTGCAACAGGCAACGGTCGCCACCAATTCGGGCGACTATGTCTTTATCAATCTCACACCGGGCACCTACCGCATCGATGTAACGGCAACGGGCTTCAGTCGCCTCTCGCACACCGGGATCACCGTAATTACCGGCGAAACCGTTACCGCTGACCTTCGCCTCACCGTCGGAGATGATCAGCAAACGATCAAAGTGGACGGAGATGAACCACTACTGCAGACCGCGACGAGCAACATTGAAACCAACATCTCCGGGCCACTGATTGCGGCGATGCCACTGAATTCAAGGAATTTTGTTCAGTTGGCCACACTGGCACCCGGGGTCGAACTGCCGCCCGGCACAGTGCTTCCGCGCATCAATGGCGGCCGGCCCCGCACCAACGAATATCTCTTCGACGGCATCTCCGCGCTGCAGCCTGAACCGGGACAGGTAGCCTTCTTCCCGATTCTCGACGACATCCAGGAGTTCACTGTGGAATCCAACAATGTCCCGGCTGAGTTTGGCCGTTTCAACGGCGGCGTGGTCAATGTATCCACACGCTCAGGCTCAAACGCGCTTCACGGCAGCCTTTATGAGTTCTTCCGCAACGAAGACCTGAATGCCCGCAACTATTTTTCCACCACGGGACGAAAGCCGGAGTACCGCCGCAATCTTTACGGTGCAACCATTGGTGGTCCAATCTTCCATAACCGCCTTTTCTTTTTTGCAGCCTATCAGGGGATCAAGCAGTTAATCGGCGTGACCCGCATATCCACCATCCCCACTTTGAGCGAAAGACAGGGCATCTTTACCGGAATATCGGAGATTTTTGACCCGGCGACTACAACTGTAGTTGCCGGCAAATTCGTGCGACAGGAGTTTCCGCAAGACGTAATCAATACGCCGCTGGACCCAGCCGCAAAGGCCTTGCTGGCGCATTTTCCCACGCCCACCAATCTCACGGCCGCCGCAAATAACTACACCCGAACGGCCAACGACGCCGACCATCAGAACCAGTTTGACACGCGGGTTGACGGCGCATTCAGGAGTCGGGACAGGGCCTTCGGTCGCTATTCGTTTTTCAAGGAAGTGGAGCAGCCGGTGACTCCACTTCCCGATGGCAGCGGAGTCATCAGCGGCTCGGTGATTGGAACGGGCGGCGTTTCTGGCCTCTCCAACGTACTTGGCCAGCAAGCTGTTTTCAATGAAACCCATACCTTTTCTCCGCGTATGCTGAACGATTTCCGGCTCGGATACACGCGCCGCGGCAATGGCATCGCAGGGACCATTCTGGGCGACACCGCATCGGCTGCGCTCGGCATACCAGGCATCCCCACCAATGCGGCTTTCAACAATGCGTTGCCGCTCTTCACATTTACCGGCTTTCAGCAACTCGGCCCTTCAGCAAGCACCTTCTCCCAGTACCAGACCGCTGTTTGGCAAGCCGTCGATACGGCAGTCTTCACCAGGGGCCGTCATGCATTCAAGGCGGGCATCGACCTCCGCTGGTATCAGCTGAATGCTGTGGCACCGCCGAATCCAACCGGCTCCTTCGCGTTTACTACAACGGGCACGAATCAGCAGGGGCTTGTAATCTCAGCCCCAGACAAGCGTACCAACGGCAATGCGATCGCGAGTTTTCTGCTTGGCCAGGTGGACACGTTCCAAATCGATCTGCAGGAAAGCAAGATCCGCCCGCGCGACTTTATCGAAGAGTATTTTGTGCAGGACGATTGGAAGCTTTCCAGCCGCCTCACCGCCAACATCGGCGCCCGTTGGAGTCTTCATTTCCCATCGACCGAGAAGACCAACCAAGGCGCTGTCTTCAATCTTCAAACGCAGGAGTTGGACTACCTTGGTCAGAATGGCAATTCACGCAGCGCTCGCGAACTACATTATGCCAATGTCGCACCGCGGGTCGGCTTTTCTTACCAGCTCACTCAGAAGATGGTCGTTCGTTCCGGTTTCGGCATCGTTTTCATCGATCAATCGGGCATCACCACACCGTTCACCACGCCGCAATTCCCGTTTATTCAGAACGTGCAACAGAAGACGCAGGACAGCGTAAATTCCGCATTTACGCTCTCCACCGGCCCCTCCGTGGCCCCCATTCCCCTAACCGCCAACGCAGGACTTGGTCAGAGTGTCTACACGGCCAAGCGGACCGCGGGCTCAGGATATGCGCAGCAGTGGAACCTAGCCGTGCAGCGGGAGATCACTAACAACCTGTCCATCGAGTTCGCCTACGTTGGGTCGCGCATCATCCACGTGGGTATCCCAGACTCGAATCTCAACCAGTTGACCGCGGCTCAGCTTGCCCAGGGAGCGCCACTGCTGACCAAGGTTCCAAACCCCTACTACGGGCAACTGCCGGCATCCAGCTCAATCGGTGGAAAAACAGTCACTCAGGCGCAGCTTCTCAAGCCCTACCCTCGCTTCCTCAACGTAGCGACCTACCGAAACAACACCGGCACCACGAACTATAACGCCGCCGAGGCAAAGGTTGAGCAGCGATTCGCCCACGGCTTCTCTTTTCTCTTTGCCTACACCCATTCCAAACTCATTGACGACGCGTCGTCGGTATTCTCAACCACGGTTCTGTCATCGCCGAATTCCAGTAGTCTTATTGCCGCCGACACGTTCCGCCCCCGGCTTGAACGCGACTCTTCGAGCGGCGACATGCCCAACGTTACTTCGTTCAGCGGCATCTATGACCTTCCAGCCGGTCGTGGTCACCGCTTCGCATCTTCCGGTCTCGCCAGCTCGGTGTTGGGCGGGTGGGCTCTCAACGGCATTTTGTCTCTGCAATCGGGAATGCCCGTAACCGTCACCCAGGCCACGAATAACAACGCCTTCGCGGGTTTCGCTTTGCAGCGGCCGAACCTGGTTGGAAAGCCAAATCTGCCGCCGGACCAGCGCACCCCTGGGCAATACTTCAACACCGCAGCTTTTGCGACCGCCCCGCAGTTCACAATCGGCTCCGCTTCCCGCAACTCGGCGCGCGGTCCGGCATATCGTGACATTGACTTTGCTCTTGTCAAACACACGAGCCTTCCCGGCGAAACAGATGTCGAATTCAGGGCAGAGATCTTCAACGTGATGAACACGCCGGAATTCTCGCAGCCAAACGGAGGCTTTGGCTCGGCTGCCTTTGGGAGCATTACCAGCACGGTGACCGATCCCCGCGTGGTGCAATTCGCAATTCGATTCACCAGGTAGTTTGACCAGGTGAACAGAGACCCAGTACCCAATCCTGTGCGGACCCTACGGAAGGTGCGACAACCGGCCCCGACCAGGCTGTGTCAGCATTCTGATCCGGAGTCATCCGAAATCGCCGATGCATTCAATGATTGCCTTCGACAAAGAAATATGAAGTTCAGATGAGATGACGTCTAGTCGTAAGCCATTCTTCTGTTTCGGACGCTTGTTTTCTGAGATGCGACGAGATACTCGATTGAAAATCAACAAATAGGTTCCACCGACTGATCGATGCGTTTCGAGAGGAGGACGCGCACGTTGACCTGCCTTTCTCGGGCAAGGCGAATTCCAGCTATCATGCAGACGCCAAGGCATACCATTCAGCGGTTCATGCGGGGTATATTCGCGTCCGGGTCGAACGCTACCGGCCTCCAGCGCATATTAACGCAAAACAAACTGGTCGGCTGGTAAGCCCCCTCGTGAGCGAATTTTCAAGTGAGCACAGCTGCAATGACCAACCGACCGGAAAATATGGGAATGCTCGGTTAAGAAGATGGAGGCACCGACGGTTCGATTGCCTTTGCTGAAAAGCTATTCAGACCGGGCGGCTGGATGGCTTGATCGCTCAGTTCCTCAAGGACACTATTTCCAGCTTGTCTCCGCGCTTGAGGTTCACGTCGCCGCCGTTGGAGAAGAACGCGAGTGTGACGCACGAAATAGGAATCGCATACCACGACTTAAACACGGCTCCCGACAGTCCATCGGTCAGGTCTTTTGCACCAATTCCAACGCCGCCCGCCATTAACATGCTGGCAATTTGTTTGCCGCGTCCCGGCTGAATCTTTCCCTCGTCTGTCGCATTCTTCGAGCGCACCGTCACCGGCTGATCGAATTTGAGCATCATGTGGCCGCGCCGGAAAAACCGACGTGCCGGAGTCGTTATCAGAATGCCGGAATATGTTCCCGAAGGGCACATGACTGAAAACGGCGTCCCAGTAGCCATCCAAGACGAGGCGTAGGTTTGCAGTGTGCAGGTTTCTGCGGTCGCAGCGCTGGATATGAGCAGAATCGACAGAGCGAAGAGTCTTTTCATCTACGCCTCCTTAAGAAAACTTGCATTCGTGGAATTGACGCACTGCCGAAGTGGGAACGATTGAAGCCCAATTATATTTGAGTGTCCTGTCACATGTGGTGAGGCATTTCGAGGGCGGGGGTGACTTGCTGCGACAATCACGCAGGAAACAGATCAGAAAGGCCGTGGGGGGCGGGTAATAGAGTGTGAAGCGGCCTCTGCACAGCCGTCAAGCGCCTTGGTTGACTTGGACTATGCCGCGGGCATCGCTGGCCGGTATGAGCGGTATCTATCAGCCAAGCGTCCTCTTTTCCTCGCAGCTGGGATTGTCCGAGTGGCCGGCCTTGCCCGCTATTCTCGGGGCGGAAATTTGTAGAGCTTGCGCTGCAAAGACCGGCGATGCAGACCGAGCAGCTTTGCAGTCTGGGAGACGTTGCCGCCGCAATCGGTGAGAACTCGTTGGATGTGTTCCCATTCAACCCGCGCCAACGTGGGAACCGTTGCCGGTGGTCTGGGATCGGCTTGTCCGTGTTGCTTCAAAGCCTGATAAGCTGCCAGGATCTGGTCAGCATCTACTGGCTTGCTTAAATAGTGATCGGCACCAGAGCGCACCGCTTCCAGTGCGGTGGCGATGCTGCCATAACCGGTGAGCATGATGATCGAAATCGTCGCATCGAATGCGCGGATGCTGCTGACGACATCGAGCCCGCTTTCGCCTTCCATCTTCAAATCGACGATGGCCAGATCGGGTGCGGTTTCGCGAGCCAGCGCAAGGCCTTCCACTCCTCCAGGCGCAGAGTAGGCTTCCCAACCGCGAAGCTCAAGTGC
>CAIKND010000170.1 GCA_903828675.1 uncultured Acidobacteriaceae bacterium
ACAGAGCAAGCTACAGTTCACCTGTCAGCAGCGGTTCGCCTCCCTCCGGCCTATCGGCCTACGGTGTAGGGTGGCGCGCTCACCCGGCCCAGGGTGGCGCTTTCAACCGGCCTGCGGTGGCGAATACGCCGGCCTGGGGCAATCGAGCACCGCCGGCAACAGCATGATGTTGAACGGAAAGAGACTAAAGAGAGCGTAGAGACTCGTAATCAGGAAAATGCATACCGCGCTTATGAGCACTCGACTAAGCTAGAGACAGTGAGCGAAGAACAGTACGCGCGTACAGTGTCGCTCAATAACCCACGTACATTTGCCATCGCAACTGTAGCCCAACAGCGGATCATCGGTAAGATCGCAAAAGAAGCTCAGATTGAGTTGCCAGAAGGCTGGCAGCAGCGGCTTGACGGCGGCGATCTGATTGCAGCCGTGAAAGCGGCGAAGAAGACCGGCGTTGAAGGCTATCAGCAGAAGCTCGCCGAAGCCGAGACGCGAGCGCAGTCATTGGAAGGCAGGCTGGCGGAAGAGCAGGGCTTGAGACTGCGAGAGAGCGAAAGGGCAGACCAGGCGGAGCGGGACCTGGCCGACCAGGCCCTGGCCCTGGCGGATGCCGAGGAGACGGCCCGGAAGCTCAGAGCGGCCCTCTTGGCCCGCCAGAAGCCCGCTGAGGGGCCTCCGGCCTCCGGACCGGGGAATCGTGCCCCTACGGCGCCCGAGGCCGCTCAGCGGCCCGCTATGGCGTTCTGGCTGCATCCCAACCCCAAGTTCAATCCGCCGGAGCGCGTGGCGACGCTTCGGGAGCGGCTGGCCACCTCCAGCGCAGACGAGCTGGCGGCCGATCGGCAGGAGACGGTGGCCCAGCTCCTGGCGGCCCGGCAGACGGCTGCTGTCTCCGGTCCTGGCACCAAGGAGACAGCAGCCGCCAACTTCCAGGCAGCGGCTTATGAGGGCGGGCTGCAAGCTATAGACCGTGTTATGCGCCAGCGCGGAATTGATCCAACGAAGATCAAACCTGTGGAGCGCAGAGGCGGTATTGGTGAGTAGCAGGGTATGTGAACCGTGCAACGGTTCACCCTTCGCGCTTCGCTTGTCGGCCCTTCCAGTGAAGTCTTCCCACCCTGCTGAGCAAATCGGCATCGCCGCCGGCGCCGGCGCTGCCTGTGGGGACCTGGTTCCCCCTGAACCCCCTCCCCAGCGGCGGTGCCGCTGGCGATCGCGTTGCGATCGCGGGGCGCAGAGCGCCCCCCTCCCGTCCACATACCCACCGGCATTCGCTCGGTCGGTCGCCAGCGCCATGAGGGCGCGCTTCCTCCCTCCCATGCCCGTGGATATGTGGACGGCAGGGAACCCCCCACTACGTAGAGTGAGAAGGGATCTGCCCCAAAGCCGCAGCCAGCCTAGACCCGAACGAGCAGTTTTGCTGGCTCGAGCGAGCAGTTTTGCAGGACGAACGAGCAAAATTCGGTTGATTTTTGCTCGTTCGCGGAGCAAACCACTGCATCTCGACCGAGCAGTTTGTGGCCACAAACTGCTCGGTCACGGCACCGAGGAGGCGACAAAGTGACATCACAAACCACGGTGAATTTGCGCAAGCTGCCGTATTCTCCGCAAATCAATCCTTTTGCGGAACCGACCACCGTCGAGGTACAGGCAAAGACAAAGCGTCGTTATGTCCGGACAGCGACATCTCAGGAACTGGTTGATCCGCAGACTGGCGAGGTTCGAGCAGTTTCGATGATCCATCAAGTCGAAGAGAAGGACGATGCTGAGTTCGTCAAGGTTTTTGCCGATGGCGTCAAGGCCGCGTTCAGCCTTAAGGGTGCCGGAGCTAAGGTTTTTCAGGCCGTGCTCGACGCCTATCAAAAAGTCAAGATGACCGGTGGCTACGTTGATAGCCTCCAACTTTGTTGGTTTGATGGTGGTTTGAATGGTTCGACTATCGGCATGTCCGAGTTTACGTTTCAACGTGGCTTAAAAGAGCTTATAAAAAACGAATTTCTCGCCCCAAAAATGCCCAATACCTATTGGGTTAATCCTGCCCTATTTTTTAAGGGTGATCGTGTTGCCTTCGTGAAGGAGTATCGTCGCAAAGAAACTGATCATCCTGCTGTCTCTCATCATCAAAAGACCACCAAGGCATCAAACCAACCCAGCCTATTTGATTAGGAGAGCGGACAATGATCGTCAAGGGCATCGAGTTTATCCATCCAAATCAATTGACTGGTGCGATACCAGCACCTGAGTTTCTTGTCGATGAATTATATGCTTCTCTCGCTCTTCCTAAAAAAGCGCGTAAGGGTATGCGTATATTTGTTCTTCCAGACGGCCGTATCGTCAACCATCCTCTGCCAGCAAGCTCTGCCTCTGTGATCGGTCGCCTTGCGGATGGCCGTTCATTCAACGACTTATTTATCGACTTGCCGGCCCTATCAGGAAAGCCGTGATGCCTACCGTTCTCAAGCTCGCCGGCTATCGGTTTTTCTTTTACAGTGACGAAGGTGATCCACGTGAACCTGCTCACATCCATGCGCGAGCAGACGGATGCGAAGCTAAATTTTGGCTAAACCAAGATGTGACTTTGGCTTACAATCAGGGCTTCGATGCCCGCACACTTAGGTGGATCGCTCGACAAGTTGAGCAACACCGCGATGCTTTCGAAAGGGCATGGGATGACCACTTCTCCATCACCTAAGACGCTCCGGTTCGACAGTGACCAGATGTGGGTCGAACTGAGTGATGGTCGCACCATCGGCATTCCGCTAGCATGGTTTCCGCGCTTACTCCACGCCACGCCAGCGCAGCTTGAACAGTACGAATTAAGTCCATGCGGTATGCACTGGGAAGAAATCGACGAAGACATCTCGGTCGCTGGCTTGCTCGCAGGCCGTGGTGACCAGACAAGGAAGCGCCGTTCAGCAGCCTAAGCGAACATCGGGAGCGTGACACCTAAATGCCAAGCGGGCGTCCAGGTCGCTCGCGAGGGTTCCCGTCCGCAGCGCAGCGAGGATGGGACGGAGCGCACCTGGATCGCCTCCTTGATCTCATACTCCTGTTGCCCTTTGAACCACGTTCAAAGGGCTGCCAAGCGGCGAGCGTATTTCTATATGTCTAATGCTCGCGTTTGTTTTTTAACTTGCGTTTCATGATTAATCTTCGTTGTTAGAGGCGCTTGTGAAGGTTGTTCGCTTCCATATTTATCTTTTAGATAGTTAGCAGAAACTTTAATTCCGAGTGCGTCAGATGCCGTGTTTGCCAGCACGCCCCATCCATATCCTTTGCTTCTCAGTGTTCTGATCGCCTTCTCAACGTCCGGTGTCATCGCGTGTGCAATGGCCATGTACCGAGCCTGCCGTGCTGCTGCGAGGCGCTCCTGTGCTGTTTGAGGTGGGCCCCAATTTTCGGACAGCTGGCGATGAGAGGGTCCCGCTCCTATAAGTGGCATAACCACAGGAGCATTACGTGACTCAAGTTCGCAAGAAGCACACCGCAGAGTTCAAGGCGAAGGTTGCGCTGGCCG
>CAIKND010000171.1 GCA_903828675.1 uncultured Acidobacteriaceae bacterium
TGGACAGTGATGAAGACCGACGCCCGCGTTCTCAAACAGGAGGCATAGGGAATACCTCAACTTCTCGAACCGCCCGGTGCGGACCCGCATGCCGGGTGGTGTGGCAGGGGAGAGCGGTCACTCGCTCCCCCTATGCCGAATGACGAGGAGCCTGCGTCTCTATGAGATTCAGTCAAGCTGCGAAATGGCAATCTCCGGTTTGCCTGCGATTGATCAAGAACAGGGCGGTGCCACGAGTACGGTGACCCACACTTTACGGCCAGTGACTGGGTGGATCGCAACCAAACTGGACTAGTTAAGGGGAACAGACCATGAGATAGCTAAACGATCATTTTTGCCAGCGAGATTGTTATTGTAGTGCTGATAGAGATTTTCACATTCGCGATTCATAATTAAGCTCGTGATGCCTTCGATGAATAAGCTCTTCCTCCTCCTTTGCGCGGCGGGCCTGATCCTGGCGCCAGTTGCCGACGCCCAAAACGGAGTTGCGGCCATCCTCCCTAACGGTCGCGCCATTCACCCGGCCGGGAATTGGATTCCGCTTGCCCCATACCCCTTCGCCCTCGCGGTACGTGCAGACGGCGCTCAGATTGCGGTCCCGTCGATCGGCTTTCCCTTCGCCTTAAACGTCATCGACGATCCAGTCGCCCACACTCCTTTAATCCGGCGAATGCCCGCAGGCCAGGAAAATGACCCTGCCATTGAGGTTCACGCCGGTTTGGCCTACTCCCCCGATGGTTCGCTCCTCTACGTTGCAACGGGCGATTCAGGCAAGATCCGTGTCTACAATACCAGTAACTGGAAGCCCGACAGGGAGGTTTCCCTCGACGGACCGCTCGACGGCAAAGACTGGAATGGCAGCTTCACTGCAACTCTCCTCGTCTCCGGCGACGGCCGAACACTTTACACACTTGACCAAGGCAACTGGCGCATCGTCCTCATCGACGCCGCCAGCCTCAAGGTCCTTGGCCAAGCTCCCACCGGGAACTACCCATTCGGGATGGCCCTCTCACCGGATGGCGCACGGCTTTATGTAACCAATACGGGGCTATTCGAATACACCACCATTCCCAGAGCTAACCTTAACAAGCCTCTCAAGACCGGTCTCCTCTTTCCGCCCTTTGGCTATCCGTCCGCGACAGCGCGCGAGGGCACCGTTGCCGAGGGACGGCAGATTGCCGGCTTGGGCGACGAGAACTCCGTGCGCGGCAGCTCGCTATGGACGTACGATGTGAGCGACCGTGAACACCCCGCCATCAGCGCGAAGCTTCGCCTCGGCACGCCTATCTCCGAAGCTGGCGACGCTACAATTGGCGGCACAGCACCCACCGGCATCGCAGCCGAAGGCAACGCCGTCTATGTCTCGCTTGCCCACGAAGATGTGGTCGTAAGCGTTAGCCCAGATGGCGCCAGGGTGCTGGCCCAGGTCGAGCTATCTCCTTTTACCGGTAGTCGCTTCCCGGTCCGTGCTGGCCGACCACTGCGCGGCGTCGTCCCCAGCGGCCTCGTCGCGTACGAAGGCCGCATCTATGTGGCCGAATCCGGCATCGATGCCGTGGGCGTGATCGATACCAGCTCGTTCCATGTCATCGAGCACATCCCTGTTGGTTGGAATCCATCCGCGCTGGCTCTCTCCCCTGATGGCAATACGCTCTATGTCGTGAACACGAAGGGCAAGGGGGCCGGACCGAACGCCGGCAGCAATCATCACACCAATGCACCCACCTATGTCGGCTCGCTCGAACTGGGCAGCCTGAGTGTGATTCCTCTTGCTGGTCTGCCCCCGGCAAAGATTCTCACGCAGGCCGTGATCGACGGCAACACCGCGGCCCTCGCTGATTCGCCTGACTTGCCACATCTAAAGCATTGCTTCCTGGTGGTCCGCGAGAACCGTACATTTGACGAGGTCCTTGGCGACGTGCCCGGCTTAAATGGTGATCCTTCCCTCGCTCGCTACGGACTTGACGGCTGGGCCGACGAGAAGAAGTCCGCCATTCACCTCAAGGTCACACCCAACCTCCACTCGTTGGCCGCTCGCTACGCTCTGAGTGACAACTTTTATGTCGATTCGGATGTCTCCGCCGATGGACATCGCTGGGTGATGGACATAAACCCCACACCCTTCTTCAATACCGCCTGGACATCCGGCTACGGCGGCCGCCGCCGCAGCTCTGCCGATGCACTGCAGCCTGGCCGACGCGCGATGTTTGGAGGGGCCGACTCCCCCATGCCCGAGGACGAGCCCCAGTTCGGGTCGCTCTGGGAGCACATCGCCGCCACCGGCAAAGGCATCTTGAATTATGGCGAGGGCCTGGAGATCGAGGGCAACATTGAGACAGAAGGGACACAGCCCGAGGGACAGCGGCTTTTTCTTAACTCTCCGTTGCCGAAGCCGGTCTTCGAGTCGACTGATCGCCGCTTTCCAACATTCAACCTCGGCATCCCCGATCAATTCCGCGCCGACGAATTCGAGCGCGACTTTCGGTTGAGGCTCGCTTCCGACAAGATCCCGGCGCTCATCGTAATTCGCCTGCCCGGGGATCATACGGCCAGTTCGCGTCTCCGTGACGGGTATCCTTACCGGGCTTCCTATGTCGCCGACAACGACCTGGCTTTGGGGCGGATCGTCGCCTTCCTCTCAGGGACATCAATATGGAAGGACTCCGCGCTCTTCGTTACCGAGGATGATTCCCAGGGAGGTGTGGATCACGTAGATGCTCATCGCAGTATCCTGCTGGTAGCCAGCCCCTGGGTCCGGTCCGGCTCAGTTTCGCATCGACACACGAGCATGGGATCCATCTCCCGCACCATCGACGAGATGCTCGGCATAGGGCCGCTGAATCTTGAAGATGCATTGGCGGGCGAGATTTCCGGCATTTTCGACACAGTCCCCCATCTCGAACCGTATGCCCTGAAAATTTCAGACAGGCGTGTATTCGATCCAACAAAGTCACGCCTTGCCAAGCCCAAGACAAAAGAAGAGGCGGCTGAACTGCACGACGTAGATGATGCCCTTCAAATCCGCAATCAAATCGAGAATCCCACCACTCAATTGAGTAAACCCCTGGAGCGTTAACAAAAAAACCATTTCATCGCAGTCCCGCTGCAATGGTGGCCTCTCCTTTTCGATGTAGCGCATCACCTGCACGGGAAGTATCTATTTTCAAACGGATGTAACCGCAGCGTGGCATATCTGTAACAAAGTCACGATAAATTCGACTTGCACCGCTGGGCCATGGAACGAGACGCGCGGTTACCGGCGGGGGCCGGAGGTGTCGCCTTGGTCGGCTTTCCAGGCGGGCTGGTACCAGCGCGGGACACTCTGTATTTCTACGACCCCAGCGGCTATCTGTCCTCGAATAGGTCTTCCCGTCCATCCCTCACTTCGCGTGTCTCATGCGCCAGGGCGTCCCCTCTGCCCACCACGCTCTAACTGCAATCGCTCTACCAAATAACTCTTCAGGAGACAGTGAATTATGCACAAGTTCATCGATCTTTGTCTGCAACTGACTCTGAGCCGCGCCTTTGTGGTGCTCGGCTTGTTGCTAGTGCTCACCTCCCCATTCGGCTGGGCACAGTCTACGCAGGGCGCCATCGTCGGCTCGGTCAACGATGCGACGGGCAAAGTCATCCCAAATGCGCTGGTTACGATCACCCACATCGATGAGGGCGCGGTTCGCACCACCCAGTCCAACGCTGTGGGCGATTACCGCTTCCTCGACGCCAAGGCAGGACGCTATTCGGTGACAGTTTCGGCGCCAGGATTCCGGAAATGGGCCGTCTCTGGAGTGAATTTGGCCGTCCGCCAGGAACTACGCGTTGACGCCAGTCTGGCTGTCGGCGGAGACCAGCAGGAGATTCAGGTCAACGGCGATACGATGAGCGCGATTGAGACCGAAACGCCGACAATCAGCGGCACCTTCACCACTGACGACGCCAACAGTCTTCCTGTGAACACGCGCGCCAGCTTCAGCGGAACAAGTGCAGCCGGCATCTTTAGCACGCTGCCGGGTGTGCAGGCGGACGGCGACAGCTCCGGCGTCTCGTTACAGGGAGCTCTGCCCTACCAGGTGGACGTAACCGTCGACGGTGTTACGACCAAGAGTGCAACCGGCGGCACGTTTATTGGCGATGCTTTCCCATCAACCGAATCGATCTCGGAAATTCGCGCCGACGGCGTGTTAGCTAACGCGGAATTCGGCAATCCGGGCCAGATAGTTGTAACCACCAAGGGCGGCTCGAACAACCTGCACGGATCCGGCTTCTGGTACTACCAGAACTCCGCCTTCGACGCGATTGCGTATACTTACCCGACAACAAAGACCAAGCCCAGCGTCACGGGCAACACCTTTGGTGGCAGTGTGGGCGGCCCGATGGTCATTCCTCATTTCTACAACGGGCACAACAAGAGCTTTTTCTTTGGTGCCTATGAAGGGTGGCGGCATCCCGCGCAGACCACCATCTCCGCGGTGGTTCCTAGCACGTTGATGAAACAGGGCGACTTTTCGAAGTACTCTGCCGCGAATTTCAGCGGCCTTAACAACCCATTCACCGGCGGGAGCTACGGGACAAAGATAAGCTCGCCGCTCAGCCAGATCGCCTTGAATACGCTGAAGCAGTTTTACCCGGACCCGAATATCGGTGATCCAACGGCGTACACGGACAATGGCGTTGCCAACTGGCAGACCAACGTGGACGCCAATGGCCACTCGAACCAGTTCGACCTGCGCGGCGACCAGTACTTCGGGTCGAACCAGAAGTTCCTGGTCTGGGGCAAGTTCACCTGGAAGGATTTTCCAACCAGCCAGCCCGAACAACTGCTGGTTCCCTCACAACTTTACACAAGCCAGAACCGGGCCTTGAAGGTGGATACGAACTGGAGCATCAAGCCTAACCTGATCAACGAAGGCGGTTTTGGGTACACCCTTTATACCAACGGCCAGAGTGACGCCTTCGATGGCGCGGCATGGACCAACGCACAGGGCTGGAAGGGGCTGCAGAACCTCTTCTATAACGGCATTCCGGAGATGGACTTCAACAATATCCAGAGCCTGAGCGCAGATCGGCTAACCAGCCTTACCAAGTCCAACACCTACGACTATAGCGATACGTTGATCTGGTCCAAAGGTAGCCACGCCTTCAAATTTGGCGTCAACGTGCAGATGCTGGAAGCCATCACACCGCTCGGCTTCAACGGGTCGGATAACTTCGGCACCTACCAGTTCAACTCCAGTGGCAGTGCCGGCATGTACACCGGTGTGGACTTCGCGGACTTCCTGCTTGGCATTCCGAATCAGACGTTTTACGACCAGGTCAAGCAGGACAACGACGGTGTTTCGCAGCACTTTCACTTCTTTGCGCAGGACGAGTGGCGGGTTAATTCTCGACTTACCCTTTCCTATGGCGTGCGTTACGAGTTGCACCCCGGCTATCACGACAAATACGGGGACATCGGCAACTTCGATCCCAGCGTGGCCAAGGCCGGACGCGTGATCTACCCGACCGGCAAGCAGGCACTATTGGCATCGGCGTTTCTTGCTAGCGCAAATGCCTGCAATCCAGACGGCGGGAACGCAACCAACTCGGCCACTGTGAATGGCGCACCCTGCATGCAGGTGACGGGCAACGACGCGGCAGGATATCCGTCTGGACTTAAGAAATTTCCTCATCTGCGCTTCATGCCCCGGTTCGGCTTCGCCTATCGCCCCTTCGCGAACGACAAGTGGGCGGTGCGAGGCGGCTTTGGCCTGTACAACATCAATATGCTAGGGTCCAGCTTCTACTCGCTCACTGGAACTATTCAGGCACAGACCCAGCAATTCCAGAACACCTATAACTCGACGACCCACGCCATCGGCTACCAGTGGCCGGCGATCTATGCAGGAGCTGGCAGCAGCGGTTGCACCACTTGCTACGGCACGGACTACTTCGGCACTGCCAACAGCACCAACTGGAAGGATCCCTACACAGAGCAGTGGTCGCTGAGTGTGGATCACGACTTCGGTTCGGGCTATGCAGCGCGCATCTCCTACATCGGCGACGAGACCCATCAACTGGTCTGGGCGCCAGACGAGAACACGCTGCCTTTTTCGACTACGACCTCGGCGTTCCTGGCCCCGATTAGCTCGCGTCTATTCCCCAACTGGGGTCGCATCAACACACGCGCCACGGGAGCCAACCAGAGCTACAACTCGCTACAGGTGGAGGCCAGCCACCGGTTGCAGCAAGGGCTGGAATTCCACTCCGGCTTTACCTGGGCGAAAGCTTTGGCCGACAATCAGGGTCCAAACAACAGCGGCTTCGGCGGAGAAGGTGGCGGCCAGCGCGCTACATCGATCCTCGATCGCCATGCTGATTACGGCAATGTATTTGGAACCCGCAGGATGCGCTGGAACACGACGCTGCTTTACGATCTGCCTTTTGGCAGAGGCAAGGTGCTAGGCAGCAATATGTCGCGCGCTGCCGATATGGTGGTGGGTGGCTGGCGGTTGACTTCCATCCTCACCGTTCAGACCGGTCCGTTTCTCACGCCATACTTTCCCAATGGGCAGGGCGACCCATCAGGCACAGGCTCAGGACTGAACGGATCGCTCGGGAACGGGACGGGCAGCTTCGACGGCGGCCACCGCGCCCAGCACGCTGATCGCGCAACCGGAATTAGCATCGACCCTGTTGGCAAGAACCGCCTGAAGTGGATGAATGTCAATGCCTTTAGCTGTCCCGGTGATTCAAACTGGAAGCCTGGTTATGCCTGCGCCACAGGTAATGTCGGCGCCTCCGTAAGCGATTCCCAAGGCAATGTTATTTGCTTCGGCTGCGAGAAGATCAATGGCGTTATCTACCAGGTGCCTAACCCAATTGGTCGCTTTGGAAATGTGCAAGTCGGCTCGGTAGAGGGACCCGGTCTCTTCAACCTGTCTACCGGCCTGAGCAAGACCTTCTCGGTTACCGAGCGACTGAGAGTCAAGACCGAAGGCACATTCACCAACGTGCTCAATCACACCAATCTCGGCGACCCGAACATGAACCTGAGCTCCCCAAGCTTCGGCCTCATCTCCAGTTCCATCGGCTCGGACTTCGGGGGGGCGCGCACAGGCCAGATCTCCGTCAGAGCCGAGTTCTAATCCCAGCGATGTGTTCTCCCTTCGGCGTGAGCCCTTACGGCTCAAGCCGCTCCATTGGATGCACCCTCGATTTGGCATCTTCTTGCCAATCGCATGCAGTTTCCATCGACCACCGATGCTGGGCCAGGGCGCATCTTGCGCTACCAGCACTGCCTCTGCCTTGCTCGCTGCCTAATGAGGAAATTGGATGCGCCGTTCTTTAGTCGTACTTTAATGCCTCGGTATTGAGGTCGTTTGGTAGCGTAAAAATGACGTACCAAATACTGATGGCGAATCCAGTCGGTATAGGAGCCTTTTATGGCAGAAATGGTAAGCAAGGCAAAGATGATCGCGAAGAAAATGCGAGTCTTAACAAAGAAAGACAAAGTTGCAGAAGTCGCAAAGGCAACGACAGTGTCCCGCGAGCCAGTCAAGAAGCTCGCAAAAGCGGAGACACCGCCGAAGACGAATTCAGAGGCGAAACCGCGCGAGGCCGCTGCATGGAAGGTGAGTGATGGTGAAATGGGAAGGCCAGCCGCTGTGTCGGAAGAGATGATAGAGCACCTTGCGTATCGTTTCTGGGTGCAGCGCGGATTCCAAGATGGAGACGCATTGCAGAATTGGCTAAGAGCGGAGCAGGAATTACGGGGAAGAGTGTCCTGATCAATTCCTTCTTCTCGATCTGTATTTTGCGACGGGGCATTCACCGAATTAGCCATTGCGATAGCGAGTGCCTGTTCGCTGGTCATTGCAGGGCTACCTTTGGACGGCGTGTAAGCGTCAACTGACACGCACAATTCCGGGAAAGCTCGAACGGGCTGGCGAGCCCAAAACAGGCTAGTTTTGGTGCCATCGGGGCACGCCTGGTTTTCTTGATCCCAGTCAATCAGAGGCGCAACTCAAGCGAAGTAGCGGTTATGGAGTACCCGGCAGATTCTGTACCAGTAGAAATGGGACGAACTTGTCTGGTGAAGGGCCTAGAAAAACTTCGACGTGTCCTATATGTACGTCCGAACGACCGGGGTCAACCGCCCATCAACTAACGAAAAGAATCCAACGCTCAAATCTGCTTGGCAACTGCCTCCTTCACCGGAGCGTCCCTGGGAACCACCTCTTTCGCAGGAGCCTTCTCGGCGGTTGCTTTCCTGGAAGAGGCCTGTTTTGCGGGAGCTCCCTTGACCGAAGTCTTCTTAGAGATCACGTTCTTCGCCGCTGCTTTCTTCGTGGCATATATCATTGCTTGCCCAGATGTGTCTTCAACAACTTTTTTGCTGACGCCCTTTTGCAGGGCCTTCCGGACAGCTTCTTTGCGCTTACGCTCGTCGTTAGTCATGCTAAGGTCCCTTCGTAGGCCATCTGCTCTACGACAGGGATCCTACGTCGTTCCCGTTCCGTTGTTGGCAACTTCATACGGAGCAGGGCCGCGGTGCTCCCGATGCAAACAGGTTGCGCTCAGCCTTGACGCCTCGCCTGGAAGCACACCTCTGTCTTGGTAGTTTGCACTTATCGGTCTTTGCGACCTGCCTTAAGCAACACTCAGTGTGCGCATATTGGTGCTGTCAGGGAGAGACCTCGATCTATGGTATTTCCGGCGAGTGACGCGTAGTTCAGTAATCGACCCACTCTTGAGAGTCGAACTCCAGAAGCTATCCATGGTTTCGTGCGGCGGCTAAGTCATGTATTGGAAAACCGTGGTTCTGGCCGACCCCACCTATCCCACGAGTTCAACCGCCAGATCGTCTCTTTGCGCGCCGTGAGCCGCTCCACCAGATCCGTCCGCACTTCGGAGCCTCGGCCCGGAGTATCTGGAATCGCAATCTCACCGTCTGCGGGTACAACAACCTCTGGCTCGATGATGTCCTTAGCCCAATAACGCCCGATGCCGAAACGTCACCCTGCAGCAAAAGAGTCTCCAAGGAGGTTGACAATGCAATGTTATCCGACCGGCCAGGACCCGACGCCAGCATTCCGTACCATACCGGAACCCCTGCTCCTGAGCGGTGCTGCATACCGTGATCGCTTCTGAGAAGCCGCCAACGCGACCTAGCCTAATGTTGATGATCTCGCACGATTTCATCTCGATGGTGGTCAGCGCATCGCGCCCGTTTCGGATCGATTCGCCCAGGCCGATCATCGTCTTCAGGCGTTTCTGCAGCATCGAGTGGTAATAGAAATCGTCTTGCCAAAGGGGTTCCTCGGTCATCAGCAAATCGAATGTCGCAAAACAGATGATATATGCCAGGCAACCCCGAATTTAGCTAGGTACCTGTCATTGCACACTTAGCCGCAAAGTTGTCTAGACTCCGTCTAGAGCAGGGCCACCCTGACACCGGATCCATTCTGATCAACAAGACCAAGAGCAACCTGTTGAATATCAGAAACTTTTACCGGCGCGTTGTCAGATCGTGCTTGGAGGAGCATGGGTTAACTTTGGACGGCATGTTGACTGGTAGACGCTGGCCGGGAGGGTGCTAGTCGAGTTGACTGGCAGCCTTGCGGCAGCGCAGGAGCTTCGACGGCACAAGTCATTGAACACCAAGGGAATTTCTACAAGAAGCTGGCGCAGAACTCACTGGCGAACGGCATGGGCCTCCAGTCTCCTTGAACAAGAGGCTGCGAAGGGTTTACAGTAATTCCAGAGCGGGAATAGCTCAGTGGTAGAGCATCTGCTTCCCAAGCAGAGGGTCGCGGGTTCGATCCCCGTTTCCCGCTCCAGACTTGCAGGCAGAGAGAAGGGACCGGAAATGTTCCCCGTCCATTTTCTATAAGACTGCACCATCCACTTCTCAACGTTACTACTGCGAAAGCGCGTTTCCCGTCCGATCCTAGAATTTCGTAGAGAATGCAAGTGCCGGTTACTGTAACGCTCGCGATACTCGTCCAGAGCGTGACCGACAGACCATGCTGCATGCGGAAGGCCTGACGCCTCAGATCGCTCCGCTCAAACTCCGAAAGCCAGCCGCTCAGCCACCACCTTGATCCGGTGACGATGCAATGCAATTCCAGTTGCTTCGCTCATACAATCAGAACATCACAAACCCCATACAACCAAAAGGGTGTGGTTGTTCCACGCGTAGGTTCAATTCGCACAGCAATCCTATTCCAAGGCAGTCCTTCATCTGCCACTTGTAGCAGCTGTGAATGCGCATCGATTCTTAACGGCATGCTGGGCAGCAACTCGCCTTGCCCATCGCGCGCCGCACCGTGACGAGCCGTCAAATGTCCTCAACCGTGAACTGATCTGACACCACTTTACCTGCATCCGGCATCGATGTTCCTTGCTTCATAGGCTTATTCGGAAGCCGCCAGAGCATGCCACTCTTCTGCCGCGATACCCCCGATAGAAGAAGCGCCAAACATGGCTCACCACATGTGGCCACGAACCCAAATCAAGTTGCCAATAGCAATAGATAGAGAAAGCAACAACGCTTCATGTCCTGCAAGGTACTTGAGTACGAGGATGGCTTTCGAATGGGCGACAGTCAATGGAAATGAGTAAATAAGGGGAACAGCTTTGGGGGTTCAGATTGATGCAAAACCAGATTGCGGCCTTGATGAACTGCGTCTGACTCAAGTTCTGCGAGGAGCGTAGCGTGCTGTGACGTGGTCATCTTCAACCGTGGTTCCTGGGGGGCGTAGAGAGGTGCTGGATTAGCCAATGAGCGATTTGCTGAGGTGTCGCTTTTGTCGGATTTGTCCAACTGGTTTTGAGGGCGTCCGGCAATACGAAGTACGCACTCTCTGCGGATTCCGCGATGCACAGAAAGGCAGTCTGCGCGCATTCAGGATACCGCTGTGCCGCGAGCAGGATGTAACGTGCAAGCACCGCGGCATCTATGGCGCTCCCTTGCAGATCGTCTACGTCAGGAAGCGCGCTAATGTGATGCTGGTTCTCAAAGATGGCGATACCCGTGAAGGGCTTGGGCTTGGCGCGAAGGCCGAAGCGAGCGAACAGGACTCTGGGACGGGCGCGGCGGATCGCTTCGCTAGCAGCCCACTCGACAAAGGCATTAGAGAAAATGAGAGCGCCGTTGCCGCTTAGGTAAAGATCGATGACGAATCTGCGCAAGCGCGCCTCGTCCTTTAGCTCCGGCGGCCACCACGGATCCCAGTTCTTGCCGCGAATGGAGGCGAGCGTCTGATCAGTGACTTCAATACTCTTGGGAACGGTGTTCACCTGCGCGAGAACGCGTTCGCGCAGGTGTCCGAGCGCCGCGCAAGTAAGAGTCGAAGCTACGCCTTGGCTCACGGATGTGGTCGAGAATCCAGAGCCCCCGTCGATCAACCACAAGTCCGAGGTCTCTATGCTGCCTTGTTGCACAAGCAGATCTCGAACAGAAGACGGCCCCTGCAAGAGTAGCTCGGTGATATGCGTGGCATCCCCATCGATCGAAAGCTCCGCACCGCCGTCGCCCCACTTGCTCCAGACTTTTGCGGGCTCAAAGGGCAAGCTCCTGGGCAGAATTGCAACGACGAGTCGGGATTGCGCACCGGGCCGCTGCGCGGACGCATGCGCCGCGGTCTCCACCGCATCGTAGATATACTGCACCTGAGCGCGCCACTCGGAAAAGGCTGCCGACCTGGCAAGCAACGAAGCGTTCTCCATTGTGTCTGCAGTCTGATCAAAGTTCCATGATTGAACACCCATTTTGCCCTCAAGCCTGCGCATGGGAGCAAGGAGCGCATCGAGCGCTGATGGATTAAAGGATTCAACTCCGCGCATGAAATCCTTGAGGCGTTGCTGCTCAAACGGGAAGAGCGTATCCCAAGCTGTAAATTGTCCGTTGAGCGACGGACGCATCGTGACGGGCAGGCGCTTGATTAGCGAGCCAAAGCTCTCGATTTCGCCCGCCTCGGAAGACCCACGCGCTCGCTTGTTCAGCATGTCGACTGTCATAACCACAACCCTGGGAGTGGCTTTCCTGCGAGATCCAGATTCTTCACATCAAAGAGCCTGGCAATCGTCGGACAGACGTCAGTTTGTTGAATTGAATCTTCAAGGATCTGTGCGCGCTGAATGGCATCCCCGAGGCACATCATCCAGGTAATGCGTGTCGAGTCTCCGTTCTGACGATGATTGAAGAATCCGTTAGTATTTGAACCATCAAAATCGCGACCAAATTCGGGCAGGACAATCAATGTAGTCTTACCGCGGTATGCGGGCATCGTCTTCAATACATTCCACAATTCATAAACCAGCCGATCGACGGTAGAAATGCCGCCCAGATGGAGAGAGTAGGAACCGAAGTGCGCCACCTCCATATCGGAAAACGTAATCGCCAGTAGCGACGGGGCAAAGCGCTGCATGACTTCCAATGCCACAAGATAGGTGAACTCGTCACCTGTGACCGGGGCGTTGGTGCGAATGAGATCCTCGATGGCCTGCTGGATAACACCCAGGGTGATTCGATCAAGCGAAGAGGATTCGCCGCCTATCGACCAGCCTAGACCGTCGTAGTTGTCACTATTGAGAATGGCTTCGATCTCTGGCTGCACTGTGGAGCGATCAGCACTGTGAACCGCGCGGCCCTGGGACGCTGCGTGAACAACCGCGCTGATGAGAAGTTGCTTGGGAAAGATCACATTGGCGCCGAAAGCCGGACCGAAGCTGGAAACCGAACTGGCGCCAATGCGGCTGGTGAGCGCCTTGTTGCTAGAGATAAGCCACGCTTGATCCTGACTGAGGTGGAGGGCCTTGCGCAGGAACTCAAAAATGGTGGGGGTGGTGGGTGATGTATTGCCCCAATCGTCGAGGCGCTGCCAATTACCTGTGAGGATGCTGGAGATGGTGTTGTAGTGGGAAGTGACCCCGTTGTTGTGGACGAAAGGATAGAAAACGCTCTGCGGCAGCAGATCGCGGTAGAGATGGGGAATATTGGCAAATCCAGATTGAGCAAAGGTGTCTTCGCGGCGCATTCCTCCGCAGGTGACCAGTACGACTTTCCGATCTGTAACGGGCAGGGAAGGGCTGGCGATTGCAGCGGCGCCGGCCCACTGCTCGACGAGCAGAGCGGCGGCGGTTTTCAACAGTTCGCGGCGCGTGAAATCCATAGGCGGCCTTTTCCCTATCAATGAAACTCTACGGCAAACCTGGTAATTTGCCGTAGACGCCGATCGAGATCTTCCAGCTCCTGGCGTGCGAACTTCTTTTGCAGATCCATTTGCGCCTGTCCGTCCTGAGTACGGCCAGTCTTCCAGTAGGCGCGAGCAAGCCGATAGTGCGCCTGCGCAAAATCGGGTTTCAGTTTAACAGCGCGCTCAAGGTAAGGAATACTCCCCTTCCAGTCCTGGCTGTTTTGCAGGGCCATGCCCATTTCAAACTGGGCACCAGGCAGGTTCGGATCGGCGGCGATGGCTCGGACAAGCAGCCTCCGGGTCAAACTCAAATTCTCAGCATCCTGATTCTGCGCCCGAAGGAACGATGCGGCGTATGTTGCAACCTTGGCATCAGCCGGGTGCGCCTGCGCGTAGGTCACCAGCGACGCGCAAAGGGGGCTGATGGTGTCCATTGGGGCATTGCACGAGATTCCCAGCATTTCAGCATGCATCGCATTGTCCGGTTCGTTTGCGAGCAACTCAGCAAAAACGGGAATAGCCTTTGCATATCTGGCGTCGCCGAAGAGAGCCGCGCCCAATCCGAGGCGAATGCGCTTACTGTCTGGGAACTTGGCAGATGCAGCCTCAAACTCGGTAGTTGCGGCATCGAATGTCCAATGCCGCAGAAACTCCACGCCTAGCGCCCACGCATTTTCTTCGCTAGGCTCCAATTCCGCTGCATGTGCGAGGTGCTCGGCGGCGATCTTGAAACTGCCCGCCTTTTCATATGCCTCTCCCAAAAGCGCTTGCGCTCGCGCGGATCGATCCGCGTCTGCGACCGTGGAGAGCATCAACTGGGCATCGCCCACGCGATTTGACGCGAGAAGTGCGGTAATGCAGTCCAATTTCAGGTCAGAATCCCCGGGGTTCAATCGTTGTGCTTGCAGAAGAGCCTTTGCGGCTTCGCCGGGCCTGTGATTCTCCATGGACAAGCGGCCGAGACTTTGTTGCGCCGAGGCGTTTCCGGGATTGATCCGCACGGCTCGCCGAAATTCCTCAAGCGCGGATTGGTTGCGATGCGCCTGGTATAAAGCCGCGCCCAAGTTGGCATGAGCAGCGTCGGAAGAAGGCTGTTCGCCGACCGCCGCTTCAAGGAAGGGCAGCGCACGGGATACGTCGCCACGCGAGGCCAGGAGCAAACCCAGCGATTCATCCACCGCAAATAGTCCTGGATGCGCGTTATGGAGCTTGAGCAAAAGAGCCTCCGCCCGCGCCAGATCGCCGTGATCCTGTGCGGCCATCGCCTCCTGGAAGTCGCGTTCCATCCCGGCGTCGCCCGATCCATGAGAAGACTGAGAGTCAATAACGGTCGGAGAAAGCCAAACAAGCGCCTGGATCGCAATCATCCAAAGTAAATTGCCAAACTGCTTTCTCACTGCAGGACTCCTGCGAACCTACCCAGATAGATATCGTAAATGAACGCGCAATGATTTCGACACGCCATGTTCCGTCCGCCGGGAATAGGGTCCATTCCAAATGGCTGTGAATGGGCAGGACTCGTGGAGAAGACTTCCCTCAGGGCCTAGGCAGGCTGCGGAAAAAGGCCTGAATTTGACTTGATGCCTGATTGAAATGCAGCCGGGGCTAGAGCCCACATCTCCTTTCAGCGGTTTGCGGCCCGACTAAAGTCGTGCCCCGATACAAAGTTCGCCAGCTTTCTTCGGGCAATGGGTCTTTCCGCAGCCTGTAAAGCCTAGCTTCATTTTCAGAGGTCTTCCGCATGGCTAAAGCCGTGCCCTTTCAAAACATGAAAGACGATCTGTGCGACGGACACCACGAGCATTGACAGGAAGGTAGCAGTCTCATGGCGAATCCAGGAACAAACGCCAAGCCAGCGAAAGGACGCTTCCGCGGGGCCTGAAAATCAGCGGGGGATCCGCTGTTAGCTGGATCCCCCGGTAGAAATGACCTTCGCAAAAATACTGCCGCTCTCTACTAGAACGCGTACTTAAGCGACATCTGGAAGAAGCGCGAGTCCGGAGAGTACCTTTGGAGCGAACGCGTGCCCGAGATTTGCCCGCCATTGGTTCCGATTCCGTTGTTGCTCGGCTCGCCGAGGGCAGGAGTGTTGAACAGGTTGAAGATGTCGGTGCGGAACTCAAGCTTCTGTTCGCGGAAGGTTCTGAAGCTCTTGAAGACCGACATGTTGATGCGCTCGTAGCCTGGGCCAGGAATGACGGTGCGCCGGCCACCGAGATAGCCGATGGCACTAGCCGTACTGGTGACATAGGTGCCTGCCGCGATGGCATGCGCACCTGTGGTGGGATCCCAAGGATTGGTGAACGCGCATGGGTTGTACCAGTTGTGGTAGTTACGGACTGAAGTCGGGCAGGAACCACCAACGGATGAGGTGCCTCCGGCCTTGAACGCATCTCCGATCCTCACAGCGCGGGTATTGCTGCCGCCGGACGCGGTGTTTATGCCCGTCGGGTGCACTGTTAGGAAGTTGCCGGATTGAGCTACGAACGTAGCATTCGCCGACCAGCCGCCGATGATTTCATCGACCAGCGTGCTTTGATTCAGGTATGCGCGGCCCTTGCCAAATGGCAGTTCATAAAGAGTGTTGAAGGTAAAGCGCTGGCGCGTATCCCAAGGGGACTGCGAGAGTTCGCTGCTCATTGGGATCAGGTTGAAGGCACGCTCGCCGCTGTCTCCGGAGGAGCCAAGGGGCGTATTGACATCGTCGAGTGAGTGCGACCAGGTATATGTAGCCAACAGGTTGTAGCCGCGTGACATCCGCTTTTCCAGTTTGGTCTGCAACGAATTGTAGTTGCTGCTGCCAAGGTAAGCGACGTATGCCGATCCACCGGAATGTGGGAACGGACGGAAGTTCTGGGAACTCACGCCAGGAGCGGCAAGCGCCATTGGGGCGTTTGCGTCCACGTTGACTTGCAGGTGACGCGAGGTGTTGCCAACGTAGCTGACCGTAGCCACAATGTCGTTGGTAATGCCGCGCTCCACTGCGAGGTTGTAGCTTTGAGTGTAGGGGGTTTTGGGTGTCGGATCAGCGCCGCGCATCGTCAGATTCTGCGTGTTCGACGCAAAGCCGCTGGCCAGGATGGCACTGAAACCGTTGGCGATGGTAAAGCCGTCGGTGGGGCAAATGAAGGCAGTACAGCTTCCGGATGGGAAGGATCCAGTGAACTGGAAGGGATAATTCTCACCCAGATTCGGCCAGTATCCCAGGCTCTCGAGACCACCATAGAATATGCCAAAACCAGTCCGGACCACCGTCTTCGGATCCACGGAATAGGCGATGCCTATGCGCGGTGCGAAGTTGGTGCGTTGCGCCTTGAGAAGGTGCGGATCCGAAGTGCTCACAGGCTTGATCCCGTCCATGGCCAGCACCGTTGAGTAGTTAGGGCTGTACGTGGAGTTGTTCATGATGCCCATTGCATATTGATAGGTTGAGCTGGGAATCAGGTATTGGCCTTTGCCAGTGCCCATGCCGGTTGCCGCGTTGAAGCCCAAGGATCCTGGGATCGGGTTAAAGGAGGCCTGGTAGCCGCCTACATCCTGATAGGGTTGGAAATACTCCCAACGGAGACCCAGGTTGACCGTGAGATTCCGACTCGCGCGCCAGTCGTCCTGGACATAGATAGCGTTGTTCGAGCGTTGGTCGCCATTCGTGACTTCATTGGACAAACCCGCGTCGTGCTGCTGATCGAGCAGGAAGTCGGCTATGCCGGACCCCGTATTGCTCACGGTCGAACCCGAAGAGGTCAAGTTGGAAGTGTACTCTCCGGTGTAGCTGTAGCTGCCGCGCGACTGCTGAGGCTGCAGCGTGGAGAAGCGAATGTTCTGGAAGCTGACGCCAGCCTTTAGAGAGTGGCTGCCCCAGATCTTGGTAACGTTGTCGATGATCTGATAGACGTTCTCGTGCTCGTCTGTCGTTGACCAGGTTGGGCTGCCAAAGTTGGTGAGCGCGCTGTTCATGTTGACCGCCGGCAGACCGCCGTTGAGCGGGGCAGTTGGAATACCGCCAAAGCCGACTGAAGCAGCGAAGCCCAGATTCGCAGCGTTGGGATGCTGGAAGCCGGTGTGCAGATAGCTGAAGCCAAAACGGATTTCGTTGGTGAGCGACTGGGTAAATACATGAGACTCCGACGCCATGTAATTCGCACCGTAGTCCTTCTGCTTGCCGTCGTCGCCGAAGCCGCCGCCGTCAAGGATATTCCCTAGCGGAGGGGCATTGTGGCCCATTTCGTTCCAGTAACTGTAGCGGCTGTATGCCGTGTCTTTGCTACCGATCGTGTAGTCCAGACGGGCATCCCACTGGAATGTGTTGTCGAGAACCGGCCGTTGCATGACGTAGTTGTTGTAGAGCAGGCCGTTGTTGGCGTTCGGCTGAGGATAGTAGTTCAACATTTTCAGAGCGGTCGCGCTGAGCGCAACGCCTGGGACGCTGCTGGTACAGCTTGTGCTGGTCACCAGGCAGTTATTGTTGAACGGAACCGGAGGAGTTCCAGGCCCTTGGGGCACAGGGGCTCCGCCGACGCCAGGTGCGAGGCCGCCCACCTGATGGTAGAGTTGCACGGCTGGATTGCCGGTAAGGGCGGGGTTCAGCAGTTCAGAAAGGTCGCCGAGCCGCATTTTGGCGGTGGGAACCGAGTAAGTGCCGGGTTCATTGTAGGTAACGCGGTTAGCCTGTGCATCGGCAAAGAAGAAGAGCTTGTTCTTGAAGAACGGGCCTCCGAGCGTGGCGCCAAACTGGTTCTGATGATAGGGCGCAACTTCTTGGACAGCGCTTGGGTTCCAGTCGTGGACGTCAAAGGCGGTGTTGCGCACGTACTCCCACAAACTGCCATGGAAGTCGTTGGCGCCGGACTTGATGCTGGCGTTGACGACCGCGCCGGCAGAGTGACCGAACTCCGCGGAATAGTTGCTGGTCTGTACCTTGAATTCTTCTAAGGCATCCGGCGGAGGATTGACGACATAGCTGGCGCCGTTATAAAAGTCCACGACGTTGGCGTTGTTGTCCACACCATCCAGGATGAAGTTGTTCTCTTCAGCGCGTTGTCCGTTGGCCTGGAAGTCGCCCTTGCCACCGCCGCGGGATCCTTCAGGCAGCGCGGCACCGGCAGATAACTGCGCGATGTAAATCCAGTTGCGGCTAGCCAGCGGAATGCTGTTGATGGTCTGTGTGTCCACAGTCTGGCCCACCGAGCTTTCCTGCGTTTGCATGAGCGGCACTTCAGTGGTAACAGTCACGGTTTCAGTTGTAGCGCCGGGCTTGAGGATAACCACGACGTTAAGCCGTTGTTGGATGCTCAAGTGCAGGTTGGTTTGCGTGGTGGTCTGAAAGCTTGGCGCGGTAGCCGAAACTGTGTAGCTTCCGATCTTGACGGGAGAGAAAACGTAGACACCGGCACCATCGGCCGACGTCTTTAAGACCTGTCCCAGGTCAACATTGGTTAACGTCACAGCGGCGTTTGGAATCGCCGCACCGGACGGATCCTCAACAACGCCTGTAATCGTTCCTTGATCGAGTTGTCCGAACATCACGCGCGCCGGCATCAGGAACAGGACTGGCACAAGCAATGTAAACAACAGTCTGCGTCGAAAATTCATAAACTGCCTCCTTACGGGCCTCTTGAGTTGTGTGAAATGCAACTTTGGAAATGACTCAAAATTTGCAGGGAAACAAATCTAAGAGTTGAAGCTGCTGGCCATCAGGTAAAAATGTGGCCGGATAAATCCTTTGTTTTGCAGCCCGGATAGCAAAATACACCCTGAATGTAAACGGTGTCAATGAATTTCGGGGAGGGCTATTCCGCCCCTGCTGCAACGAAAATGTATCTATAAGTTATTCAATTGAATAGGTGTACGTTCTGAAATTATTTACCGGACGGTATTCGCCTTTCGCCTCTGATGAAACCGTGTAACCGTCAAAAAAACGAGGATTTCGGTATAGTAATCAGGAAACCCCTTTAGCTCTGTTGTGTGTTGCGAGGATTTCATGCCGTTCAGCATCCGCCAAATCGCCAAACTTGCCGGGGTATCCAATGCCACCGTATCGCGGGTCATCAACGGCTCTGATCTGGTCACGCCCGAGACAACTCAACGGATTCAGGAGATTATCCGGGACCTGAAGTTCGTACCGAACCGGAGCGCGGCTCGATTCAAGAACGGCAAAAGCCAGATCTATGGCGCGATTGTTCCGGATTTGACGAACCCGTTCTTCATGGAGACGGCCAAGATCTTCGAAGAGTTGCTGGTGGAGAATGAGCTCGAACTTCTTGTTTCCAATACCGACTTCCATTTATCGCGAACGCAACTTTCAATCCACCGCATGCTGCTTCGCCGGGTAGACGGTGTAGCGTTCATGTGTTCTGAACGGGAAGCCGCGTCGCTGGAGTCATTGGTACAGAACCGCATTCCGGTGGTTACGACAGACCACCATCGCACGGCTCCCGGGATTAGTGACATTGTTGTAGATTTTCGCGATGGCATGGCTCAAATTGTGGGCCACCTGAAGGAACTTGGACACCGAGATCTTGGTTTTATTGGAGGGACCGATGATCTGGCCACCTCTCGTGATCGCCGCGATTCATTCCTTGACGCGGTGGTGAGATTCGGGCTGTCGTCGCAAGATAGCTGGATTATGCCAGGCAACTTCAGAATTAGCGGCGGCGCTGTGGGGATGGAAACCATATTGAAACAGGAAAGAAGGCCCACAGCGGTTGTGACTGCAAACGATTTAACCGCGTTCGGCGCATTGCGAAAAGTGCACGAGATGGGCTTGCGGATTCCTGAAGATATATCTCTGACCGGCTGCGACGACATTGAGATGAGTGATGTTGTCTATCCTCCGCTTACAACCTTGCGTATCTCGCGCAGGCAGTACGCGCAGATGCTCTTCGAGGCACTGCAAACGGGCGCAGAGGATCTGACGCAGCCTGGGAAAGTCTTCTCCTTGCCTATGAAGCTGGTGGTTCGTCAATCTACCGGTCCAGCGCCGGCCCGCTGACCGCCTGAATCCGGCGCGAATGGCGCTGCAGCTACCAGAAGACTGCGTTAAAGAGGATAAACAGGCCGGCAAGGAAAATGCCGGCCGTAATAGCCGGCCACTTGATCGATAATGCCGGCCCTGGAGCTTGCCGCAGGCCTCCCTCATGCGCCGCCTGGCCGCGCAATGATCCTGTCAATAGAGTGCACAGCAGAGCGACGCTGAACCCGAGAATAGCTCCGTAGAAGTCGGCCGCCATCTGGCTTCCGTAGTGGAGAACATGGGTTAGAGCAAGGACCTGGTGAGCAACCGCGCAGACCAGGCCAAACAGAAAGCCGGCACTGCCTCCCGCGGCAACTTTGCGCGGCACGATCATGGCCAGCGCTATGAGTGCGAACAATGGTGCGTTGAAGGTGGAAAGTATCAGTTGGATGTACTCCATCAGGCTCTGAAAACCAGACGCAAAGTAGGCGGCACCTATCACAAGGAGTATGGCAGCGGCATTGGTAATGCGGCCAACCAGCGTGTAATGCGCATCGCTGGCGCGCGGCCTGATCCATTGTTGGTAGAAAGTCTGCACCCAGGCGGAGGTGAAACCCGCAACGTTGTTGGAGAAAGTGGAAATCAGAGTGGCAGTAAGCCCCAAAAAGCCGAAAAACAGCCAGAAGGACTTGTAACTGTGGAGCATGAGCGCGGGCAGCGTGGCATTCCAGTTTCTGCTGAGGCTTGCTGGTGAAAGCACCAGGGGAGCGGCTACACCCGCCACCAGCACCACCATGGCGAAGGCGAGTTTGGCGAACCCTATGCTTAACGGGACAAAGGGCGAGTCCTGCTCCCGGCGCACCGCGAGAGCGCGCTGCATCTGCACGAAATCCGTACCCCAGAAGCCGAAACTGAGGACCAGACCCAGACCTAAGACCAATCCGAAGCGGTCCATGACAGCGTGAGGATCGAAGAGGGGAACGCCTTGCCATGCGTGGAAGCGGCTGGGCGGAATGCGCGCTATGAGAGTGGTGAATCCACCGAGTTCGTGGACGACCAGGAACAGAAGGGGAACTACCCCGATCAGTACCAGAGCGAAGTGAAAAAGCTCGGTGTAGACGGTGGCGCGGAACCCGCCGAACCAGGTGTAAAACAGGACCACGGTCGCAGCGGCCAAAGCCCCCTGGAGGAAAGTCCAGCCGAGAAATGCATTGAGGGTCTGCGCTACAGCGTAAAGGCTGACGCCCGCAATTAGCAGCATCATGGTGGCCATGCAAAGTGCGACCATGGATCGCGTCGTGTTTCCGTAATGGCGGGCAACGAAGTCGAGGATGGTGGGATTTCGATTGCGTCGATACGCGGGAAGCAACCAGAAGGCGACAACCAAAAGCGCGGGAATGGCGCCGATCCAGTAAAAGTGGCAGGCCAGCATTCCATATTGAGCGCCGAGCGCCATCATCGCGAAGAGATCGAGGGATCCGCAATTGGCGGCGATGCAGGCCGTGGCACAAACCCAGGCCGGCAAAGACGACGAGGCGTTCAGATACTGATTGGAGTCACCCTTTTGGCGTGCGGACCAGATTCCGACGAGCATGAGTCCGGCGAAGTACACGATGACAACTGCGGTGTAAATCGGATTCCAGGCCATGTTCCGCTTCTTCTTTCTCCCGAAGAATCCACCGCACTCGACTGCTGCCTGAACCGGCCCGAAGGGAACGAAGCCGGATTTATGGCCTTTGCATAATTCGCTTTGAGCAGGCCCCGTTCCCGACAATTGCGGCGACAGAACGACGATACAGTACGGATGAGCAGGCTGGCATCCACTCCCAAGAGAAGAAACTGGTCTGGCCCAAGCTGCGCAACAAGCGCGGCACTCGAGGAGTTTTGAGAAGCCCGAGCGGCAAGACAAACGGTCAGAACGGCGACAGGAGAGAGCGAGGAGCCGAGCAACAGGCGAAAGGCGCGAACTCCGATCCAGATCATCAAAAGTCGCCTGAATCAAGAAATGTAATCGGATACATTGATTTCAGTAACAGCCTCTTTGGCCGTCCATTTTCATCGGTCCGACCTGGTGGACTCACCGGAAGGGATTTTGAGACCAAGGACACCTGACTTGCCGCGGAGACCAGTTACGCAGGCAGGAGGGGGGGTGGGTAGGGAGGGGTGGGAGGGGGTGGGGATAGGTGCACACTTTCCCATTTGCAGGGCGGCGGCTTTTTTCGGCGCGCCGGCAGCGGTTTGAGTGGAGATGTCCCATATAAAGATTGTGCGCCTTTGGGTCGTAATTATCTGCAGTTTCAAGAGCGTGTAAGTTGTTTAAATTAAGCAAGTTAAAAATCTGCCGCATTTTTCTTGAGACGAAGAGCGATTCAAGGGCGGGTCGTCTGGTTCTTGTGTGGGGATTGGCTTCATGCGAGCCCACCCTAGCCACAAAAACAAAGGCGTGGCGAGGATGGGGCACCCGGCAAGCCTTGCTCCAATAGCTGTGCAAAGGCCTGTTGTTCGTAACCGCCGGTGGCTTCCATGGCTACCAACTCGACCTGATGCTGCTGGCAGAAGGCTCTCAGGGCAGCGATGCCCTCGACGCTGTTGGGGAAACTGCCGGCCTCACCTTGCTGGCCGACGCAGGCCTCCAGGGATTTGGAGGCGACATCCACTCCACAAATGATCCGTGTTACGGTAACCTGCCTTGTATGTGCGACTGAAATCATGCGACTGTTCGGTCGTACGTGACTGGGCAGCGGTCCCTGTGCTGAGCGCCGGTCGAAAGACCGCAGGATGAACGGGAGCCGTCCGCCCGCGGGGGAGTCGATGCCTCGACTCCCCCACTGCAACAGTCTCACCGAAACTGCCGCTGATTCAGAGATACAAGGATGATACTGCTGTGAGGTGAGGATGATGGCGAGTGGCCCAAGTCTGGGTTTTCAGACCTGGGGAACTTCGGAATCCTGAGGTGGAGAGATCGAAAGCGTGACGGTTGGTGTTCATCGTCGCCCGTCATCTCAAAATCGAGGTGTGGGCCAACCGCCAATCGGGCTAGAATGGGCGTCAGAGGCTCCACCGAAGATCGACCTAAACCTATTCATCTGATCGCGCCGAGTTGACAAATGAGGTGCGCGGCGATGAACCTAAGTCGATGCTTCGCCGACAAAGAGATCTTATGCTGAAACCGATGTTGGGTTCCGGGGCCCACTCTGGACGGGCGTCGAATTTGCAAATTCCGCTTTATTGCTTCGCTCAGGAAGGAGCCGAATGCGGTTCCCGCGTTCAATCGCCGCCTGCTGTGGCATAGCTCTGATATGCAGCGTGGCCACGGGGCAACAACCTAAATCGCCTGAGCGACCTTTGCGTACCCTCACCACGGCGCATGAAGCCCACGATATTTCTCTCGATGAAGCCGCGCGTGGCTATCCCGTTCGGATTCGCGGCACCGTTACCTATTACGATCCCAACATTGACCCCAGACATGCAGCTCTTTTCGTCCATGACTCCACGGGCAGCATATTCATTGGACTTCCTTCCCGTCCGATTCTTCCTTTGAGCGCCGGGACATTCGTTGAAGTTACCGGAATCAGCGGGGGCGCAGACTACGCGCCAGTGATCCTTCGCGGGAGCGTCAAGGTCATCGGGAAATCGCGTCTTCCTCAGGGCGCTGTGCGACCGACAATGGCCGAGTTGCTTTCAGGGGGCCTGGATGGTCAATGGGTTGAGATCGAGGGCATCGTCCACTCGGTTCAACGGCAAGCCATGAATGTGACCATTGAGCTTGCGACTATTGGCGGAACAATTGCGGCAACTGGTCCATTGGAACCGAAGGCGGATTACGACTCGCTGGTCGATGGCACGGTTCAGATCCGCGGAAACGCAGTTCCGGTTTTCAATCACAATCGGGAGAATGTCGGTGCCCGCGTTCTGTATTCGTCATTGAATGTAGTTAAAGTGGTGCAAAAAGCCCCGCCTGATCCATATGCCATTCCGGCAATCCCGGTTCCTCAACTGCTGTGGTTCTCCCCAGGGGAGGTGCTGCGGCACCGCGCGCATATCCGTGGCCTAGTGACCTTGCACTGGCCGGGCCGGATGTTGTGCATACAGGAATTGTCAGATGGAATCTGCGTGCAGAGCCCGAAACTCGATCATGTGAGGATCGGCCAGATGGTAGATGTGGTCGGCTTTCCGGGCGTCAGTGAATTCAAAGCAACGCTTGATAATGCTTCATTCCGTCCCACAGAGAAAAACGCGTCTCCGACCGCCGCGTCGGTCAGTATTCAGCAGTTGTTTCACGGAGACCATGACGCGGAACTGGTTCAGATCGAGGGAGAGCTGATCGGTCAGGACCACGCGGCGGTTGACTCGACGCTCATGCTGCGTTCCGGCGAGTTTCTATTTTCGGCCGTTCTCCCCAAAGATGCCGGAGGCAGCGGGGTACTTCCCTGGAAAGATGGCAGCACAATTCGGGTGACCGGAATCTGCAGTGTCCGGATGGATCCAAAGACCACAGGGGAGGGCGGGGGATCGGTTCAACCGGGCTCAGTCAGCATCATGCTTCGCTCCCTTGACGACGTCGCCGTTCTTAACGCTCCATCGTGGTGGACACCGGGCCATGCGCTCGTGGTCTTCTCCATTTTGGGAGCCTTTGCCTTTAGCTCGTTTGCGTGGATTTTCGTGTTGCGGCGGCGCGTACATCAGCAGACCCAAGCCATCAGGGTGAGCGAAGAACGCCTGCGGCACCTCTCGGAACATGACGTGCTCACGGGCTTGCCCAACCGGTTTCTGCTCAATGATCGTCTCGGCATCTCCCTCAAGCGGGCTGATCGTTTCGACTCCACATTGGGACTGCTAATGGTCGATCTGGACGGCTTTAAAGAAGTGAACGATACCCTGGGACATCACGCAGGCGACCTAGTGCTCTGCGAAGTGGCTGCGCGCCTCCGCCGTTCTGTTCGCGAGACCGATACGGTTGCGCGGCTTGGAGGAGACGAGTTTATCGTTATGCTTCCTGACCTGCACCTCGCTGCGGAAGCTGAGTCTATTGCAGGCAAGATTATTTCTGCGATCTCAGAACCGATAGAGGTCGACAACACCACGGTGAATATCTCGGCCAGCATTGGAATCTGTACTTCTCCCGATCAGACCAAAGATTCAGAAAAGTTGCTGCAATATGCCGATATAGCTATGTACCAAGCGAAGGCGGCCGGGAAGAATAGATACCAAGTGCATAGGAACGTCGAGAGGCTTGCGCAAGCGCACCCCTAGACGGAAACCAGAGCCACCAGGGCCAGTTGAGTTTTGTACAAGGTCGCCTCTGTAAGATGGTCGCGCCTACTTGAATGCAAAATACAAGGCGCTACGTTCCGGCCATTACACAATCATTCGGTCACGGTGCCAGGGCGCGGGCTTTCAGGCGGCGCCCTTTAGGAAGCCTCCTGGATCTTCAGCACGAAGCAGGTGATGGTTTTGTCGCTGGCTACCTGCATCTGATGGGGCAGGCCCGCGGGGACGTGCGCTACGTCGCCAACCCTGAGTTCCAAACGCGTGCCGCCCTCGATAGAGTCGCCGCGCGTTTCTCCGGGGCCGACCGTGCGTGCGCCGGCGACGGTGCCGCCGGTTACCAGCGTTGCGCTGCCGCCAACGACGTAAAACAGATCGGCGAAGTTCTGATGAATCTCGGCCTCGCCGTCGCGACTGCGAAACGAGAGCATGGCGAAGTGCTGCGGGAATTCCTTGAGCGTCTCGCCGGCTGAGCCGTCGCCGTGCTTCGCCATCTGGCGCAGATAGGCCGCGCGCTCGAGCAGAACGGCAGGCGACCAATGATCCACCGGGTTGCGCTTTACGACCTTGGGGGCTATGTCCTCAAGCGCCACGTCCTTCAATCTCTCCTTTGATAAATCCATCTTTGGATCTCCTTTCGTTTCTCGGCCGGGGCCGTGCATCTGTTGCTAGCGCAAATCCGCCAGTTGCCGGGCGCGCTTGAATACATCAAGAAACATGGGCCGCGTGAGCTTGCCGGTGTTGGTGTTTTGCAGTGAGGGATGATAACTGGCGATAACGGTGAGGCCGTTGGGGAGGGTGTACTCCGCACCATGCGCGAAGACGAACTTTGAACGCGGCGGCAACTGGCCAGCGCGTTCAAAGTGAGCCAGCAATCCATCGAAGGCAATTCGTCCCAGGCAGACAACGACGCGCAGGCTGGTGAGCAGGCTCATTTCCCGGTCAAGCCAGGTCGCGCAGGTGCGCTGCTCCTCGGGGCTGGGCTTGTTGGCGGGCGGCGCGCAACGCACCACGGCGCTGATCCAGAGATCGGTGAGCTTCATGCCGTCGTCACGGGAGACAGCGTTGGGCAGCGAGGCAAAGCCGGCTTCATGCAGCACCGGGAACAGGAAATCTCCGGAGCCGTCGCCGGTGAACATACGGCCGGTGCGGTTGGAGCCGTGCGCACCGGGAGCCAGTCCCAGAGCGAGCACACGCGCATGCTCGTCGCCGAAGGAGGGTACGGGGCGGCCCCAGTACGCGCAATCCGCATAGGCGCGGCGGCGAACGCGCGCCACCTCGGCACAGTATTCGCGGAGGCGCGCGCACTGGTTGCAGGCAACGACTTGCTCGTTCAGCAGTTGAAGCGGTGTGGCAGCGGCCATGGGGAAATTTTACGTCTCCGCCCTCGGGCGCCTGATGTGGCAAACTTGGTGCGGAGGAAAAAGCGCAATGAAACCCGCGAAACTTTTGTTGCTGGCCGGCGATTTTGTTGAGGATTACGAGATCATGGTTCCGTTCCAGGCTCTGCAGATGGTGGGCCACACGGTGGACGCGGTTTGTCCGGGAAAGAAGAAGGGCGAGCAGGTCCGCACCGCCATTCACGATTTCGAGGGCGACCAGACCTACTCCGAAAAGCGGGGGCATAACTTTACGCTGAATGCAACCTTCGACGAGATTGACCCCGCGCAGTATGACGCGCTGGTGATTCCGGGCGGCCGAGCGCCGGAGTATCTGCGGCTCGACGCGAAAGTTCTGGAGATGGTTCGCCACTTCGACAAGGCTGACAAGCCGATCGCGTCGATCTGCCACGGCGCTCAACTGCTGGCTGCGGCGGGCGTGCTGAAGGGTCGCCGGTTGAACTGCTATCCGGCCTGCGCGCCGGAGGTGGAACTGGCCGGAGGGACGTTTGTTGCGGTCGATTTCTCGGAGGCTGTTGTGGACGGCAAGCTGGTGACCGGCCCGGCGTGGACGGCGCATCCGAAGTGGCTGGCGCGCTTCCTTGAAGTACTGGAAGCGCACCTGGCGGGCTGAAGGCCCTCAGCCGTTTACGTAAGCCATCACGGCCGGCGCGTATCGGTCGCCGGCAGCAGTGTCGGGCGGGAAGGTGTTGCTGAGTTCTTCCAGCAGCGCCTTGCTCAGATCGAGGTCTACCGCCGCGGCGTTCTGATCGAGATAGGAGCGGCGCTTGGTTCCGGGGATAGGCACAATGTCCTGGCCCTGCGCCAGCACCCAGGCGATGGCAAGCTGGCTGGCGGTGATGCCAGCCGATGCGGCCAGGGCTTCGACTTTGGCGACGAGTGCCACGTTGCGCTTGAAGTTTTCGCCCTGAAAACGAGGGCTGGTGCGGCGGTAATCGCCCGGCTCGAAGTCTTCCGGCGTTTTGAATGCGCCAGTGAGAAACCCCCGCCCAAGAGGGCTGTACGCCACAAAAGCGACGCCCAGGCTGCGGCAGGTGGGCAGGATCTCCGGCTCGGGATCGCGCGTCCAGAGGGAGTACTCGGTTTGCAGCGCGGTGATGGGGTGGACCTTCATGGCGCGCTCGAGGGTTGCCGGGGCGGCCTCGGAAAGCCCCAGAAAGCGCACCTTGCCCTCTTCGACCAGGCGCGCCATGGTTCCCACGGTTTCTTCAATGGGTACGTTGGGGTCGACGCGGTGCTGGTAGTAGAGGTCGATCGTCTCGGTGCCGAGACGCCTGAGGCTGCCTTCAACGCACTCGCGGACGTAAGCGGGACTGCCGTCCACGCCGCGGCGCTCGGGTTTGGCCGGGTCGCGGAGGATGCCGAACTTGGTGGCCACAAAGAACTTATCGCGGCGGCCCTTGAGCGCGCGGCCCACCAGTTCCTCGTTGGTGAAGGGGCCATAGACGTCGGCGGTGTCGAGCAGGTTGATGCCGAGGTCGAGGGCGCGATCGATGGTGGCCAGCGACTCCTGCTCGTCGCGGCTGCCGTAGAACTCGCTCATGCCCATGCATCCCAGCCCGATGGCTGAGACGGTGGGACCGTTGGTGCCCAATCTGCGTGTTTTCATGGTTTTCCTTTGCCGAATGGCGGATAGCTCCAGTCTTGCTCCTGCGCGGCAGGGCGGTCAAGGCTCGTTCTGCAATCAGGGACTGCGAAAGCAGGCTGCGATACACTAGAGCAATTCCAGGATTACCGTACCCTGGCAAAACTCATGCGAGGTTGCCGTTCCCTGATGGTCGCGTCAACTTAGCGTATCGCCTACAAGCCGTACCAATCCTGGAATTGCTATAACCCCGATGCCGATAGAAGCCAATCCGGAGTTTTTGCGCCACGCGATAAGGCTGGCTACCGAGAATGTCGTGAGCGGCGCGGGTGGGCCGTTTGCCGCGGTGATTATCCGCGATGGGCGCATTGTGGGCGAGGGCGTGAATACCGTTACCACGTCGAACGACCCTACGGCGCACGGCGAAGTGAACGCTATTCGCTCGGCAGCCAAGGCTCTGGGGACCTTCACATTGGCAGGTTGCGCACTCTATACCAGTTGCGAGCCTTGCCCGATGTGCCTGGCAGCGGCCTACTGGGCGCGGATTGACGCCATTTACTACGGCGCCAGCGCTGCGGATGCTGCCCGCGCCGGTTTTGACGATGCGTTTCTGTATGAGGAGTTTCGGCGGGAACAGACCGCGCGCACTCTGCCTGCCACGCAACTGCTCGGGGATGAAGCCTGGGCCAGTTTTGCGGCGTGGCTGGCTTCGGCAAACAAGATCGAATACTGATAAAGCAGTTTTCAGTTCTCAGCTTTCAGCTTCTTCTTGCCGGGAATGGAGTGAGTTGCTGGTGTGTGAGCGGAGAGGGTGCATGAAAGGGCGTACAGCGGACTGCGCGGGGCTAGCTGGGAGCTAAAAAGCTGATGGCTGACGGCTAGAAAATCACCCGCATCTCAGTGATGAGGTTGTGATTGTAGTAGTGGAAGCTGGAAGTGGCGGTCTGCATGCCGCAGGCGAAGACCACCGAGGAGTGTTCGGGCTTCCATTCCTTGCGCCGAATCATGTAAAACGCAGCCGGGGTGATGAAGTTCTGCGCCTTGCCGTCGAACGGGCCAGCCTTGAACCAGGTGGCGTTGTTCTCCACGTCGAGCCAGAGATGGGAGTTGACATGAGCCTGCCCCGTCAAGTTCCATTCCACCGCCCTGCCCTGTTCCGCGATTTTGGATGTGGGCATGAATCCGCCGACCGTGGTGAGTACAGCGAAGCGCCCAAAGGCCTTTCCGGCCGCGATCGAGGGGACGTAGTAGGGCGTGAGCATCAGGTTCTGGTAGGCACGCGGGCCAAAGCCATGAAACAAGACCGCAGAGACAGCGAAGTTGCCATGTTGCGCATTGCCTGAGGCGATCCGCATTTTTACCTGGGTTGATGCGTTCCCGAATCCGTCTTTCATGGAGCTTGAGTGGTTTCGGAAGAACGATGGCGGGTTCAGGTCCAGCTGAAAGCGCCTTTGCACGATCATGCTGACGCCGTGATTGTTGCCGTAGTCGAAAACGTGCGCGTCGCCGAGCTTCAAATTCGACACGGAGAAGCGGAAGGCCTGCCCAAGCCGCCCGTCAGACTGGTTCAGCGGACCCATCCATGTGGGTTGAAGGTCGGCCATGGAGGCGTTGTGCCCCCTGACGCTCCCATAGAAGGACTGCTGCGCGGAGGAGGCAGAGGTGCAGAGCACACTGGCGGCGGCCAGCGCCAAAGAAAAGATGAGTTGAAGTCGATTCACGGGTTGAACTTACTTTATATGCGCAACGGCCGGATATTTGGTGATCCGACTCACACTGTTTTCGGCGTACCGCATCGCGGAGGCCCCGGGCATCAGAAAATGATGCGCATCTCCGAGATTAGATTGTGGTTATAGGTGTGAAAGCCTGAAGTCGCGATCTGCATGCCGCCGTCAAAGATCAGGAAAGGATGGGTGGGCTTCCATTCCTTGCTGCGGGCAATGTAAAACACCGCGGGAGTGATGAAGTTCTGCATTTTGCCGTCGCGGCTGCCGCCGACGAAGAAGGTGGAGTTGTTCTCTAACTCCAGGCGCACGTGGCTGTTGAGTTGGTCCTGGACCAGGGAGTTCCAGGCAATGGAACGGCCCTGGGTGGCAATCTTTCCGGTGGGCATGCTGCCGCCCAGCGTGGACTCCAGGGCGAAATGCTTGAGGAAGCCGATGCCGCCGGCCAGGGTCGGGTTCCAGCAGTCGGTGAGAGCGCCGTTTTTGGCGCTGCCTGTGGCAAAACTGTGGCCCACCATCGCCGAGAGGATGTAGTTGCCATTCTGGGCGTTGCCGGAGACGATGCGGACCTTGGCGGAAACCGCCGTGTCGCCGAAGCCGTCGGCGGCCGTGGAATTGTGCTGAATGTACTGTGGCGGCAACACATCGAACTCGACACGATTCCAGGCGATGATTCCGCCGCCGCGGACGTTGCCGTAGCTCACGGTCTGGGTCTTGGCGGCGGTGTACTCGTTGGAAAAGGAGAATCGGTAGTATTGCACCAGCCGCGGGTCGGCTTCGACCAGCGGCGTGGCAAAGCCCGGTTGCAGCTTGGTCATCGCGTAGTTGTGGGCAAAGAAGCGCTCTTTAAAGGTCTGCGGCGCGGCGGGCTGGCCTGCGGATGCCTGCTGTGCGGACGCTACGGAGCCCCCTGCGCTCAAGGCCCCCAATATAAGAAACGAAATAAGACAATAGTTTTTCACGAGTTGAACCTCAATCTAGCAGTCCTTAGAGCGGCATTCAGTGACCTAAGGCACCGTTCCAGTCCTTTATCGGCCAATAGGACGCGCTCTATACTTCCAGCCATGCAAGTTCTTCGGATTACGCTGTTTCTGGCCGTTTCGACTGTGGTTCTAGCCCAATCCGCCCCTGCGGTGCAACCTCCCGGGCAGACGGTTTGGCAGATGCAGGACTCGGGGACGACCGCTGGGCTGCGCGGGATTGACTCGGTGAATGGGACAGTTGCGTGGGCCAGCGGGACCGGTGGGATGGTGCTGAAGACCACCGATGGCGGCGCGCATTGGACGAAGTGCGCTGTGCCGGATGGGGATAAAGATGGGGCGACGCTGGATTTTCGCGGGGTGCAGGCTTGGGATGCGCAGACGGCGATTGTGATGGCGAGCGGGCCGGGGGAGAAGAGCCGGCTGTATAAGACGGTGGATGGGTGCGGGACGTGGAAGCTGATGCTGAAGAACGCTGATCCGGAAGGGTTTTACGACGCGTTTACTTTTTGGGATCGGAAGCATGGATTCTTGTTGGGCGACCCGGTCCTTAAGACGCCGTTTTTCAAAGAGCCGAACTCTCTTGAGTACCATCGGGGAGAAAGATTCGGATATGTGGAGCGGACGCTGAAACTTAGGAGATTCCTAACGCTTTCAACCATTGATGGCGGCGCACACTGGGCATACTGGGGTACGGATCGGGGTTATTTCACCGAAGACGTGGCGCCGGATGGGGCGGCATTTGCGGCGAGCAACTCTTCGGTATTCGTGCCGCTTCAGGCGCTTCCATACTGCCGGCCTGGACCGGAATACGCAACAAGTCGTTCATGGATTGGAGTTGGCGGTAAAGGCGGTGCGCGAGTTCTGATGGGGTTCAGCAATATGACTGATGTATGCGCTGGACCGAAAGACAAGTGGCCGGATGAATTGAGGTTCGCGTGGTCCAAGGGGATACCTGTGCCTCTTGCTGGCGGAACGGACTCATCTGGAATTTTCTCGCTGGGCTTTCGTCAAGAAGCTAACCAGAGACACATAGATGAAGTTCGGCAAACATCCTCTGTCGCAGATGATCATGGCTATCTTTCCGGAATCGCCGTCGGTGGCGACTACACAAAGCCCAATGACTCGACGGGTACTGCCGCATGGTCAGCCGATAGCGGCCGACATTGGACCGCCTCCACCACCCCGCCCCACGGCTATCGCTCCACCGTTCAATGGTTCGGACCGATCAATGCCTGGATCACCGCCGGCACCAACGGCTCCGACATCAGCCGCGACGATGGGAAAACCTGGCAGCCGCTCGATAACGGCAACTGGAACGCTCTCTCGCTGCCTTTCGTCGTCGGACCGAATGGACGCATTGCGCGATTGAATACAACGGCCATAACAAAGCCATGACCACGGCCATTGTCATGCTGTCCCACCCTTTCGCCAGAAAAAAGGCGAAAGGATGGGGCACGGGGGATGATTGTTTCAACCGTCTGTCCCTGAGCGTTTCAAGGAAATCATCGCCTCGCAATGTAAAATTAAGGCCAACGGATGACAGAAACCACCTCACCGGCTGGCCTCGAAATTTCCCGCACTGGGCAGGAATGGGAGTTGCGGGCACAGGACGGGATAGCAGGCAAGCCCGGGCCTCTTATCGAGGTGGAAGGTCTGCGCAAGACCTACCAGACCGCGCGCGGCGCGCTGAATCTTTTTGACAATCTGAATCTCAGGATCGAGCCGGGCGAGATGGTCGCCATCGTCGGCCAGTCCGGTGCGGGAAAAAGCACGCTTTTGCACATTCTGGGCGCGCTTGATGCTCCTTCCGCGGGAACTGTATACTGCGCGTCAACCAACGTGGCGGCGCTCTCCCCGCGTCAGGCAGCGGCTTTTCGCAATCGGGAGATCGGTTACGTTTGGCAGTTTCACTACCTGCTGCCGGAGTTTACGGCGCTGGAAAACGTGGCCATGCCGTTGCTGGCTCGCGGCGCAGCGAAGCGGGAAGCGCTGGCGGTGGCCTCTAACTGGCTGAGGGAGGTGGGTTTGGAAGAACGCGGCGCCCATCGGCCCGGCGAACTCTCAGGCGGCGAGCAGCAGCGTGTAGCGCTGGCCCGCGCGCTGGTGAACACCCCCCGGCTGCTGCTGGCCGACGAACCAACCGGCGATTTGGACGGCGTGACGGCTGAACTGGTCTTCAACCTTATTGAACGATTGCACAGCAGTCACGGCCTTACCTCGATTCTGGTGACACATAATTTGGATTTGGCGGCACGATGTACGCGCGCCTTGCGGCTTGAAGCCGGCAGGTTGGTTCCACTGGGCAACCCGTCGTAAACGGGACTGACGCCGGGAAGTATCGAATAGAGGAAGAACCCTTTGGGGTGGAAAAAGCACCTTTTGGGTTGGTTATTGAGTCTTATCAAGTACGCAGCCATGTTGGGGTGATTCGATTCCAACAAGGCTGACAGGGTAGGATGGGTGTCCTCTGGAAGCACCGGGGGGGCGGAAGAGCGGAAGGTCGCTCGGGTCCATCCCAATAGGCTGTTCGGGGCAGGGCAGTAATTTTCCATGATGCCTCAGGCGGCGAAGTTTAAAGAAAGGGCACGCGCAGGGTGGGCCGAGGCCGGGATGAACCGGACGGCTACTCCAGCCGGTAGCCTGGAAGTAGGGAGAACATCATGTTCGAACGCTATACGGAGAAGGCACGGCGCGTGATCTTCTTCGCGCGGTATGAGGCCAGCCAGTTTGGCTCACCCTATATCGAGACCGAGCATTTGCTGCTGGGCCTGCTGCGCGAGGACAAGGCGTTAACCAACAGGTTCCTGCGGTCGCACGCTTCGGTGGAATCGATTCGCAAGCAGATTGAAGCGCACACCACCATCCGCGAGAAGGTTTCCACCAGTGTGGACCTGCCGCTTTCGAACGAGTGCAAGCGCGTACTGGCCTATGCGGCAGAAGAGGCAGAGCGGCTGGGGCACAAGCATATTGGCACCGAGCACCTGCTTCTGGGCCTGCTGCGCGAAGAAAAATGCTTTGCTTCAGAGATATTGCAGGAGCGTGGCCTGAAGCTGGCGCAGATTCGCGACGAGCTGGCCCGTGTGACGCAGGAGAAGGCGCCGCCGCAACAGCGCCAGCGCGAATCGAGCCTGCTGGCCGAGTTCAGCCGCGACCTGACGCAGGCCGCGATGGACGGACAACTTGATCCGCTGGTGGGCCGCGACGGCGAACTCGAGCGCGTGATTCAGATTCTGTGCCGCCGCACCAAAAACAATCCGGTGTTGATCGGCGAGCCCGGCGTGGGCAAGACAGCCATTGTCGAAGGCCTTGCGCAGCGCATTGCCGATGGCGAAGTGCCAAGCTTCCTGGCCGACAAAAAAGTTCTGGGCCTCGATCTTTCGCTCATTGTGGCCGGTACGAAATATCGCGGTCAGTTTGAAGAGCGGCTCAAGACAATCATGAAAGAGCTGATGGAGAATCAGAACTCCATCGTCTTTATCGACGAGTTGCACACGCTGGTGGGTGCGGGTTCAGCGGAGGGTTCGCTGGACGCGGCCAACATTCTGAAGCCTGCGCTTTCGCGCGGCGAAATTCAGTGCATCGGCGCAACCACGCCGGCTGAATTTCGCAAGTCGATCGAGAAGGATCGCTCGCTGGAACGGCGCTTCCAGGCTGTAAAGGTGCCGCCGCCCAACGAGACCGACGCCATCAAGATCATCATGGGCATCAAGGACCGCTACGAGAAATTCCACGCGGTCAGCTATACCGACGATGCGGTCGAGTTCGCGGTGTCGCATTCGAATCGCTACATCCCGGACCGCTTTTTGCCGGATAAGGCCATCGACTTGATTGATGAAGCCGGCGCGCGCGTGAAGCTGCGCCAGACCTCGCTGCCCGAGGAGATTACCGAGGTGCAGAAGCGCATCAAGTTCATCGTGCACCGCATGGACTCGGCGATCGCGAATCACGAATTCGAGAAGGCGCGCTTCTACTCCGACGAGGAACGCAAGGAGCGCGAAAACCTGCGCGCGCTGCGCGACAAGTATCATCTGGACGACTCGGCCTCGGGCATTGTGAGCCGGGAAGACATTGAGGACGTCGTGAGCCGCTGGACCGGCGTGCCGGTGACCAGCATCAAGGAAGAAGAGACGCAGAAACTGCTCCGTGTGGAAGAGGAGTTGCACAAGCGCATCATCTCGCAGGAGAAGGCGATCAGCGCACTGGCTCGCGCCATTCGGCGTTCGCGTGCGGGGCTCAAGTCGCCCAACCGGCCTATCGGAAGTTTCCTGTTCCTTGGACCAACCGGCGTGGGCAAGACGGAAGTGGCGCGTACCCTGGCCAACTTCCTGTTCGGCTCAGACAAGGCGCTTATCCGCTTCGATATGTCGGAGTTCATGGAGAAGCATTCAGTGTCGAAGCTGATTGGTTCGCCTCCGGGATACGTGGGCTACGAGGAAGGCGGCCAGTTGACGGAACGCGTCAAGCGTTCGCCTTACTCTGTGGTCCTGCTGGACGAAATCGAGAAGGCGCATCCGGATGTTTTCAACATCCTGCTGCAGGTGTTTGAAGACGGCCAGTTGACCGACGGTCTTGGCAACACGGTCGACTTCAAAAACACCATCCTCATCATGACCTCGAACATCGGCGCGAGGCACTTGATGAAGAAGCAGGGACTCGGCTTCCAGAGCGAGCGCGAAGACATTGTGTCAGACAAGGTGGAGGAACTGGTGAAGCAGGAGGTCAAGAAGACCTTCAATCCCGAGTTCCTGAATCGTCTGGACGAAGTGATTCTCTTCCAGTCGTTGTCGGATGGCGACCTGATCCAGATCGTGGAACTGCTGGTACAGAGTTTGAACGCGAATTTGGCGCAGAAGGCTATCACCATCTCGGTCACGGAAGACGCGAAGAAATGGATTCTCGACAAGACTCTCGGCGACCGCAGCTACGGAGCGCGCCCACTGCGCCGCGCGTTGCAGCGCTATGTCGAGGACCCCTTGTCAGAAGCGCTGATCGGCGGAAAGATCACCGACCGCCCAGCCTTCCTCGAGGTCTATCTGGAAAACAACCAACTGTTCTATCGCCCGATAAGCGCGAGCGACGAGAACGCCAGCGAAGAAAAGCGGGCGGGCATTCTGCTCTACAGCAACTGAGGCGGCGGAGCCGCCGCAAACAGAAATCCCTCGGCAAGCGTGCCGGGGGATTTCTGTTTGCAGTGAACAGTGAACAGTGAGCAGTGAACAGTGGTCAGGGGGTTGGTTGGGCGGCGGCGCGTTGGTGGTTGAGTTCGAGGAGGCGGGCGAGGATCTGATCGCGGGAGAGGTCGGAGGGCCATCCGTAGGCGGCAAAGACGGCCTCGTCGAGGGCGCGGTGGGCGTTGGCCAGCCAGTCGGGACGGGCGTTGTAGAGGTTGGTGAGGGTGCGCTTGCTCAACTCGTCGGGATTGATCTTCGGGGGGTTGAGCCAGGCGTCTCGGAGGCGGACGAGTTCGCGGGCGGCGTCGGCGATGGCCTTGACGCGGGGATCGTCTTCTTCGGCTAGGTCGGTTCCCGGCGGCCAGGGGAAGGGGAAGGTGTCGAAGCATGTCTCGCTGTTGTAGGTGGGGTCGTTCCCTACGCCATGCCGAGATGAGATCGCCAGAAACCAGGTGAGGTGGACCCTGCTGTGTAGCATCCCAGCAAAATAATCAGTGTCGGCGGCGAATGCGACCACCCGAGAGTCTGGGACGGTGTTGGGCGGGCACCAAATGAAGAATCGGTGCGAGGAAACCCGAGAGGTCACGAGCATCCGCCGAAGTTGAGCTATTGCCCCTTTCAGATCCCCGCCGCTGCGTCCTAATCGCCACCAATTCTCGCGCCGCTGTTTGTCATTGTTGCCGAGTCGTTTTTCCCGCACGCTTCTCTTCAGGTGTTCGAATGGTGCCTCAAAAAGGGCTGCTTCATTTTCTGACATTTTTCCGAAGTCGATTATCCATCTATTCCTTGGGCGCTTCGTGATGTCACCCCCGTTAATCCAGGGCTTGATTACCTCTGCATTGCTTCGTCCGTGGGGGTTGGGTTGGTTGATCAGGTAGCGTGCGAAGTCGTCTGATATTTCGAACTTCCCGACCTTAACGGGACCCTGAAATGCGAATCCTTTGTTTTCCCTCAGTTCCTTCGCGGTGAGGACGTCTATGCCAGATTGGAGATTAGCGTAGATTTTTGCAACTTCCGCCCCGTCCAGTTTCAACTGCGTTTCGGAGCCGTTGTCGAATGCGACAAGCGATATTCTCACTTGGGCGCTGCCAAGGACCCACTCCCTGTCGCTCCACGCCTCAAAAATCCCACCCGTCGACAGTATCCTGGACAAAACCTCGCTGTTAGCTCCGTTTCGGATCGATTGCGTGGCAATTAATCCCGCCCGCTGCGTATTTCCGAGTTCGATCATGGCACGCGTTTTTTCGAACCAATAGACAACTAGGTCTGACTCAGCTTTGACCCGTCCTTCGTACCTGGCAAACAGGTCATCGACATATTTGTCGCCGAGCTCGCGTCGCAGCCGCTTTCCGCCGAGGAACGGCGGATTGCCGATGATGAAGTCGGCTTGCGGCCATTCGGGCTCGTAGGCCTTGTCCTCTGCGTCGTAGCGCATGATGGCGTCGCCGTGCTCGATGCTATTGAGCTTCTCAAGGATGGGTTCGCGGTCTTCGAGGACGCCGTGCTCGTGTTTCCACTGGAGAAAGCCGATCCAGACGACGATGGAGGCGAGTTCGTGAGCGTAAAACTCCGTCTCGATGCCATAGAGCTGGCTGGGGGAGACCATTTTGGAGACGACGAGGGATATGCCCTGCTGAGCGGCGAAGTTGCGGGCTTCAAGCCAAAGGTCGAGCATTTTGCGGAGGGCAACGTAGAGAAAGTTTCCGGAGCCGCAGGCGGGGTCAAGGACGCGCACGGCAGCAAGTTCCTCGATCCACGCACCGAGCAGTTTTTCGGATGGGCGGTCAACGCGAAGGCGCGCCTGGCGAGAATCCCTTGCTGCTTCTTCTGCGCGTTCGATTTCGAGGGCTTCGAGGATTCGCTGCTTTGCGGCCTGCCAGCGCTGCTGGAGGGGGCGGACGAGGACAGGCTCGATGAGGGTGAGGATGTCCGCTTCGCTGGTGTAGTGGGCACCGATGAGGGAGCGGCGTTTGGGGTCAAGGGAGCGCTCGAAGAGGGTGCCGAAGATGGCGGGAGCGATGTGGGCCCAGTCGTAGTTCTTTGCGACTTCGTAGAGGATGCCGAGGTCGCCCTCGTCGAGCTGGACGACGGAGGCGGAGTCAAAGAGGCCGCCGTTGAAATAGCGGATGGAGTGGGGGCCGAATACGCCGTCTCTCTCGCTCATGGCCTCGAAGAGGCTGGTGAGCTTGCGGAGAAATTTTCTGGGGCGGAAGCGGTCGTCACTGAGGAGCATGTTGCGGAAGACGCGGTCAGGGAGCAGGCCGACGGAGTCCGCAAAGAGGCAGAAGAGGAGGCGCATGAGGAAGTGCGCGACCTGTTCGCGGGATGCGCCGAGGTTGCGGTTTTCAAGTTCGAGTCGTTCCGCGAGGCGGCTGAAGAGTTTGGCGGCCTCGTTGGTGACCTGCGCGTCAGTGTGTTCGGGGCGGAGGACGTTGTAGTCGCCGAAGAGGGCGCGAAGGACTTCAAGCGGGGGGAGCGGACAGGTGGCGGTGATCTGGTTGCGATTGAGGTCGTCCAGGTTGAAAGCGTAGACGCGCTTGGAGGTTGCGGTGAAGTTGGTGTGAACTTCAAAGCGGTCAAGGTCGCAAACGACGAGCAAGGGCGGGTTGCCTAGTTCTTCGCGATAGTCGTTGAGCTGGATGTAGGCCTTTTCGAGGCTCTTGTGCTTGCCTTTGTACTCCCATGCGAAGTGGTCGCGGAGCCAGACGTCCGCAAAGCCTCTGCCGCCGTGAGCCTTGCCGATATGCTTCTCGAAGGCGTAGTTTTCTCCGGCGGAGTCAGCAGCGGCGGGGTGAGGCTGGCCGAGGAGTTCGCAGAGGTCGAGAAAATGGGGTTGCGAGCCCGCGTTTTCAGTCTGGGCGAAGGCCTTCCAGCGATGTACAAAGTCAGCGAGGGCGAGCGGCATAGGAGTCAAGGGTAGTTTACCGCGTGGGGTGGGGGAAGAGGCGGGCAGGTGCCGGGAGAGGCAATGAGCAGGGGCTGAAGCCCGTCATTTATTTTCGGCAGTTTTCGGCCCGACTGAAGTCGTGCCCTGATACAGAGCGGTGAGTTTCGGCAATCCGCATTCCCTCGGCGGCTAAAGCCGGTTCCGCGTTGGGGCCGGTGTGGCGCAGCTGAAGCCGCGCCCTTTCAAGGCTACGATCGTTACAACACTACTGGCCCAGGGTGGCCACCTGTTTGATTGCGCCCCACTTCGGTTGCGCCTCCGCCGAGTTAACAGGATTTGCGGCATAACCGCTGTCGGCGTCGATGTCGTAGCCGATGTCGGTTGCAAGGCCCCAGGTATCCTGCGAGCAGAGCTTGAAGTAGAAGAACGTTCCTCCGCCCTTTGTGAACCACGAATCCAGAACCGTAGTGATGACGCCGCGCATGCCGGGGTTGGTCTGGGCTGCGACTGCGCCGGCGCTGGTCGCGAAGATCGCTCCCTGGCCGCCTTCGTAGGCAACCATCCCGCCCTGCAGCCGATAAGTGCCCAATATGGGAATGAGCGCGCTGATCCAGGGCGTGATGTTTGCAGTTTGATAAGCCTGCATGCCGGTTACGATCTGCGCGCCCGTCAACGTGTTCAGGTATGTGTCGCCGTCGAAGTCGACATAAGGCGCGGCGGCAATGGCCCACACGTATTGGTTTGCGCCGCCGTGTTGCGACTCAAGATATTTAAGCCCGTCAAACGACCCCGCATTGGCAATCTGCCCCGCATAAACGGGGCGGTACACCGTGCCGAAGTTGGAGGAGCCATAGACGTTCGCGAAGGCGTTTGCGATCAGCATTGTTCCCTTGGCGCTGATGCGAAACTGCATGTCGTAGGCACTGGTGTCGTGATCCCAATCCAGGTCAGCATCATTGGCCGCGATGGCTGCCGCGGCCTGCTGTTGAACCCATCCGGTCTGACTGCCGACGCCTGCCCAGAACTCATTGGAATATTCGATGTAGACATGGAGCCCCGCATTGAGCGGGGGATTGACGGGCCCGGTTGTCGGCTGCGGGTTTGTCCCGCTTGTTCCGTTCAGCCCGGTGTAGGGCGTACCGTTCACGCTAGAGCCGTACTTGAGCAACAGCGCCAGGTTGGTGGCCCACGTTGAGGAGGAAAGCTGGTAGGTACCGCCCAATGCAAGGTGAGGAACGTTGAGCCACAGGTCCTTGCTGGTCTGGTTGGCAAGTTGGATGGCGTATTCGTACGATGCGCCGGTTATGTACTGCGGATTGACGTTCTGCGAGGCGTGGGGCGGCACCTGCTGCTGGCTGGCATGAGCGGGGATCGCGCGGTCGGCCCACACCGCCTCCGACGAACTGTCGGTAATCTCATAATCCTTCATGCGTATCGCGGAAAAGTATTTGAGGCGGGCCAGGAAGCGATCAGTGAAGAGCGTTCCGGCGGCATGGGGCGAGCCGTTGATGGTTGGCCGCATGAGCGATACATTGGTTACGCCGCTGCCCGTGGCGCTGGTTGGGGTGCGCTTGGTGTTGGTGAATACGAGATACAGATTCACGTAGGCCGGCGCTACCGTAACCGTCGCGGTGCTCGAATTGGTGGCTCCGTTATAGGTGACGGCGCCAATGCTGACGTTGGCGTCGAGAGCGGCTTGCACGTGCGCCTGACCAGTGAACGATAGCGCGTATGTGCCTGCGGACCATGCTCCCTGGTTGCCGAGCATGATGGCAACGCCCGCATCCTGTGTGGGCCAGCCCAGCGAGTCAACGGAGGCGGTTTCGTCGTAGGGTGCGTTCACGCTTCCGAACTTGCGCGCCTGCTTCATGGCGTCGGCAAACATCTGGGTGCGGTCCCAATCGTTTACCCAGCCAATGTTGACTCCCAAATTGGCGGGAAGGGGTGTGGGGGGAGTTACGGTGACGGTGGCTGTGGCCGTGGTGGACGCACCCGCGGAATTCGTCACCTTGAGCGTGTAGGTGGTGGTGGCCGTGACCGTGACGCTGACGGAGGTCCCGCTGGTTACCGTGATGTTTCCAGGCGCGATATTGCCGGTGCCGTTGGAAAAGACGCCTTTAAGGCTTGCGGACCCGCCCGCAGTCACGGATGACGGGTTGGCCGAAAAGCTGGAGATGACGGGCGCAGCCGGGGTTGAGGTGCCGGTGGACGAACTCCCGCAACCCATCAGGCCGCTTAGAACGAGCAGAGGGGCGAGAAACCGGATTGCGCAATCGGGAGTGCCTTTCATGGAAAATCCTGACCAAAGGAAAGATGCAAGCCGAACAAGATCATCGGCGACGGGTTTCTTGTCAATCAATGCCACCGCAAGCCAACTGAATGCACTTGTTGTTGAGAACAACTGTTGAGATAAGTCTACTTAATCGTCAGCAGAGTGTGCGGATGCAGGCATGAGTCTCGCATCCCGGGCGCAATTTCGGGAAACACAAGATTGAAGAGGGAACTATCCCCGTCGAAAACATCCGAGCGAACTATACGGCTTGCTCTGACAGCATGTCGTGCACCTGCAAAGCGCGGTCGAGTTCAGTCTGGAACGTCGAGATGCTGGCGCGTCCCTCGTCTGTCTGCGGGGTTGCGGCTATGTCGCGGCTGAGGCGCAGAATTTTAAATTTGGCGCTGGCCTTGATCTGCAGAAGGATGAATCCGCAGTGCCAGTGCGTGCGCCGGTCCACGTCGCCATTCTCCAGCCAGTTCAAGGCCATGCAGGAGGGACAAGCGGCCACAAACGGACATTCGACGCAAGGAGACGGATCGGATTTCCGGACATCATCCCAGCTTTTGGGCGGGAAGTTCAGCGGGCCGTCATAGGTGAGTCCGGTGGAGACGGTGACGAAGCGGTGGCAGGGCAGCGGGCGTCCTTCCACGTCATAGCAGATCATGGGATTGCCGGAGCCGCACCAGCGGGGAAATTCGGTTTCGTCTTTCGTCCAGTCCATCTTCTCGAAGGGAAGGTCTATGAGCCTGGATGGTTCCAGTTTGGGATGTTGAAGGTAATACTCGACCAGCCTCTCCAACTGCTCCGCAAAGGATGCCAGCGACGACTCCAGGCGGTCGCCCCAGATGTTCTCATAAGGCACGTTGGCGTCGATCTTGTCGAAGCCCATTGCATGGAGTTCGGCGATGCCGTCGGCGATCATGGGAACCGTATCGGGGCCGATGGTCATTTTGACGCGCTTCTCCATTCCCAGGCGCGTGCAGCGATCAAGCGACCAGGGAACGTGCGGAATTACGCGATCATAAGAGTCGCAGCGATTGAGATCGTGTGCGGCGCGCGTGCCGTCAATGCTGAAGGAGAAAGATACGCAGGAGCGGCGGTCAAGCCACGCCTTGATTTCGTCGGTGAACAAGGTGCCGTTGGTAGTGAAGGAGAAGTTGAAATTCCTGGGCCACTTGTGGCTATGAACGTATTCAACCAGATCAACAATCACGTCCCAGACAAAGAGGGGCTCACCGCCGATAAAGTCGAATTCGACTCTCTCGTGTGAGCCCTCTTCGTTCAGGTGCCGGGCAGCGATCTCCCGGGCGGTTTCTTTGGTCATGGCCTTTGAAGACCGCTGCGCAAGTCCCTCGTAACAATACGAGCACCTCAGATTGCACTTATCTGTCAGGTGCATCTGTACGATACGAAAGCTGTAATTCTCGGCCATGAGTCCTTTATCTAGTTATTGCCTTTGCAGCCTGTGCAGGTTCCCGTGCATCCGTTACAGCCCGAGCAACTGCTGCATCCGTTGCAGCCAGTGCAAGAACTGGTGCAGCCGGAACAACCGCTGCAGTCACATCCGTTGTAGTTGCCCGAAGGCGCCGCCGAGGCTTCCATGCGCCCGGCTTCAGGCCGTGAGCCCTTGATTTCCCGCGCTCGCCGAGCCGCATCGAGGTCATGCGAACTGAGAGTGAGGCTGTGTGCCAGCATTTCACGGCTCGCCGAGGTGAGCAGCAGTGCCGCCGCTCCTCCAATCCGCATTGCGTTGCGGAGGAATTGCCGGCGATCAGCAGACTCCGCCTTGTTGACTACTTCACCATCGTTACGATTCTGGGTCATGCCACACCTCTCTTTCATCGCAAACTCGAGACGGTTCGCCGCATCTCGCGATTCGACATACGAAATCCCAAGCGCAAAAATAATACACCTGTCTGGCAAGGGTGGGATGTGACACGAAAGGGCTATCCGTAGAACTCTCTTTTCGTTCTCCGGAGAGGGAACTCCACTGTGGGCTGCGAGGCAAAGCCCTCCTGTGTCCATGCCGCGGATAGCTAGATGGCCACTGAACCGCTCGGCGTGTGCTATTTGCTTCCGGTGCAGCCGCTGGCGCAGCTTCCGGTGCAACTCCCGGTACAGGTGCCGCTGCATGCGCCGGTGCAACCGCTCGCGCAGCCTCCGGTACATGTGCCAGTGCAGGATCCTTCACAGCCTGAGCACGTTCCTGCCGGATACGCAGTGCTGGCTTTCATGCGCCCTGCCACGCGATTCGCTTCGTCCGGGGCCTGTCGCGCGCGCCGGGCTGCCTCCATCTCCTGTGGATTGAGCGTCATGCTGTCAGCCAATACCTGGCGGCTCGCGGAGGATAGCAGCAGAGCTGCCGCTCCGCCAATCAATCCGCAGCGAAGGAACTGCCTGCGATCCGGAGACTCGGCTATTTCCTCGTTCTTTCCGTAGAATTTCTCTTGGAGAGTCACGTGGCACCTCATTTTCATTGGCAGCTCGCCGCAGTTCGAAAAGACCGCGGCTGAACGGGGATCCCTGAGCGGCATCATCATACACCTGCCCGGCAGGCCCGGAATGTGACGAGATTACGGATATGCCGGACTAGCGCCAAAATTGATCAGCCACGATGCGGTGCATACATCTCAAGGAGAACGCGGGTTTTAGCCCTCGCCATTTACACTGGTAAACGGAGATAACTGTGTTTTTCGATAAGATCCTGACGAAAATATTTGGCACCGCGAATGAGCGGGTCATCAAGCGGCTCACGCCTGTGGTGGCAGTAATCAATGCATTCGAGCCGGAGATCAAGCAGCTTTCGGATGAACAGCTGCGGGCCAAAACGGTTGAGTTCCGCGCCCGGATTGCCGCCAAATTGGAAGGAATCACCGACGCTGACGCCATAAAAGCCGCCGAAAAGGAAGCTCTGGACGAACTGCTTCCCGAGGCTTTTGCCGTGGTGCGCGAGGCTGGCTGGCGCGCCGTGCAGATGCGCCACTTCGACGTGCAGTTGATCGGCGGCATGGTGCTGCACCAGGGCAAGATCAGCGAAATGAAGACCGGCGAAGGAAAAACGCTGGTGGCGACACTTGCCTGCTATCTGAACGCACTGGCCGGGCACGGGGTCCACGTGGTCACCGTCAACGACTACCTGGCCAAGCGCGACGCCGAGTGGATGGGCAAGATTTACGAGTTTCTGGGGCTCTCGGTGGGCGTTATCGTCCACGATCTGGACGACAGCGAGCGCCGGGCCGCCTATGCGGCCGATATCACCTATGGAACCAATAACGAATTCGGCTTCGACTACCTGCGCGACAACATGAAGTTCGAGATCAAGGATTGCGTGCAGCGCGGGCACTACCATGCCATCGTTGACGAAGTGGACTCGATCCTGATTGACGAAGCGCGTACGCCGCTGATCATCTCCGGTCCTACCGACCAGACCACGGACAAGTATGCGCGGGTACGCAAGATCGTTCCCCAACTTGAACTTGGCGAAGAGATTGAATCGAGCAACGTGAAGCGCCAGGACGAACTTGGCCTTCGGCTCAACGAAGGCGAGAAGTACCTGACCGGCGACTACATCGTGGACGAAAAACAGCGGACGATCGGCGTAACGGATCGGGGCTGGGAGACGATTGAAAAGCTGCTGGGGATCGGCAACATAGCCGACGCAGAGAACTGGGAACTGAAGCATTACGTTGAAACCGGCATTAAGGCCCACGCGCTCTACAAGCGGGACGTGGAATATGTGGTCAAGGACGGCGAGGTGATCATCGTCGACACCTTTACCGGCCGCCTGATGCCGGGCCGCCGCTGGAGCGATGGGTTGCACCAGTCCATCGAGGCCAAAGAGGGCGTGAACATCCGCAAGGAAGACCAGACGCTGGCCACGATCACCTTCCAGAACTACTTCCGCCTCTACAAGAAGTTGAGCGGCATGACCGGCACCGCCGAAACCGAGGCCGCCGAGTTCGAGAAGATTTACAAACTGGAGATCGTCGTGATTCCCACCAACAAGCCGATGTTGCGGCTCGAGAATCCCGACGTGGTTTACCGCACCGAGAAGGAAAAATTCAAGGCGGTCGCCGACGACATTGCCATTCTGCACGAGAAGAAGCAGCCGGTTCTGGTGGGCACCGTGTCCATCGAGAAGTCTGAGCGGCTCTCGGGGATTCTGCAGCGCAAGGGCGTGCGGCATGTGGTGTTGAACGCCAAGTTCCACGAGCGCGAGGCTGAAATTGTGGCCCAGGCCGGAAGGCTGGGGATGGTGACCATTTCGACCAACATGGCGGGACGCGGAACCGACATTCTGCTGGGCGGCAATCCCGACTTCATGACCCGCCAGGAACTGGTGAAGAAGAGCAAGGCGCGGGCCATCAGCGTGGCCGAGGGGGCGATCAATCCGATGGCGCCGCCGGGATTCCTGCGCTTCTACTATCAGGGTCAGGAGTTCGAGGTCAGCGAGCCGGAGTGGGCTGAGAGCAACAAGGGACACGCAGAAGCGGCGAAGCAGGATCACGAGCAGGTGATCGCAGCCGGGGGCCTGTTCATTCTGGGCACCGAGCGGCACGAATCGCGGCGTATCGACAATCAGCTCCGCGGCCGCGCCGGACGCCAGGGCGATCCCGGCGAGTCGCGCTTCTACCTGTCGCTTGAAGACGACCTGATGCGCATCTTCGCCAAGCAGTGGGTCAGCACCCTGCTGGAGCGGTTGGGTATGGAAGAGGGCGTGCCGATCGAGTCGAAGATGATCTCGAAGCGCATCGAGGGCGCTCAAAAGGCAGTGGAAGCGCAGAATTTCGAATCGCGCAAACACCTGCTGGAATACGACGACGTGATGAACAAGCAGCGCGAGGCCGTCTATGGCCTGCGCCGCCAACTGCTGGAGGAAGCCGACCAGAAGGAACTGATTCTGGAGGACTATGTCGGCGGAATCCTGAGCACGCTGCTGGACGAGTTCGTAGGCGAGAAGGTTCGCCCCGACCAATGGAATATCAAGGGCCTGGAGGAGAAACTCGTAGACCATTTCGGGCTCAATCTGGCCTCAACTGGAATCAACGCGAAGGAACTGAGCCGGCATGAGCTGGGCGACGGGATCTTCGAGAAGCTGAAGCAGGATTACGAGGCCAAGGAGAAGATTCTCGGAGCTTCAACGATGCGCTACCACGAGCGCATGGTCATGCTGAGCGTAGTCGACGGACTCTGGAAAGATCACCTGCTCTCAATGGACCACCTGAAAGAGGGCATCAATTTGCGCGGGTATGCGCAGCGTGATCCGCTGGTGGAATACAAGCGCGAGTCCTTCGACATGTTCGAAGCCATGATGCTCAAGTTCCAGGAAGACACCGTCCGGTTCCTCTTCCGTATGCAGATTCTTGGCCCCGACGGGGAGCCTATCGACGCGGCGCCGCGGCCCAGGCGCGAGGTCCCCAAAGCGCCGCCGGTGGCCAGCGCCGTATTGCCGATTACGCTCGATGCGGAGGTGGAACCGCGCGAGATTGGGATTCACACTCGCCAGGCTTCGACCACCATCGACGCGCTCGAGAAGGAATTCCAACGGAAGAAGCAGCGCGAGCTGGAGGCGGCCAGCCGTTCAGGTGGCGGCGACGGTAGCGAAACTTCGCAGCGCCGGACCGGCGAAAAGGTAGGCCGCAACGACCCATGCCCTTGCGGCAGCGGCAAGAAATACAAGAAGTGTCACGGAACCGAAAAGTAGAAATGCGGGGGCAGGATGCCGGGTGGAAAGGTTCCATCCGGCATCCTGCCCTGCCTTTTTGTGGGGTTCATACCGCAGACGTGTAACCGATGCCCGTCCAGATGGCCAAGAGACGAAATTCGCGTTCCGGGCTATATCTTTTTAGGGAAGAACAGACTCTCAACTGAAGAAAAGAAAGCCCTTTTTCTTTTCCTTGTCTGCGGGCAGGCCGCACGCCGCCCGGGCCATTTGCCGGATTGCGAGGGAAATGGGCGAGTCTTCAAGTGCGAACGGGGTGGTCGTGTTCTTGGTTCTCCGCGCCGTGGCGTAATCGTCGGGAATCTTCCACTGTGCAGGCCGGGTAAGCGCTTTGTTGATCTGCCGGTCGTCGAACAGCAGAGCGTGAGGCGTATACCGGTTCAGCACAATCTGGAGACTGCGGCCCCTGGTAGCGAAAAACTGGGAGATGAGGCGATTGGAGTTTCGCAACTCGGAAACTCCCACCTGGGTGATGAGGTAGATGGTCGCGGACTCTTCAAAGAGAGTCGAACCCATGAGGTCAACTCTCGAACCGGCATCTACGACAACGTACTCGAAGGATTGTTGGGCAACCGCCAGGAGTTTATCGAACGCGTCAGGGGACGGCTGGCTTGACGGAAATTCTCCCGGCGCCGCCAGTACGGATAATCCAGAACTGTGCTTGGCCAGCAGCGTCGAGAGAAAACTCGGATCGAGCCGGCTCGCATCCTGCAGGGCGTTCGCGGTCGAATACTCGGTTACCATGCCCAAGTTGATTGCGGCGTCGCCCAGTGGGAGGCCGAGGTCGATCAGGAGCGTACTCCGGCTGGACTCCTGGGCCAGAGATACTGCGAAGTTCGAAGCCACAGCCGTGACTCCGCATCCTCCCTTGGCGCCCAGAAACACGAATCGCTTGCTGGACAGTCTTGGAGTGATGCGACTGGCCGGGTGGCGAATCGCGGCCCGGGTGAGAGCCCCGGCAACTTCGGCCGGAACCAGGGGCAAGGTGAAGAATTCGCGGGCGCCCGCACGCATAAAGCGAATCGCCTGTTTCATGTCGGCCTGGGCCGAATAAACCATCACGCAGGTGGAGTCGTTGGCGCAAAGGGCTTCTACCAGGTCAAAGGCGTAGTCTGGATCGCTATCCAGATCGACGATAAATACGTCGTAATGCCGCCCCAACATCTCGGGAAGGTCATCCAGGTTTTCAGGGAATGAACTGAACTCACGCAATGCCAAGCCTGGGCGTCCCAGCAAAGCAGCCGCTACGGCCTTGCGTCGCTGTTCGTCGGAGCCGATGAGCGCAACGTCCAAGATGCCTGTGCCGGGGGAGTCTGGAACTTTTTGAACGTCCGACATAGCTCTTCAGCTTCTACCTATAGATGGTTACTTTCCCAATACTATCCTTAGTGCCTTAGATGTTCAATCCGTGATTAGAGTTCGGGTGCGATGCTGTTATCGCTTTCACGTCTCCTACTGCGACCTTTTCTGAGCTGGATCCGCAGCGCTTACGCCTGCCCGCAGGCGGGAAGCCGAACTAAAGCACAATCTGCAAAAAGCCGCTTGCGGGAACCTGGAATTGCTCTATTGCTCCGGCCCCTAAAGAGTGATGAGCTATCCCACCCATTCGCCAGTAACCACCCCACGGACGAAGACCTGTCCGCGGGGACCCCGGGGAAGGCGAATGGATAGGGCACGGGCTGCAGTATTTGTGGGCCGGAGCAATAGGGTCCCCGCATCAACCATTCTGCTGAAGGACTTTCTGGGCAGGCATTACTGACCGATTGAGAAGTTGATCTCTACGTTGACGGTTGAATCGCTTGACCCGGGCGCGAACTTCCACTGACGCACGGCGTCTTCAGCCGCGAGGGTGAGCATTCGGTTCCCGCTCACCGCCTTTGCGTCTGTCACCTTTCCCTGCGCATCCACGGTAGCCTCAACCTTAACCGCGCCGCCAATCTTCATGCGCTTGGCGATCTCCGGGTAGGCGGGCGCAACCCGCGATTTAATGGCGCGATCATCAGCCGCCCTTGCAGGCATTGCCATGAATACGACCAGCGCCAGTGCCGCCGCATGAAACAACCTCATCCCATTCCGCCGCAAGCTGCTGGTGCGAACCCCAATATGAGTGCAATTCATAAGTTCTCTATCCTCCTGAAGATTGGAATAACTCAATAGGGTTATCGACTCTTGGAGAGGGTTCATGAACCGATTTTCAGGATTTGATTACTAAGGGAAAGTCTTTGCCCCGGTTCCGCCAAGGCGCAAAAACCGTTAACTACTGAGGCGAAGCGACTTGCGCCACGGCAGCAAAAGTCAAGTCTTGCGCCATCGACTGGTGCCGCTCCCGCCACTGGTCGAAAAGCCGCCCGTAACTCAAAGTAATGTAGTCTGCGGGGCCTATGCCCAGGCGAACTGCGGCTCTGTCAATCCATTCGGCTGAACCTTCCAGCTCCGCGTAATTGCCAATAGGGGTCTCGTCCACAACACAGTGGCCTTCGCTATCGTGCCACTCGGTGCGCCATTTCTCGTAGCGGAAGGCCGCCACTAGCCCGAGCGAGAGGAAGACTTCAGCCATCGCCTCGCCGTCCGACACTTCCGTTTCTGTCTCGACGCGATGCTTGTGCCGGTCTTCACCGGGTCCAACATCGGGAAGGCGCTTGTGGGTCACAGTCCAGCGGCCCGCATAGCTGCGGATGCGGAGAATCTCGGTGCGCGCCCGCATTCGCCTGTCCGGCGTGTCGTAGAGAACATTGCTCTCAAAGCTGCGCGGCGTCAGTAGAGTGAAGCCCGCGGTTTCAAGGCGCTGGGTAAGACCAGGTAGGTCCGCTACGCGAAATTTGATCTCAGTTTCAATGGGCATCGTAAAAAGCGAGTATACGGCAGGAAGGGGCGCTTCCGCCTTCCGCTGGCCTCCTCTTTATGCGCCGCAATTGAACAACGAGGATAGAGCCCTATTCCGCAGGATTTTAGGGAACATCTGCGGCGGCATTCGCCGCCCCGCCGCCAAAGGGCGAGAATAGGAATGTGAAGACGCTTCGATTGACCGTGGACCCGGCTCATCTTGAAACAGCTGAAGCCCAGGCTGCCCTCGACACCGCTGCAGGGATTCTGCGGGGTGGGGGACTCGTCGCCCTGCCAACGGAGACGGTCTACGGGCTGGGCGCCAACGCGCTGGATGCGGTGGCCGTGGCTCGGATTTTTGTCGCCAAGGAACGACCCTCCTGGGATCCGATCATTGTGCATATTGCAAGTCAGGACATGCTGGGCGGGTTAGTCGAACAGGTTCCCGAATCCGCACAGAAGCTCATGGAAGCCTTCTGGCCCGGTCCGCTCACCCTGCTGCTGCCGCGCTCCGCGGCTGTCCCGACCGCGGTAACGGCGGGACGGCCCCTGGTGGGAGTGCGGATGCCCTCTCATCCTGTAGCCCTCGAACTCATTCGTCGCGCCGGGGTTCCGGTGGCCGCGCCCAGCGCTAACACCTTTGGTCACACAAGCCCCACGACGGCCGCCCACGTGCTGGAGGATCTCGACGGCCGCATCGATGCGGTGCTCGACGCCGGCCCGGCCGTGCATGGCGTCGAGTCCACTGTTCTTGATCCCTGCCAGAGCCCGATGGTGATTTACCGTCCCGGCGCGGTGACAAGTGTCCAGATTCGAGACATAGCCGGGCCGGTCGGACTTTTCCACCCCAGCGGCGAGCTGCTGGAAACGCCGCGCGAGGCCCTGCCTTCTCCCGGTGTCGGACTTCGCCATTACGCCCCCAGAGCGCGCCTGGTGCTGGTGGAGGGGCCGCTTGCGGAGTTTGGGTCGCTGCTTTCCCATGCGGCGCTTCGCTGGCCTAAGGAAGGCCTCGGCATCATGCTGCCGGCCGAGGTTCCCCTGCCGGTTGGGATTGCCGCCAGGTCAGTCTTTGCGTGGGGTCGATGGGCGGCTCCGGAAGAGCTTGCGCGAGAGCTTTATGCGGGCTTGCGCGCGCTGGACGCGGAAGGATGCACAGTTATACTCTGCCCGCTCCCTCCCGCCGCCGGAATCGGCGCAGCCATCCGCGACCGCCTCAGAAAAGCAGCGCATACCGAGCGAACTTAGCAGGAAGCCATGAAATCCCCGTCTCCCCGCTTTGGACTGCCGGGGCGAGGGTTTAGGCGGCTCAGGCAAAGATCCGCCAGGGTCTTGTTGTTTCTTATAGTTTGTATGGAATGAGAAGGGAAGAGTTTTTGATGTTTTGGTAGCGCTACCGGGAATCGAACCTGCCCTATAAATCGTTCATTGCAAACGACATGTCTTCGAGACGTTCTCTCTGTTGCCCCATAAGTTGCCCCCGCCTGTGCCGTGCTGGGTAGTCCAGAGGTACCCGCAAATGGTGCGTCATTCAATCTGAGGAAAATACTTTCAGAAGCCCCGACATCTCCTCTGCATCTCGTCTCAGCCTACACCCATGATTTCCATCCACTCCCCAGCATCGGACAGAATCCCCTTTAACAGCTACTTGGAAAGAAGAAGAGTTGCAGAGGATTTCCTGGAGCTGAGCGGCCCGGCCACTCAACCGCACAAACGGACAACCTCTGCGTTTGCCTTGGCCGTTCTCTGATGTCTAGAAGCTGGGTTGGCGAAGCCCAGCAGAAGCTCGGAGGTTCAGAGTTGCCCCTGAATCCTCGGTGAAGAATCTTTGCGGTGCGCTGGGGTATGCAAGCGACTTTGAGTTGTTGGCTGCGTAGGTCGGTTAACCCCGCGCTGTGTAAATTCGTTATGTGCTGAATCCCATCTGCACAGAATCCTCTCGCGTGCGCAACGAACTCTCCGGACTTCATCTTAAGCTCTGCCAACAGGGCCATGGTATGCACATACAGCTTCAGAGAATGCCCTCGCGAAACGCTGCAGAAAAATCTCGAAAGGTAAAGATTTTTCGATTGTAGACTTCCCTCTCGATGGAGATTCTGACAAAATCGCCGCATGGAAAGCCAGGCGCACAACACAATCGACAACTCTCCGCAAGACAACCGGACGCACTTTACCGCGCTGCGCTTGCCACAGGTCATCCGCCGGACGGGTCTTTCGAGAGCCTCGATCTATGCACAGATCGCGAAGGGTAAGTTCCCGGCGCAGGTGCCTCTGCTCGACAGGTCGGTTGGATGGATCGAGACCGAGATCGATGATTGGTTGCGGGATCGAATGCAGCGCCGCACTTCTTGCGTTCAGCGCAAGCCCGCCGTGGGAGGGACTCCCACACCTCGATCCAAATGAGGCAACGCACCATTCGCGAATCATGTAGCAGGTTACGCGGCGCGGAGCCGCAATGCCAGTCTGCGCGCGGCGCTCACTGCCGCATCCGCCATTCCGAGAGATCGGCCGGTATCCGGAACGGACTGCCTTGGATCATTTCTTTCTCCCACTGGCTGCGAAAGCAGAACACGCCCAAACTCTGATGGCTGACCGCCAGATTGCGGAGCGACCGCAGGAAGTCGCGGACTTCCGCGTTCCTCTCCGCGATTGCATAATGCTGTTCTGATTGCCAGAACTCAAGCAATAGAAGGACCGTCGGAGACGTGGAGCGTACGAGCAGGTCGGTGTGGACGTAGCCGCGAAGCCGGCCGGAGAGCCGGCGCCATGGTCCATCCTCGTCGAACGCCGCGGTGAAGGCAGGGGCATCGACGGCATTCACTTCATACAGCCGGAGTACAAAGATCACGAGAA
>CAIKND010000172.1 GCA_903828675.1 uncultured Acidobacteriaceae bacterium
AGGCCTGATTCCTGTCCGGCGCTCGAGTTCAAGCGCCGCAGTCAGGCCGGCTGGACCGGCGCCGATGATTACAGCCGTCTGCCGGTTCATTGCCAGCCTCCTGAGCGCCCCAGTGAAGAGCTGCTTTCCCCATAGACGAAGAGATCCTCGAAGGGCCAAAACATGCCATGGGGCGATGTGTAGAGCAGTTGGATGCCCAACTGCTTGAGACTTTCGCCAGGCAACTGCTGGTGGGAGACCACTACCGGCGAGGCCGCGCTCTGTTGCCTGAGATCCCGAAGCTCCCCAACGGTCACCTGCCGGTACTCTTCCCGTCCGCGACGAAACACTACGAACGATCCACGGCAGCGGCAGGCAGGAAAGTATGCCGACTGAACACCGGTGAACGCGATGATTGCAGGAGCTGCAGTATCCGGCTCGATGACCAAAGGTCGCGACAGAAGACCCGAGTTCTTGAGCCATTCAGCCGTTGCCTTAGCACCCGAAAACGGGAAAAGGCACTCTTCTACTGAATAGTGCACGGAGATTGGTATCTGCATGGCAAGCAGCAAGAACAGCAGGGGCCGGGCGTACCGGGAGGGCAGCCAGGGACGCTCCCCCTCCCGCGGCATGTTCGCCAATAAGGCAATCACGTAAGCCACAAAGAGAAAGCTGCTGTGGAACGGGCCGGGGATATGCACAGTCGCCCACACTCCCGCCATCCACATCACCGGCACCGACAGGACGAACCACCGGCTGCGGCGGGCGGCCAGCACCGATACCGCCAGTAGCCACAGGGCAATGGTCAGCGCTGCTGCCAGCAGGGACGGATGCTCCCATGGCGCAATCAGTTCCCGATGAGGCACAGACAGAACGCCCAGAGGAAAGGGCAGGAAGTAATTCCACACCCTCCCAATTCCAAGCACCAGATAACCGGCCGTGCCTAAGCCCGCGCGGTCATACTGAGGCACATGCATGTCGGGCGCCGACCGAACCGTGCAGTAACAGGCCAACAGGGCCGCACCAAGAATCGCGGCCGATATCCAGAATCGACACTCCCTCAGGCGACCAGCCGCAATTTGCAGGCTGGGCTCCGGAGCCAACCAGTAGAACCAGACGAAGATGCCCGCGGCGACAGGGATGGCAAAAACGTGGGCATTGACAGCCAGCGCCAGCAGCACCATCGCCGGCCAGTGCCGCGGCCGAACAGCCAGCAGGCACCGCGCAGCACCAACCAGCAGCACCGCCGCCAACATGTAGCTGCGAGCGACCACTCCCATGTAAAAAAGCACTGGCACGCTGAAGACTGACATTACCCGCATCGCCAGGGGTATTCGCCGCTCTGAGAGCACCAGCCAGGCCATTGCAAGAGACAGGACATAGTTCAATGCCTGCATCCATTCCAGGTTTGCGGAGAGATGCGCCGGTAGGTAGGTCAGCAGGTACCACAGGGCTGGGTGACCTTCGTAGCGCAAATGGCGGACCAGTTCCTGTAGATTCCCGCTGTTCCGCGCGATCAGCCACGCCTGTGCCTCGTCGACGTACATTTCGTGTTGGCTCGTCACCAGAGCCAATAGAACGGCGAACAATCCCATGAACGCGCAGGTCGCGGCGCTTTCACCTGACACTTGAACTAGGCGCGGCGACTGTCGCGCGGCGGTTTTGGACTCCATGCGTGTTTCTCCCGCACAGAGTCTACCCACACCGTTTTTGCGAACTCAAGGCTACGCGAGCAATATTTTCCCGTTCGCAACGAAGTTCTCCTCGTTGCTCGGACATGCCCCACCAGCACCACCCACCCCAACTCCTGCAACCCATATGGCAACCGTGCAGGATGTTCGACTTCACCTCACGGGCCCGCACAACTTCAGCGCCCGAGCGGACAAGCACAGTTCATAGCGGACTGGGTTTGGATGCCTTTTTTCGCAATAAGCTCCTCGTAGCGGCAGACCTTTTCGTCCGAACACGCCATTTTTTGTGGTAATCTTGGCAACGCGCTCGGAGAGCGCTCCTATCTGTAAATTCTGATGGTTGTGGACCATCGTGGAGGTGGCGGTGCCTCTGCTTTTGCTGCTGGCCATTGTGCTTTCGATTGTGGCTCTTTTTCTCGTTCGGTGGCTTGTCGCCCTGTTCCGGCCGAGCAGACGGTCTTGGGCCTCCCTCGTAGGCCGGCTACGCCCCGATTGGACTAACTGTGAACTGAAAGACTGTTTCGAATGGGACAGGTGTATTGTCGAGACCCCGGAAAATATATGGGAGGTCATGAAAGGCCCGAAGGGCCTGTGGGTAATGTATTGCAATGCCGGGGTCATGCTTGAAATGGTGGACTATACAGTCCGGCACGGTGCGAACGTAGACCGCAGTATGGTGGATGGCATACGCAGCGCCGCTTCAAGCATTCGTGCGTGCGCCTTAAAGGCCCTGGGGCACTACGCGGCCACGTATGCGTGGGACACGATTTACGACAATGCTTTCCTGGCAGCATCGCAATATCTAGATGTGATAAGACGCATGCAGGAGTTGCTGTTGGCAGCTGGCCTCGTGGAGGAATTCATGGCCACGTAGGCCTGCCTGCACCCTGAAGAGCCTATTTATCCGCCCGGCCCAAGGTACTCTGCTGACCCCTGTTTCGATGTCATCTACCCCTTTCTATGCTTAACTAGACATTCACTTGCGTTCGTCTCTCTCGCACTCCTACATGACATGGTCTAGCCATGCCTTTCAGCCACAACGTTCACCACCAAGGGCTTCGGCCGCAGCAACTTCTGGCTGTTTGGAACCTCCCCCTGCAGGTCGACTCCGAGGGGCCTAATCGCAACCGGTGAAAAGCAAAAGCAACCACAACAGCTGAACCGGGTTCTGCTATCAGCTGGTGCAGAACAAAAGACAACTGCGGGTGAAGCTTTCCCGGATTTCTCGACGTTCGCCTGCATCCCAGCAGTCGGGGAAACTCCCGTAACATTCGGCTTGAGAGGAAGTCGAAGCCGGTGTATAAGGAAATTAGAAATATTATCGTAAATTAATAACTATGCTAAACTTCCTATACATGGACCCAATTCGCAACCCCTATGCACCTGGTGCCGGGAGTCCCCCTCCCGAGCTGGCTGGCCGAAGCGTCATCCGAAAGGATGTGGCAGTGCGTCTCCAAAGGCTCCGTCTGGGCCGGCCCTCCAAGAGCGTGATGCTGGTCGGTCTCCGAGGCGTGGGCAAAACCGTGCTCCTCGACCAAATGCGAAAGGACGCCGAGGCTGCGGGGATTAACACGGTCCGCATCGAGGTGCCAGAGAACCGTTCGCTTCCGGCACTGCTCGCCCCCTCCCTCAGGCTCGCCCTGCTCCACCTCAGCAAGAAGGAGGCCGCAAGGGATTATGCGATCCGAGGACTTCGGGCCCTAGCTGGGTTTGCTAGCAAGCTCAAGGTGTCCTACGCCGACATCGAAGTCGGCCTGGATTACGAACCTGAGCCGGGCCTGGCTGACAATGGCGATCTGGAGGGAGATCTAACTGCCCTCCTGCAGCAAGTCGGAGTTGCAGGGAAAGCAGCGGGAACTGCCGTCGTGCTTTTCATCGACGAGCTCCAATATGTTGAAGAGCCGCAGATGGCCGCTCTGATCTCCGCGCTCCACCGCTGTTCGCAGGAGCAACTGCCCGTCACGGTCGTCGGCGCCGGCCTTCCTCAATTGCGTGGTCGGATAGGCGAGGCCAAATCCTACGCGGAACGGCTATTCGATTTTCCAGAGATAGGGCCGCTTGATCCCTCCGATGCCAGAGAAGCCATCGTCAGGCCCGCTCAGAATGAAGGGGCCGAAATCCTGGAGGAGGCAGTCGAGCTGATCATTGAGAAAACACAGTGTTATCCATACTTCTTGCAGGAATGGGGCAAACATACGTGGGACATCGCAGCGGAAAGCCCGATCAGACAACTCGACGTACTGAGAGCTTCGGACGAGGCAGTTGCTGCTCTTGATGAGAGCTTCTTCCGGGTTCGATTTGATCGTCTGACTCCAAGGGAGAAAAAATACCTCCGCGCTATGGCCGACCTCGGACCCGGGCCCCATCGATCCGGGGACATTTCCGACAAATTGGGACGAACCGTGCAGTCACTGGGCCCGACTCGCGCAGGCTTGATAGCGAAGGGCATGATATGGAGTCCAACCCATGGAGACACCGCGTTTACTGTCCCACTCTTCGACGAATTTATGAAGCGCATCCTACCGGGGAACGAATGGAAGACAATCGGAAGCTGATCGAGTGCCGTCAGTGTCACTAGACTCGTAACTCGTGGCAACTTGCGTTTCTAGCAACTCCTGCGCAGGTAGCACCAGCGCCCAGCTTCATGCAGGTTCAAGGCCCTTCGATATCCCCAGTCAACGCATTGTCGGAGAAAGCTTCTCCCTCTCCGGCGCCCGCTTCCCCGCTGTAGACGGAGGCAAAGACCTCTTCCATGCGCCCCTCTTTGTACAGATCTTCGAGTGAGACCAGGCCGAAGGTGTCGAGAAAGAGTTGGGTGGTCCGCCAGATCCTCTCCCGCCGAGGGCCCAAGCGCGGTGAGCGCGCGATGAGCTTCCGATTCCGCAACGTCTGGACCGTTCCCGCGCTCTCGATGCCGCGAATCGCATTGATGTCGCCCGTGCTGACAGGCTGCTTCAAAGCCACAATCGCCAGCGTTTCGAGCGCCTGCGAGGTGATAGGCTTGACCTTTCGCTCAGGAAGCAGCCGGCCGATGAGATCGGCGTATTGTGGTTTGGTTTCGATGCGGACGCCGTGCGGCCGACGCCGAAGCTGGATCCCCCGGTCGGCGGCCAAGAGGTCCGCCTCGAATTCCTGGAGCGCCGCGTCCACCTCGTCTTCACCCACACTGAGGCATTGGGCCAGAGCCTGGATGGTCACTGGACGGTCCGATGCTATCAGCAGCGCCTCGATCTTTGACTTCAGTTCCCAGATCTCTTCCACTAGTAGCCTCCTCTAGAGTCCCAGTTTGCCCGCTGCAGCTTGCCGGTCCTTCTGGTCCTCGCGCGCATAGCGGTGGACCATGGCGATCGACTTGTGCCCCGTTTGCTTCATGATTTGAAGGTCCGTGGCTCCGTTCTTGGAGGCTTCGGTCACGAAGCCGGCCCGGAGCGAGTGGCCGCCATAGGACTCCGGGGTCGCGAGCTTCGCACGCCGGACTAGCCGCTTCACGATCCGCCCGATCGAATCCTTGTCCAGCGCCTCGCCGACGTTGCCGTGCTGCCCAACCCGGCGGAACACGTACCCGCTCTTCACAGAGGAGATCTTCAACCAGTTTTCGAGTGCCATGACCGGACAGGTCAGATCGTGAACTCCCAATAGAATCTCCACTTCCCTTCCCTGCCCCTCCTGGTCGGTCTTCGAGCGGGGAATAGCGAGGGTGATGCCCTTGCGGTGCCAGGTCACATGTTCCACCCGCAAGGCCGCGAGCTCAGAGCGCCGCAGGCTGCCGGCGAAGCCGATCAGCAGCAGCGCCTTGTCCCGCGCGGCAGCGATCGGACCCTCGAGCACGCCCAGTAGCTTGACGATGCGGTCTCTGGTCAGCGGTTTCTTTCTGGTTTGAGCGACGCCGAGGGAGCGGCGGATACCGTGCAGTGTATCGGCAACTAGGCGATGGTTCATTGTGGCAGGAGAATCGAGGCCCTTTTCTTTGTGGGCGGCGTTGATCGAGGTCAGACGCCGGGTGATCGTGGCCGCCTTGCGCGGTTTCTCCCCATCGGGAGGCTTGGCGAGCGAGGTTAGGTAGAGGGCCACCGTTGAGGGCGTGGCTGGGAGCGGGGTCAGCCCGTTCTGGTCGCACCAGGCGGCGAAGTGCCGCCAGTCGGAGTCATAGGCCCGGTGGGTGGCGGCAGCCTTGGCCGCATCCATATATATGCGGGCGGCCTGGGCGGTCGAATATAAAGGATCGTCGGCAGGCAGCTGGGGAAACCCGAGCGCCGCATCGCTTCCGGGCGCGATCCTGGCCAGGCCGAGATCAGCGGACGCCGGGGGCAGGATCTCGGGCTCAATCTCCAGGGCGCTCACTGGGCTGTCCGACATGGGTAACGGGTTCTCCTCACACACGGGCCCAAAACGGCCGTTTTAGGCAGTATACGCCATAACGCCCGAGAACAGCATATTATCAGGCGTTAGTTTTGACTTTTATTTTGCGCGAACGCGCATTCACATATAAACAATGGTATATTGCTTTCATGCCAGCTAAGCCCCGATGGCACGCCGATCTCAACAATATCCGCACCTCCATCGCTGCCCTGCCCTCCCCTTTTCTCGACCGGCCGGCCATCGAGAAGCTCTTCGGCGTTAAGCGCCGCCAGGCCAACAACCTGATGCGCGGGCTTGGCGGCTACAGGATCGGCCACGCCTCCGTCGTCGGCCGCGAAGACTTGCTTCTCAAGCTCGACCAGATGGCGGGGCCGCGCGGATACTTGGCCCAGATCGAGCGCAAGTCCCGGGTCGTAGAAACCCTCGACGCCCTCCGGAGTGAGGCGCGCCCGCGGCGGGTCTCTCCTCCCCCTCCTCGACGCACCAGCTCCGCTCTTCCGGCCGGCACTCGCATCTCGGCCCCCGGGGAGCTGACGATCTCCTTCACGTCGCCCGAAGACCTGCTCGGACGGGTGATGGGCCTTGCCCAGTCCGCCGCGGGAGACTTTGCCACCTTCGCCGCAGCACTTACCCTGGAGACTGATCGGGGCCCGGCCCCGGTGCCGCAAGGATTCAAGGAGCCGTAATGGCCGAGGAGAACTCCGCCCAACTCGGCATCTCCCTTCCCCGCTACGACGGGCCCTTCGACCTGCTTCTGGCTCTCATCCGGCGCCACGAGTATCCGATCGACGCGCTTCCCGTCCTTGAGATCACCAGTCAGTTCCTGACCTATGTCAGAGCGACCCGGGATCTCGATGCCGAGCTGGGTGGCGAGTTCGTCGAAGTCGCCTCCTGGCTTGTGCTGCTCAAATCACGGAGCCTGCTTCCGGCCGGGAATGACGGGGGCCCAACTCCGCGTGAAGAACTGCGGCGCGCCGTTCTCGACCATGAAACACTTCGAGCTGCCACCGAGTTCCTGCGCGATCGAGGAGGAAGAGGACGGCCAGGGAGCGCCGGTGCCCCGGCTGGGCGCGGCGAGGCAGTGCCGGAACTTGCGGACGATGAGGCCCCCACAGTCCAGGATGTACTTGAAGCCGCAGGCCGGGCCCTGGAAGCCGCCCGCGCCGCCCGGTCGCTTGACCAGACTGAGAGCGACAACGTCACCGTCGAGGATCTGGTGGGCTGGATCGCCGCAAGGCTTGCCTCGATTCCGGCCCGCGCCGCTGTCTCAACTGAGGGGTGGTTCCGAGCTCAGCCAAGCGATGGAGCTCGTGCCTCCCTATTCTTGGCGCTGCTCGAGCTGGCCCGCAAAGGCATCCTTTTGCTGCATCAGGAGGAGGATTTTGCTCCGATTCACACAAAATCCATCCACGAGATGCCCGAATACCCTAATATCGAACCCTTGTTGTACGAAGCCACGCAGATCGCGACAGGCTGATGTAGTTGGCCTCTGTTCGCAAGATCCCGTATGTCCCACTCGCCGTGGGAGTTACCCGTGTTCTCGCCATCAACCGGCGCTCTCAAACGGCGAGCCGGCACCGGGGAAGCCGATGCAACCCTTCGGCGGCAGTGGTGCAAGAGCTTCTTTGATATCCAGCGCGCCGCCGTGCTTCTTCCTTCATTTAGAGCCCCAGGTTGTCGTTGACAGCAACAGCAATCTCCTGCTCGGAACCGAGGTAGCGTTCGGTGGTTTGGATAGAGGCGTGACCGAGCAGTAATTTGATCTGCTCGAGGTCGCCGCCGTTTTTGCGGCAGAGTTTCGCGCAGGTGCGGCGCAGATCGTCGACGCCGAAGCGCTCGATACCTATGGCTTTGGCGGAAGTTTCAACCGCGCTCCAGACTGCCCAAACGCTCAATTTCTCCCCCGCAACGCAGCCGCTTTTGTTGACTGGCCGGAGCAGTCGTCCGGCACTCAGCCCAGCGGCTGACGTCCAGGTGTCCATCAAGAGCTTGACCCACATGGGGATGGCCACAGTGCGAATGCGACCGCCTTTGCCGCTGAGATCGGCGATCACCCAGCGGCCCTCGCGCTGCTGAATATTTTCCATCTTGAGCGCGGCC
>CAIKND010000173.1 GCA_903828675.1 uncultured Acidobacteriaceae bacterium
CCATCGGAGAATACATCGATGGTCACAATCAGAATCCAAAACCCGTAATCTGGACGGCAAAAGCCGCGGACATCCTCGAAAAGGTCACACGGGCTCGGTCCACCCTGAATAAATGACCATCTGTGGGGCGGACACCACTAGTTCCATGGAAACCCGTTGTCTTCATCTGGTTATTGCTCTCTGCGACGTGTCTTGTCTGGGCCGCGGGAATGTGTATCGAACAAGGAAGGAATCCATTCGCGATTCCGAAGCATAATCTTCGTTCATCCATGAGCCAGGTTGCCGGCCACCATGGGCCGCATCAAAAGCATCTTCACAAGGCCAAGTCTGCAGGCATCAAGGGCGAGAGCCAGGTCATGGTCACCCAAGCGCGCACGGAGCCACAGGTGTTCAAAGAGGCGCATCAGTAGGTTGGGAACACAACTGAGCTAATGCCGGTCGGCGGGAGCAGTTCTGTTTACGAATCGGACGGTAAGAATCTATTCCCGGATCGTCAATTGCGAAATTTGTTCTGAATATTCTTACAGCGCTTTCGTATCAGCACGGCAACTGCCTCGGCGGCGGGACCGGAAATCTCTATATGGGCAAGAGAGGCAATGACTGCTTCGGCCAGATCGGGCACTCGGCGTCTGACGATCGGTTTGGCTAGGCCTGCCTCTTCGGCTAACCGCTCGAAGTTGACTGGCAACACTTTTTCGGATGAATATTCGCCGCCGATCTTCATCGCCATGTCGTGGCTGAGTTCCGGGTAGTAGATGGTGCTGACGATGTCGTAGAGTGGCGCGAGCCTGATTTGCAGATTGTCAGTTCCGATGCCGTGATACAGCAGAGAGAAGTTCTTCCCATGAGCGTCATTGTTGCCGACCAGGTAGTTGTAGATCACCGCATCCAACAGACGCGCCAGATCAACGACGGGAGAGTTTGAGACCTCGCGCAGCAGCGCGAAGCATTGTTTGAGAGACGGGCCGCCCTCTTTCTGATACTTGGTTTCGGAGACGATTCCTAGCGCTTGGCAGAAATCTTCCTGATGAATCCGTTCGAGGACTGGCCCTCCCTCGGCCGTCTGGCGATAAGTTCGGTCGTAGCGCTCCACCAGCAGATACGCCATTCCATCGACGGTTCTGGTCTCTACTGGTGCGGCTGGCTGCTCGGCAGCTTCGGCCAGCTTCATGCACAGCGCTTCGTTGAAGACGACGTCCTCGAATCGATCGACTGCGGGTTTCAGGATATGCGTGCTAGGCGCGCCGCCCAGGGGAAGGCAGATGTCGCCGCCTTCGATACGTACGGGGAGTTTATCCTGCGCGCCAGCAAGCGAGAGGCGTATCCCTTCCTCGCCCGCCAGAAGCGGACGCTTCGGCAGTTCTCTCAGCAGTGTGGCGAGTTCGTGTGAGGAAAGCGTGCGGTAGCCATAGTTGCGCTCGGGCGGAGCTTCGCCAGTGGGAATGAAGGTAACGGCTCCGGCGCATTCGCCACCGATCCGCTCAAGCATGGCGTAATCGTTCCTTGCGCTAATGCCGAGATTGCGAGCGATGATCTCGCGTTTGTTCTCTTCCGGCAGAATGCCTGCGAAGAAGCCGCGGCACTCCTTGCGGTTGAAACGCTTCTTGCGCAGGGGCAAGGATTGCGACAGCGGCGCGGCGCCTGGCTCGTTCAGCCAGCTCTCGGCGTATTCAAAGACCATCTGGCCGCCGGCATCCTGGACGAGGTTGCCGACGAGTGCGTTGTGCAGATAGACATCGAGAGTTCTTGCCATGCGCTACTCTCCTTTCGTCGGCGGGGGCGTCAGTGCCACCTTGATTCCCAGAGTATGCAAGACCGTCATAGCTTTTCCGATCTCGCAGGTCTCCTTACCCTTTTCCAGGTCAATGATGAACCGCAGCCCCGTCCCGGATGTCAGGGCCAGGTCTTTCTGGGTGACGCCCAGGTTCTTGCGCGTCGTCCTGATCAGTGTGCCGATTTGTTGGGGCGTGACTTTCATAGTGGGGCATCTTTCAGGGAGATTACCGTACGGGAACAGAATAGCGCATTTCAGACCGAAGATAACAATAAAATACCGTACGGGAATATGAGAAAGGAATTGGCCTACAATTTGATTGTTATTCCCGTTCGGTAACACGGCTTGTAGTTTGTCGGCGAGCCCGGAATTGTGCAGACGGAGTCCGCTCATTTCAAAATGGGTGTGGTCTATTGCGCGAGAAATGGAATACCGTGGCCATGATGATTAACATGGCCACGATAGCCGCAGACTGGCGGATATGGCCGGCAGAAGGCCAATATCGTTCTAACGTTGAACTATATTGACAATGGCTCGGTCGGACAGGATCGACAAATACCTGCCGACAATGCAGGATATCCACGTCGAGGAATACAGGTTCTTTCAAAGCCACGAGCTTTGTCTGCTGGAATTGCGGGACATTTTGGGCCCACGCACGAGCGGCCCAAGGAAAGCACATGGACAAACCAAGTAGAGTTCCGGAAACTGATCTTGACAACCGCGGGTATGCGTTCATGCGTATCGACCTATTGCGCCTTTCGCGGCAATGACATTTCCAGGCGCCTGCGTCCGAGAGAGTCTGGCAACAACAACACCTACGCCAACAAGTGTGCTAATGAGCCCACCCAACAACAAGGTCAAATCCAAGGGTGAGCTGCCACTCGGTAAAGAAGCGGCGATAGGCGCGGCGGTCCTGCGGTGCCCCGATCTCATCTCATAGTCCGCGTCGCGAGGCCCAATGGCAGGTTGGGAGGCGGTCGTTTCTCCATTTCTTTTGGTGGCTTCCGTGGCTGAGGGAGTTAGTGAGAACCATAGAGTGCGAGTCCGGTGCCAGCCATCGACCGAATAGACTGACAAGCCATCTCTTTGCGCTGCATTCCGGAAGACAGTTTGCGCATTCGCCCGCAAACTCAGCGATGCTGGAATCTCCACCAGGATCTGGTTGACGGATCGTGGTACTGGCAGAGCGACAGAAACTCCGCTGCGGAAGTCGAGATGATAGATCACGCGAATCCTGGTGTCTCCCGGACGAATCGGACTGTCAACGCAGTATTGGTCCCGCCCACCGCATGTTGACGCTCTCGCCAGAAACGGAAGGGTTCCGGGCGGCTCGACGGCGGCCGATTCCAGCGTCGCGCCTGTTGGGATTTGAAACCTGAAGGGCGTGTTAAGAGTGCGCGCCGGAACGGACGCGTTCGATACAACGAAGAATTGAGTCATCTTGAGCGACTGGCTCTCGCGCGCGGGGAACAACGTGATGGAGGACTCATGCACCGCCGCAAGCCGAGGCGCGGCATCATAGACAAACACCGTGGCCGGATCGAATGCGTTGAGTAGCGGAGTGTGATATGAAATCTTCTCGTGAATGGCGGCGACCAAGTACCGTGCCCCGTCCGGAGCCTCGAATCGAAACGTTCCGCGAGCATCCGTTTTCGCACGCGCGACTTCATGCATGGATCTATCCACGCGGTACAACACGACGTCATCTCCAGCGGACGGCGTATTGCGACTCAGGTTCATCACTGTTCCGGTGATCGTTGTGGCCGATGAAGCTGATCCAAGCGTCAGCCATGCAGCCAGCAGACACCACGCCGCGGTGTTGGTTCCCTTCGAAAAAGGAATCGGCCTTCTTCTTGCCGGTGTCCAAATCATTTCTGTCTCTCCAGATCGCCGTCCGCAATGCTCTTGGAGACGGCCTGGCTGTGTGGTGCGGTTAAAGGGAGCGAAGGAAGTCGACGATGGCTTGCTGATCCGACGGGCTCAGATGGTTGAACGTGCGAATAACTCCGTTCGCTTCTGACGCAGGATACTGGGGAGTCGCGGGAGAAGCATGAGCCCGGATGGCTTGCAACAGGTCCGCAGTTCTTCCGTCGTGGATAAAGAAGATGCGTTGGCCGACACCCCAAAGCGGTGTGGTTCTGAACTCATCGGGACCCGCCTGTCCCTGAACAATATCGTCCGCTAAATTGGATCCCATGTGATGCAGAAGCAGATCCGAATAGAGGTTTACGGGACGGTCTTGCAGCACGGCGCTGTTCATGACGGGAGCGGTCCGCATCTGCTGGGTGTGGCACAACGAGCACCCGATTTTGGCGAAGACAGCTTTGCCCTTTGTCGCGCTTTCGCCCGGATTGGGGTCTGGTGCTGGTCCGTCGGTAAATCTCATCATGACCTGGAACTGCATCCAGTCGGGAAGCATGTGCATCGGATTGTCGAAGGCTTGATTGCGCGTGTCGTCTGGATCGGTGCGGGTGACATCATTGGGCTCCGGCTTTTGCTGCCCCTGGCAACCCGGATCTTCTTCAGTCGCGGTGGGGAAAACCTCGTTGGTGATTCCGACTTCGACGTTGTAGGCTTCGCCCGCGAAGATGGTGATGGATTTGTTTTGCGCCTTCCATCCGAACCGGGAAATTGTGCTGTCGTTGCCGCTGCGATTTGGATGCCCTTCGATGCCAAGCGTGGCGCGCAGGGAAGCAGTGGCGTCATGCCGAGCCAAAATCTCTCGATCCTGAATCGATTCGATGAGGCCAAGGCCCGTCATCTGTAGCGGAATGCGGAAAGCGAGATTGCCCGCCCTGTACTGGGTCTCAAAGTCCGGCTGGGTAAGTGCGCAGTTCGAGATCGTTGGATCATTCGCGATTCCACGCACCGTCCAGAGTTGATGGACACCTCCGTCGCGTGTTCCGTCGGGTTTGTACTTGAAACGAACTTCACGCGACGGGCCGAACTGCGTTTCGAATGACGGAACGGTATTTTGTTTTCCAAATCGATTTGGAACCAATCGGAACTGCGGATTTTCCGCCTGCTGGGGTTTCGGGCTGCCGGGGTTGGGAACAATGTATCCCCCGGAACCGCCGAGTGTGGGCTGCGCGTGGCACACAAAGCACTGATCTGCGTTGTGCCGTGCTCCGAGGCCATTGGAATTGGTGTGCGACTGAGGGAACATGGGATCGAGCTCACCCATTCCCGTGACCGGCGATCCATCCGTCACATCGGCGCACTCGTCGCAAGTGGACTCGAGCTGTCCGGCCCGGATAATTCCTTCTTCAAACGAAGCCAGCTCGTTCTCATTTACCGTGGCTCCGTTGGTTGGATTGCGGCTGATCAGCGGCGGGTGCGGAATAGGAATGCCTTGTTGCTGTAGTCCACCGCCGGTGTTCTGAAGGCCGCCTCTAACCCCCGGATCCCTTTGCGCGTTTGCGCCGTTCGAAATGGCGAACCACGAACACACCAGCACCAGGCAAGCAAGTCTGTAAGTTGTTTTCATGCCGACTCCGTTGATTTGAATTGAGCTGAATGCGGATGGGAGGAAGTTCAGCTCTTCATCTATCAACTGCGGAAACGGAGGGGCAAATCAGCTCACAATTCTTTCAGGAAGTTTTTTACGCCCTTCGAGATAGTTGACCGATCCGATCCGGAAGCCGGGCTATTTCGCGTTGACTTGCTCTCGGCGGAATGCGATCTTCACTCCTAAACTTTGGTGTATAAGTGGCTGCAAATCAACCATATCAGCAAGTCAGCGAACTTCTGGTCCGCTGGCAATCCGGAGATAGGGAAGCACTGGAGGCGTTAGTTCCTCTGGTCTACAAGGAACTGCGCGAAATTGCGCGGTACCATCTCCGGCGAGAGCGCCCAGGACACACTCTGCAGAGTGCTGCCCTTGTGAATGAAGCTTATTTGAGGCTGGTTGAACAACGTCCTTTTGATGCAAATAGCCGCGATCATTTTCTCGCCCTAGCTTCGAGGTTGATGCGCCAGATTCTAGTGGACCATGCTCGTGGTCATGGAGCAGCCAAACGCGGTGCTGACAATCGGGTAGAGCTTGATCTGACTCTCGTTCTTGCGAAGCTTCCGAGCGCCGATGTCATTGCAGTGGATGACGCCCTCACGAGCCTTGCCAGACTCGACGAGCAGCAGAGCCGTATCGTTGAACTCCGTTTCTTTGGAGGGCTGGGAATTGAAGAGATCGCTGACTCCCTGGACATCTCCGCTTCGACAGTTAAACGTGACTGGAACGTAGCCAAGGCGTGGTTGACCAGACACATCAAGAAGGGAAGCCGTGGAAACGCCGGAGCAATGGCCAAGAGTTAAAGAGATCGTCGCGGAGGTGCTTGAGCGCGACCCCCAAGGGCGCAGCGCCTACCTTGATGAGGCTTGCGCTGAAAATATGCCGCTGCGAATGGAGGTCGAGTCACTACTCGTCGCCTTTGACGAATCGGGCAGTCTGTTTGATGTCGACGCGGCGGAATCTTCAACCCATCCGGAAAATGTTGGACCCTATCGGTTGATCCGGGAGCTCGGCTTCGGCGGCATGGGGCAGGTATGGCTGGCCGAGCAGACTGAGCCGGTCCGCCGCCTGATTGCGCTGAAGTTGATCCGGGCCGGCATGTTCGATGCTGCGGTGGTTCATAGGTTTCAAGCTGAGCGGCAGTCGCTGGCCATCATGGATCATCCGGCGATCGCCAAGGTTTTCGATGCCGGTACGACGCCCATGGGCCAGCCGTATTTTGCCATGGAATATGTCGCCGGTCTTCCGATCACCGACTACTGCGACCAGAAAAAGGTGGGGATTCGCGAGAGACTGACGCTTTTTCTACAAGTTTGCGAAGGAGTACGGCATGCACACCAGAAGGCGATCATCCATCGAGACTTGAAGCCATCGAATATTCTTGTCGTCGAGGTCGACGGCAAGCCCCGCCCCCGCATCATCGACTTTGGATTGGCAAAGGCGATTGCTCCCTCAGAGCCCGGGCAGACATTGTTTACGGATCAAGGCGCATTCCTGGGCACACCCGGCTACATGAGCCCCGAGCAGGCCGACCCCGACGTGCAGGATATCGACACACGCACAGACATATATTCGCTGGGCGTACTGCTCTACGAACTGCTCACCGGGTTTCTTCCGTTTGATACAACCTATTGGAAGAAACAGAAGCTGGAAGAAATGATGCGGCAGTTGCGCGAGTCCGATCCTCGTCGGCCGAGTTCCAAAGTGAACGCGAATCGCAACACTTCTTCAGAGCGAGCGGCAGCGCGCGGTGTGGACTCGCGGCGCTTGGTCAAATTGCTTCGTGGCGACCTGGATTGGATCGTCATGAAGGCACTTGAGAAGGACCGCACACGCAGATACGGGTCGGCAGTCGAGCTTGCCTCGGACATTGAACGCCATCTTGAAAGCCGGCCGGTTATGGCGCGTCCCGCGAGCACAACCTATCGCTTGCGAAAGTACATACGCCGAAATCGCGCGAGCGTAGGAGTGCTCGCGAGCATTTTCGCGTTGTTGAGTGCATTCGCGATCACGCAGACAATTCAATTGCGGCGCATCACACGAGAAAGAGACCGGGCTGACCGCATTGCCGGTTTCATGACCAACATGTTTCAGGTCTCCGATCCAAGCGAAGCTCGGGGCAACAGCGTGACCGCACGGGAGATTCTGGACAAGGCTGCGAAAGATATTGATTCCGGACTTACCAGGGATCCGGAGCTTCAGGCACAAATGATGTATGACATGGGCTCGGTATTCAAGAACCTGGGTCTCTATGATCGCGCACGCACGGTGCTGACAGAGTCTCTACAGATTCGCCGCCGTGTCCTCGGGCCAAACAACGCCGATACCTTGAAGTCGCTCAATACTCTTGCCAAGACGATGTATCTCCAAGGACGTAACGCGGAAGCAGAGAAATTATTCCAAAAGGCGCTCGAGACTCGGCGCCGCGTCCTGGGCCCGGAACATCCCGATACATTGCAGTCGCAGTCCGATCTGGCGGAAAACTTGTCTATGCAGGGCCGCTATGCCGAAGCAGAGAAACTGCGCCGGGAAACCTACGACATCCGGCGTAGAGTCCTCGGTCCCGAGCATCCCAGCACCTTGGATTCGATGGGGAATCTGGCCATTAGCCTGGAAGACCTGGGCCGCTTCGCCGATGCGGAGAAGTTGTGGAGGGAAACGCTTGCCGCGCGGCGGCGCGTGCTTGGCCCGGAGCACCAGATCACGCTAGCTACCATGAACAATCTGGCGCTGGATTTGGAAAGAGAAGACCGGTATGCCGACGCGGAAAATCTGGAACGCGAAACAATCGACCTCCGGCGACGGATCCTTGGTCCCGAGCACCCAGACACTTTGGATTCGACGAGCAACCTGGCTCGCCTTCTTGGGCGGCAAAACAGGTACGCGGAATGTGAGAAGCAGTTGCGCGAAGTACTCGACATTCAGCGCAGGGTTGATGGCCCTGAACACCCTGACACACTGGATACGCTTTCCGACCTGGCGGCAACAATCAGTGCGGAAAACCGCTATGCTGAAGCCGAAAAGCTGCAGAGAGAACTTCTCGAAATCCGCGGCAGGTTACTTGGCCCCGAAGCATCGGATACATTGCAGGCGAGAACGGGCTTGAGCAACACTCTGACCCGCGAACGTCATTATGATCAGGCGGAGAAACTGCAGGGTGAAACGCTTCGAATTCAGGAGCGTCTCTTTGGGCCTGACAATCCGCGAACGGTCCGATCTGTATATAACATGGCTTGCCTCGAGGCTCAAATGGGTAAGCGCGAAGAGGCATTTAAGTTCCTGAACGAGAGCGTTGAGCACGGAATGACGCCGCGCAGAGCACAGCACATGGAATCAGATCCGGATCTTAAATTCCTGCACAGCGATCCCCGATTCGCCGCCCTGGTCGCGCGCGCGAAAGACACTGCCGCAACAACGCAAAAGGCAAAATAGGAATTCGGCCATACGCCGGGTGTGAACTGTATCCGGGAAAACATCGAGGAGACATTCAAGTCGACCAATGTTTCCATGTGCATTCGCTCTACTTGGCAGTAAAACCGGCTTATCGGACAGGTGGGCAACAGATCTAAACGAGATATAAATCGTCGTCTGCACTCGTGGGGTTACGAGCTCATTGGGCCGGAATCCGGGCGAGTTGTGGAGCTAAGGGTGGCGGCACGGAGTTCATTCCCCAACCATCCAGTTCATCCACGATCAGGTAAAAGAAACCGGGCGGAATTCGGTTTTTCGGTTTAGTCATCGGCTCGCGGCGGCTTGGTCCAGAATTTGGGACAAACGAGCGCCGAAAGGGCTCCATTTTGGACCAAATTGTCCTTTGTACTCCGTTGAAAAAACAAAGGCACTCCGGGCCTCAATCGTCCGCTCTTAACCAATGATTTGTAGTGAGCAATCCATTAGGTCAATGAGTGATTTGGCGAGATAATCTGCGGTGGAGTTCGAGGCGTCCTCGCTGACTAGAAGTCAGCGGGCTAAGCGGCCCTCGCTTTCCGCTCGGAGGCGCGCGGCATCCGCGGTTCATGAGTAGGCAGACTACGGACCTTTGGCGCGGACAAGGAGCCGGCCTCTTGAAATGTTTCCCGAAAGCCCTTGGCACTCGATTCTGGATTGCCACTGCGAAGTGCCGCTGAGAGTCTGAGTGGACCGGGGCGGTTGCGATGAACTAGTATCGCTGTCCAGCAGGTGCATCGCAGGAGAGATGCATCCATGGATGCCCAGAGCGCACGCGAAGAGACGATCCAGGCCTACCAGTTGCACGCCAGCGTGCTTCTCGCGTACGCGCATCGATTGACGCGGGATGATGCGCTGGCACAGGATGCGCTTCAGGAGACATTCCTGAGGTTCTTTCTGGCGTTGATGCAGGGTGAAGAGATCCAGCATCCGCGAGCATGGCTCCATCGGGTAGCCCATAACTATGTTTGTGACACCCTGAGGTCGGCGACTGTCCGCACGGTTGTGCCGCTGGAAGACGCCGGTGAGGACAGGCTCCGGGACGAGCGCGGCATGCCCGGGGGTGACCTGGCGGCAGACTGGATTGAGGCGGCGCGGATGCTGCTGGCCCCACGCGAATGGCAGTGCGTGCAATTACGCGCGGAAGGTTTTGAATATACTGAAATTGCCACAGAACTAGCGATTCGTCCGGGCACGGTTGGAAGCTTATTGCACCGGGCCGCCGCCAAGCTACGTATTCAACTGCGGAAGAAAGAGAGACCGGCATGAGCCTCCTTGGCAGATGGCATCCAGGATTCTGGAGACGCGAACCTACGGCTACTCTTGGCAGAGACGTCGATTTTGAGGCGGTTTCAGCCTCTGGACTCGACGATTTGCAGACGCGTTTGAATCACTGGAGCCACCTGTGGACTCAAGAGAGCGAGTCCACAAACCGCTCCGAAGCGCAACAACTGGTAGCGGAACGGCTCGCCCGTTGGATGGAGCGTTGCTTCGGCCAGCATGTGCAGAATTCACTGCGCGGCGAAGGACGCCAGATTTCCTTGGCGACTTCCACACCAATCTTCACTGCATTTCTGGGCAGGCGTGCCACTCGGGAACTTTCCAGGCGCGTATTGCAGGATATCTGACGAGAACTCATGCCAAGACTCGTGCGTTGGATCTGGATTCTGCTCGCGTCGCACTTAGCTCTGGGCATGATTGCCTTTGCTCATTTTCTTGTAACTGGTCAGTATGTCGTGCTGGGCTGGTACTTCTGGGCTCTGGGTTCCTTGTTCTTCCTGGTGATGACAGCCACCGAGTGTTGCTTGGCCATCATCTGCCGCTCGTGGTTCGACTCTGACGAGCCGATGAGGCTGGCGTGGGGCATGATTGCCTGCGCTGCACTGGCCCGGCTTTCAGGCGTCTTGTTACGAGCCATATCCGACGGGCATTTGCCCTGGGGCAACTGGCATCAGCTCAGTCAACCATTTGGCGGTCTGTTCGCAAGCCTGAGCCAGTTGGGAATGGTGGTCGGCGGTCCGTTGTCGATGGCCTTTCTCGCTCTAGGGCTTGCCCGCGTCCTGGGAGTTCAGCGCAAATTTCACCTGGTGGGTTCGCTCACGCGAGGGGATAAGGCGCTGTTGTTCCTCGTTTTGGCATTCTCCGTCAGCCAACTTTCCAACGATCTTCCTTTGCTTTGGAGACATCCGTCTCTTGGAACCATGCTGCTCTGGTTGAGCGATCCGCTTCTATCTCTTTTGCTTGTCGAAGCGATTCTTGTTCGCCGCTCGGTGATTCGCATGGGCCAGGGTCTGGTGTCAAAGTGCTGGGGGATGTTCGTGCTAGCCATTGTGATCACCTCTGCGGGAGATGCCGCCATTTGGGCCAGCAGCCATGGACTGCTCTCAGAATCCATGACGGCGTTGAGTTGGTACATCTGGTTTGTGGCCGCCGCTGCATTTGCCAGCGCTCCCGCGTACCAATTTGCGGCGATCTCGCTTACGAGGGAAGACAGCCTGCATTTGCAGGCGAGGCGATAGAGTGGCCAGATGAATCTTCCTCCAGTTCCATAGCCACGGAATACACACGCCCGGGGCCTCACGGAAACTCTCCATTCAAGGTGATCGGAATCGGATAATGTTTCCCTTGTAAAGAAAGCCCTGCTCTGAATCGTCCTATAGACACTTGAGGAAAAAAGGACTCTGCGCAGAGGAGACAGTTCAGTGAGTTGTCCGGCTTGAGGGGTAAACGATTACCCAGCCAGGTGCGGCCGTTCCCGGCTGTTTATCTTCGCGAATCAGTTACCTTTCCCGATGCGAAACCAAGATGGAGTGTTTGATGACGACGAGAAAGCTGAGCGCGATTCTGCTTCCAGTGTTGTTATTCGCTGGTGGCTTGCAGGCCTGGGCGCAGGCAACAACAGGTTCCATTTCGGGCCGCATCGTTGACCCCGCCGGCAATGTCGTTCAGGCAGCACAGGTCACAATCCGCGATGTGGACACGGGTATTGTGACAACTGGAACGACGAATGCTGGAGGCGAATTCGTAGAAATGGCGATGCCGCCGCATCATTACACCATCTCCGTCGAAGCGCCCGGCTTTGCCACCGCCTCCGTTCCTGCGTTTGAACTCAACATCGATCAGAGGGCGCGCTTCAACATCCCCATGAAGGTTGGTGCTGTCACGGCGGATGTGGTCGTAACCGGCTCCGCACCGGTCCTGCAACTTGAAGGTGCCGATACCGGCCAGGTGATCGGCACACGCGAACTCGAGGACCTTCCCGCCAATGGCCGCGGCCTGACCGGGCTCATGCTGCTGGTGCCCGGCGTAGGGACAGGCGGCGGCGGCAACAACCTCAACCTTTCCGTGGATGGCCAGCGGGAGTTTTCAAACTCCGTTCAGGTCAACGGCGTTGAAGTCACGGGCAATCGCAACAACGATACGAACATGGTTCCCAGTCTCGACGCACTTCAGGAGTTCAAAGTCGTCAACTCGACCTACGCACCGGAGTTTGGGCGAGCCTCGGGTGGTGCGATCCTGCTGCAAACCAAATCCGGCTCGAACAGTTATCACGGCAGCTCTTATTTCTTCTATCGCCCGACTGCCACCGCCGCGAACAACGCATTTTCGGCAGCAGGAGCTTCACCAACGCTGCAGCAGAAGATCTATGGTGCTACCGCCGGCGGCCCCATCAGGAAAGATAAGGCATTTATCTTCCTCGCCTACGAAGGGAACCGGTTGCAGAACTCTATCTCGTACCTGGGGAACACGCCCCCAGTAAACCAGGTGACCTTTGACGCCTCTGGCAACGCCGATCTCTCGAAGTTGACCGACCCTTATTCCGGTAACCAGGTTCCTATCTTTGACCCGATCTTTTTCAACAACAACTATTACTCCCAGCAGTTCATCGGGAACATGATTCCGGCGTCCAGGGTCAGCCCGGCGGGCAAGCAGATTCTGCTCAACCTGTTTCCAATGCCTCAAAACAACAGTTTCTTCACCAACTTTGCGGTGCAGCAGGCGTACACGGTTAACAACAATGTCGCGAACCTGCGAACAGATTACACGTTCTCGCAGAAGAACCGAATTTACCTAACCTACGATGCTGAACAGGGAGACACCGCTACAGCCGATCCCTATGCCGGGCATATCAAGATCGCTGGCGGCGGCAGCGGCGACAGCGGCGATTTGACGAGCTATGAGAATAATGTGGTTTCACTGAAGTACGACCACGTATTCACGGCCTCACTCCTCAACGAAGTGGGCGCCAGCTACCTGCTCTCCACAGTTTCGCAGAACAGCCCGCTTGCGGGCTCCGATCTGGCGACGCAGTGGGGCATCAAGAACGTGATTATTCCAGGCTTCCCGTCGACCAGAAATATTCCACAGATTCAGTTTCAGAGTGGACCCACCGTCGGAGGATCCACTTACAAGCCGCTCACCTTCCGCGACAAGAATGTTACTATCGTCGATGCGCTGACCTGGACCCACAGCAAGCACAATGCGAAATTTGGCTACGAATACCGGCGCCTGAACTCGCATCCCAACTTCTCGTTGTTCCCGGTTCCTTACCAGTATTATGGCGGCGCGGGAGACGCGCAGACCAGCGACCCGACCTATTCCTCCTTTTACGATGGGAGCGCCTACTATTACAACGGCGGCAGCGAGATCGCCGACCTGTTGCTTGGATTGCCATACGTCACCGACCAGGGTTTGCAGCTAACCAAGGCAAGCACTCGGGCCAACGAACATACGATTTACGTGCAGGATTACTGGCAGATTACGCCGAAGATCAACCTAACCTACGGTGTGCGTTACGAGTACCAACAGCCGTATGTCGAGCTCAACAACAACCAGGCGAACTTCGACGCGAGCACCCTGCTGATCAATCTTGCTGGCCGTGGATCGAATCCGCAATCGCTGGTCAACTCCAACAAGGCCGACTTCATGCCTCGCGTTGGATTCAGCTATCAAGCCCTGCCAACCTGGGTTGTTCGCGGCGGTTTTGGCATTTTCTACTCGCCTGAGAATGACGCCCGCGAAGATATTCTGACCAAAAACTATCCGAATTTTACCCAGCAGCAGTTCGTGAATTACTTCGACTCCGGCTGCTATTGCTTCGTGCTTCCATATAGCTTGGATGCTGGCGTCGCTCGTTCCACATCGATCCCGGTTGCCAGCGGAGTATCGACGATTGACCTGACCAAAGTCTCAGGCGGCAACACGCAGGCTGTCTATTCGGAGCCGAAGGACTTCCCAACGGCATACTCGCGAAACTACAACCTGACACTGGAGAAGCAGCTGGGCAACTCCACTTCAGTTGAACTCGGCTATGTCGGGGCGAATACGCGAAATCTCTCAGTTTCGGTGGGCAACTACAACGTGAACAATCATCTGTCGTCGGGCATCGGCAAGGTGCAGACGCTGCTGCCGGCCGGCCTGAGCAACTACGACTCTCTCCAGGCAAAGTTCAATCGCAGCTTCAGTCAGGGCTATAGCATCCTGGCGTCGTATACCTTTGCGCACGGGCGCGATAACGGTCCTGCGCCGTTCAACCTTGGGAAGGGCGGAAACTATCCGCAGAATCCGTTCAACCTTGCGGCGGAATACGCAAACTCGGACACCGACCTGCGGCATCACTTTGTTGCCAGTCAGATCATTGAGCTTCCCTTCGGCCAAGGGAAGCGCTTCCTCTCTCGCCCGAACGGCCTGACGCAAGCTATCATCGGAGGCTGGCAGTTGAACAGCATCACCACGCTACAAACCGGCAAGCCATTCAACATAGTCAGCAGTGGCAACAATCCTAACTATCCGGGATTGCGGCCCAACCTGGTAGGCAGTTCATCCGTGTCGCATCCTTCAATTACCGCGTGGTTCAACACCAAAGCGTTCGCCGTTCCGACCGGTCAGGCTGGGTCGACGGGTGCAGGCAAGACTCTCATCGTTGGCAACGCCGGACGCAACCTGCTCTTTGGTCCCGGCTATACCAATGAAGATATTTCGCTCTTCAAGGTCTTCACCCTTCCTCGGGAGATGAAGTTCCAGTTGCGCATGGAGACATTCAATCTGCTCAACACCGCCCACTACGAAAACCCGATCAGTGACATGGCTGCCGGTAAGCGATTCGGACAGATTACAGGCGGCTACTCGCCACGCATGATGCAGTTCGCGGGACGCCTCACCTTCTGAAGCAAGCGGCCCACATAGGGTCTCCAGCTTACCGTTCGTGTCCGGTTTCGGTATCGTTGCCGCCGCAAATACATTTGCAGCGGCAACGATTATGCAACCCAAACATACCCCGATCGTACCCTGAACGCGGCGCCGAATTGGGCCGAAAGGAGACGCCCACATGAGGGTGATAATTTCCCTGTTCCTGCTTGGCGCTTTGACTGCGGGGGCTCTTGCATTCTCCCAATCAAACCACTATCTGGATTGCAGCGCCGGCAGCGATTCGGCGGACTCCCTGACATCGCAGACCGCTTGGCGCACAGTGGCCAAGGCAAGCTCCTATACCTATCAACCAGGAGAGAGACTACTTCTAAGGCGCGGCAGCCGCTGCGACGGCATGTTGTGGCCCAAGGGCTCCGGTACTGAACAGGCCCCAATCCATCTGGGTGCATACGGGCAAGGAGCTTTGCCCATCATTGCGGGTGGGGCCGAATCCGCGGGCCTGAGACTCAGCGACCAGCAGTATTGGGAAATCGAAAATCTGGAAGTGGTGGGCGGCTCACCCTATGGCATCCACATTGGCGGCGCCGTACCCGTGATGCGCCACTTCAGGATCACAAATGTGGTGGTGCACGATGTGTCCGGCACTCCACTCACCAAGGACTCCGGCCTTGTAGTCATTGCTCCTGACGATAAAGCAAAGAGCCGTTTCGACGATGTGATTCTGGATGGCGTGACCGCCTATGATACATCTGAATGGGCTGGCATCATCGTGAACGGCTCAGGCTTTGACTCGGCCGATGGACAGGGGCGCGGTGAGCATATAGAGATTCGTAACTCCATGGTTCACGACGTGGCGGGCGATGGCATTCTGCTCGCTCGCGTCTCGCACGGCGTACTGGAACACAACGTTGCATGGTACACCGGCATGCAGGAAAAAGAGACCATCGGGACGCCCAATGCCATTTGGGAGTGGATGTGCCGTGACTGCCGCGTGGAATACAACGAAGGCTACTTCACCGATTCTCCGGGGGTGGATGGCGGCGTCTTCGATATCGACTATGGAGATGAGAACAATTTACTGCAGCACAACTTCGGTCATGACTCGCAGGGCTATTGCATCTCTGTCTTTGGAGCCGAGGGGACGAGCGGAAATTCGGTCCACAGTGAGATTAGGCACAACACCTGCATACACAACGGGCGCAGTCCCCGCCTTTCGAAGAGGCAGGGAGCCATCTTTCTATACACTTGGAACCGGGGCAAGCTCGACGGGGTTGAGATTGCGAATAACACCATTTTCTGGGATCCACCGGTCCGCGTTGCTGCTTTCCAATCGACTGCTGAGTTCACGGGGAACATGCCCAATCGTTTTGCAGACAACACAATTGTTGCTGCATCTGGATCGTTCGCTTCAGCCATGCCCAAGATTCAATTTTCAGGCAACCGCTATTGCGCACCGAAGAGGATTCCAGCGGGGCTTCCGGATCGTGAGGAGTTGAACGACGGTTCCAGTGAGTCGACGAAGGGCATCATATCTTTCCCGGCAGAATCAGATTCAGCCGCCAACAAGCCGGATGAACTGTGCGGCTGCCTGGGCGAACTGTTACAGGGGACAGCCGGCGGGCTTCGGCTTCATGCACCGGTAGCAGGGCAGGCATTGGAGCCCGGCTTCAAGGCTTTGCCTGCCAACTCAAATTTACTCGCTGGCCACTGGGTGCTTGGTGCTGTGCTCACGCCGGCGGGAGACACGACAGCAGGCGCATCCCGAAGCCAGTTGGTTCTGATCGAGAGCATGATGAACCAATTCGCAAGCCTTGGCCTCGAAAGCGTCGTGGTGCCGGCACACACGATGGACCCGGATGAACTCCAGCAATGGAGAACGAATTGGAACTTTTACCCGGCAGTGCGGATTGACGCGACAAATGTATCGGGCTTGCGAAAAGACCATGATCATTCAGCGGCGCCGCTGGTGCTCGTTTCTCCGTCAGGCGAGATCGCTGCAAGCTGGAAATACCCAGTCTCACCGGCGGATGTATGGCTCCAGATTCAAAGCCACCTGGGCACGCCGGCTGGAGCGCAGCAGATGCCCGCCTGCCAGAACCCATTGGAGGTCCGATGAAACGGAAACACATATGGACCGTGGCGCTCATTGTGCTGGCGATGTGTGCCGTGCGAACCCACGGCCAGGAAATTCCGCTGCACGAAAACGACCGGGTGGTTTTCTACGGTGATAGCATCACGGCCCAGCGGCTGTATACGCGCTTTGTGGAAGATTTCGTGCTCACCCGCTATCCGCAGATACACGTGACCTTCTGGAATGGGGGTATCCCTGGAGACACGGTCTATGGCGGCTACACAGGTGATATGCCGACGCGGCTGAAGCGGGATCTCGTTCCCCACAAGCCCACCGTGGTCACAATCATGCTCGGCATGAACGATGGCTACTATATGGAGTTTAACCAGAAATACTTTGAGACCTACAAAGAAGGTTATCGTAGGTTGTTGGATGCAATTCATAGTGGAACGCCGGCAGCGAGAGTTACTCTCATTTCTCCCACTCCCTACGACGAATTCACGCACGGTACAGAGTTTGCCCATTACAACGAGGTAGTAAGTCGCCATTCGGCCTTTGTGAAAGAACTGGCTGCATCGTCGCACCTTGGATTCAGCGACTTCAACCAGGTTGAGACCGACCTGCTGAACGCAGGAGCGCAGAAAGATAGGTCTCTGGCAGCATTGCTGATTCCGGACCGCATTCACCCAGCAGAAGCGTCCCACTGGTTGATGGCCGCGAAGCTTGCGCGCTCCTGGGGGCTGTCACCGATTGTAAGCAGCTTGCAGATCGATGCGACGATGGGAAAGACGGTTACGACTGAAAATACGCAGGTTACAGACCTTAAGGTCGCAGACGGCATATTGCAATGGACTCAAACAGACAATGCGCTGCCGCTTCCTTTGCTGTTGGACGACGCGATGATTCAGTTTGTCCTGAGTGTCTCCGATCTCGCCGCAATTAACCAGCAGTTGCTCAGAGTGAACGGCTTGCCGGCGGCGCGATACATGCTTGGGATCGATGACCACAAGATCGCTTCATTCACGCGGGAACAACTTGCCACTGGAGTGAATCTGGCACTGTTAGCCACGCCGATGCAGAGCCAGGCGAAGGGCGTGGACGGAATCGAGCTGAAACGGACGAGATTGGATGAGGCGCACTTCATTCTCGCGATTGAGGATCCAAAGGCGCCTCACGCTGCTGAAGTGACTTACCCGATAGAAGAGGAGGACGCAAGGCTCATCGCGGAACAACGCAAATTGGCCCAACCGAAGCCGCATCGCTTTGAACTTGCTCCGGAGTAAGTTCCAGCAATCGGAGGAGCTCTCTTGAAGAAGAACCTCATCCTGTTTGACCTTGCCCTCAGAATTCGTATCTCTTAACCGGCAGGGTTTTGAGGATATTTAATTCATCCTCGTCGTTGTCGTGGCGGTGGGAATGTGGGAATCGGCTTCATCGATTTCCGAGGTTTGTGGGAAGGGCGGAAAACAGCATTATCGTTTTCCGGGCTTTCCATAAACCGTCATTTCCACGGCCTGCCTCGATCACCGCAAGTTCTCATGCGGCGATCTTCCTCGATCGATCCGTCCAATCCTGCTCGAACTGCATCGGGCTGACGTAGTTCAGCGTCGAGTGCATGCGTGTTCGGATATACCAGAGCAACCAGGAGATGGTCTCATCCTTGGCCTCGCGGACGGTTCCAAAACGTTGGCCATGCAATCGCTCCACCTTCAGCGAACCGAACAGTGTCTCCAAGCAGGCGCTGTCCCAGCAGTCCCCCTTGCGGCTCATCGACGGCGTGATGCCATGCTCTTTGAGTACGGCACTGAAGTCATCGCTGGCGTATTGACTGCCACGATCACTATGGAAGATCAGCCCTGCCTGCTTGCCCGGATTGCGCTTGAACCAGGCCATCTCCAGAGCGTCGATCACCAAGTTGCGCTGCATATCCGGTCGCATCGACCAGCCCACCACCTTGCGGCTGAACAGATCGATCAGTACAGCCAGAAACAACCAGCCTTCCTCCGTCGGGATATACGTGAAATCGCCTACCCACGCCTGTTTGGGCGCGGACGGGCTGAAGTTGCGATTCAGCAGGTTCGGCGCAATCGGCAAGTTGTGGCGACTGTCGGTCGTAGTGACGCGGAAACGCCGCTTGCCTCGGGCCTGAATACCGTGCTTCTGCATCAGTCGCTGCACCCGCTTCTTACCCACGCGAACACCCTGCGCCCGCAGTTGCCGCCAGATGCGCGGCCAACCATACGCGCCGCGATTCTCCGCATAGGCCGCGCTGATGTGAACCAGCAACGCTTCGTCGTTGAGATGGCGCCGCCGGGCTATCTCCCTGCGGCGCGCCAGATGCTGGTGGTAACCGGAAACGCTGACCCCGAGAACACGACACTGCGCC
>CAIKND010000174.1 GCA_903828675.1 uncultured Acidobacteriaceae bacterium
CCGCCAACTCGCGCATGGTGAAGGCGCCGGGCCCGTCCATCAACGTGCGCGCGACGCTCGGCCCGCCGCTGTCTGCGTATCCGATCTGGAGCCTGCCGATGGTCTCCTCGCTGATTCCGTACTTGCCGCGAAACCAGGCGAGTACTTCCGAATTCCCGACCAGGCGCTGGTGATATGCGGCTGCTATCGCGGTTAGCGCCTCACGTACGCGAAGCGTAAGCTGGTGAGCTTCCTCGGCCTGTTCCGGGCTGCCCGAAGCGAGCTTCGACAACGGCGGCAGGCGAACGCGTGCCGCCAGGAAGTCGCGTGCCTGCCGGTGGGAGTCCGGCATGGAGCCAGACTGCCCGCGGGTGACCGCGCCAAACCGGACGAACTCGACCAACTGCAGCACATCGCCGCCGGTGCCACAGGCGTGGCAGAACCACCCCTGCTTGTCGAGCCAGACCTGAAGTGAGCGGCGCGACTGGCTCCGGTGGTTCGGGCAATCGCAAAACAGGGTCTGTCCGGATTCCTGAGTGACTCGTCCCGCCAGCAGCTCACGGGCAATCTCGCCGATGTCGATGTCAGTGACCTGGCGGTAATAGGCGTGCACGTCCATCGGCGGGGCAGTCATGGCCGTTCCACCGGGTGGTCTACCTCCCCTGAGGTGGGCAGTTTGATTGCGTAATCCTTCACTACCGCGCCGAGATCAGGCGCGCCCCGCGCCTGCATATCCCACCAGAAAAGGCCTTTGTGCTTTCCGAACAGGCCAGCAGATGCCCGATAATCCTTGAAGTGCCCGCGACAGATGTGAAGTGCTTTTGGCAGGCCATTGACTTCGACCTGCCCCTCTTTCCGCAGGATGCGCTTCATCGGCTCTATGGTGAGCGTCTTATAACGGACGAGCGGCAGCCCGTGGCGCCTGCGATAGGCATTGTTTAGCTTGGCCGCCGGCACATGCTCTTCGGTGCTCACGTTGCGGCAGTGCAGGAACGAGGTGGCCAGTAATGCCGGATAGGCAAGAGGCATCAATGTCCAGAGGCGGCTTTGCTCGATTGCGAGATTGTCCGTGATCCGGTCATCAAGTGCCCAAAGGTTGTAGCGTGGATCACTAGCGAGCCTGCCGTCAGCATCGACCGTCAAGCCCACCCTAAGGGCGGGACACCAAGCGAGGCGCTCAGCGCGGTCTCCAGCAAACAGCTCAATGCATAGATACCATTCTGGCGGCAACCCGCTCTTGCGCTCATTGAGAGCACTGGAAAGCGGGCTGTGTTGGCTCGCGTCAACATGGATGCTGCCTGTCTCTACAGCGATGACCAGCACTCCGACCTGATTCAGCGCGCGTGGCTTCCCGATTTCTACGTCATTGAAGAGCGTGTCATACATCCAGGGAAGGAGCGTGTATTCGTAAAATGCCATCGAAAATGGTGGGGCCAATTGCGGGAACTGCTCCGGCCCAGACGGGCCCCGCTTCGCATCAACGTGGTGGGAGAAATAGTATTCGGCCACGTTGTCGATCAGGACGACGGTGGACTCATGGAGCATCCGACGGCTCTTGATTACACGTTCCACAAGAAGCTCTCCCCCAGCAAACATCGACGGTGGAAGCCCCATCCAACTGCCGTGCCACTTTTTCTCGGCTAGCAAATGATCAATAAACCTCGGCATTGTTATCGCTGGTCCTCCGGTCCTTGCCGCAAGGCGTGGGCGACCGAATCGGCCCCTGCATGCAGCAGGAATGAAAGAAACGTATTGCGGCGGTCCACCTGGCGTTTGGCGGCGCAATTGTCGATGCCCCAGCGATCGCCGAGAAGAATCACGGACTCTTTCGCGCGCGTTACCGCGGTGTACAGCAGATTGCGGTGGTGCATGAAGGAGTGCGACTTATGGGCGATCACGACCGCGCAGGGAAATTCCGAACCCTGCACTTTATGGATCGTAGTCGCGTAGGCCAACTGGGTATTACCGAGGGCATCACTACCACCCTTGATCTCCACACGCCGGCCATCGAAGTCGATGGAAAGGCTGCCGTCCTGAGTGGCGTCAACGACGGCGCCCATCGCGCCGTTCATGATGCCGAGGTCGTAATCGTTCTTCGTCTGGATCACCTTGTCACCCGGATACGGCCTCGGGCGGTGGCCAGGCTCGACGGTAGGCACATCCACCCCGAACAACTTCCGCTGCAGGAGGCGCTGCAACTCGATATTCAGTTCCACAGTGCCGAGCGGGCCTTTGTGGGTCGGCGTTAACACCTGAATCTCACGAATCAGGTCGTAGCCCAGGCGCTCCTGAAGCACCTCTTGGAAC
>CAIKND010000175.1 GCA_903828675.1 uncultured Acidobacteriaceae bacterium
CTCTCGTAGGCTGTGACGATTACCTGCGCTCCTTAGAAGCTCTCACTGCGCCGGCTCAAGATTCGCCAGCTGCTGCAGTCGAGAATTTCTCTGAGTTCACATCGACTGAGCCTCCGGTGAGATCGCGTTTAGACTTCTCTTGGATTCAGCAGATTCATCTGCCAGCGCAAGCACAGTGGATGCACGTTGCGTGGGATGGCTTGCTCCCTGCTCCGCATCAGTGCCAGCCCGGTAGTTTGAAGGAGCTCACAAACTGGTGGGCTGGCGCGTTGCGGTACGTCTCTTCGGAACTGCCGCGCTGAGCCGGACAATTACCGGACATCAGTAGTGTCCGGCTAAAATCAGCCCATCCTCTGTAACCAACACATATCAAATGCGATAGCGTATAACTCTCATTTTTCGATTTGAATTGGCTGCGGCAAAATCGAGGTCTTGCTCGGAGTGGCCGCAACTTGCGCGGATTGTCGACAATGAGGGATGAATGCCGGCAGGACTGTCTTCTCCCAGCTCATAGATCATCTGCCCTCCTACGAGTTCCAGAAGTGCGTCGAGCGCTACGGCGGCGATGCACATTATCGGGGATTCTCATGCCGCGACCAGTATTTGGCTATGGCCTTTGCTCAGTTGACCTATCGCGAGAGTCTGCGCGACATCGAAGCCTGCCTGGGTTCCATGCGCGACAAGTTGTACCACATGGGCTTCCGTGGGCGAGTTACGCGTTCCACGCTGGGCGATGCCAATGAGGCCCACGATTGGCGCATCTTTGCCGACTTCGCCCAGGTGCTGATCGCCATTGCACGGCCACTGTACGCGGACGATCCGCTGGGCGTGGACCTCGTTCAGTCCCTGTATGCGCTGGATTCGACGACGATTGATCTTTGTCTGTCAGTGTTTCCCTGGGCCAGATTCCGCAAGCACAAAGGTGCCGTGAAGCTGCACACGCTGCTAGACCTGCGCGGCAACATCCCCACGTTCATTCGCATTACCGACGGCAAGGTGCATGACGTCAACATCCTCGATGAGTTACTGATAGAGGCTGGAGCTTTCTATGTGATGGATCGTGGCTACATCGATTTCGAGCGCCTGCATGCGTTTACGCTCTCCTTGGCCTTCTTCGTGGTGCGCACCAAGTCGAACGTTTTGCTCCAGCGGCGCTACTCGCATCCGGTCAACAAGGACACTGGCGTCCGCTCCGATCAGACCGTCGTTCTCGCATCTTTCGCATCGGCCTCTGCGTACCCCGATGCACTGCGACGCGTGTGCTACTTCGATGCCGTCACCGGCAAGCGGCTGGTGTTTCTGACCAACAACTTCACCTTGCCCGCACTGACCATCGCACAAATCTACAAGCAGCGCTGGCAGGTGGAACTTTTCTTTCGCTGGATCAAGATGCACTTGCGCATCAAGGCGTTCTACGGAACCAGCGAGAACGCGGTGAAGACTCAAATATGGATCGCGGTAAGTGTCTATGTACTCGTCGCGATCGAACGCAAACGGCTCGGACTGGAAGCCAGCCTTTACCAAATCCTACAGATTCTCAGCCTAACGCTGTTCGAGAAAACGCCCATTCTACAGGCACTTCAGACATCCGGCTGCTATAAGGACTCATGCGATATTGGTAACCAATTGATTCTGTTCGACTTGTAGCCGGACAGCAGTGATGCCGAAATATCAGGACCCGCCCGAAGCATACGAGCGTTGCCGGGCCGCGGCACAAGAAAAGCACGCCGGCCTCCGCATTGGGAATTCTCATTCGGGAATCGCGGCTATTTAGGAGTAAATCACTCCTAGAAGCGGCTTCACTCATGGTTTGTGTCGGGGCACGAATTCAGCCAGACCGCCGAACCAGTTCGTATCAGGGC